>JBPOHI010000083.1:0-2768 GCA_052035735.1 Acidobacteriota bacterium
TGCCGCTGGCGCTCATGTTCGCGCGCGTCTTCGGCTGCGCCACCGACGACATCTTTACCCTGGAGCCCGAGTCATGAGGATCCCGCTTCTCGGCTGGCAGATCGACGAACGCTTCCTGATCCATCGCCAGCGCTCGACCAGCGCCGCCGGGATCCTCGGCGGGCTCGTCGCCATCGGCCTGTTCGCCTACCGCTATTACGTCGATCATGTCTGGAGCTGGGACCTGTTCGCCGTCGCCGCCACCGTCCTCGTCGTCAAGCTCGCGCTGATGACCTGGTATTACCTCACCGACTGACCCACGGAGCCACCCGGGACCTCTGCCATGAGAACGCCTTTCGCCCACCTCGACGTGCGCACGCTCACCCGCCTCGGCATGACGCTGTTGCTGCTGTTCTTCTTCTCGAACTTCATCCTGCGGCGCTCGCTGGACGCGTCCTGGGAAAGCACCCTCGACGGTGCGAGTGGCTGCCTTCTCGGGGCGGCGATCGCCTTCGTGCTGCTGGCGGCGCGCGCGACCGGCCGCAGCCGGCGGGGCAAGGAGGTCGGTCGGTGCGGGTAACGATGGTCGGGCATAGTACGGTGCTGTTCGAGGGAGCGGCGACGCGTATCCTCACCGATCCCTGGTTCGCCACCTCCGGCAATCTCGCCTATGCGCGATTGCAACCCCCGGCGTTCCGCCGCGAAGAGCTGCGCGAGATCGACGGCGTTCTCTATTCGCACGGACACTGGGACCACACCGACCGCAGCTTCCTGCGCGCTCTCGACGAAGCGGTGCCGGTTCTTGGCCCCGCCGGTTCGTTCGCTGCCCGCTGGCTCAGTGGAGCGAAGAGCTACCAGCCGATGCGGCCTTGGGAGAGCCGCGCGCTCGGCGCCGCTGTGGTCACCGCGGTGCCGGCTCTCCATCTCGCGCGCACCATCGGCTTCGTGCTGCAGTTGGACGGCGTCTGCGCGTACTTCGCGGGCGACACGTATCACCGCCCTTTCATGCAGGAGATCGGCCGGAGATTCCGCCTCGATCTCGCGCTTCTGCCGGTGGCGACCTTCCGCCTGCCGATGACCATGGGCGACCGCGGCGCTGCCGCGGCTGTCGCCGACCTCGCTCCGGCGACGGTCATTCCGATTCACCTCGGCATCGCTCCCCGTTCACCGCTGCTGCGTACCGCGCAGTCCGCCGAGACTTTCGCGCGCCGCCTGCGCGCCGCCGGAAGGACGACCGCGGTCGTGCACCTGCGCGAAGGCGAGTCCTGGGATTCGGCTGCGGCCTAGACCGCGCGCAGACGCAGTGGGGTCCCCCAGGGATCGAGTACGACCGCCTCCTTGAGTCCGTCTCTCGTCGTGCACGGTGCGACGGCGATTCCCGCGCTCTCGAGACTCGCCGCCGCCGCGGCGAGAGCAGCGGAACCGGGCAGGTCGATCGTCCATTCGAGAAGCTGCGCCTCGTCGGGCGCTGGCGCCGCAGCGCCGCGGCCGGCCCAGAGGTTGGTGCCCAGATGATGGTGGTACCCGCCGGCGGCGAGGAAGAGCGCGCCCGGGTACCCCCACAGCGTACGGTCGAATCCGAGAGCTTCCGAATAGAACGCCGCGGCGGTGTCGAGGTCGCCGACGTGGAGATGCACGTGCCCCATGACCGAACCGGCCGGCATCCCACGCCAGCTCTCCTCTCCGGCATCGGCGAGCAGTCCCGCGACGTCGACCGGATCGGTGGTCATCCGGAGCTCGCGGCCGACCCGGCGCCAGAGGCTCTGCGGCCGGTCAGCGTAGATCTCGATCCCCAGATTGTCGGGATCCTGGAGGTAGAAAGCTTCGCTCACCAGATGGTCGCCTGCACCTGCCTGGACGCCGATCGTCTTCAGATGGCGGACGAAGCGCGCGAGCGCCGGCCGATCGGGCAGCAGAAGCGCGAAATGGAACAGGCCGGTCCGCCCGCGCCCGGGCGAAGGCCGCGCTCCTCGCCGCTCGCGCAGCTCGACGAGAGGCGCTTCCGCGGGCGAGGCAGTGCCGAGAACGGCGCGCCCGGGCGCGCGCTCGAGAAGCTCGAGGCCGAGCACTTCGCCGTAGAAAGCGAGCGAACGCGCGAGGTCGCCGACCTGCAGCCGCACCGGCCCGAGCCGGGTCGCCTCCGGCAGCCGGAAGCCGCCGGGCTGCAGGCCGTAGGTGCCGGCGCTGGCCGGCTCACCGGCCGCAGCGCCGCCGAGGCTCTCCGTGCTCGAAGTTCCCATGAAAGGTCTCCTCCTGCGACGATCTCAACCGGCCGGCCGCGGCGCAACCGGTGCAGCGAAAGCCGCGGCGGCTCGCACCACGGCAAAAGCTGGACACGCCGGCAAGGGCCGCGTCCAGAAAGTTGCCGAATCGATTTGCTTCTAGAGGTCGCGCGCGACGATTCCGTCGCGCGGCTAAGGCTGGGTCAGGAGATGCGCCGGACGTTCGCCGACGCCGGGCCCTTGGGGCCCTGGACGATGTCGAACTCGACCGCCTCGCCGTCGTTGAGGCTCTTGTAGCCCTCGCCGGCGATCGCCGAATGGTGGACGAAACAGTCCTTTTCGCCATCTTCACGGGTGATGAAGCCGAAGCCCTTCTCGGCGTTGAACCACTTCACTGTGCCCTTCATTTGCTTTGTCCTTGGGTCTACGCCGCGCGGACCGCAGATCGGGCCCGGCCGGGCGTGGAAGTTTGGAGAGGCTCCGGTGCGCAACTCGAGCGCGGCCACGAAACCCCTCTCCACGACCACAATGGCACGAATCCGCCGTCAGCGATAGTCACCTGGCGCG
>JBPOHI010000018.1:0-12634 GCA_052035735.1 Acidobacteriota bacterium
GCGAAAAAGATGATCGCTGCGGCGCCGGCGATGCCGTGGAAGCCGTTGGGGGCGAAGGGCGACCAGTTCTCCGGCTTGACGTAGAGCGCGCCCATGCCGAGGAAGAAGGCGATGATCGCGAGCTTCAAACCGACCATCCAGCTGTTGAACGAGGCGCTTTCCCGGATGCCGCGCACCAGGATCACCGTGATCAGCATGACGATGAGAAAGGCCGGCAGATTGAAGACCACGGCGAACGAGCCGATGTGCGGCGCGTCAGTGAGGGCTTGAGCCGATCGGACCGCGGCGGCGCCGACCTCGGTCAGGGGGTCCTTGCCGGCGGCGACCGCCGCGGCGACGCTCGCCGCGGCCTGCGAGGCCGTCCGGTAGTCGAGACCCAGCCAGACCGGCCATTGCAAACCGAAGCCGCGCAGCAGCTCCTGGAAGTAGCCCGACCAGGAGATCGCCACGGCGATGTTGCCGACCGCGTACTCGATGATCAGATCCCAGCCGATGATCCAGGCGACGAGCTCGCCGAGCGTGGCGTAGGAGTAGGTGTAGGCGGAACCCGAAATAGGCACCATCGCCGAGAGCTCGGCGTAGCACAGCGCCGCGAAACCGCAGGCGATGGCAGTGAGGACGAACGAGACCATCAGCGCCGGCCCGGCACCGAGATGATCGGCGCCGCCGGCTGCCGCGGTCCCCACCGACGAGAAGATGCCGGCGCCGATCACCGCGCCGATTCCCAGCATCGTCAGGCTGAAGGCGGTGAGGTTACGCTTCAGGCCGCGCTCGTGGCCCGCTTCGGGCGCCGCGAGAATCTCGTCCAGGCTCTTCTTGCGCATCAGGTCGGCAAACACTCGGGCCTCCTTCGCAGGCTGTTCCGGCAGGAAAGGACGGGGCGCAGTCTCTCACGCCGGCCGAGGGCCGGCCAAGTCGCAACACAGGAACCCGCGGCGACGACAGCCGCGCCGGTGGGCGCAGCGCCTCGGGCCCCCGGGGAGCTCAACTGTCGGCGGGCGACGGGATCGCTTTCGCCTCGCCCCGCGACACGACGACTGCGGCCGCGAGATCTCCCGAGACGTTGAGCGTCGTGCGGCACATGTCGAGGAAGCGGTCGACGCCGAGGATGATGCCGATCCCTTCGACCGGCACGTTCACCTGGCCGAGGATCATCGCCACCACCGGAATCGAGCCGGCGGGCACCCCCGCCGTTCCGATGCCGCCGAGAATGCAGATGAAGAGCACGACCACCTGCTGCGAGAGCGCGAGCTCCACGCCGTAGAACTGCGCCAGGAAGAGCACCGTGACCCCTTCGAAGAGCGCCGTGCCGTTCTGGTTGGCGGTCGAACCCAGGGTGAGCACGAAGCGGCTGACGTGTGAAGGCAGCTTGAGCTTCTCCTCGGCGACACGCAACGCCGTCGGCAGCGTCGCGTTCGAAGAGGCGGTCGAGAAGGCGGTGATCATCGCCTCCTGGATGCCGGCGAAGAAGAAGCGCGGGCTCATGCCGCCGAGGAGCTTCACCGCCGCCGAGTAGACGACGAACTGATGCAGGGCCAAAGCCAACACGACGACCCCGACATAGCGCGCCAGCTGCACCACGATCTCGAGTCCCAGATCGGCGGTGATCGAGAACAGCAGGGCGGCGACTCCCACCGGCGCCAGGCCGATGACCACGCCGATCAACCGCATGGTGACGTCGTAGAGGCCTTCGATCGCCTCCTCGAGCCGGCGGGCGGCCTCGGTGCGGGTGAGCGAGAGCCCGATGCCGAACAGCAGGGCGAAGAACATCCAGGCGAGCAGATCGCCCTCGACCGCCGCCTTCAGCGGATTCGCCGGAACGATCTCCGTCACCAGATCGATCCCGGACTTCGGCGCCGAGGCCTTGGCGAGCACCGCCGAACGCTCGGCCGCGCCGGCCATCATGCGAGTGCGGGTCTCTTCGGAGAGGCCTTTGCCCGGCTCGAGGACGTTGACCAGCACCAGCCCCAGCAGCACGGCGATCGACGACACCACGACGGTGTAGGCGAGCGTCTTCAGGCCGATCCGTCCCAGGCTCTTCAGGTCTCCGAGGCCGGTGATGCCCAGCACCAGCGCCGAGAAGATGAGCGGCACGACGAGCATGAAGAGCAGGCGGAGGAAGACCTTCCCCACCGGCTGCGAAACGTGGGTGAGCAGCCAGACCAGCCGCGGATCGCCGGCGAAGAAGCGGTGGGCCACGAGCCCGGCGACGATGCCGATCGCGAACCCGATCAGCATCCGGGTGTGCAGCGGCAGGCGCCGGCCCCCTGCAGCAGGCGTCGCGCCGGTCACGGCCGCACCTGGGCGACGACCGGATCGTGGTCGCTGAGTCGTTCGGAGTCGGGACAGTCCGAGTTGAGGTGCACCAAGTCCACCTCGGCTCCGCGAGTGAGGGCCGGGCTCACCACGATGTGGTCGAGGATCTCCGAGCCGCCTTCGAAGTTGTAGCTGTAGCGCTCGGCGTCGGGCACACCGAGCGCGAGATTGCGCATCGGAGGAGCCCCGAGCAGAGCGACGCCAGCGAACTTCTCGCCCTCGTTGAGATCGCCGAGCACGACGATGCGCGCCTCCGGATCCCCGCCGAGCAGGCGGTCGACGAAGTCCCGCACGACCCGCGCCTGCGCCAGGCGTTTCTCGGCGGTTGGAGTGGCGGGCGGTTGACGGGCACCGAAAGCGCGGTCGTCGTCCCACTTGGAGGTCCAGTGATTGGCGATCACGAACAGCGGCCGGCCACCGAAACGGAACTCGGCGACCAGCGACTTGCGCACGCCTTCGCCGGAGCGCAGGTCGAACGCGCTCGAAGTGGGAGCGAGCCGGCCCGGAGAGAGCGACAACCCCATCGTCCGCCCCCGCCCGACGATCTCGACCGGATCGTTGGCCCGCGCCGCGCCGCGCGCGACCAGCTCCAGGCGCTGCGGGTCGAAGAGCAGCGCGACCCGGATGTTGCCGCCGGGCTGCCCGCCATCTCGACCGTTCTCCGGATCGATGGCGATCGCCCGGTAGCGCGGACCGCCGGCGCCGGCGATCGCCTCGACCAGCGCTGCCAGCGTCGCCTGCGACGTCACGACGCCGTCGTTCAGCGTGCCGCTGTCGTCCTGGATCTCGTCGAGGGCGACGAGCGCCGGCGCTCCCAGCGTCTCGACGATCGCCTGACCGAGGCGGGCGATCCGCGGCGCGTCCTGGGCGATCGAGAGATTCTCGGCGTTGAAGGTCGCCACGGTGAGCGCGCCTCGCTCCCCGGTGATCGCAGTGCGCTCGCCGCACGCCGGCCGCGCCGTCCCGACGGCCAGAGGCACCGCGAGGAGCTGGACGCGGTAGTTCGAAAAACCGTAGTCGACGATGCCGGTGAGGGGCCCGGCGAAGCGATCGCCGACCCGGAAGTCGGGCATGGTGCGGCTGATCCTCCGGCCCAGCAGGATGCGCTCGAAGAGCTGCCCTGGAGCGGGCTGCCGCACGCCGCCGGCCGCAGTCCGCAGTGCACCGGCGGTGTCGGCGCCGTCGGCGAGCAGCACCACGTCGCCGAACGAGCGCGTCGCGCCGACGACGACGCCGGCCGGGACCTCGACCCGCATCCCCTCCAGGCTCTCCCAGAAGTCGATGGCATCCGCGGCGGGCTCGAAGCGGGTCAGGGCGTCGTCATCGACCTGCAGCGGGATGCGGCGCCCGGCGACCAGCCGCGCCGGCGGCGGCAGCGATTCGCCGACACCCTCCTCCAGGGATTCGAGAGCCACCAGACGGAGGGTGGTCACCGGCAGGGCGGAGGGCGGCACGGCGACCTCTTCGACTCTCCCGCCGACGCGCACCCGATCGCCGGGATGGAGCGTGAAGGCTCCCTCCCAGGCGACGTAGATGCCCTCGGACGTCGCAGGATCCGCATCCGGAGTCGCGCTCTCCAGCCAGAAGCCCTTGGCGCGCGGGCTGTCCTCGGTCGCCGTCACCTCGCCCTCGACTCCGGCGACGAACCGGCCGGCGAGCGGCGAACGATGAGCCGCGCCCTGCAGCGCGGCGACCGTCAGCGGCTCGAAGCCCACCGCCAGGGCGAGGACATAGGTCTTCTGCAGATCCGGGTTGAAGTTGTCGTCGCTGACCAGGAAGAGCGGCCGGCGGCCGTCGGCGAGCGGCGGGCCGAAAGCCATGCCCTCGAAGTTGTCGAGCGCCACTCCCAGGTCGGCGAAGTTGAGCAGCAGCGTCTTCCGCGCGGTGGGCAGCGAAAGACTGGTCGGCGGGTCGATGGCCGCAACGTTCGGCGCCCCGGCGAGCGAGACGGCGAAGAGCTTCATCTCGATGCCGACGCCGGGGACCCATTGGCGTTCGAGCGTCAGCAACTCCTCGCGGCCGAGGGCGATCGCCTCGACCAGGCCGTTCACGATCACGTCGGCGGGCGAGGGGGGCGTCACACTGACCGCTTCGACGACATAGAGAAACTCCTCCGGTGGGCCCCCCGACTCGAGGTCCCAGCGCAAGATCCGCGCGCGGCTGGCAACGCCGGGTGCCGCCGCCGGGCTCTCCTGCGCCAGCCCGTTCTCGACCCCCGACAGGAGGTAACGGCCGTCCGGGGTGAGGCTGAGCGCCTCGAAGCCGAGGTTGTGGCGCACTCCGGTGGTCCCATCGACCGTCGGGCGATAGCGCGCCGGCAGCGGCAGCTCGCGGACGAAGCGCCCTGCGCGATCGAACTCGTCGACGAACGGCGCCTGTCCGACCCGCGCATCCCCTTCCGACGAGACGAAGATCCGCTCCCCTGCAATCACGATTCCCTCGGGATCGAGACCCCGGCGGGGAAACGGCTCGCCGTCCCGGGCAAGGAGGGTCACCGAGGACTCCACGGCAACGACCGGTGCCCCTGCTGGCGTCTCGTCGGACAGGTCGATCGCCAGGCGGTAGAAACGCGCCGGGCCGTGCTCACTGCGATCGTCGGAAAGCGCCAGGTAGCGCCCCGAGCGCTCGTCGAAGGCCAGTCCGGAGAGCCCGCCGATCGGGCTCTCGCCAGGGCGTGGAGAGCCCTGCAGCGCAGTCTCCCCGAGCAGCTCCAGCGACGAAACCGTTGCGGCAGAGAGGGCGGACGGACAGCAGATCAGCGACCAGAGGGCGAGCAAGCGAATGCGTCGAGACATGAAACTCCCTTTCCAGAGAGCGGAGCTTACCGGAGGCCGCCCCACCTGCAGCGAGCGCCGTCCGGCAACCCGCAGCCTCGCCGGACGTAAGATCAGGTTGTGAAACGCGCTGCCTCGAAGGCCAAACGACTGTCGCTGTTCGAGCGCACCGAGTCGTTTCTCCTCGACTATACCCGCGGTCTGTCGGGCGAGGAGCTGCGGCGGCTCTTCGACGACGATGCCAAGGGCGCCTACTCGGTGCTCATGCGCGATCGCGCAGGCCAGGTCGAGAACCTCAAGGGGCTCAAGCGCTACCTTCGCGCCGCCAAGCTGCTCTTTCTCAGCCTGTCCGAGAAGCTCTCGCCACGCCGCAGGCTGCTCTTCGGCATCGCCGTCGTCGCCGCCCTGGCGGGTATCGTCGACCCGCAACTCACCTGGCGGGAAGGCGAGAGGCTGGAGAATCTCGGGGGCTCGTCGCTCTTCTTCCTGATCGCGGTCGTCGCCCTGCTGATGTTGCTCGCCTTCGAGATGGTCGACCGGGTCCTGGTGCGCGACGAGATCCAGATCGCCCGCCAACTGCAGCGCGACCTCCTCCCCAAGGCGAGCCCGGAGATTCCGGGGTACGCCTTCGCTCACTCTTCGCGCACCGCCAACGACATCGGCGGCGACTACTATCAGTTCCAGACCCTCGGCGACGGGCGCGTGGCGATCGTGGTCGCCGACGCCAGCGGCCACGGCATGGCGGCGGGCCTGCTCATGGCGATCGCCAACGCCACCTTGCACATCGCCCTCGAGCTCGATCCTTCCCCGATCGCGGTCTCGACGCTGCTGCATCGCGCGATCTGGCGGACTGGCGACCGGCGCTCGTTCCTGACGCTCTTCTACGGCTTGCTCGATCCGGCGAGCGGCGAGCTCGAATACGTCTGCGCGGGGCACCCTTTTCCCCTTCTCCGGCGTGCTTCGGGAACGATCGAAGAGCCGGCGCTCGGCTCGTTTCCCCTCGGCATGCGCGAGCACGTGGAGCCGCGCATCGGCCGCCTCGAGCTCGCCCCCGGCGACCTGCTGGTGCTTTTTTCCGACGGCCTATTCGAGAGCATCGACCGCAACGGTCAGGCCGTCGGCTTCGAGCGTCTGCGCGCGGCGTTGACCGGTGCCGGCACGGCACGCACGGCGCACGACGGCATCCTGGCCGCCTTCGAGGCCCATGTCGCCGCCACACCGCTCGCCGACGACCTCACCCTGGTCGTCGTGGGTCGCCTCCCGGCGGCCGACGATTCGCAGTAGATTCGCGGTCCCATGCGCCCCCTCATCGCCCGACTGCGAGATTCCGAGCGGGCCTGGGCGGGAGCCCTCTTCTGTGGCCTCTTTCTGGTGTTGACCTCCGGCAGCGCCGTCGATGCACGTCCGAGAGCCATCCTGGCCCAAGCCTCGGCGGCGGCGCTAGGCACGCTGCTGGCGGTCTGGGTGGCGCGCGCCTCGGGTCAGCGAAGACGCGGCCTGGCGATCGCCCTGGCCGCCCTCTTCACCACTCCGCTGTTGCCCTACGCCTTCGTCGAGCACGAGCTGACGCTGCCGCTCCTGCTCCTCGCGGCGGGGTTCCTGGCGATCGGACCCACCCGGCTTCGCGCCCCGCTGCGCGGCCTGGCGGTCGTGGCGGCCTCGGCTGGAGCGCTGCTTTCCGCAGCGAGCGGCCTGCTGCTGCTGCCGATGCTCCTGTGGCTCGTCTGGTGCGAGGTCGAACGAGGCGGCGCCGAGCGGCCGGCGAGGCCACAGCCGCGCTTCTACCTCTCCGCCGCGCTCCTCGTCGCCGCCTTCGCCGTACGCGCGGGGACGGTCGAACGGCAGGCCATCGAGTGGGCCTCCTCACCGGTCGAGTGGCTGGTGCACCTCCACGGCTTCCTGCTCTCCTGGAACAAGGGCCTCCTCATCTTCGCTCCGCTGGTGCTGATGGGACTCTGGCGCTCCTTCCGTGGCTCGGTCTCCGACCGGCACGTCGGCCGCTTCGCGCTCTTTGCCGCCGCCAGCCTCGCTCTCCCCTTCGCCGGTCTCGAACGGTGGAGCGATGCTGCCTGGGGACCTCGTGCGCTGCTCGCCGTGATCGCTCCGGCGCTTCTCGCGCTGGCCCTGTCCCGTACCGAGCGTGCGCGCCGCGGAGGGCACCGTCGCTGGATTCTCGCCGCGGTGACCTGCGGCCTGGCCGTGAACACACTGGGGACCGCCGTCGCCCAGAGCGCGCTTGCCGAGGTCGCCGCGCTCGCCGGCATCGAGCGTCCGCCCGTCAGTTCCGTCCTGCTGCAGGACCCGGCCTGGAGTCATCCGCGCGTCAACGCGTCGCTTCTCGGTGCCTGGCTCGTCGCCCGGCTCCCCTTCCTGCCGGCGCCCGACCCAGCGGTCGCACCGTCCGTCGAGCGGCTCGCGGCGATAGCCAGGCCCGGGCCGGTGCTCCTCCGCGTCTGCGCCGCCGGCGAGCGTACGGAGCTGCTGCCGCAAGCCGTCCTGCTGGCGATTCTCGGCGCCCTGGGTTGGGCCGTTCTGGTGCTCGTCCGCCACGCCGCGAAACCCGACCTGCGCTGAAGCCGGGCTCGCGGCGCCCCTGCGAAGACTAGAGGCTCTCGAGGTAGGCCGTCTCGCCGTGGATCGCCTGATCGAGCCCCTCGGCCTCGCCGGCTTCGTCCACCTTGACCGGAGTCACCCGGTCGATGAGCCAGAGCATGCCGTAGGTGAAGAGGAAGGCCCAGACCGAGGAGATCAGGACGGCGGCACACTCGACGAGGAAGAAGTGCGTGTTGCCGCGCAGCAGTCCGTCCACGCCGGCGGGATTGAAAGCCGTCGTGGCGAAGATGCCGCAGAGGACGATGCCGATGAACCCGCCGACGCCGTGCACGCCCCAGACGTCGAGGGCGTCGTCCCATGCCAGCCGGTTCTTGAGCGCCACGGCGTAGAAGCAGATGCCGCCGGCGATGATGCCGATGAGCGCCGCGGTGGCGGGAGAGACGTACCCGGCGGCCGGCGTGATGGTCGCGAGCCCGGCGACCGCCCCGGTCAGCAGGCCCAGGAACTTGGGCTTCTTGGTCGTCATCCAGTCGATGGCGAGCCAGGCGATGGCGGCAAAGCTCGCCGCGATATCGGTGTTCAGAAAGGCGACGGCCGTCACGGAATCGACGCGGAACTCACTGCCGGCATTGAAGCCGTACCAGCCGAACCAGAGCAGGCCGGTACCCAGCGCGACGAGCGGAATCGAGTGCGGCCCGCGGTCCTGCACCTTGCGCTTTCCCACGTAGAGGACGGAGGCGAGCGCCGCGATGCCGGCGATGTTGTGCACGACGATGCCGCCGGCGAAATCGAGCACTCCCCAGCTGGCGAGGATCCCACCGCCCCAGACCATGTGTACGAACGGGAAGTAGACCAGGATCAACCAGCCGGTGAGGAACAGCATGTAGGCCTTGAAGGTGACGCGATTGGCGAACGCCCCGGTGATGAGCGCCGGGGTGATGATCGCGAACATCATCTGATAGCCGCAGAAGACGATCATCGGGATGGTCGAGTTGACCGGCGACGGCATGTCGAGGGTGATTCCGCGCAGCATCGCCCAGTCGAGGTTGCCGACGATGCCGGCGAAGTCGGTGCCACTCTTCATGTCGCCGCTGAAGCAGAGCGAGAAACCGAACGCCCACCACAGAACCGTCGTCCAACCCATCGAGACGAAGCTCTGGATCATGATGGCGAGGACGTTCTTGCGTCCGACCAATCCGCCGTAGAAGAACGCCAGACCCGGTGTCATCAGCATCACCAGGCTGGCGCAGAGCAGCATGAATCCGGTATTTCCGGTGTCGATCGTCATTTCGAACCCCACGGTTGCGGCGCCCTTCGGGCATGGAAGGGCGGAGATGCAGCGACACCTCGAGCACAATCCAGCTTGGCGTCGTGGCCACAGGGTAACTCCGGGGGCGCGCGAAGCCACCGCCCCAACGGGGCGGGAGCGGTGACGGAAAAGCGCGGGGCTTCGGCCCCCGGTCGCCTCCGCCGGCGGGCGGCTGGGCGCCTCAGGACGAGGCCGGTGCCGGAGCCGGCCGCGCCGGCAACCAGGCGCGCAGGCCGTAGATGCACATGACCAGGAAGAGGGCGTAGAGCAGCGCGGTCAGCTGCAGGCCGCGCGACAGGTAGAGCGGCACATAGATGGCGTCGACCACGATCCACACCGCCCAGTTCTCGAGCCGCTTGCGGCAAAGCAGATATTGCGCGACCAGTGACAGGACGGTCGTCAGGGCATCGAGAAAGGGGGCCGCATCGCCCACCTCCACGAGCAGAGCCCAGAGCCCCCAGGTGGCGAACGGGGTGAGCGCGGCGAGCGCCAGTGTTTCGCCTCGGGGCGTACGGGTGACCTGCAGCGCGCCGTGCTTCTGTCCGCCGTACAGCCAGTTCCACCAGCCGTAGACGCCGAAAGCGAAGTAGACCGTCTGCAGGCCCATGTCTGCATAGAGCCGCGCGTGCCAGAACAGGGCGAAGAACAGCAGGTTGTTGGCGAGGCCCAAGGGCCAGTTCCAGATGTGTTCCCGCACGCACAACCAGACGCAGGTGCCACCGGTCGCGAAGCCCAGGGCCTCGGTCATCGACAGCGGCCACCAGCGCATCCAGGTCGCCAGCAGCAGGACGCCCGATCCGCCGGCCAGAAGGACGAGCTCGACGGCCGAGAGAGGGCGCGGCGTCGCCGGCAGCGAGCCGTCCCGCGGAGCCCCTGGAGAATCCGTCACGCGGGATCCACCAGGAGCGTCCACCAGGGCAGGAGATCACCGTAGCCGCGAGACGGCTCCAGGTGAAAGTCGGGCGGAGGGAAGCACGCCTGGCGCTCCACCGCCGGCGTGGCGAACCGATAGAGACGCGCGCGGTCGGTCTGCGGCAGGGCGAGAACGGGATGCCTGGGCCGTAGCCCCGCCAGGAGCCCCTCCGGTGTCGGGGGCCCCGCTGCGAGCACGAGAACGCATCCGGCCGGCTGACCGGCGATCTCCTCGAGCAGCCGGCCGCGGTCGCCCAGCACCGTGGCGATGCCACGCGGCGCCTCGCGCAGGGTGCGGTAGCGCCCGAGGTAGTAGCCGAGCGAGATCTGCGACCACTGGTTCGTGGTCGCCACATAGGCCTCGGTCCCGTCGAGCGCTTCGACCGCTCGCGCCACCGCCGGCCAATCGGGCCGGCCGCGCTGAGCGTAGCCAACGACACCGGTGACGAAGGTGGCAACGACAGCTGCGGCCAACAGACCCGCCGTGGCGATTCCGGAGTTGCGGTTGAACGTGCCGAGCAGGCGCCCGCAGGCGACGATGCCCGCCGCTACGGCGGTGAGCAGGAAGAGCAGACCGAAGAGGTTGTATCGCAGGTGGCTGAAACGCCCCATCGCGAGCAGAACGAGCTCGATCAACACGCTGCCGGCGAACAGACCGGCGAAGAGCGTGAGACCGCCGCGACGTCGCGCCAACGCCGCGCAGCCGACGATGGCGAGCAAGGCGACGAGCACGCCGGCGCCCTCGATCCCCGGCTGTCCGAGGTGGCCGCGAAAGAGCAGCTCTTCGTAGCGCCGCTCGACCAGCGTCCAGTCCCAATTCGCCGTGCGGATCGGCTGCTGCGGGCCGCCGTAGGCCGCGAGAAGGCCGAACCAGCAGGCGAGCGGCAAGAGCGAAGCCACGACTGCGGACGGCAGCCGAAGCCCCAGCCCCGGCACTCGGCCCTCGCTGCGTGCTTCGAACCACGCGGCCGCGACCGGGAGCCAGAGCGCGACCGCCAGATAGTGGGTCGTCGCGGCGAGGCCTGCTGCCAGCGCGAGTTCCGCGGGAAAGCGGGCGGCACCTTGCGCCAGCCAGCGCTCGCTGGCATCCAACGCCCAGACCGAGAACAACAGCGCCAGGGCGTACGGCCGCAGCTCATGCGCATAGCGGAGGAACACCGGCGAAGCGGCCAGCAAGAGCGCTGTCAGCGCGGCCGTAGGCAGGTCGTACCGGCGCTCCACCCAGCGTGCGAACAGCGCGACCGCAGCGGCGCCAAGGAGGGCATTGACCAGCCGGCGCTCGAGCTCGCCCTGTCCCAGGGCGAGCAGAGTCCAGGTGAGCAGAGGCTCGACCGGCGGCAGGGCACGGTCGTAGAGCAGACCCGAAAAGAGGCCACTCAGGCCGCCGCGGGCCATCAAAGTCTCCATGATCTCGTCGAGCCACATCGACGAGCCTCCCAGGCCGACCAGCCGAAAGAGGATCGCCGCCGCGAAACTCGCCGGCACGAGCCAGCGCGCCCCGCAGGCCGCCGCAGCCTGCGGAGCGCCCGCGGCGGACAGCGAAGTGACGGCAGCAGTGGACTCGCGCCCGCGCACCGTCAGGGCACGGCGATCGGCGCGGCGGGCGGCACGAGCTCGACCTTCTGCGCGGCGAGCGCGGCGCGGTACGCCTCGACCTCCCTGGCGTAGAAGGCGTGGAGATCGGTGAGCGCCGCCTCGAGCTGCTGACGAGCCTGGCGCAGGTACTCGAGATGGGTCGGATTCGGCCGGCTCCACGACGAGCCCAGGTAGCCGCGGACGTAAGCGAGGCGCGACAGGATGTCGATGTCGGGGGTGATGCCGACCGTGCCCTCCGGCCACCAGAAGCGCGTCTCGAGCTTCTCCAGCCCTTCGCGCACCGCCTTCGCCTCTTTGGCGAGCGGCAGCTCCGCCTCCTTCAGTGTCTCGTTGCGCAGCGCCTCGGCATTCGCCCTGCGGATGCGCTCGGCCACCGCATCGAGATCGCGACGCGTCGCGACGATGCGCTCGATCGCCGTGACCGCGGCGTCGTTCAGGCGGCCGGCCTCGAGGATCGCCTGCCAGCGCGCCTGCCAGTCTTCGGCGCTGTTGCCGGAACTCGAGTCGGCGAGCACGTTGACGAAGCCGCGGCGCTCCTCGCCGGCGAGCGTCAGCACGACCTCATAGCGGCCCGGTGGCACCTGCGGCCCGCTCGGGTTGAATCCCGCCTCCTCGGGAGTCGCCGTCGGCGGGCGCTTGAAGCCGTCGCGGGAGAGATCCCAATAGACTCGATTGATTCCGCGCCGGGCGTCGACCTTGAGGCGGCGCACGCGTTGGCCGGCGGCGTCGCGAATCTCGAGCGTCGCCTTGGCGGCCTTCGTCTTGTCGGATTCCTGCTCTCCGGCCGCTTTCACGGCGGCATCGGCCGCCTTCTCCATTTCTGCGCGGCGCTGACCGACGAGACGGGCGCGCTCGCGCTCCCGGTCGGCGATCGGCAGCTCGTCACCGTTCGCCAGGAAGGTGATGGCGGCGCCGTAGGGGCGGTTGTCGCCCCGGAACTCGGTGGCTCCGAAGCCGAAGCCGCCGTCCTCCGCTGGCTGCCAGTACTGCCCGGCCTCGGCCACGGGGAACAGGCGCAGCTTCTCCGCCAGGCCCTTCGCGCCCAGCCCGCGCAGCGGCGAGATGTCATCGATGACCCAGAGCGCCCGGCCGTGGGTGGCGACGATGAGGTCGTTCTCACGCGGATGGATGGCGAGGTCCATCACCGAGACGGTCGGAAAACCGTTCGACCAGC
>JBPOHI010000215.1:0-1950 GCA_052035735.1 Acidobacteriota bacterium
GAATCCCGGGCTCGAACGGCGCGGACGGGATTCTCGGCGAGCTGAGCGTTTCGACCGCGCCCGATACCGCGGCGCTGTGCAAGGAGACCGCGGCGGCGATCGCGCGCGGCGAGGTGGTCGGCTGGTATCAAGGGCGCGCCGAATGGGGCCCGCGGGCGCTCGGCAACCGCTCGATCCTGGGCGATCCGCGCCGCGCCGACATGAAGGACCTGCTCAACCTCAAGATCAAGCGTCGCGAGTCGTTCCGTCCGTTCGCGCCGTCGATCCTCGAGGAGCGGGTGGGGGACTGGTTCACCTGCTCCTATCCCGATCCGTTCATGCTCAAGGTCTATCCGTTCCGGCCGGAGAAGCGCGGCCTCGTGCCGGCGGTCGTGCACGTCGACGGCTCGGGGCGGCTGCAGACGGTCTCCGACCGGTCGAACGCGCTCTACGCCGAGCTCATCCGGGCGTTCGAATCCGAAACTGGCGTGCCGATCGTGCTCAACACCTCGTTCAACGAGAACGAGCCGATCGTCAACACGCCGGCGGAGGCGCTCGACTGCTTCCTGCGGACGAAGATGGATCGGCTGGTGATGGGGCGGATTGCCGTTGTCCGCCGTGCTCCGGGCTAGCGCTCAGAGCCAGCCCTCAGCGATAACGGGCCGGACTCGCCGCTGAATGGCCCGCGGCGGCGGCGAGGGCGGCCTCGGTCGCCTCGCGCAGGGCTTCCTGCCGGGTCCGAAGCGCCTGATTCTCGTGTCGCGTCGCCTCGAGGGCGACTCCGGTCCAGGTGCTCTCGAACCCCGCCATCACCGCCCTCGTTCCCATCCAGGCGGTGGCGTAGGAGAGCAGCGCGGCGAGAACGAGGAAGCGCCAGTGTTGCGCGAGGCCGCTCTGCCGCAGGACTCCGCCGCGCCAGTGGTGCGATCGGTCGAGGACGCGGAGGTAGACGCGGCCGGCCAACGGCCCAGAGAGCCAGGCCGGCAAGGCGTTTGTAGAAAGCAGGCGTGCAGTGCTCCAGCGCCCGGGCAGGCGCAGCGGCAGGCTCGCCGGTGCGAAGCGCAGCAAAAGAGGCAGGCGGTGGGGGTTGCGGAGGATCATCGGCGCTCGCTCTCGATCTCGCCGGCGAAGCGGCTGCCGTCGGTAGGGAGAGCAATTGCATCGGCCGTGCCAGGCCGGCGGGCGCGCTCGAGTCGACAACAGATGTGGTACCGTTTGGCACAGCTGATGCCGAGGCGAGGTCCAGCGAAGTCGCAGCCACCGGAGACCCGGATCGTCTCTGAGCGGCACTTCTTGTCGGCGAAGCGCGGCGGCGGGCAGCTCCGGTTCGAGGTGTGGACGCGGACGAATCCGGGAGGATTGCAGGAGATCACGCGGTACAGCCTGGCGTACATCAACCCGCTCCTCTACTCGGGCGACAACGGGCGTGTTCTGGGTTACGACAACGCGCACGGGGTGCATCACCGGCACTGTTTCGGCAAGGTCGAGCCCGTCGAAGCGGCGAGTTACGAAACGATCGTCGAGCGCTTCTCGGCGGAATGGGTCGAGATTGCCAAGGAGAAGGCGAGGAGGAAGAGATGACCGGGAAGACGACTGTGGTGACTGAGTCGAGCGAGAATTTCCTGGCACGCGTGAAGGGAATCGCGCGTCAGCTCGACAAGGGCAAGCCTGTCGCGCCGAGTCTGACGATCTCGTACGGTGACCCGGCGGCGATGTTCAGTGCGCTCTCGAGGACCCGGTTGCAACTTCTCTCTGAAGTCCTGACGACGGAGCTCTCGATTCAGCAGCTCACCCGGCGCCTGCATCGGGAGCGCTCCGCGGTGGCGAAGGACGTGCTGTTTCTCGAGAAGGCCGGCCTGCTCATCGCGACGAAACGCACCAACCCTGGCCACGGAATCGAGAAGGTGGTCCGCACCGTGGCCCCGAAGATCCACATGGTGGCTTCGATCGGCTGAGGAAGCGCGGGATGGG
>JBPOHI010000250.1:0-4981 GCA_052035735.1 Acidobacteriota bacterium
CTGCAGCGCCGCCTGCGGGCGCTCGCCTCGATGGTCGTCGCCTGCCTGCTGGCCTCGTACCACTTCCCGGGCGTCCGCGAACTGCTGCTCGTGACCCCGGTGGTGGAGAAGATGCTGCATCACTACCTGCTGCTCGGCGTCGAGCTCGGTCTGGCTCTGCTTGCCGGCGCGGGGCTCGAGCGCTGGCTCGCTGGCGAGGGGCGAGGCCTCCTCTACGGCTCGCTGCTGCCGGTCGCCGGTCTCGTCCTCGGCTGGGCGGCGTTTCACGACGACTGGAGCGCGCGCGGGCAGATCGCGGAGGAGGCCGGTGCCACCGCACTGGCCATCGGGCTGCCGCTCGCCGTCCTCGCGGGCCTCGCGCTCTCGCCGCTCTGGCGCCGGCGACTCGCGCCGCTGGTCGTGCTGCTCGCGCTCGCCGATCTCGCCTGGGCGCACGCCGGGATCAACCCGGCACTGCCCGCGGGCGAGCTCTGCGCGCGTACGCCGGCGATCGAGTTCCTGGCCGGGAAACCGGAGCGCATCGCCGCGTTGGGCAGCGCGCTGCGCCCGAACGCGGCGATGGCGCTCGGCCTCTACGACGTGCGCGGCGACGATTCGCTGAAGCTCTCGCGCTACGAGCGCGTCTACGGGCGCGAGCTGGCGACGCCGCATGCGACGTACTTCCGGCCGATCGAGCACTGGGAGTCGCCGTGGCACGATCGGCTGGGTGTGCGCTGGGTGCTCGCGCCGCCGGCAGCGGCACCGCTGGTCGCTTCGTGGACGGTCGCCTATGCGGGCGCTGACGCGACCGTCTTCGACCGCGGCGACGTCTTGCCGCTGGTGCGTCGCGAGGACGGCTCATCGCAGCCGCAGGTTCTCGTGCGCACGCCGGGTCGCTGGGAGATCGCCTGGCCGGGCGCTACCGATGCCGGGGCGAGGCTCGTCATCGCCGAGACCTGGGACGCCGGGTGGCGCGCGACGATCGACGGGCGGCCGCTCGCTGTCGAGCTCGTCGACGGTCTCTTCCTCGGCGTCCGGCCCGGGTCGTTGCCGGGGCGGCTCGTCGTGCGCTACGTGCCGCAGGGGTTCGGCTGGGGACTCGTGCTGAGTGGCTTGGGGCTGGTCGCCTTGTGGGTTGGTTCTCGGCTTCGTTGGTCGGGTCACTCCGGCACTCGGGATCCAAAGCGGGCTCCTATTTGAAGCGTGGTCGCCCACTTCGGATCCCGAGTGCCGGAGCGCCCCAGCCGAACGCGGCCAAAGGGCTTCTTTCGAGACTGTACCGACGAGGGGTGGCTGGAAACTTACAGCCGCTCCGCCTGGAACGTGTCGCACTGATCCGGATCGCCGGTCGAGAGGCCCAGGCGCAACCAGCGCACGCGCATCTCGGACGAGCCGTGGGTCCACGATTCGGGGCGCACGCGGCCGGAGCTCTGACGCTGCATCATGTCGTCGCCGATCGCTGCGGCGGCGCGCAGCCCCTCTTCGACATCGCCCGGCTCGAGGAGTTGGCGGGTGCGGTTGGCGTGGTGGCCCCAGACGCCGGCGAGACAGTCGGCCTGGAGCTCCATGCGCACCGAGAGCGCGTTCGCCTGCTCCTCGGAGGCGCGCTGCTGCGCGGCGGTGACCTGGTCGGCGATGCCCAGGAGCTGCTGCACATGGTGGCCGACCTCGTGCGCGACGACGTAGGCCTGGGCGAAGTCCCCCGGCGCGCCGAAACGCTGCGACAGGAGCTCGTAGAACGAGAGGTCGAGGTAGACCTTCTGGTCCGGCGGACAGTAGAACGGGCCGACCGCCGAGGAGGCGGTGCCGCAGGCGGAGGCGACGGCGTCCGAGAAGAGCACCAGCGTCGGTTTGCGGTAGCGCTGCCCTTGGGCGGCGAAGATCTCCGTCCAGACGTCTTCGGTCGAAGCCAGCACCGCGGCGGCGAACTGGCCGCCTTCGTCCGCCGGCGCGCCGGTCGGCGCCGGGCCGGAGGCCGACGGATCGACGTCGGCCTGGGCGCCGCCGAGGGCGTCGAGGAGCTGCCGCGGATCCTGGCCGGTGAAGAGCGCGAAGAGCAGCACGAGTAGCGCTGCGCCACCACCGATCGCCATGCCGCCGCGCGCCGGAGTCATGCCGCGCCGGTCCTCCACCTGATCGCTCTGCCGTTCGCCGCGCCATCGCATCGGGAGTCTCCTCGGGTCGAGCGGCGATTCTATGCCGCCCGGAGGAGAGTGGAGCAGGGCGCGGGCGGCCGCGCACCCGGATCGGCGGGAGGTGAAAGAATGGCGGAATGTCCGTGCGACCCCTGCTCTCCGAGCGCCTCCCCGCGCAACCCGGCGCCTCCGCGGAGGAGCTCCTCGACCGTTTCGTCACCTGGGCGGCCGACGCCGGCTTCACCCTCTATGCCCATCAGGAGGAGGCGCTGCTCGAGGTTTTCGCCGGCAAGCACGTCATCCTCAACACGCCCACCGGCTCGGGCAAGTCGATGGTGGCGCTGGGGATGCACTTCAAGGCGCTGGCCGAGGGCAAGGTCTCCTACTACACCAGCCCGATCAAGGCGCTCGCCTCGGAGAAGTTCTTCTCGCTCTGTGACGACTTCGGCGCCGCCAACGTCGGCATGCTGACCGGCGACGCGTCGATCAATCCGCAGGCCAAGATCCTCTGCTGCACGTCGGAGGTGCTCGCCAACATGGCGCTGCGCTCGGGCGAGCTGCTCGACGCGCCCTATGCGGTCCTCGACGAGTTCCACTACTACTCCGACGCCGAGCGCGGTTGGGCCTGGCAGGTGCCGCTCATCACCCTGACGAAGACCCGCTTTCTCCTCATGTCGGCGACCCTGGGGGACATGACGCCGATCGCCGAGCGTCTCGAGCGCGCAACCGGCGTCGCGGTGGCGAGCGTGACCTCGGTGGTGCGTCCGGTGCCGCTCGATTTCGAGTACCAGGAGACGCCGCTCCACGAGACGATCGAGACGCTGCTCGAGGCCGAGCGCGCGCCGGTCTACGTCGTCAATTTCACCCAGCGCGAGTGCGCCGAGCTCGCCCAGTCGCTCACCAGCATGGGGATGACGTCGCGCGACGAGCGCGAGGCGATTCGCGCCGAGCTGGGCGACTTCCGCTTCGACACGCCCTACGGGAAGGAGATCCGCCGCTTCCTGACCTTCGGCATCGGCATTCACCACGCCGGCCTCCTTCCCAAGTACCGCCTGCTGGTCGAGCAACTGTCGCAGAAGGGGATGCTCAAGGTGATCTGCGGCACCGACACGCTGGGCGTCGGGGTGAACATTCCGATCCGCACCGTGGTGTTCTCGAAGCTCGCCAAGTACGACGGCGAGAAGGTGCAGATCCTGTCGGTGCGTGACTTCAAGCAGATCGCCGGCCGCGCCGGCCGCAAGGGCTTCGACGACCGCGGCTGGGTCGTGGCGCAGGCCCCGGAGGAGGCGATCGAGAGAAAGCGCGCCGCGGCCAAGGGCAAGAAGGGCAAGAAGGGCCCTTCGCCGTCGCCGCTGTCGCGGGCCCCCATGCGGGGCGGCGCCGGGCATCGCGGCTCCGGCAAGGGTGAAGTGACCTGGACGAAGGAGACGTTCGAGCGTCTGATTCAGAAGCCGCCCGAGACCCTGAAGTCGCGCTTCCGCATCACCCACGGCATGGTGCTCAACCTCCTGCAGCGCGACGAGGAGGCCAACGACCCGAACCGCAAGAACTTCGCCTCGCTGCGCGAGCTCATCAGTGGCAGCCACGAAGAGGAGTCGGCGAAGAAGCGCCACCTGAAACACGCCGCGGTGCTGGTGCGCTCGCTGGTGCGGGCGCGCATCCTCGTCTTGCAGCGTGACTCGCGGACGGCCTACTTCTGGGTGATCGTCAATCCCGATCTGCAGTTCGACTTTTCGCTCTACCACGCGCTGTCGCTGTTCCTGGTCGAGATGGTGCCGCTCCTCGAGGCGGAGCATCCGACCTACGTCGGCGACCTGCTGACCCTGGTCGAGTCGGTGCTCGAGAACCCCGAGATCGTGCTGCGCAAGCAGACCGACCGCGCCAAGCAGACGGCGCTCGCCGAGATGAAGTCGCAGGGAATCCAGTACGAGGAGCGGATGGAGAAGCTCGAAGGGATCTCCTACCCCAAGCCGCTCGCCGACTGGCTGTTCGGCAACTTCGACCGCTTCGCGCGCATGCACCCCTGGGTGGGCGACCGCGAGATCGAGCCCAAGTCGATCGGTCGCGAGATGTGGGAGACCTTCGCCTCCTTCAACGACTACGTCAAGGCGTACGGTCTCGAACGCAGCGAGGGAGTGCTCTTGCGCTATCTCTCGCAGCTCTACCGCACGCTGCAACAGAACGTGCCGATGGTTGCCAAGACCGAGGCGGTCGAGGACGTGCTCGGCTTCTTCCGCACCACGATCGAGCTCACCGACACGAGCCTGCTCGAAGAGTGGGAGAGCATGCTCCACCCCGAGCTCCTGCTCCGCAAGCGCGAGGAGCGCGAGAAGGCGGTCGAGGCGATCTGGGTGCGCGAGCTGGTCGAGAACCCCAAGGTCTTCGCTGCCCGAGTGCGGTCGGAGATGCACCTCTTCGTCCAGGCGCTGGCGAACCGCAACTGGGAGGAGGCGGCGGAAAAGATTGTCCACGAGGCGGCCGCCGCCGGCGGCGAGATGCCCGCCGACGACTGGGACGCCGGTCGCCTGGAAGCGGCGTTGCGGCCGTTCTTCGAGGAGTACACCGACCTCATCACCTCGCCCGAGAGCCGCCGCCACCACTGGACGCAGATCCGTCCTGTGGGCGACCGCCAGTGGGAGGTACAGCAGACCCTGATGGATCCGCTGCTCGACAACTTCTGGGGCGTCCGCGCCCGCGTCGATCTGCGCCGCGCCACCTCGGTCGAAGTGCCGCTGCTGCGGATCGAGACGATCGCGAAGTAGAGCGGGCAGCGCGTTCTCGGGGGGGGGGGGGGGGGGGGGCCGATACCGTGGGGGCGCCAAATGAATAGAATGGGAGTCAAACCCCAGCACACACCAGGGCGACGG
>JBPOHI010000270.1:0-2651 GCA_052035735.1 Acidobacteriota bacterium
ACTTCGTCGACGGCATGACCGACGCCCTGATCTCGGCCCTCGCCCGCATCCAGGGCGTCCGCGTCATCTCTCGCCAATCGGCGATGCACTACAAGGGCTCGAAGAAGCTCCTGCCCCAGATCGCCGAAGAGCTCGGCGTCGACTTCGTCGTCGAAGGCTCCGTCGCCAGGGTCGGCGAATCGGTCCGCCTGAACGCCCAGGTCATCCAGGCCCACCCCGAGACCACCCTCTGGTCCGAGAGCTTCGAGCGCGGTGCGAGCGAAGTTCTCGCCCTGCAGAACACGTTCGCCGGAGCGGTCGCCCGCGCCGTGCACGCGCAGCTCTCCCCCGTGGAGGAAACCCAGATGGCCAGCACCAAGCCAGTCGTTCCCGAGGCTTATGAGGCCTATCTGCAAGGGCGCTATTGGGCCACGAAGTTCAGCGAGGAGAGCTACCGCAAGGCGCAGGGCTATTTCGAGCGGGCGGTCGCCATCGACACTACTTTCGCGCCCGCCTGGGCAGGCCTTGCCGAGATCCACCAGCAACAAGGCTATTTCTTTTCGGACCTCAACCAGCGCCTCGCGCAGGCTGACACCGCACTCGCCAGGGCGTTCGAGCTCGATCCGTCGCTTGCGGCGGCCCATGCGGCGCAGGGCGATCTCTACGTAGCGCGCTGGAACTGGGCGGCGGGAGAGAAGTCGATTCGCCGCGCACTCGAGCTCGAGCCGAGTTCAGCCTTGGGTCACCTCAACTATTGGCGTCTCCTCACTCGCCTGCGCCGTTTCGACGAAGGGCAAAAGGAGATCGAGCGCGCCCGGATCCTCGATCCGCTCTCACCGAATATCGCCGCCAACTACGGCTATCAGCTGAACCTGATGGGACGGGACGTGGAGGCGCTGGAGCAGTACCGGCTGGCACTCGAGCTCGAACCCCAGTTCGGCTTGGTGCACTCGTACGCGTGGATCTACTATCACCGTCTCGAAAAGGACCCAGAGCGCGGCGCCGAGCTCCGTGGCTGGCTCAACGCCTTCGGCTTCGCGGATCTGGTCCCCGAGTTCGACCGCCGCCTAACGGCGAGTGGCTATGTTCCCGCTCTTCACTGGCTGGCGACAGAGTTGGATGCGCAGGCTCCGAAGAGGAAGGTGCAGCTAGGTATCGCCGCTGGACTCCTCGCGTGTGCCGGTGAAGAGGACCGAGCCATGGGCTGGCTCGAACGCGGCTATCGAAATCGCGACTGGGAGATGGGCTGGATCGCAGTCACGCAGGACTACGAGAGTCTGCGTGACCGCGACGATTTCCGCGGACTGCTTCGCAAGCTGAAGCTCCCGGAGCCGCGGTCCTAGAGCCATCGGCGGCCCTGTTCAGTTCAGGTTCAGGGAATGTTGACCGAGAGCGCAGCTCCGTAAACATCCTTCAAGTGTTCCTTGATTTCGTGCGCATCGCCGCGCGCCAGCATCGCCTGCTCGTCGGCGGTCGCGCCGGGCGCATACTTCTTCACCGCGGCAGCCGCGTCGTTCTTGTACTCCGCTTGAATACCCTTGTCGCCCGCATAGGCCTTGAGAAAGTTCTCGACGTCGGTCCGAGCCATAGCCCCTCCCATAGTTAGTGAAATACTTCACAGAATCTAGCATCTCCGCAAACCGACGCAAGCAGACCATGGAGCGATTCGAACCGATGGGACAACAGGGCGCACTCGCCGTAGTCGGCACCGGGTTTCGCATCTCCGGTCAGGTGACTCCAGAGGCCCTCTCCACCATTGTCAGCGCTGACAAGCTCTTGCACCTTGTTCAGGATGTTGTCACCCACCGCTGGCTGGAAGAGGTCAACCCAACCGGCGAGTCCCTTTTCAGCTCCTATCGGCCCGGCCGGCCGCGTCGGGAGACCTACGAGGAAATGGTCGAGCGCATGCTCGCCCCGGTCCGCGAGGGCAAGCGGGTTTGCGCCGCGTTCTATGGCCATCCCGGAGTCTTCGTCACTCCCGCTCACGAAGCGATTCGCCGTGCGCGGGCCGAGGGCTTCGAGGCCGAGATGCTCCCGGGAATCTCGGCGGAGGACTGCCTCGTGGCCGAGTTGGGTTTCGATCCAGGAACAGGGGGCTGCCAGAGTTTCGAAGCGACCGACTTCCTCATTCGCCGGCGCATCTTCGATCCCACCAGCCACCTCGTTCTCTGGCAGATCGGCGCGATCGGTGTCGGCGACTTCCGCGACGGCGACCTGTGGAATCTCGCCGGGCTCGAAGTCCTGGCCCATGAGCTCATACGAACCTACGGCGCGGAACATGAGGTCGTCGTGTACGAGGCGCCGGCCTACCCAATCTGCCATCCCAAGCGCCTCCGATGCCGGCTCGACGAACTGACGCGAAGCCCAGTCACGCTCGCGTCGACACTCTACGTCGCACCCCTCCCTTGCCGCGAAGACGACGCGGCGATGCGTCTCGCGCTGGGAATGAGCGCGCAGCCCGGCTGAAACCGCCTTTCCTGACTCTCGCCTCGCACCCACAGCGAATGAGCGTTCCCCGCGACGTCGCTTCCAACCGATAGACTGCGCCGCGTGATCGGCAGCAGGCTGGCGCATTATCGGATCCTCGCCAAGTTGGGTGAAGGCGGCATGGGGGTCGTCTACCTTGCCGAAGACGAGCGTCTGCACCGCAAGGTGGCGCTGAAGACGCTGCC
>JBPOHI010000146.1:0-37967 GCA_052035735.1 Acidobacteriota bacterium
CTCGACGGCATCTCCTCCTGGTGGGTCAACCTCTTCGGCCACAATCACCCGCGCCTGAACGCCGCGCTCGCCGCGCAGGCGGCCGAGCTCGAACAGGTGATCTTCGCCGGCTTCACCCATGAGCCCGCGGCGCGCCTGGCCGCCGAGCTCGTCGCGCTGGCGCCGCCCGGATTGTCGCGGGTCTTCTTCTCCGACGACGGCTCGACGGCGGTCGAGGTCGCGATGAAGATGGCGATCCAGCAGTGGCGCCAGCGCGGCGAGAGCCGGCGGCGGCTGTTCGTGGCGCTCGAGCACGCGTATCACGGCGATACCTTCGGAGCCATGGCTGCGGGTGGCGATGCGGTCTTCCACGGCGTCTTCGCCGACCTCCTGTGCGAGGTCCTGCGGACGCCGGTTCCGGCGGGCGAGCGGGAGGTGCCGGGGGCGCTCGCCGCACTCGAAGCGCTGCTCGACGAGCGCGGCGACGAGGTCGCCGCGGTGATCGTCGAGCCGATCGTGCAGGGGGCCGGCGGCATGCGCATCCATCCGGCCTCCTTCCTGCGCGGAGTGCGTGCGGCGACGCGCGAGCGCGGATTGCCGCTCGTCGCCGACGAGATCTTCACCGGTTTCGGCCGCACCGGCCGGATGTTCGCCTGCGAGCACGCCGGCGTCGCTCCGGATCTGCTCTGTCTGTCGAAGGGGCTGACCGGGGGCTACCTGCCGCTCGCGGCGACGCTCGCCAGCGAGGAGATCTACGCCGCCTTCCTCTCGCCGGAGCGTGGGCGGGCCTTCTTCCACGGCCACTCGTACACTGCCAACGCCCTCGCCTGCGCGGTGGCGCGCGCCAGTCTCGCGCTGTTCGACGAGACCCGCTGCCTGAGCCGCATCGGCGAGCTCTCGCGGCTTTTCGCGCGGCGGCTCGAGCTCGTCGCGGCGCTGCCGGGCGTCGCGCGGGTGCGCGGCATCGGGGCGCTCTCGGTGGTGGAGCTCGAAGCGCCGCCGGGCGAGCGTGCGACGGGCTATCTCGACGCCCGCGGGCCGCGGCTGGCGCAGGAGTTCCTCGATCGGGGCGTGCTGCTGCGGCCGCTCGGCAACGTGGTCTATTTCCTGCCGCCCTACGCGATCACCGACGACGAGTGCCACCGGGTCTTCGACATTCTCGAGGACACTCTGCTCGGCTCCCGTAGAATGACCGCGCGATGACCCCGATGTTCTCGATCCGCCTCGCCAAGCAGGACTTCAAGTTCTCCGTCGCCCACTTCACGATCTTCGGTGCCGAGAGCGCCGAGCCGCTGCACGGGCACAACTATCGCCTCGCCCTCGAGGTCGAGGGCGCGAGCGTCGACGAGCTCGGCCTTTTGGCCGATTGCGATCGCCTGAAGCGCGCGGCGCGCGCCGCTTGCGCGGCGCTCGACGACCGGATGCTGTTGCCGGAAGCGAGCCCACATCTGGCGTTTGGCAAGTCGGGGGGAAGGCACGGCGGCAAGGGTCCGGCGACGGTCGCGGTCGGCTTCGGTGAGCGTGAGTACCGCTTTCCCGAAAACGAAGTGCTTCTCCTGCCGCTCGCCAACGTCACCATGGAGCTCCTCGCCCGCTGGGCCTGGGAGCGCATCGCCAGAGTCGCTCGCGGCGGTGCCGTGCAGACCCTCACGGTCGAGATCGAGGAGACGCCGGGCCAGATGTGCCGCTACCGCGCTCCGCTGGCGTCCCCGCGCGCGGCCGCAGGCCGGGCATCGCGCGCGCGGCGCGCCTGATCTTCGCTATTTCTGAATCCGGATCTCGCGACCCCGCCACGAAGCGGCTTTTCCGCGCGCGCGATCACTCATCGCGAACGCCAGCGTCGCAGCGAGCAGGAGAACGTCGAGCGGAAAAACGGCTCCAGGAAAGGGGTTGTTGCCGGAGCTCCTCCGGGTTGCGGCGGACGCGATGGCTCCCGCCAGCCAGCAGACTGCGAAGAGCGCCGGTCTACGGTCGGCGAGCGCGAGCGACAGGGTCAGGACCGTGGCGAGCGGCAGGGCGACGGCGGCGAGCGTTGCCAGCGGGCGGGCGGCGACGAAAAGGGCGAAGTTCCTCCGCCAGCCGCGGAAGGTCGCTCTGGCGCCGACGTACATCCGGACCTTCAGTTCCGGTCCGGCGCGAAAAAAGCCCACTTTGAAGCCCGCCGCGTGCAGCCGCGTCGCGAGCGCGACGTCATCGAGCGCCTCTCCAGCGATCGCCTCGAAGCCGCCGCTGGCGCGCAGCGCCTCCGCGTTGAGAAGAAAGTACTGGCCGTTGGCGATCGGCGCCGGGCCTTCGCCGCGGGCATAGGGGCGCCAGTCGCCGAGCATGAGGTCGAGCAGACCATAGGCTGCTGGCGTGAGAAGACCTTCGCCCAGCCCGTGGGTCACTTGCCTTCCAGAGAGCGAAAACGCGTCGAGTTGATGCTCGGCGGCGGCGGCGTGGGCGCGCGCGAGGAGGTCCGGCTGGTGGCGGGTGTCGGCGTCGGTGAGCAGGATCCAGGGCGTCGCCACGCCGTCGAATCCGCTCGCCAGGGCGTTGACCTTGCCGCCCCACCCGGCGGCAAGCCGCCGGGCGGCGAGGGCCGTCAGGCGCGGCTCGCGTGCCGCGAGGCCGGCGAGAATCGCCGGCGTGCGGTCGCGCGAGGCGTCGTCGATGACGCGCAGTGCCAGGCTGCCTTGCTGTGCGAGGAGCGCCGCCGCGCAGGCGGCGAGATTCTCCTCTTCGTCGCGCACCGGCAGCAAGATGGTCGTCGAGGGCAGGTCGGCGATCGGCGGAGGCAACGCCGGGGCGCGCCGCCGGTCGGTCACGACGCGCAGCGCCAGCGCGAGCCACCCGAGCGCCAGAGCTGCGCCGAAGAGTTCGCCCCAGAACCCGAGGCCGCTCAACCGCTCGCGGGCAGGCGGCCGGCCAGGAGGCCGGCGACTTCGCCGGTGGCCGGAAAGCGTCCGCTCTCCTTTTTCGAGAACAGCAGCGCGCCATCGAGGCTCACTTCGAACACTCCTCCGCGGCTCTTGATCAGGGTTGCCGGTTCGCCGAACTGCTCTTCGATTTCAGCCGCCAGACCGGCGGCTCGCGGGCCGTAGCTTCAAACCACGCAGTATTCGATCGTGATCCGCGACATTCAGACTCCTTCGAGGGATGGTGGGGCGGGGGTTGCGGGACGGCGGGCGCACAGCGCGCCGGAGAAGAAGCGCGGGTAGTGCTCGCGGATCCGCGTCAGCTCGGGCACTTCGGCAAGCTCGCCGAAACCGGCGGCCGAGAGCGCCTGGTGCCACTGTTCCGGGGCGAGAAATCCGTGCGCGCTACGGACGCCGGGCTCGAGCACGACAGTCGTGAAGCTCGCCAGCTGCTCGAACACCAGCTCGACCGGAATCGTCTGGCCCGGGAACAGGCGCTGGCACTCGCCGCCGATCAGCCAGCCGCCGGGAGCGAGCAGGCTCCGCAGCCACTCGAGGCTGGCGCGCAGATCGCGCGCGATGTGCAGCACGTTCACCGCGAAGAGCAGGTCGAAGCCTCCGGGTGGCAGATTCTGCGCGGCGGGTTCGAGGTCGATGTCATAGGCCTGGTCGACCAGCCGCAGCCCGGGATAGCGGGCGGTGAGGGCGCGCGAAGCGCGGCGGCGCAGCATCGGATTCGGCTCGGTCAGCCAGTAGCAGGCGACGCGCCGGAGCTCGTCGCGGCGCTGGAGCTCGTCGAGCAGTGCTTCGGCGGCGCTGCCGGCACCGGCACCGATCTCGAGGATGCGCACCTCGCCCTCTCGCGGCAGCCGATTGGCGGCGGCGATCGCCGCCAGCCGGTTGTTCAGGGCGTAGATCGGGTTGGCGTTGTGGAAGTACTCGGTCCACAAGGGCATCCGGGCGCTGGTGAAGAGCGCCTGTTCGCCGGTGAGCGCGCCGGCCAGGACGCGGGGAAAGGCCTCGCCGGCGGCGTCGAGGATCGCGAGCGTCGGCGCGATCGCCGGGTCGATCGCGAGCCCCAGGGCGCGCAGCTCGGCGAGCTCTGGCTGCGGGAGCGGGGCCGCGAGACGATAGGTCGGTGCGAGCGGCGCGGCGCCGGCAGCGGTCGATCGCTGGAGGTGCCCCGCGGCGGCGAGTCGCGCCAGCAGCCAGTCGAGCGCTGGACGCCTCTCGTCCGCATAGCCGCGCGCCTGCAGGATCTCCGCCACGGTGGTGCCGGCCGCGAGATCGGGCTCGATCTCGAGCCGCTGGGCAATCAAGACGGCCCAGTCCGAAACGTAGCGCTCGACGAGCTCGCAGGCCTGGTAGAGGTTCTCGGAGAACAGCTCGCGGGGAATCTCGCCGAGCAGGTCGTCCACCGCGGGATCGCGCGGCGGCGGCAGGAAGGGGAGCAGCATCGCGCGCATTCTAGCTCGCGGCCGGAGGATCGTTCCTGCCCGCGCGGGCTGCGCTAGGATGAAACCGATGACCGCCCAGAAACCCGACGAGTCCGCGGGGCGCCCCGCGGAAGCCGACCGCTCCGCGCCCTCCGAGGCGTCGCGGATCGACCGCATCTCCGGCCACGTGCGCAACATGCTGCTCGAGCTCGGCCTCGACTTGGACGACGACAACCTGCGCGAGACCGATCGCCGGGTGGCCAAGATGTACCTCGAGATGTTCCGCGGTCTCGAGGAGGGGGCGGAGCCCAAGGTCACCACCTTTCCGAACGACGAGCACTACAGCGCCATGGTGATGGAGAAGCAGATCCCGTTCTACTCCATGTGCGCGCATCACCTGGTGCCGTTCTACGGCCACGCCCATCTCGCCTACATTCCGAACGACACCATTCTCGGTCTCTCCAAGTTCGCCCGCATCCTCGAGTTCTACGCCAAGCGGCCGCAACTCCAGGAGCGCCTCACCGAGCAGGTGGCCAACTACCTCGAGACGCGGTTGAAGCCCCAGGGCGTGATGGTGGTCATCGAGGCCCGCCATCTCTGCGTCGAGATGCGCGGCGTCAAGAAGCCCGGGGCGGTGACGGTGACGTCGGCGATCCGCGGCACGTTCTATCAGAAGCCGGTGCGGGAAGAGTTCCTCGACCTGCTCCGCCACTGACCGCCGCCGCGAGTCCTAGCGCATGAGGAGAGAGCCATGAAGCCGGTCCGCGCACGATTCGCCGGCAGCGGCATCGCCGTTCCGCCCCGGGCAGTCGACAACCCGACGCTCGCCCGGATCATCGATACCGACGATACCTGGGTGCGCGAGCGCAGCGGCGTGGTCGAGCGGCGCTACGTCGAGAGCGGCGTCGCCTCGTCGGACCTGGGCGCCGAAGCGGCGCGCGCGGCGCTCGCCGATGCCGGCATGGCCTCGGACGAGATCGACTACATCGTCTGCGCGACGATGACCCCCGATCACTTCTTTCCGGGTTGCGGCACCCTGGTGCAGCAAAAGCTCGGGATGCGCCCGGTGCCGGCGCTCGACATCAGGCAGCAATGCGCCGGCTTCGCCTACGGCCTGCAGGTGGTGGACGCCCTCGTCCGCTCCGGAATCGCGCGCAACGTGCTGCTCGTCGGTACCGACGTGCATACCTCGCTCATGCCCTACTCCGAGCGCACCTGGGCAATCCTCGAAGGCCGCGAACCCGGTCCGCTCCCGGCCGAGGACTACGCGTGGAATTCGCGCTTCCGGCATCTGCTGGTGCTGTTCGGCGACGCCGCGGGGGCGATGGTCTTCCGTGCTTCCGAGTCCGACGACGGGCGCGGCATCCTCGGCTCGCGCCTCTACGGCGACGGCAACCACAGCGAGATCCTGACCGTGCCCGGGCTGGGCTCGGCGCGCCGGCCGTTCGTCACCGCCGAGCAGATCGCGGCCGGCGAGACCGTGCCGGCGATGGATGGGCGGAAGGTCTTCAAGCTCGCCGTCACCCTCATGCCGCAGGTCGCCTCGGAGCTGCTCGCCGAGCACGGGTACACCCTCGCCGATCTCGACCTGCTGGTCATGCACCAGGCGAATCTGCGCATCAACGAAGCGGCGCAGAAGGCGCTCGGCCTCCCCGACGCCAAGGTGCACAACAACATCCAGAAGTACGGCAACACCACCTCGGCGACGCTGCCGCTCTGCTTCCACGAGGCGCGCTTGGCCGGCAAGGCGCCGGAGGGGGCGCTGGTCGAGTTCGCCGCCCTCGGCGCCGGGCTCCACTGGGGAGCCGTCCTGCTGCGGCTGTGATTGGCCCCCCTGCGGCCGGAGCGCCGGCCGCAGGGATCAGGAGTGGCCGAGGCCGCTGCGTTCGAGCTTGAGAAGCTCGGTGTCGATGCTGTCGAAGAGCGCGCGGCTGCGCCGGTCCCAGGCGTCAGGCGTGAAGGCCCCCGGCGGCGCTGAAATCTCGAGCGCGGTCTCCTGCTCCGAACGGCGGGAGATCTTGATGCGCGTGTCGCTCCACAGCAGGGCCCACTCGTCGGTCACCTCGACGCTCGGATCCAGCGGAGTCCCGGCGATCTGCAGGGCGTTCAGAACCGCCACCAGGAGCGGGCTGCCGGACCCCTTGAAGGGGCTGCGGTAGATGCGACTGGCGATCGAGCTGCCCGGCGCCGCGACGAACGAGTCGGTGGTCAGCAGGGTCTGAAACGGCCGGCTCGCGGCGACCTCGGCGAAGTTCGCGTCGCCACGCGCGCGGACGCGCGAGCGTTCGTCGAGCGCGATCGCGCGTCCGAGGTGCTGCGCGGCGAGCGCCGAGTAGCCGGCGAGCGCGAAGTTCGAAGCCACGAGGTAGTAGGCACCGGCCGAGCCGGCACTGGCGGCGAGATGGCGCTCGAACTCGCGGCTCGCCGGTTCGAGTTTTCCCTGCAGCAGGTAGACCGCGCCGAGGTTGATCGCGTTGTCGCTCGCCGCGGGATCGAGCTTCTCGGCCTGGGCGAGCGCCGCGACGGCGTCGTCGTAGCGCTTCTCGGAGATCGCGAGGCCGGCGCGATTGAGCCAGCCCTGGCGCAGCGCCGGGTCGAGCGCCATCGCCTGGTCGAGGTCCTTCCGGCACAGGTCGAGCTCGCCGCCGATGCAGCGGGCGGTCGAACGCAGGAGAAGTGCCCGCGCGTTCTTCGGCTCGCGCTTGAGGATCGGCCCGAGCAGGTCGAGCGCGCGTTCGCTGTCGCCCGAATCGACCGCCTGCTGGACGGCGGCGAGCGGATCGGGAGCCGGAGCGGCGAACGCGGGGCGCGTCCCCGGGAGCGAGGACAGCAGGGCCGCGGCTCCGAGGAGGGCGGCGCGAACGAGGCTGGGATGGCGGCGGAAAGGCATGCCTCAATCTATCCGAGCGAGCCCGCCACGCCAAAGCACGACACCATTAGAATGGCGGCATGCCCCCCGTATTGCAGGCCCCGTCGCCGAACGAGATCGCCGCCGCCCTCGGAAAGCGCGTCATCGGACAGGCCGGCGCGGTGCAGGAGATGGCGATCGCGCTGTCGAAGAAGCTCGCCGGCTTGGGCGTCGGCAACATCCTGATGATCGGCTCGTCGGGAACCGGCAAGACGACGCTGATGCGCGCGGTGGAGAAGTTCCTCGCTGCCGATCCGGTGCTCGCCGCGCGCTCGGCGGTGGTGCGCATCCACGCCAACGTCCTCGGCGAGGAGGCCCAGGCCGGGCGGCCGGGCGAAGCGGTGATGCGGCGGCTGCTCGAGCGCGCCCGTGAGCAGCTGGGCGCCGGCGCCGGCGCGGCGGCGATCATCGCGCGGGCGTCGCAGGGGTTGGTCTTCGTCGACGAGGTGGACAAGATCCGCAGCCACGTCGGTGGCACGGTCAATGTCGCCGGCATCCGCGCCCAGGAGGCGCTGCTGACGCTGATCGAGAACGAAGCGGTGCCGGTGGTGCTGCCGCAGTGGCTGGGCGGCGGCGCGACGACGGTGGACTCGTCGGGTCTGCTGTTCGTCTGCGCCGGCGCCTTCGAAGGCCTCTACGACGCCGTCTACGACCGGGTGACGATCGGCGCCGACAAGGGGGCGCTGCAACCGGTGACGGTGGTCGAAGGCGGCAGGGTCAAGGAGGAGCTGCGTTTCGAGCTCCGCGACTGGCTGCGCAACGAGGACCTGTTCGACTACGGCATGAGCCCGCAGTTCCTGTCGCGCTTCGACGCCGTGGTGATGCTGGAGGACCTGGGCGAGGACGAGCTGCTGAAGATCTTCCTCGAAGGGCCCGACTCGGGCTTCATCCACACCCGCGCCTTCTTCGAGAGCCGCGGTGTGAAGCTCGCGATCTCGCCCAACGCCGCCCGCGCCATCGCCCAGGCGGCGAGAAAGCAACCGCGCCTCGGCGCCCGCGCCCTCAAAGAGGTCTTCCGGAGAGTCATCCGCGACTTCGAATTCGCCCCCGAAAAACACGCCGGCGGCGGCGTCCTCCTCATCGACCAACCGCAAGTCGCCGCCGCGCTCGGCGAGTAGTCGCGTCTAGCGCGGCGGCGCGCTCGCCCTGCGCCGCTGCACTTCGGCGACGAAGAGCTCGGCCAGGGCCGTCGCCTCCGGCGTCAACGCCTCGACGTTCTCCATCCCCTTGTTCATCATGACCGAGATCACCAGGCCGAACTCGGGGAGCGCGGCGAAGTAGGAGGTGCTGCCGACGGCGGTGCCGTGGTGGCTGACGATCGAGGTCGTCAGGCTCTTCTCGAAGAGCTTCTTGTCGTCCGAAACGCGCCAGCCGAGGGCATAGCCCTGCGGGTTCTCCCGCCCGTCAGCGAGGCGCTGGGGCGTCAGAAGGAGCTTGCGCGTCGTCTCTCTCAGCAGACGATCCGTAGTCATCGCGGCTCCGAGCGCCACCATGTCGGAAGGAGAGGACAGCAGGCCGCCGGACGGCCAGCGGATGCTGTTGTCGACCTGCGTTGCCGGCTTGTAGCGCTTCTCCTGGGTCTCGTAGAACGAAGCCCGATCCTGCACGGGTCTTGCCGCGAAGTCGCCGCCGCTCTGGTGCATCTGCAACGGCTCGAAGACAGCGCGCTCGAGGTAGTCGAGAAACGGCGTCGCCGAAGCACCCTCGAGCACCGCGCCGGCGACGTTGTAGCCGAGGCTGCTGTAGGCGAACTCCTGTCCCGGAACAAAACGAAGCGCGTCGCGCTCGAACACCCGCAACGCTTCGCGGGTGCTGGCGAACGGCCGGCGATTCAAATGCTCCCAGACCGGAAAGCAGAGACACAGCCCATAGTCGCGAACTCCGGCGGTGTGGCTCATCGCCTGGCGGGTCGTGATCGTGGCTAGGGGCGCGGCGAGGTCGGGGATGTAGTGCTGGACCGGCAGGTCGAGGTCCAGCCGGCGAGCGTCGAGCAGCGTGCCGATCGCCACCGAAGTCACCGCCTTCGACGTGCTGCCCAGCCGGAAGCTGGAAGTCAGCGTGGCGGGCGTTCCTGTCTCTACCTCGGCGAGGCCGATCACTCCGGCCCAAACGCGCTTGCCGTCGATGGCGACTGCGGCCGAGAGCGCTGGTGTCTCGAGGTCCTCGTAGGCTTCGCGCAAGCGCGCGGCGGCGGGTGCTTGGAGCGAAGTCCAGTCGGCATCGACGAACTCATTTGCGGAAGTCGGTCTTTCCTTCAGCGAGGCTATCGGCAGGGGCTGCCAGCCGCTGCTCCAGACGAGGACCGGCTCGAAGAGGCGAAAGCCCAGCCAGGCGAGGCCGATCGGGAGCGTCCAGACGAGGATGTGCCGGAGGTCGTTTCGCTTGCGGCTGGCGGGCTTCGGGCTACTCATCGAGGACTCCTCGGAGAAAAGGATTCGAAAGCTGGTGGGGGAAGCTATTTTGCTGCCGGCGACGAGGGCACTTCGCGCCAGTAGAAGATGTCGTCGACGCGACGGCCGAAGACGAGCGCGAGACGCATGGCGAGCTCCAGAGACGGCGCGTAGTGCCCGCCCTCCAGCGCGACGATGGTTTGGCGGGTGATGCCGGTAGCGCGCGCCAGCGACTCCTGCGACATCTCGCCGTGCTCGAAGCGGAGACGCCGCAAGTGGTTGGCGATCGGCGTGCCGCTCACCGGGCCGCCGCGAGCGCCCGGCGCGCGCCGTCGTAGAGCCCCAGCTGCACGGCGCAGCGCACCACCGATGCGGCCATCAGGCAGACGATCAGGACATGGGCGACCAGCGGCTGGGAGAATGCCGGCAGCTTGAGCTCGGCGCCGAAGCCGAGGATGAGGATGACCAGGCACAGCTCTGCGATCAAGGTTCCATAGGCGCAGCGGATGGCGCGTGTCGCGAAGTAGTTGTCGCGCTCATCGCTGCGCGGTTCGGGGTCGCGCGCGATGCGAAAGCTCAGGATCGCGCCGAGGACGAGGGTCCAGTTGTCGACCGCCATGGCGTGCACCTGCACGCTGTGCAGTGCCATCCCCGGACCCGCCAGCCAGAGGCTCAGGACCAGGTGCCCGGCGATGAGCGCCGTGGTCGCCAGCCCGTGCCACAACTCCCGCTCCGGCGAACCGGGTCCAGAGTCGGCGTCGAGCCTTCGCCAGTGCCTGCGGACAGCGATCGCACTCACCAGCATCAGCGCGACGCCGAGGTAGCCCGGCCGCATGGGGAGGTGGCCCTGCACCAGTACGAGGGCGAAGCCAGTGATCAGCGAGAGCAGAAGGACGAGGCCGATACGCAACATGCCATGTATGGTAAACCATACAGATAGTCCTGTAAAGCTTACGTTCGGCCGGAAGAGCTCCTGGCGGTCCGCGCGGCGCGTTCGGCGCGCAGGCGCTTGGCTTTGCGCTTGCGCAGGCGGCGGCGGAGGCCGATAGGGAAGAAGACGCAGAGGGCGGCGGTGATCGACACCATGAGTGCCTGGCGGACGATGGCGGCGCGGTCGCCGGTGGCGGCTTCGAGGAGCGCGGCGGAGAAGTAGGTGAGGATGGCGATCGGCGGCAGGAGGCCGATCGCCGAGGCGAGGAGGAACTTCGGCAGCTTCACGCCGACGACCGCGGCGGCGGCGTTCACCAGGGTGAACGGCACCGGCAGGAAGCGGATGGCGATGAGCGGCATGAAGCCCCTCCGGTGGAGGAGCTTCTCGGCGCGCTGGAGCTTGTCGCCGCCGATCCGCTCGACGAACTCGCGGCCGAGGAGCCGGGCGAGCAGGAAGCCGGTGAACGAGGAGAGGAAGATCCCCGTCCAGTTCCACACCGTCCCCCAGACCGCGCCGAAGATCGCCGCGCCGGCGACGATGAACGGCGTCGCCGGCAGGCCGAGCGAACCGAGCACGACGATCGTGCCGACGAGAGCCACCGGCGCCCACCAGAGGCCGCGCACCTGATCGAGGTAGCCCTGGATCTTCTCGATCTTCAGATACTCGGAGAGCGGGGTGTAGCGGGCGGCGAGAAAGCCGCCGACGACCAGCAGCAGGAGAATGGCGAACTTGATCGCCGGCCCGCGCAGCGAACGCGGTGCCTCGCGGTCGGCCTTCACCGCACTCCAGGCGCCGCGGAGCCGTCCAGCCCCAGGAACTCCCGCATGTGCGACGCGAGAATCTCCTGCGCGGAGGGCTCCATGAAGTTCAGCTTGAGCTCGTTGATCACCATCACCTCGGTGCGCCGCCACTCTTCCCAGCAGGGCGGACAGACGCGGCGCTGCAGCTCCTCGCCGAGCGCGCCGCGGAATGGCGGACGTGCGAGGCCCGCGGGGCGGCTCGCGCAGCGCGCACAGACCTGCGGGACCGGCTGTGTGGTCGATTCCATCGCGCTCTCCGGAAGAGTCTAGGAGGCCACCGGCAGGATCGACCGGAAGTAGTCGATCGTGCGTCCGAGACCGAGATCGAGCTCGACCTTGGGCTCCCAGCCGAGCACCCTTCGCGCCTTGGTGATGTCGGGCTGCCGGGTCTTGGGGTCGTCCTCGGGCAGCGGCCGGAAATCGATCGGCGAGGAGGACCCGACCAGGGCGCGAATGCGCTCGGCGAACTGCAGGATCGTCATCTCGTGCGGATTGCCGATGTTCGTCGGCAGCACCTCGTCCGACATGAGCAGCCGGAAGATGCCGTCGATGAGGTCGTCGACGTAGCAGAAGGAACGCGTCTGGCTGCCGTCGCCGAAGACGGAGAGCGGCTCGCCGAGCAGCGACTGCTGGATGAACGCCGGCACCACCCGGCCGTCGCGCGGCCGCATGCGCGGACCGTAGGTGTTGAAGATCCGTACGATGCGCGTCTCGAGGCCGTGGTAGCGGTGATAGGCCATGGTCATCGCCTCGGCGAAGCGCTTGGCTTCGTCGTAGACGCCGCGCGGGCCGACCGGATTGACGTTGCCCCAGTAGGTCTCCGGCTGCGGATGGACCAGCGGATCGCCGTAGGTCTCCGACGTCGAAGCGAGCAGGTAGCGCGCACCCTTGGCCTTGGCCAGGCCGAGAGAGTTGTGCGTTCCGAGCGAGCCGACCTTCAACGTCTGGATCGGCAGCTCCAGGTAGTCGATCGGCGACGCCGGAGAGGCGAAGTGCAGCACGTAGTCGATCTCGCCGGCGACCTCGATCGGTTTCGAGACGTCGTGCAGGACGAATTCGAAGTCGCTGCGCCCGACGAGGTGCTGGATGTTCTGCGTCTTGCCGGTGACCAGGTTGTCGACCGCGACGACCGCCATCCCTTCGGCGAGCAGGCGTTCGCACAGGTGCGATCCGAGGAAGCCCGCTCCGCCGGTAACCAGGGCCCGCTTCACGCGCTGGCTCCTCCGCCGGCCGAGGGGCGCCCGACCGAGTGGTAGGCGAAGCCCTCGGCCGCGACCCTTTCGGGCTGGTAGAGGTTGCGCAGGTCGACCATCAGCGGCGCCGCGAGCCGCGCCTTGAGCTCGGAGAAGTCGAGGGCGCGGAACTGGTTCCACTCGGTGGCGATGACCACCCCGTCGGCGCCGTCGGCGGCTTCGTAGGCGTCCTGGCAGTAGGTGATCTCCGGCAGGAGCGGCTTGGCGGCGCTCATCGCCGCCGGATCGAAGGCGCGCACCCGGGCGCCGCGTTCGACCAGGCCCTCGATCACCGGAATCGCCGGCGACTCGCGCATGTCGTCGGTGTCGCCCTTGAACGCCAGGCCGAGCACCGCGACCGTCTTGCCGGCGAGCGAGCCGAAGGCGCTCTCGATCTTGGTGATCATGCGCCGCTTGACGCGCTCGTTGGCCGACAGCACGGACTCGATGATCTCGAAGCGCAGGCCGTGCTCCTCGGCGATCTGGGCGACCGCGCGCGTGTCCTTGGGGAAACACGAGCCGCCGTAACCCGGCCCAGGGTGGAGGAACTTGGGGCCGATCCGGTTGTCGAGCCCCATGCCACGGGCGACCACGTCCACTTCAGCGCCGACCGCCTCGCAGATCTCGGCGACCTCGTTGATGAACGTGATCTTGGTGGCGAGGAAGCCGTTGGAGGCGTACTTGATCATCTCCGCGGACTCGACGTTGGCGACCACGAACGGCACGCCGGCGGCCTTGAGCGGGGCGTAGATGTCGAGCATCACGTCGATGGCGCGCTGCGTGCGCGCGCCGATGACGACACGATCGGGGCGCAGGAAGTCCTCGATCGCCGAACCCTCGCGCAGGAACTCGGGGTTCGAGACCACGGCGAACTCCTGCTTGCCGCCGGAGTGCTCGCGCACCGCGCGCTCGACCATCTGGCCGGTGCCGACCGGCACCGTCGACTTCGTGACGATGACCTTGTAGCCGTTCAGGTTGTCGCCGATCGACTCGGCGACCTGGCGCACGAAGGAGAGGTCCGCCTTGCCGTCGGGCAGCGGCGGCGTGCCGACGGCGATGAAGACGGCCCGCGCCTCGCGGATCGCCGGTGCGAGGTCGGTGGTGAACTTGAGGCGGCCGGCGCGGACGTTCTTTTCGACCACCTCTTCGAGGCCGGGCTCGTAGATCGGAATCTCACCGCGCTCGAGCGCTTCGATTTTCGCGGCGTCCTTGTCGACGCCGGTGACCGTCATACCGAAATCGGCCAGGCAGGCTCCCGTCACCAGGCCGACGTACCCACTGCCGACGACACAGATCTTCATGAATCTCCCTTCTCGAGTTCCGTCAGGAGAGCGAATGAGAGGCTGGAGTCCGGCCTACGGCGGCCGGGCGGGGCGATGCGCCCCGATCGCTGCCCGGATAGTCTATCTTGCCCGGGCTGCCACCCGGAAGTCGCGGCCTGTCCTCCAGGGCCCGGCTTTGACGTTTCACGCGGTAGACAACTCCAGAGCGCGAAAGGGGCCGCCGTGCCGAGAAAAACCGCCCGAAAGTGCAGTTGCTTTTTGCTGTCGCTGGTCGTCTTGTTGCTGATCGTCCCGTTGTCGCAGGCGCCCGCCCGGGCGGCCGAGAGCGCGAAGCCGCGTCAGGCCCAGGGCAAGGTCGAGAGCAAGGGGTGGACGTTCGAAGCCCGCGGCGCCTACGCCTTCCCGGCCGAAGTCGGACTGGACGACGAGCAGGGGATCAAAGTGGCGATCTCGAACGCCGGCTTCCTCGCCGAAGCCCTCGACCGCGACTACGACCGTGAGCACATGATCGATACCTTCTTCCGCGACGAGGAGACGCTGGTCGCCTATTTCCAGTTCTCGAAGAGCGGCGCCTACAAGGGAGTCTCCTACTACTTCGGCTCCGGCGACGGCTGCGGGTTCTGTTTCGACGGCAGCGTGGTGTCGACGGTGAAGGTGAACGGCGGCAGGATCCACGGCTCGCTCAAGCTCGCCGGCAAGCCCGAAGACCTCCAGTTCGACCTGAGCTTCGACGTGCCGGTCGCGCCCACCGACTACGGCAGCCCGCTGCCGGCCGGTGGCGGCGATCCCGGCAAGGCCTACGCCGCCCTGCACACGGCGATCGTCGCTTGGGACTATCCGGCGGCCAAGCCCTACTTCAGCGACGAGGTGCAGGCCGACTATGGCGAGCATTCCGAGGCGATCGTGCAGTCGTTCCGCAAGGACCACCCCGACAAGAGCTACCGCATCGTCCGCGGTTTCGTCCGCGGAGACCGCGCGCTGCTGCTGGTCGAAGGAGAGACCTCGTACTCCAGGGTCAAGACCGAAGCGCAGATGGTGCGCGAGAAGGGAACCTGGCGCCTGGTCTCCGAGGTGCTGCAGATCCGGATGGAGGAGTAGCTCCCGCCGGGCTAGCCGGCGGTGCGTCCGCGATACCAGGCGGCGACGCGCTGAAGGCCTTCGCGAATCGGGACCTTGGGCGAATAGCCGAGCATTCGGCCGGCCTTCGAGACGTCGGCGAAGGTGATCGGCACGTCGCCGGGCTGCTCGGGCAGCATCTCCACCCGGGCTTCGACGCCCAGAGCTTCGGCGATGCCGTGCACGAGGTCGATGAGCGTCGTGGTCTGCGATCCGCCGAGGTTGAAGATCTCGAAGCCCGGGGCGAGATCGAGCGCAGCGACGACACCGTCGACGATGTCGTCGATGTAGGTGTAGTCGCGCCGGGTCTGGCCGGTGCCGAAGAGCGGCACGGTCTTGCCGCGGGCCAGCAGGTCGGTGAACTTGGCGATCGCCATCTCCGGCCGTTGCGACGGTCCGTAGACGGTGAAGAACCGCAGGCACGAAGTGCGCAGACCGTAGAGGTGGTGGTAGTTGAAGCACAGCAACTCGCCGGCGCGCTTGGTCGTGGCGTAAGGCGAGATCGGGCGCTCGACGGGATCGTCCTCGGAGAACGGCACCTTTTCGTTGATGCCGTAGACCGACGACGAGGAGGCGAAGACGAAGTTCGCCGGGCCGTGGCGGCGCGCCGCTTCGAGCAGGCGGAGGGTGCCGATGCAGTTGACCTCTTCGTAGAGGATCGGCTCGGCGAGGCTGGGCCGCACGCCGGCGCGCGCCGCGAGGTGAATCACGCCGTCGAAGCGGCCGTCCTCGAACAGGCGGTCGACCAGGGCGGCGTCGCGGATGTCCCCTTCGACCAGCCGCCAGTCGTCGCGACCGGCGAACTCGGCGGCGTTGGCGCGCTTGAGCGCCGGCGCATAGAAGTCGTTGAAATCGTCGAGCACCGTGACCCGGTCGCCCCGGGAGAGGAGTCTGCGGGTGACGTGACTGCCGATGAAGCCGGCTCCGCCGGTGACGAGAATGTGCGAACGCATACGTGCCGGGTCGAGCCTATCGCAGCTCCCCGCCCCGGTGCGCGGCGGCGGGATCAGGGCTGCTTTGTCGGCTGCGGTGGCGCATCGAGAACCTCTTCCAGCCGTACTTCGACGCCTTTCTTCTGGCGATTGCGGATCAGCCGCCGCAGGATCGCCGACTCGTCGATGCCGACGACGATGTCCTTCATCGCCTGATAGAGCTGGGGATCGTTGACGATCCGGGCCGCGGAGCCCGAACCGTGGTCGATCTTCGCCGCCACCCGGTTGAGGTTCTCGAGCAGCGACTGCAGCTCGCCGGAGAGCTTCTCGCCGTAGGCCTCGTCGCCGAGCAGCCTGGGCAACAGCGCGCGCTCGTCGCGGAGCGACTCCGATACCTCCTCGAGATTCGCCGCGGTACGTTCGATGCTGGCGAGCGAGCGTTCGAGCCGCTCCTTCTGCGCGCCGTCGGTGAGCAGCATCGAGAGCGCGCCTCCTCCGGACTCGGCCTGGCCGAGGAGAGAGTCGAGCCGGGTGACGGTGCTCTCGAGCTTGTCGCCGAGCGCGCGGTCGCCGAGCATGCGGGGGAGCGGGCCGGCGCCGTTCCGGAACTCCTCGAACATGCCGCGAATCGAGTCGAGGGTGGCGAGAAACTCGGTCGTCACCTTGCGGTCGGGCTCGACGTCCTTGGTCAGCTCGCCGAGGATGCCCTCGCCGCGCTCCATGCGGCCGAGGATCGTCGTCAGCTGCTCGGTGATCCGGGTGACGTTGTTCACCAGGTCCTCGCCCGAGGCGCGCAGGCGATCGACGTCGGCGACCGGCGCCGTGCCGATCGTGCCGCCTTCCGGGATCTCGGGAAACTGCGGCGTGCCGGAGGAGATCTCGATGTACTTGTCGCCGAGCAGACCGAGGGTGCGGATGCGGGCCATGGAGTCCTCGCGGATGCGCCCCGCGAAGCGCGCCTCGACGTGAATGCGGATCTCGATCTGGTTCTTGCGGACGTCCTCCGAGAGGTCGATCGCGGCGATCGAGCCGACGCCCACGCCGTCGAGCTGCACGTTGCTCCCGGGCTGCAGGCCGGAGACGGAATCGAAGCGGATGAAGTAGTCGTTCTTGGCCGAGAACAGGTTGCGCCGTTCGCCGACGGTGAAGATCGCCGCCATTCCCAGCGCGAGGGCTACCAGCAGGAGCAGACCCACCCTACGGGCGGCGGATGGATTGGTCGACATCGGAGTTCTCCTCCCTTCCGGAAAGGAAGGCGGCGAGCAGCGGGTCATCGGAGCGATCGGCTTCTTCCAGGGTGCCCTGGAAACGGAAGCGCCCCTGATCGAGGAAGGCGATGCGGTCGGCGACGCCGCGCATCAGCGCCAGGTCGTGGGTGACGACGATCACCGTCGTGCGCAGACGGGCGCGCGTCTCGCGAATGAGGCGGGCGATCGACGCCGACGTCATCGGATCGAGGCCGGTGGTCGGCTCGTCGAACAGCAGCGTCTCCGGCTCGAGCGCCAGCGCGCGCGCCAGCGCGACCCTTTTCTTCATGCCGCCCGAGAGGTCGGCGGGCAACTTGGCTTCGATCCCAGGCAGGCTGACCAGCTCGAGCAGCCCGGTCACCCGCGCTGCCAGCCCGGCTTCGTCGGCTGCGCGGTGCTCGCGCAGGGGAAAGGCCAGATTCTCGAAGACCGACATCGAGTCGAACAGCGCTCCTCCCTGGAAGAGCATGGCGACCCGCCGCCGCACCGGCAGGAGCTCGCGCTCCGAGAGGCCGACGAGCTCCTGCCCGTCGTAGCGGATCGACCCCGAGTCCGGTGGATCGAGGCCGATGAGCAGGCGCAGGGTCACGCTCTTGCCCGAGCCGGAGCGGCCGAGGATCACCAGACAGGAGCCGCGCTCGACCGCGAAGTCGAGACCGTCGAGGACCGTGCGGGCACCGTAGCTCTTGCGCAGGTCGCGCACGGCGAGGAGCGGCCCGTCGGTCGAGCGCTGGATCGAAGTCGTCGGGGGCATCGCCGGCGGCTCAGAGAAAGGAGAACGCCTTGGTGAGGAAGAAGTCCGACACCAGGATGAGGATCGACGCCAGGACCACGGTGTCGGTCGTCGCCCGGCCGACGCCGTCGGCGCCGCCCTTGGCGTTGAGGCCCTTGTGGCAGGCGACAATGGTGATGAAGAAGGCGAAGAAGAACGACTTTCCGAGGCCGCTCGCGAAGTCGTCGAGGGTGAGCGCGGTGATCACGTCGTTCCAGTAGAAGGCGGCCGTCAGCTGCAGCTGCGCCACGGCGATGACCAGCCCGCCCGCGATGCCCAGCACGTCGCCGATGAGAGTCAATGCGGGCAGCATGACGAGGGTCGCGGCGAGCTTCGGCACGACGAGCTTGCGCACCGGGTCGGCGGCCATGGCGCGCAGGGCGTCGACCTGCTCGGTGACCTTCATCGTGCCGATCTCGGCCGTCATGCCGGCGCCGATGCGGCCGCCGACGATGAGCGCGACCAGCACCGGCACGAGCTCGCGCACCGTCGACTTCGAGACCACCGTGCCGATGTAGTACTTGACTCCCAGGCCGGGCAGGGCGAGCGCCGTCTGCAGCGCCAGAACCATGCCGGTGAAGACGGTGGTGATCGCGGCGACGCCGATCGAGCGCACACCCACCTGTTCCATCTGCGCCAGCCAGGCCGAGGTCTCCCAGGGCGGGGAGACGAGCGCACGCAACGCGCGTCCGGCGAGCAGCGCGAGCTCGCCAGCCTCCTCCGCGATGCGCCCGCCGCGGTCGGCGGCGCGGCGCCCGAGGCGCTCGAGTCCGGCTGACAGCGGCTTCATCGCGCCGGCCTCACTTCCATTCAGGAGCGCGCTGCAGGATCCGCACCCGGCGGCGGAGCGAGCGCGAGATGCGCCACGCCGAACAGCAGGTCGCCGGCGGCGATCGCCCACAGGCCGGCGAGGTCCGGCCGGCCGAAGGCTGCGGCGCCGATCACCGCGGCTCCGGCCAGGCGGACGGCGATCGCCAGGAGGACGAACACCCGCAGTCCGCGAGGATCCCGGGCGATCAGGAGGTAGAAGGCTCCCAGGCTGAGGAGGAAGAGCGCGATGAGCCAGAGGTAGAATCTCTCACCTGGCAGCGGCAGGCTGAAAATGCCGGCGATCTGAACGGGATAGACGACGAGGAGCAGGGCGAAGAGGGCGTCGTAGGCGGCGCCGGCGCAGAGCGACCAGGAGAGCGCCGTCGACAGGGACCTTCGCGCGGGCATGAACCCTCATTCTAACAGGCTGTTGCGAGAGACTCCGGTGACCTCGGCGAGCGAAGCGCCTCTGCAGAATCCAGCTGTTCCGGCGGCCGAGCCGTCGCTGTTGCGGATCGCTCTCGCGACGCTCACCGGCAATCTCTATCTCGTCGCGGGAACGCTGCTGTTCTCGGTCGTGTCGATACTCGTGGCGCCGATTCCGCCGCGCGGCAACTGGACGAATCGCGCGGCCCGGATGTGGGCGAGAGGGCTCCTGTGGGCGAGCTGGATTCGGCTCGAAGTCCGCGATGCCGGGGCCAGCGGGAGTTCCGCCGGCGGCTCAGCCGCCGAGCGCTGCGTGATCATGGCGAATCATCAGAGTCTGTTCGACATCCCGGCGCTGCTCGCGGCGATCCCGGGACAGAGCCGCTTCATCGCCAAGCGGAGTCTCTTCCGCATTCCGGTCTTCGGCTGGGCGATGGCGATGGGCGGGTTCATTCCGGTCGACCGCAAGGACCGCTCGACGGCGAAGGACAGCTTCGCCGCGGCGCTCGACAAGCTCTCCCGCGGGGCGTCGATCGTGGTCTTTCCCGAAGAGTTGCGCTCGCTGGGCGGGAAGGTGCTGCCGTTCCGCCGCGGCGGCTTCCTGATGGCGTTGAAGAGTGGGCTGCCGATCGTGCCGGTCGGCCTCCAGGGGACCTTCGCCGTGCAGTCGCGGCGCAGCTTTCTCATCCGCCCGCAGACCGTCACGGTTCGCTTCGGCGAGGCGGTGACGCTCGCCGGGCGATCGATTCGCGATCTGCCGGCGCTGACCGAGCAGGTCCGCAACCGGGTGGCGGAGCTGGCCGGAACCGGGTGCGCAGAAGAAGACGTTCCGCTGTGAAACGGAAAGGGTGAACCTCCGATGAGTGTGACAAACGGTCCGCAGGGCCCAGCCGGCCCGAACGACGAGAAGATCTGGGAAGCGCTGAAGGGTGTCCGGTTCCCGGGCATGAGCCGCGACATCGTCTCCTTCGGTTTCGTCAAACAGGTGGCGATCGAGGGCGGCACGGTGCGGGTGCGCCTCGCCATCACGACGCAGAATCGCGCCGCGGCGGAAGAGGTGCAGCGCGACGTCGAGCGCGCGGTGGCGGCGCTTCCGGGGGTCGCGGGAGTCGCGGTCGAGATCGAGGTCGCGGCGCCGCCGACGCGCGAAGAATCCGCGGCGCGGGCGATCGCGCCGAATCCGTCGCTCATCCCCGAAGTCCGTGCCGTGGTGGCGGTGGCAAGCGGCAAGGGGGGCGTGGGCAAGTCGACCGTGGCGAGCAATCTCGCGATCGCGCTCGGGCGGGCAGGGCACCGCGTCGGGCTCCTCGACGTCGACATCTACGGCCCTTCGCTGCCGACCATGTTCGGCATCGACGAGCGGCCGGTGGTCATCGGCAATCGCATCCGGCCGTTCGAGAAGTACGGCATCAAGCTCATGTCCCTGGGTTTCATTCTCGACACCGACACGCCGGTCATCTGGCGCGGACCGATGGTGATGAAGGCGATCGAGCAGATGCTCGGTGACGTCGACTGGGGAGCGCTCGATTTCCTGATTCTCGACATGCCTCCGGGCACCGGCGATGCCCAGCTCTCGGTGGTGCAGAAGGTCCCGGTCGCCGGCGCGGTGATCGTCACCACGCCGCAGGACGTGGCGCTGTTCGACGCCCGCAAGGGCCTCGCGATGTTCCGCAAGATGGACGTCCCCGTGCTCGGCATCGTCGAGAACATGTCGACCTTCGTCTGCCCGAATTGCGGCCACGAGACGCACGTCTTCAGGAGCGGCGGCGGCGAACGCACCGCGCTCGAGCTGGAGACGCCGTTCCTGGGGTCGGTGCCGCTCGACGCGGCGATCGCCGAAGGCGGCGACGCCGGCACCCCGATCGTCGTCGCGGACGCCAAGGGTCCGCACGCGGCCGCCTTCGAGCGCATCGCCGCAGCGGTCGCGGCGGCGATCGCCCAGCAGGCCCGGCAGGGTTGACGGCGCGCCCGGCGGCTCGGCTTCTCAGCCGGCGGCGGGGGGGACGATGATCACGCTGCAGTGGGCGTCGCGGGTGACGTCGCTCGCGACGCTGCCGAGCATGAAGCGTTCGAGCCCCGTGCGGCCGTGCGTGCCGAGGATGACGAGGTCGACGGCGCGATCGTGGATCTCGGCCAGGATCTCGTCGCCGGGACGACCGATGCGGATGCGCTTGCCGATCGGTCCTGCGCCCTTCAGCTTGGCGAGCTCGCGGTCGAGCTCGTCGAGCGCCAGCCGTTCGACCTGCGAGCTGGTGAACTGCAGCTCGGTCTGATCGGGGAAGGGCGAGAGGACGAACAGGGCCTCGACTGCCGGCCAGTTCGCCTCGCCGAACGCACGCAGGAGGTCGCCCCCCCAGGCGAGCGCCTCCATCGACGGGCGCGAGAAATCGACCGGCAGAAGAACCTGGCGCGGCAGCTCGAGGAACGGGCTGCGCGCCAAGAGGATCGGGCGGCCGGAGTGGCGCAAGAGACGGTCCGAGGTCGAGCCGAGGAGCCGACGGCCGATGCGCGTGCCGCTTTCCGCCGGCCCGACGACGATGAGCCCGGCGTCGAACTTCTTCGCCGCCTCTTCGAGAGCGAGAGCGGGCGGCGCCGGCGTCAGCCGGAAGCCCGAGATCTCGCCGGGGCGCGCCCCGACGCGCTCCGCCTGCGCTGACAGGGCGCGCTCGAGTGCCGCCTCGTGGTCGGCGAGGAGCTCGTCGCTCGCCCAGGCGACCGGGAAGGGATCGCCGATATAGGGCATCGGTGGGACATAAGCGTGCACGACTTCGAGCTCGGCGCCGATCCAGCGCGCGAAGGCGAGTGCGCTCGAGAGGACGCCATCGCTCTGCGGGGCGAGCGAGCTGCCGACGACGATGCGGCGAAGGGGGTGATTCATGGCTGCCTCCTAGACTCCAGGCAGGAAACTGCCGGGCGCGAGCCGCCGGGCCTCGTTCAGTGTAGGAGCGGCGCGAGCGCTTGGACACACCCCACCCGCACGGCCGGCCCCGCCCGGCAGGGCGGGGCGGTATCCTTGGCGGCGAGCGGGACGGCGGAGGGGGGACCATGCGGGTCGCGGCGATAGCGGATGCACATCTGGGCGGCCCGGGCGGCGAGGCACAGCCGCTCGTCGATCAGTTGGCGCGCCTGCCAGCAGAGGGGGCCGGGCGACTGCTGCTCCTGGGCGACCTGTTCCAGGCCTGGATCGGATTCGGGCAGTACGAGACGCCCGGCATCCGGCTCTTTCTCGCGGCGATCGCGAATCTGCGCCGCCAGGGTGTGCGGGTCGACTACGTCGAAGGCAACCGTGACTTCTTCCTCGCCGACGGTCCGTACCGCGACTGTTTCGACTCGGTAGGCAGCGAGTGCGCGTTCATCGCCGGCGGCGTGCGCTATCTCGCGGTGCACGGCGACGGCCTGAACGACCGTGACCGCCAGTATCTCGTCTGGCGCTGGCTGTCGAAGAGCAGCCCGGTCAAGATGGTGATTCGCGGCGTTCCGCGGCGGATCGTCGGCCGCTTCGTCGACGCCGCGGAGCGCCGACTGTCGCGCACCAATTTCAAGCACAAGTCGGCCATTCCGGAGGCGGCGATCCGGCGCTACGGCATCGCACGGCTGGCCGAAGGGCACGACGTGCTGCTGCTCGGGCACTTCCACGAGCCGCGGAGCTTCGTCGTCGCGGGCGGCGAAGTCCGCCTGTTCGACGCCTGGTTCCGCAGTCGGCGCGTCGAATGGCTCGGATAGACTTTTCGCGTGTCTTCGCCCGCGCCGGACTCTGCGATCGCCGCGCCCGCCCCGGGAGCGTTGCGCGTCACCATGCTCGGCTCCGGCACCTCGACCGGAGTGCCGGTCATCGGCTGCGACTGCCCGGTCTGCCGCTCGACCGACCCACGCAACCGGCGCATGCGGCCAGGCCTCCTGCTGCAGTGGGAGGGGGCCTCGCTGGTCATCGACACGTCGCCCGATTTCCGCGAGCAGGCGCTGCGGTTCGCGATCGACCGCGTCGACGCGGTGCTCTATACGCATCCGCACGCCGATCACCTTTTCGGTCTCGACGACCTGCGGATTTTCAACTTCCGCCAGCACGCTTCGATTCCCTGTTTCGGCTCCGCCGAGACGATGAGCCGCATGCGGCAGATCTTCACCTACGTCTTCGAGTCCGGGCAGGAGGGCGGCGGCAAGCCGCGGCTCGAGCTCGTGCCGGTGCGCTCGCCGTTCGACCTGCTCGGCCGGCGCGTGGTGCCGGTGCCGGTCGCCCACGGCGAGATGGAGGTCTTCGGATTCCGCATCGGCCGATTCGCCTGCGTGACCGACGTCAACTTCATCCCCGAAGCGAGCTTCGCCCTGCTCGAAGGGGTCGAGCTCCTGGTGCTCTCGGCCCTGCGCTACCGACCGCATCCCACCCATTTCAGCCTGGCAGAGGCGATCGCCGTGGCGCAGCGGATCGGCGCGCGCCGGACGCTGTTGACGCACATCGCGCACGACATCGACCACGCCCGGCTCGAGATTCCTCTGCCTCCCGGCATCGAGCTCGGATATGACGGACTGGTGGCCGCTCTCGAGTGACGGGGTCGTCGGCCCGGCCGGCGTTCTCGCGGTGCCCGCCGGCCGTCCGGCCGAAGGCCGCCTGCGCCCGCCGTCATCGAAGAGCCTGACCCACCGCGCCGTCGCGCTGGCTCTCCTCGCGCGGCAGCGCACCGTTCTCGCGCGACCGCTCGCGGCCGAGGATACGGAGCTCTTTCTCGCGGCGCTGGGCGCGCTCGGTTTCGGTTGCTCCCGCGCCGGCTCGGGTGTCGTGATCGAGCCGCCCGCCGCCCTTCCGGCGAGCGCGGAGCTCCATTGTGGCAACGCCGGCACGATGTTCCGCTTCCTGGTGGCGATCGCCGCGACGCTGCCCGGCCGCTTCCGGATCGACGGCGTGGCGCGCTTGCGGGAGCGCCCCATTCGCCCGCTCACCGATGCGCTGCAGCAGCTCGGCGTGCGGATCGATTTCGCCGCGGCGGAGGGGCATGCACCGCTCGTCGTGCATGGCGGCCGGCTGCGCGGCGGCAGCCTCCGTCTCGATGCCTCGGCCTCGAGCCAGTATCTCTCGGCCCTGTTGCTCGCCGGTCAACGCGCCGAGTCTCCACTCGAAATCGAAGTGCCGGCGCTCGCCTCGGCGCCCTATGTCGGACTCACGGTAGAGATGATCGAGCGCTTCGGCGGCCGCGTCGAAGCCCTGGCGGAGAATCGCTGGATCGCCTACCCGAGCGTACTTTCGGCCGGCGACGTCGAGATCGAAACCGACTTCTCCGCCGCGGCCTATCCGGCGGCGGCGGCTGCGCTGACCGGCGGCAGGGTCTTCATCGAAGGGGCCGCGCGGGACTCCCGTCAGGGCGACCGCCGGTTCTTCGACCTGCTTTCGGCGATGGGGGCGAAGGTGGACTGGGCGGAGGGCGGCGCCGCCATCACGGGAGGTGCCGGCCTGGTCGCGGTCGACGCCGACCTCGGCGATATCCCCGACCAGGTCCCGACCTTGGCCGCCCTGGCGCCCTTCGCTCGCGGGACGACGAAGATCCGCAACGTTGCCCACCTGCGCATCAAGGAGAGCGACCGCCTGGCGGCAATGACTTCGGAGTTGCGCCGGGCCGGGGCGCGAGTCGAGGAGCTTGCCGACGGTCTGGTGATCGAAGGTATCTGGGCCGCGAGTGAGCCGCCCGCAACGCCGGTGCGGATCGATCCGCATGGCGATCACCGTATCGCCATGGCGATGGCGCTCGTCGGTCTGCGCCGTCCGGGGCTCGGCGTCGCCGACCCCGACTGTGTCGGCAAGTCCTACCCGGATTTCTGGCGCGATCTGGCAGAGCTCCTGGGAGTCCCGGCTTGAGCCGCGTCGCCGAGCGCCTCGAGCATCCGGCGCTCGCCGACGGTGCGGGGCGCCCGGTCGACGCTTCGGGTTGCACCGACCGGGCCAGGATCGCAGTCTTGCTGCAGGCGGCCGCGGCGCTGTCGCTCTGCGACGCCGCCGGCTGGTCGATCGTCGACGGCTGGACGGGCGCTGCGGTCGACGACGGCGGCAGGCTCTCCGGTCTTGCCGCGCGGCCGGAGCGCGCTGCCCGCTCCGACCAGGAGCAGTTGCGCGAGCTGCTGCTGCGCCTCTTCCGGGCCAGCGACCGGATCGCCGGGCGCGGCGAAGCTCGCAGCGCGGCGCGCGAGTTGCTCGCCGCCTGGCAAGGGGAGCTCGCGCCGATGACCGCCGACGAGGCGATCGGCCGGATCTTCGCCGCCGCCAGCTTTCTCTGGCAACCCGAATTCACCTTCGCTCGCCAGGCTCTGGGCGGCCGCCTGCAGCGCGACGGCGCGGAGGTCCCTTGGCTGGCCGGTCCGCCCGCGGTCCGCGAGCGCCTCGCCGGCAGAGTGCCCGAGGAGTGCCCCGGGGGGCCCGTGCCGCGCGCCGAGGCGTGGCTCGCCGAGGGCCGCTTCGAAGAGGCGTCTCGCCTGCTCGAGGGGCTCGACGAGTCGGCTGCGCTGGCGGTGCGCGCCACCTGCTGCCAGTTGCTCGGCGCGCTTCCAGAGGCGCGCGACCTCGTGCATCGCCTGGCCGCTCGCCCGTTGTCTGCGGCCGAGCGGCTGGCCGCCGGCGACACGGCGCTGCGTGTGCTGGCGCTCGCCGGCGAGCCGGACGCCGCGGCGGACTGGGCTGCCGCTGCCCTCGCCAAGGCAAGGACGGCGGAGGCCAAAGCCCGGGGGCACCTGCTGGCTGCGACGGCGGCGCTCGATCGCGGCGACCGGGCCGCGGCCCTCCGCAACTTCGCCGCCGCAGCACCCTTCGCGGCGCATCCCGCCGTGACGCGCGCCTGGAGCGAGGCGCAGGTCTTCAAAGCGCTCGGAGAGTCCGACGGCGCGGCGGTCGTGGCGCACTCCCGTACGCTGTTTGCGGGTCGCCGGGGCATGCGCCGGCACGAGGCCGGCCGGGCGTGGAACAACCTCGGACTCGGCTACCTCACGCTCGGCGACTTCGTCCGCGCCGAGCGCTCTTTTCAGCACTCGGCACGGCTGTTGCGGCGCTGCGACGGGCCGCTCGCAGTCACCCTGGCGCAATGGAATCTCGCCGAGGTGCGACTGCGTTCGGGCAAGCTCCTCGAGGTCGAGGCGATCCTGCGCGCCTCGATGGCGCACAATCGGCGGAGCGGCAACCGGCGGGGGCTGATCGTCGACGAGGCCCTCTGGCTCCGCCTCGAGCTCGTCCGCGGTCGGCCGGAGGTCGCGGTCGAACGCTGTGCCGTTGGATTCGCCGAAGCCGCGAAGTCGGGCGACGACTACCACCTCCCGCAGCTCGCCGTGCTGGCCGCGCGCGCCTGCGGCTGGCTGGAACGCCCGGACGAGGCCGCGACCTGGCTCGAGTCGGTCGATGCCGCCGGCCTGGGCGAGCTCGAAGCGGAGGAGCGGCCGGCCCTCTTCGCGCTCGCTGGCAGGCTCGAAGAGGCACGGCGCGAGGCGCAGGGCGGCGTGTTCTCCGCGCTCTGGATGCCGGTGCTTGCCGGCGAAGCGCCGCCCGCCGGGCTCTTCGCCGAAGGCGGGCCGCTCGCGGCGTTACCCCCTTTCCGCCGCGCGCGCTTTGTCTTCGATCTCGAGCTGACCCTGCCTGGCGCGGTGCCGCGCGCGTGCCGCGAGAGTGCCGCCGAGCACTTCCGGCGGCTCGGAGCCACGCGCTATGCCGCGGCGTTGACGCGCGGTGAAGCCGACCAGTGGACTGCCTTGCGCGCCTACCTGCAGTCACTTCCAGGCGATCGGGCGGCGCTGGCCGATCTGCTGCGGGCGGTCGGGGCACCCGAAGCCGAGCTTCTCTGGAGCGGCCCCGGCGGCGACTTCCGCTGGGTGGAGGGCACGGTCGGTGCGGCCGACCGCGAAGAGCTGCTGGCCGAAGCGGGCGGCGGGACGCTGCGCCTCCGGGCGACCCGCATCGACGAGGTGTTGCGGACGATCTTCGCGCTGCTGTTGCGCGAGTTGCCCGGGATCCGGCCGGCGCGTGCCCCTGAGCCTTCGCCACGCGGCGGGGTCGGCGGTGGCGCTGCCGCGGTCGACGGCATGATCGGCGAGAGCCCGTTGCTGCTTGCCGCCATCGCGCGTCTGCATCAGTTCGCCCCCGGCGACATGCCGGTGCTCCTGCTCGGCGAGAGCGGCTGCGGCAAGGAGCTCGCGGCGCGCGAGCTGCGCCGTTCGAGCTCCCGCGCCGGCGCGCCGTGGCTGCCGGTCAACTGCGCCGCGCTCTCCGAGACGCTGCTGCTCTCCGACCTCTTCGGTCACGCCCGCGGCGCCTTCACCGGCGCCGACCGGGCGCGAGCCGGGGTCTTCGAGACGGCACACGGCGGCACCGTGTTCCTCGATGAGATCGGCGATCTGCCGCCCGTCGCGCAGGGGAATCTGCTGCGCGTCCTGCAGGAAGGGGAGGTTCGCCGGCTGGGTGAAGCGACGGCGCGCCGGGTGGACGTGCGGCTGGTGGCGGCGACCCATCGCGACCTGGCGGCGATGGTGCGCGAGGGCCGGTTTCGCCAGGACCTCTACTACCGGCTCAAGGTCTGCACCGTCTCCCTGCCGCCGCTGCGCGAGCGCGGCGACGATTGCCTGCTGCTCGCCGAGCACTTCGTCGCCGAGGAGCGCCGGCGGCGGGCCCAGCCGCTGTTGCAGCTCTCCCAGGAAGCGCGCCGCGCGATCGCGGCGCACCGCTGGCCGGGCAACGTCCGCGAGCTGGCGAACGCGTTGCAGGCGGCGTCCGCGCTCGCCGGCAACGGCGCGATCCGGGCCGAGATGCTCGATCTCGGCGCCCCTGCGGCGGCAGAAGCCGAGGGCGGTGAGAGCGCCTACCATCAGAAGATCGACGAACTGCGCCGGACGCTGGTGCGCAAGGCGCTGCGAGCTGCGGGCGGCAATCGCGCCGAAGCGGCGCGGCGGCTCGGGGTGTCGCGTCAGGCGCTCTCCTACCTGGTGCTCCACCTCGGGCTCGACGGCGACGAGCCGCCTGGCGGCGGGCAGTAAGTGAGACGCGGCGCGAGCGCGCGGACCAGCTTCTCGAGGCCGTCGCGGTCGCGCTCGTCGAAGTTGGCGGGCAGGTGAGAGTCGAGATCGAGCACGGCTTCGAGCTCACCCCCGGCATCGAGGACCGGCACGACGATTTCGGATCTCGCCCCTTCGTCGCAGGCGATATGGCCGGGGAAGGCGTGAACGTCGGGCACCAGCTGGGTCGCGCGCTCGCGCGCCGCGGCTCCGCACACCCCGCGCGCGAACGGGATCTCGAGGCATCCGAGCGGCCCCTGGTATGGGCCGATCCGCAGCAGGTCGGGGGCGACGCGCCGATAGAAGCCGGCGAAGCTCACGCCCGGCACTCGGCGGTAGACCAGGCAGGCGACGGTCGCCATGGCGGCGATGGCATCGTCGATACCGTCGAGCGTCGCCTCGAGATCGCGGGTCAGCTGTTCGTAGAGCTCGGTGCGGCAGATCGGTTCGGGCATCGCGCCATCGTAGCAAGGGCGCCGCTCGATGAAACACCGGCGTGAAGCGGCGCCGGCGCTTCGCCGGAGTGGCGGTCAGATTCCTCGGTGTCGGACTGACCGGGCGATTCCAACAGCGGCGGCGGACGACGCGCGACTGCCGAGGTGATCCCAGCCGGCGGCCGCGAGCCGCCGCGGGCCGCGCGCGGGGACCGCGTCCGGATCGTCGACGAACACGCCTACGGTCCGCGTGGTCGAGCCGATCGCGAAGGCGCCGAAGCAGGCGGGAGGCGGCGTTCCTTTCGGCAAGGTAAACAGCAGGACGTAGTCCTCGCCGCCGCTCTCGACCAACCGGTCCGGGTCGAGGCCGAGGCGATCCGCGAGCTCCGTGAAGCGAGGCGGCGCCGCCGACCGCAGCGCGGCACCGACGAGCCGGACGCCGACCTCGCTGGCGGTGCAGAGGCGGTGCAGATCCTTCGCCAGGCCGTCCGAAACGTCGATCGCCGCGACGGCGGCGCCGCGGCCGCGAGCCGCGAGCCAGCGCCCGAGCTCGAGCTGAGGCGTCGGCAGCAGGTGCCGGCGCACGGCACGGACGGCGGCAGGCCGCAATCCTCTCGCTGCCGAAAAGGACTCCGGCAGAACGATCGAGCTACCGCGCACCGACGCGCCACGACGGAGGAGCTCGCACCCCGCAGCCGACTCGCCGAGCGTCCCGCCGAGCCAGAGGACCTGGCCGGGTCGGGCCAGGTCGCGCGCCAGTGTGGCGCTACCGCGGCGGCGCTCGCCGATCAGGGTGAGGGAGAGGTGGAGCTGCGGCGCCAGCGCGAGATCGCCGCCGGCGAGCACGATGCCGTAGTCGTCGCCGGCGCGCACCAAGGCGCGGAAGAAGCTGCGGTGATCGAATCCCGGCGGCGCGGCGAGTGCGAGGAAGGCATGCCGCGGGCGCGCCCCGCTGGCAGCGAGGTCGGAGAGGTTGACCGCGAGCAGGCGGCGCGCGATGACCGCCGGAGGGAGGCCGGCAGGAAAGTGCACGCCTTCGATCTGTTGGTCGACCGTGACCACCTGGCCCGAGGGCAGCGTCGCCGCGTCGTCCCCGATGAGTGCTCGCCGGGCGCGCCTGCTGCCGCCTCGCTGCTGCCGTGCGGTGAGCGTCCGAAGCCAGGCGACCAGGCCCTCTTCGGACGGCGCCGGGCTCACCGCTCGGGCGCCCGCTTCCGGCGCGCCGGAAGCGCGGCCCGCCGCGGCGAAGGCGCTCGCTTGGCGGCGGACCGCCCGGCCGGCAGCAGGACGCGATCGAGGACGTCGTCCATCGACTCGACGGGATGGAGCTCGAGCCCTTTGTGGGCGGAGGCCGGAATCTCGGAGAGGTCGCGGCGATTGAGCTTCGGCAGGACAACCGAGCGCATCCCGGCCGCCTGGGCGGCGAGGAGCTTCTCCTTCAGTCCGCCGATGGCCATCACCTCGCCGCGCAGGGTGATCTCTCCGGTCATCGCCAGCTTGCGGTCGATCTTCCTGCCGGTCAGCGTCGAAACCAGCGCCGAGGCGATGGTGATGCCGGCCGAAGGGCCGTCCTTGGGAATGGCGCCCGCCGGTACGTGCACGTGCAGGTCGTTCTGGGTGAAGAAGTCGGCCGAGTGGCCGTGGCGCGCAGCCCAGTCGCGGGTGAAGGAGAGCGCCGCCTGGGCCGACTCCTTCATGACTTCGCCGAGCTGGCCGGTGAGCACGAGTTGCCCCTTGCCGGGAGTCGCCAGGACCTCGATGAACATCAGCTCGCCGCCGGCGGCGGTCCATGCGAGCCCGGTGGCGACGCCGACCCGGTCGCGCGCCAGCAGATCCTCGCTGGTGTGCTTCGGCTGGCCGAGGAACTTCTCGACCGTGCGCGGGCCGATCGTCACCCGCCGTGTCTTGCCGCCGGCGACGGTGATCGCGACCTTGCGGCAGACGCTGGCCATCTCGCGCTCGAGCCCGCGCAGGCCCGCCTCGCGGGTGTAGCCCTGGATCGTGCGGCGCAGCGCGGCGTCGCTCCACGCGAGGTGAGCGTCGGTGAGGCCGTTGTCGGCGAGCGTCTTCGGCAGAAGGTGGCGCTTGGCGATGGCAAGCTTCTCCTCGACCGTGTAGCCGGAGAGCCGGAGGACCTCCATGCGGTCGAGGAAGGCGGGCTGGATCGGCTCGAGGAGGTTCGCGGTGGTGACGAAAAGAACCCGCGACAGGTCGTAGGCGACGCCGAGATAGTGGTCGCGGAAGTTCCAGTTCTGCTCCGGATCGAGCACTTCGAGAAGCGCCGACGACGGGTCGCCGCGGAAGTCGGCGCCGATCTTGTCGATCTCGTCGAGCATGAAGACGGGGTTGGAGGTGCCCGCCTGGTGCAGGCCCTGGAGAATCCTCCCGGGCAGCGCGCCGACGTAGGTCCGGCGATGGCCACGGATCTCCGCTTCGTCGCGGACGCCGCCGAGCGAGAGGCGGACGAACTTGCGCCCCATGGCGCGCGCGATCGAGCGCCCGAGCGAAGTCTTGCCTACGCCGGGGGGCCCGACGAAGCAGAGGATCGGGCCGCGGGCGTTCGCCTTGAGTTTGCGCACGGCCAGGAACTCGAGGATGCGGTCCTTGATCTTCTCCAGGTCCCAGTGGTCCTCGTCGAGGATCTTGCGGGCGTGCGCGAGGTCGAGGTTGTCGGTGCTCATCGCCTGCCAGGGCAGGCCGGTGAGCCAATCGAGGTAAGTGCGCTGCACGGCCGCCTCGGCGCTGTCCGGATGTCCGCGCTCGAGGCGGCGGATCTGGCGGTCGAGCTCCTCCCTGGCCTCCTCGGGCAGGTTCTTCTCCTCGGCCACCTGGCGATAGCGCGCGACCTCCTCGGCGAGCTCGTTCTCTTCGCCGAGCTCGATCTGGATGGTGCGCAGCTGCTGGCGCAGGAAGTACTCGCGCTGGCTGCGGTCGATCTCGCCGCGCGCCTGCGAGGAGATCTCCTGCTGCATAGTCAGCAGCTGGATCTCGCGCTGCATGAACTCGGTGACCATCTTGAGCCGCTCGGTGCCGTCGATCGTCTCGAGGACGCGCTGCGCATCGGGGATCGCGAGCTCGAGATTGCTGGCCACGAGATCGGCGAGGCGCCCCGGATCCTCGAGGTTGGCGACCAGGACGAGCACCTCCGGCGAGACGCCTTTGCCGAGGCCGACGATGCGGTCCATGCTCTCCTTGGCCGAGCGCACCAGCGCCTGGGTGGCGAGTGAACCCGCGCCGGGTGGCACCTCGGGAATCGGCACGATGCGCGCCTGGGGAAAGTCGTCGGGCCGCGACAGATGTTCGAGCCGCACCCGCGCGACCCCCTGGACGAGCAGCCGGATGCGACCGTCGGGGAGTTTGAGCATGCGCATGATCGAGGCCGCCGTTCCGACCTGGTAGAGGTCGGCCTGCTCGGGCTCTTCGATCTTCGCGTCGCGCTGCGCCACCAGCAGGACCATCCGGTTCTCGGCCAGCGACTGATCGACCGCCCGGATCGAGCTTTCCCTGCCGAGCGACAGCGGGACGATGATGAACGGATAGAGAACCGCGTCCTTCAACGGCAGCACCGGCAGGATGTCGGGCAGCCGGATGGAGTCGTCCTGCAGCGTCTCCCGCGACTTCATGCCGGGCCTTTCTTCTTGAGCAGCGTTTTCAGCTCGTCCATGAACTCGCCGACATCCTCGAAGCGGCGATAGACCGAGGCGAAACGGACGTAGGCGACCTGATCGAGCTCACGCAGCCGCTCCATCGCGAAAGCGCCGATCTCGCTGGTCGACAGCTCGCGGTCCTCCTGGTCGGTCAGCAGGCTCTCGGCGGCATCGACGATCTCCTCGAGCTGGCGGAGCGAGACCGGGCGCTTCTCGCAGGCCTTCTCCAGTCCCTTGAGGAGCTTGCCGCGATCGAAGTCCTCGCGTGAGCCGTCGTTCTTGACCACGCGGTAGGCGATCTCCTCGACCTTTTCGTAAGTCGTGAAGCGGCGATGGCAGGCCAGGCACTCGCGTCGTCGCCGGATGGTCACGCCCTCGCGGCTCTCGCGGGAATCGACCACCCGGTCCTGGCTCGTTCCACAGAAGGGGCAGCGCATGCGAGCACTCTAACGCACAGCGGCCGGCGGCTCTTCGCCGCGCCGCGCGCCGGCGGGCTTCAGTCCTTGGACTTGAGGGCGACGTTCAGCTGCAGGAGGACGCGCTCGAGCGTCTTGGCGTCCTGGATCTCGATCGGCAGGTCGCGGATCGCTTCGACGATCTGGCGGTCCTCGTCTTCGATGCGCAGGTTGAGCAGAAAGCGCCGGGCGCGGGAGAACTCGCCACGCTTCAGCGTCAGCTCGACCGAACGGTGGATCTCGCCCTTGCCGTTGAGCACCGGGTACTTGGGATGAGCGTTCGAGCCGCCGGCTCCGACGGTTCCACTCGCGGCGGCCTGCTGCAGTGTCGCGGCGCTCGCCGGGATCGGGCCGATGGGAGCGATCGGCGGAGTGGGGCGGATCGGCGGGGCGCCCGGCGCCGTCGGCCGGGCCGCCGGGGCCGCTCCGGGAGCGTGCATCGCCTGCTTGCGGATCTTCTCGAGCTCGGCGAGCACGTCGACCTGGGTCGTGCGCGGTTTCGCCGCCGGGGAGAGCGGTGCGCCCTTCGCCGTCGCGGCGGCGGCACGCGCAGCAGGAGCCGGAGCGGGGGCAGGTCGCGGCGCCGCCGGCGCTGGTGCGGCGGAGGAGAAGTCGGGAATCGCCTGCGGTCCGGAGGCCTGGGGCGCCGAGACTACCGGCGATGCCGGGCGGGCGGGCGCGGCGGGCGTCGCGGCGGCCGGGCGCGCCGGCGCCTGCATCGCGATGATCTTGGCCGGCGACGACGTCTCCGGTCCCGGCTTGTTGAGGCGCTTCTTCAGGTTCAGCAGCGTGAGCTTCGAGAGTCCCTTGAGGGTCTCGAACACTCCCTGCCCGGTCACGGCGGAGGCGGCGAAGCTCGGCCAGCCGTGAGGATTGAGCGCCTGCTCCATCTCCTCGATCGAGCAGACGTCGGGCAGGTCGCGCTTGTTGTACTGCAGCACGATCGGCATCGCGTCGACCGTGAGGTTCATCTCTTCGAGGTTGATCTGGAGGTTCTTGAGCGACTCGAGATTCGCCGACAGCATCGGGCGTTGCGAGTCGGCGACGAAGACGACGCCGTCGACGCCCTTGAGCACGAGCTTCCGGGTCGTGTTGTAGAAGACCTGGCCCGGAACGGTGTAGAGCTGAATACGGGTGTTGAAGCCGGCGATCGAGCCGACGTCGATCGGCAGCAGGTCGAAGAAGAGGGTGCGGTCGGTTTCGGTCTCGAGCGAGACCATCTCACCGCGGCTGTCGGTCGAAGTGTGCCCGTAGATGAACTGCAGGTTGGTCGTCTTGCCGCACAGACCGGGGCCGTAGTACACCACTTTCGCCGCCATCTGCATCGTGCTGTAGTTGAAGAAGACCATGGGTTCAGCCTGACGGCCTAGGCTTCGAAGTTAGCACCCGATCTTTCGTCAGGTCAAGGAGTTCCGCGCCGGCCAGCCGGTCCGCCAGGGCCTGCCTCGCCGAATCGGGAGGGTCGAAACGGGCACGCTGGCGCAGACTCTCGCGTCCCAGGGCGACGACTACGGGCACCGCTTCGGGGGCCGTTTCGGCGAGGCGGTCGAGCTCGACGAAGAAGGTCGCTGCATCTCCGCGCGCCGCCGGACCAGTGATTCCTGCGGCCGGGTCGGCAAGCGCGAGCGCGCCCGCCAGGGCTTCCGTGGCGAGTCGGGCGAGGCCGGGAAGCACGGCCGGAGGCAGCTCGGAACGGTGGGCGATCTCGGTGGCGAGCGAGGCGACGGTGGTGATCGCGCCGGCCATCAGGGTGGCAGCGAGGTGGTAGAGCGGACGCCCTGCCGGTCCGACGACGGCGCAGGATCCGCCGAAGGCCGCCGCCAGGCGGCGCCCGAGCGCGACGGCCGCGGGATCGCCGTCGAGGGCGAAGAAGAGGCCGGCGGCGCGCTCGACGGCGTTCTCGACTCCGGGAAAAGCCCGCAAGGGGTGAAAGCCGCCGATCGCCGCGCCGGCGTCGCGCAGCGCCGCGAGCTCCTCCGCCGGCGCGAAGCCGGAGACGTGCAGGGCCACTGCGGCCTGCCCCCGCGCGGCGAGCGTCGCGGCGACCGCAGCCAGGGCGCCGTCCGGTACGGCGACGAGCAGCAGCGCCTCGTTGCAGGTGGTGAGCGCGGCGAGGTCGACCGCCGGGACGCCCATGCGTCCGGCGAAGGCGACGGCGCGCGTCGAACCGGGACGGCTGGCGACCTGGGCGAGCGTTCCGCCGCAGGCGACGAGCCACGCAGCGACGCTCTGTCCGACGTTGCCCGCGCCGACCAGGCTGAAGCGGAGGCCGGCAAGCGGCGCCGAGCGCTCCGCTCCGTTGTGCGAGGATCCGCTCGCCTGACGCCCGGCGTCGGGCGGAAATCCGGCGGTCATGAGGCTCACTGGGGTAAAATACGCGGGTCCGGAGGCTTAAGCAACGCGAGACGGCACGCAGGTCCCCGGCACGACTGTCCAAAAACAACCGACATGCGCCCGATCCGTCCTGCCGTCGAACTGACTCCGCGCGATCGCGAGATCCTGCGCGACATCGTGCAGACCTTCATTCTGGTCGGCGAACCGGTGAGCTCACGCTCGGTGGCGAAACACGCGCAACACGGCGTGTCGGCGGCGACGATTCGCAACGTGATGGCGGACCTCGAAGAGTGGGGCTACCTCGAGCAGCCGCACACTTCGGCGGGCCGGGTCCCGAGCAGCGCCGGGTACCATCTTTACATCGAAGCGTTGATGGAGAAGGGCAGTCTGTCCGAGGACGACCGCCGGCGCATCGACGTCGACCTGCGCGGCGGCGAAGCGGCGCCCGGTCGCCTCGTCGCGATGACTTCGCAACTGCTGTCGCGTCTCTCCGGCCAGATCGGCATTCTGGTGACGCCAGCCATCGGCGACACGGTCCTCCGCACCGTCGACTTCGTGCCGCTCTCCGGACGACGAGTCCTCTGCGTGGTCGTCTCCGAGGCCGGATTCGTCGAGAACAAGCTGCTCGAGATCGAGGAGGAGCTCTCCCGCGAGGAGCTCATCCGGATTTCGAACTATCTGACCGAGAACTTCCGCGGCAAGACGCTGCGCGCCATTCGCGAGCGGCTGCTCGCGGCCATGACCGACGAGCGCTCGCAGATGGACGAGCTGCTCGGACGCGCGATCTCGCTCGCCCAGCGCTCCCTCGAGTCGACCCAGGGGCCGGAAGTGCTGGTCGAAGGGACGGCGCAGCTGCTGGCGCGCCCGGAGCTCGAGAATCTGTCGCGGGTGCGGCTGCTGCTCGACATGTTCGCCGATCGTCAGCGGCTGGTCGGTCTGCTCAACCAGTGCATGGACGGCAGCGGCGTGCGGGTCGTCATCGGCGAAGACAGCTCGGTGACCTCGGACTTGGGCTTCAGCCTCGTGGCGCGGCCCTTCGGGGCAGGAGAGGGAGCCCAGGGGACACTGGGGATCTTCGGCCCGTCTCGCATGGCCTACGAGCGCATCATCCCGCTGGTCGACTATCTGGGAGAATCCCTGTCGCTGGCGCTCGAGTCGAGCGCCAGCCGATAGTGCCTTTGGAGCTGTCATGAGCGAGTTCGACGATTCGAAATCCGGCGGTCCGGCGGGTGATTCCGCGCCCGACGGGTACGAGGACACCGTAGTGGAGATCCTCTCCCTGGGCGACGAGGCCGACGCCGCCGACGCCGCCGCCGCCGTGAGCGAGCCCCCGGCGCAGGACCCGGACCTTCGCCGCCTGGAGTCGCAGCTCGCGGCGGAGCGCGAGCGCATGCTCCGCCTGCGGGCCGATTTCGACAACTACCGCAAACGCACCGAGCGCGAGCGCGGCGAGATCGAGCGCTATGCCCTGGCCGACATGCTGCGCGAGCTCCTGCCGGTGGTCGATAACCTGGAGCGCGCTCTCTCCGTACCTTCGGCCCAGGGGGACGGCGAAGACCTGCGCAAGGGCGTCGAGATGATCGTTCGCCAGTTTCACGAGCTGCTCAAGCGTTACGGCCTGGTGCCGATCGTGGCGCTCGGCGAGCGTTTCGATCCTTCGGTGCACGAGGCCGTCTTCCAGGAGGAGAGCGACGGCATCGTGGTACCGACGGTGGCGGTCGAGCTGCAGCGCGGCTACCGGCTGAACGACCGCCTCCTGCGGCCTTCGCTGGTCAAGGTCGCGGTGCCGCGCGAGGCCGCACACGACAGTTCCGCGCCGGATTCGGCGCAGTAACGGATTCGTTGGGGACAAAGGGGAAAACGTGGGGAAGATCATCGGCATCGATCTCGGCACCACGAACAGCTGCGTCGCGGTGGTGGAGGCGTTCTCCCCGCGCGTGCTGGCGAATCGCGACGGCAGCCGCACGACGCCGTCGATCGTAGCTTTCACGCCGGACGGCGACCGGCTGGTCGGGCAGATCGCCAAGCGCCAGGCGATCACCAATCCCCAGCAGACGGTGTTCGCGGTCAAGCGCCTGATCGGGCGCAAGTTCAGCGACGCCAACGTGCAACGCGCGCGCGATCTGCTGCCCTATGCCCTGGTCGAGGCGGCGAACGGCGACGTCAAGATCCAGATCCGCGACCGGCAGCACAGTCCCGAAGAGATCTCCGCCTTCGTCCTGCGCGAGCTCAAGGCGTTCGCCGAGGAGGCGTTGGGCGAGCCGGTGCGCGAAGCGATCATCACCGTTCCGGCCTACTTCGACGATTCTCAGCGTCAGGCGACGAAGGACGCCGGGCGGATCGCCGGCCTCGAGGTGCTGCGTATCCTCAACGAGCCCACGGCGGCGGCGCTCGCTTACGGCCTCGATCGCGGCACGGCCAATCGCAAGATCGCGGTCTACGACCTGGGCGGCGGCACGTTCGACATCTCGATCATGGAGATCGAGTCGGGCGTCTTCAAAGTCCTCTCCACGAACGGCGACACGCACCTCGGCGGCGAGGACTTCGATCGCCTCGTCGTCGAGGAGCTGGCCAAGCGCTTCCTCGCCGAGAACCCCGACATCGACCTCCGCAAGGACCGGGTCGCGCTGCAGCGGATCAAGGAGCAGGCGGAGAAGGCCAAGCACGAGCTCTCGAGCGCGCTCGAGACCGAGATCAACCTCCCCTTCATCGCCGCCGACGCGAGCGGCCCCAAGCACCTCGTGACCTCGCTGAAGCGGAGCGAGCTGGAGATCCTGGTGGGCGAGCTGGTCGACCGCACCCTCGATCCCTGCCGCCAGGCGCTCAAGGACGCGAACCTGACGGTGAAAGACATCCAGGAGGTCATCCTGGTGGGCGGCATGACCCGGATGCCGCTCGTGCAGAAGAAGGTGAGCGAGTTCTTCGG
>JBPOHI010000013.1:0-21762 GCA_052035735.1 Acidobacteriota bacterium
GCCGCGGCGAGAAGCGCACCGAGAAGAACGAGCGCAGACTCCGACGCGGTGGGAATCTCGACCAGGCTCGGCGGCCCGAGGTGAGCGATCCAGGCCTCCTGGAATCCGCCGGGGTTGTACCCCGCGCCGACGATCGTCAGCCCATCGGCCGAGACCGCCTTCGCCTGCTCCAGGTCCCAGCCCGCCATGTCGGACTCGAGGCCGAGGTCGATCAGAACATCGACGAGGTTTCGCATCCCATGACTATCGTCCCAAATGGTGGGAACGCGGTCGCCAGAGACACCGGCCTCACCAACGACGATCAAGCCGTCCGCAGAAACGCCCCAAGCAGAACTGTAGTTTCCTCCTGCGGGCCTCCCGAGATCCACCATGCCCGTCGCCGCAGTCCAGCGGAAGGAAGTTACTCCCGCACTGAGCGCGGAACCTACGATCACCGACCCGTCCGCCGAAACTCCCCTTGCCCAGCTGTCGAAGTTGCCTGCCGGAAGGTCGCCCATTCCGACCAGCCCTTCCGCCTCCGACCACCGGAGTGCTTCGCGACCGTTGTCGGTAGAAGCCCAGCCGACGACGACCGTCCCATCAGCCGAGATCCGTTCGGGTACGGTAGTGGGAATCTCACTTCCAGGTAACACGCCCAGTCCTACGAGGCCAGTCGGCTCGGTCCAGCGAAACGCCTCGCCCCAGTAGGGCGAAAGCTCGGACGTGCTGCTGCCCGTAACGATGGATCCGTCGCTCGAAACGCCGGAGGCGGCGCTCGAAAATTCGTCCCCACCTGGCAGATCACCCAGCCCGACCATTCCGGTGTCCTGCGTCCACCGAAAGGCCTCGCTCCGAGAGCCCGACCGCAGCGATGACGTGCCGCCGACCACCACTAGACCGTTCGACGAAACGCCAAGAGCACTACTGAAAGGCTCTTGACCACCGAGATTCCCCAGACCCACCAGTCCGGTGGCCGCCGTCCAGCGAAACGCTTCAAGGCCGTTGGCGGACCGGCTCTCTCCAACGACCACCGCGCCGTCCGCCGACAAGTCCTTTGCCTTGCTGTACGGAGACTCCCCCCCCGGCAGAACTCCCAGCCCGCGAAAAGAGGCGGCCAGCCCCACGGCGGGCAGCGTGAACGCTGCCACAGCAAGGGCTGCAGCGACTATTGGTGGCACCCTGAAGCGCTTGCGATCCATGGTGGCTCTCATGAGCTGGCTACGGCGATACCGACCAGAGACGCAGATCTCCGGTCTCGAAACCGTCGCGGGAGATCGCACTCGGATCCCAGTGCAGGAGGAGATTCGGCGACCCGGCGCCGATGTAGTTGGGGTCGCCTGGATTCGTCTCAAGTGCGCCTCGCTCCGCCCAGTTGAGGATCATCGTCCGCAGCGCCGTGGAGGTCATGGTCGGAGAGTTCTGGAGGATCATCGCTGCGACACCCGAGACGTGCGGCGCCGACATCGAAGTACCCGAAAGCTGGCAGACGACCTCATCCGGGTCAGAAGAGCCTGGATCTCGCGGCGAGTAGGCCGAGACGATATGAGCGGCGGGAGAAAAGACGTCGACGCAGGCACCGACGTTCGAGCCGATCGGGTGCCCGTATTCGTCTTCTGAGTCGGTGCGCCAGAGGCCATCGTTCTCGTCGCTTCCCGCGGCCACGAGGATTCGGGAAATTGCCGCAGCATCAGCGGGATCGCTATAGCGAGCCTCGTCGCCAAAGGTGTAGTCACAGGCGCTGATCAACCCGTTGTAGCCACCGGGCGGGTCGGGCAAGGCTAAGAAGGACTGATTGCCTGCCGACTGCACGAGCAGGAGGTTGTCGCGGCTCGCCAGGTTGACCACGGCCTCTCGGAGCTGCGTGCCATCGGTACACGAGGGGTCGGCGTAGCAGAAGGCGTTCATGCCGCTGAGATTCACCACCGCGGTCGGCGACGAGGGCGGATGATTGAGGAGAATCCACTCCAGCGCCCGCTTGAAGTGCCCAGTACTGTAGCCGGGGCAGAGCGCCTTGACGGGTACGATTTCGACATCTCTGGCCAGCCCGAAGGTCCTCCCGCCGAGTATTCCACCCACATGCGTGCCATGCCCGGTGGCTGTACTGGTCAGGTGCTCGCAGGGAACATTTCCCGGAGGACAATCGCTCGGAAAGTTCGTGCAATCGTTCGTGTCGACACCTTCCTCAACTCGAGAGACCGCTGCAGCATCTTCAAACTCTCGATTGGACGCGGCGACTCCCCGGTCAACGACGAAGACCTTGACGTTCCCGGATGACTGGCGATAGCTGAACTCCTCGTCGCGCGGCAGCCCGACCTGGTCGATGCGGTCGATGCCCCAGTTGTCGATGCAGTCTCCGCCGGGAGCGGGGTCGGCACAGCTCAGCGCCTGCTGGGGTACGGGATTGCCTGGCCCGGGGAGTGGCGGCAGAGCCCTGGTATTCGTGTCGAAGTCCTCGTAGCAGTGAGGCAGCGTATAGCTGACTGGATCTTCGAGGTAGGTTTCCTGAACGACGTTCTTGACCAGCGGGTGCCGCGCCAACCGCTCCGCTTGCCATTCGGAGAGTTCGGCCTCGAACCCGTTCAGCACTCGACGGTAGACGTATCCCAGCCTCCCACCGACTGCCCCGATCAGGATCTCGGGTGTTGAACTCGCAACTGGGCGCAAGAGCGTGACGCCATAGCTCTTCGGAACTCCATTTGCCCTAGCTGGAAAGAACTTCTCTCCCGCCTGGCCCTCCGAAGCGAAGAGCATGAAGCCTACGAAGGCGACGGCGGCAAAGCTGCCGCCCCCCCCCCCGCGCGAACTGGAATTCAAAGACATAGATCCCCTCCCTTTCTGGAAGATCCGAACTGTGCCGAGCATGCGGCCGCCCAGTCTGGAAAGTCAATGAAGGCGCCAGCAAAGCGGCGGCCTCGCGAAATCGGGCCGCCGCAATTCGGTCAGCGATTCGACCGCTTCCCAGGCGAAGGAGGAGAACGGGAGGAAGGCGTCAATTGCAATGCGCAAAGTCGGCGCGGAGTAGGAGGCATGTCGATCGCGTTCAGGAGCGCCTCGTCTCGCCCGGTTAGCCGTTCAGCGGAACGCTCAAGCCTCGGCGAAGGTCCCGCCCTGCCAGCTGACGCTGCGGGAGACCTCGCCGTACTTCCGGCTCAGCTCGGCCGATACTCGCGCATCTGAGCGTAGAGCGGCGCCAGGGTTCGGATCTCGCAGGTCTTGTCCGTGAACAGGTAGGTCGTCAGGAAATCCTCATAGCTTCGGGCGCGGAAGAGCCGGCCCCGGGGATCGATGACCAGCGAGTGCCCGACGCCGCCGCGGAACACCGTCGAGCCGTCCAGGCCACGGAAGATCGTGCAGGTCCAGGGCCGCTCCTCAGGCCGCGCCGCCATGAAGTCGACGATCTTCTGCACGAGCTCGGTGAACAGCCGCTCGCGCTGGGCCGGAGGCGCCGCGAGCGTGCGCGCGATGGCGCGCCTGAGCATCGGTTCGGCGGGGGAGGTCAAGATCGCGGACTGGAGCGTCTCGGCTGTCGTCTCGTCGGGCTCCCCGGCGGCGCCTGGCGAGGGGTTCACCGCTTCGGCTCCAGCGGATCGACGCGCGACGGTTGTCGCACGAGCTCTTCGGCAAGTCCGAGGAGAATCCCCTCGGGTCCCCGCAGATAGCAGAGTCGATAGAGGTCCTTGTACCGAACCACTTCGCCGACGAGCTCGCCGCCGCGTCCGCGGAGCCGGGCGAGAGTCGCATCGAGGTCCGTCACCGCGAACATGACACGCAGGTAACCGAGAGCGTTCACCGGAGCCCGCCGGTGGTCCGCCGCCGCCACGGCCGGCGCGAGAAAGCGCGACAACTCGAGCCGGCCCTGGCCATCGGGCGTCCGCAGCATGGCGATCTCGACGCGCATGCCGGTGAGGCCCGTGACGCCGTCGGCCCATGCGCCGGAGATCGGCGCCCGCCCTTCGAGCTCGAGACCGAGCTCGCCGAAGAACTCGATCGCGGCGTCGAGGTCCTCGACCACGATGCCGACGTTGTCCAGTCGCTTGACGGTCATGCGCCCTCCCGATCGTTCGACGCGCATCCCTCCTTCAGATGCGAAGCAGCCCTCGAAAGCCGCGCGCCGCGTAGTAGGACTGCGCGCCGTTGTGGTAAACGAAGACCCTGCCGAAGCGGCGATCGCCGAACAGCGCCCCGCCGAGCCGCCGCATCTCGTTCGGCGTCGCGAGCCAGCTCGAGGTCTTGAGGTCGAACTCGCCCAGCTGCTGCAACTCGCGATACTGCGCCTCCGTCAGCAGCTCGACGCCCATGGCGGCCGCGACTTCGGCCGCGCTGCCCACCGGCCGGTTCTCTTTGCGCGACTCCAGGGCCTCGCGGTCGAAGCAGAGACTCCTCCGCCCGCTCGGGCTCTCGGCACTGCAGTCGCAGAACAGCGCGCGGCCCTCACCCTCGCCGAGGCCGACGACATCGGGCTCGCCGCCGCTCCGCTCCATCTCGTGGAGCGACTCGAGAGCCTTCCGGTTGGCATCGAGTCGCGCGGCCATCGCGGCCCAGGCAAGACCCGGGTGCCGGGGCATGTTGGCCTCGAATCGCGACTTCAAGGTCTGCAGCAGCTGCTCTCGTTCGCGTGCGTTCATGGTTCCGCCCTCGTCCTTGCGCCTCGACCGGCAAGAGCGCGGCACCCGCCGCCCCCTTGCCCCGACCTGCCGTTCGCGGACCTTACCGCAACAGGTCCGCGGGGCGCCTGCCGCGCCGTCGCATCCACCCGGATCCGGCAGCCGGGCCGTTCCGCGCGCTACCGGGTCACGTGCAGCGCCGAGGCGGGAAGGGCGACACGGAATCCGAGACTGAAGCCGGAGTCCTGTGGCCGGTGGGTGTAGCGCAGGGAGCAACGTGCGCTCGACGCGTCGTAGTGCCAGCTGCCGCCGCGAATCACCTTGAATTCCGTCGCACACTCTCCGAGCGGATCGCGCACCGACGTCGAGGGGTAAGAGCAGTGATCGTCCGCGGTCCACTCCCAGACGTTGCCGTGCATGTCGAAGAGACCGAAGGCGTTCGGCGCGAAGGCGGCGACCGGTGTGGGCGCGCCGGAGTCGGCTTCGCTATCGCCGTCGACGTTCGCCTGCGTCGGCTGAAGCTCAGACCCGGTGTGGAAGGCCTCCTGGCTGCCGGCGCGGCAGGCGTACTCCCACTCTGCCTCGGTCGGCAGGCGAAACGGCAGGCCGGAGATCCGGCCGAGCTCGCGGAGAAACTCCTGCACGTCGTGCCAGCTCACGCGCTCCACCGGACAGTCGCCGCCGCAGGCCGCGAAGGAGCTCGGCCGGGTTCCGACGACCGCGGCCCACTGCGCCTGTGTCACTTCGGTCACGCCGAGATAGTACGGACGCGCGATGCGGACGCGATGCAGGACCTCTTGCGTCTCCCGGCCGATCTCGTCCGCCGGGCTTCCCATCTCGAACTCGCCGGCCGGAATCCGCACCAGCCGCAGCCCGGTGCGCGGCTCCACCCAGGTCGAAGGGGGACGATCGCAACCCGACGCCCAGAGGCAGGCCAACAACAACCCGCCGAGCCGACCGCGGGCGCTCGCGGCGCGCAGTCCCCTGGCTGTCTCAGGCCACGGGCGCACAGCCGTGTGCTTTCACGGTGCGCGCGGAGGTCGCGGGGTAGCGGACCAGCTTGTCCGCCGGCCGGCGCGGTCGCGGCACGAGCTCGCCGCCGCAGTTGGGGCAGATGCCGCCCAGCTTCGTCGCGGCGCACGTCGCGCAGTAGGTGCATTCGAACGAGCAGATGAGCGCCTCGTTCGACTCCGGCGGCAGATCGCGATCACAGCACTCGCAGCCCGGTCGTAGCTCCAGCATGTCGCCCTCCTCTGGCCCTCGCGGCGAGTCTAGCGCTTCGGCAACGCGAGCTCGCGGCCTTCGGACCAGGAGTCGAACCGATCGATGAGCAGGGCCGCTGAGGCGAGCTCGTCGTCGGCCGGTTGACGAGCCGGGCTGCCGTAAGTCGCGCCGTCGTAGGAAAGCTGGAGGTCCCCGTAGGCGACGCCGCCGCCGCCGACACCGACGATCAGCGTTCGCCAGCCGCTGGAGGAGCGCGCGCCGACCCGGATCGGCGGACGGCTCAGCGGAATCCGGTCGACCTCCACGTGGCGATCGCCTTCCGCGCGGAAGACGAAGGTCGTACAGCCACCTGTTCCGCACCAGCCTCCGCCCACCAGATGAACCACGAGCTCGAGAGGTCCCTTTGCGTCGAGGTCGACCTCGGCGGCGAAGTACCTGGCAGAGGTCTGCGAGGTCTGCGAGGACTGCTCGAGAAGCTGTTCGATCACGTCTTCTGGAAGCACGGCCGCGCCGGCGGCCGGCTCCTCTCCCGCCCACCCTGCCGTGGCCATCGCCACCGTCACGATGATCGCGCCACCGAAACCGCTCCTCATCGCTCTTGTGGATCGTCTCAAAATTTCCTTCCTGACCGCTCAGTCGGGCGAAGGGCCGAGGCGTTGGAGGTGGTGGAAGGTGCGGTCGGCCTTCGCCAGGGCCGCGAGATCGCGCTCGGCGGCGACGGTGCGGGGGTGAGCGGGGCCGTCGTGGGCGCGGAAGCGGGCGACCGCTTCGGTGAGGTCGCGCTCGGCGCTCTCGAAGTCGCCGCGATGGCGGGCGATGCGCGCCGAGGTCTGCAGGAAATCCTCGAGCCGCGGCGCCTCCGGATCGAGCTTTCGCACGACGGCAATCGCCGTGGCGACCTCCCCGGCGGCACTTGCCCACGCCGTGGCGTCGCCCGAGGCGAGCAGATCGAGCGCGATCTGATAGCGCGAGGCGGCGACCGCCAGGTGCTCGTCCTTGCCGTAGACGTGGCGCTCGATCTCGAGCGCGCGCCGGTGGTAGTCGAGCGCCCTGGCAGCGTTCCCCAGTTCGCGTTCGACCTCGCCGAGGTACTTCAACGCCGAGCGCAGCGGCAGGCTCTGCGGCCCGTCGATCTTCTCGACATCGGCTGCCAGGCGCTCGAGGAACGGCTTCGCCTCTGCGTAGCGGCGCGCCTTGACCAGAGCCCACCCCTGCGACATGCGCGCCGCGCGCTGCAGCGGCCCGTCTTCGCCCAGCGCGGCCCGGAAAAGACGCTCGGCTTCGACGAAGTGCTCGTAGGCGGGGTCGAACTGCTCGCGCCCCATCTCGACGAAGCCGAGGTAGCGCAGCGCCGAGCCGGCGTCGTAGTGGCCGATCTTCGCCAGCACTTCCGCGGCGTGCCGCAAGACCCGCTCGGCGTCGTCGTAGCGCCGTTTCTCGCTCCAGTGGAAGCCGAGCTTGATCTCCCACAGCGCGACCTCGGGGTGATCCGGGCCGAGCGCCTCGCGGTCGAGCTCGAGTCCCGCTGTGAGCCAGCGCTCGGCGGCCTCTTCATCGCCCAGGATGTCGAGCATCTCTCCTGCCTGCAGGCGGGCCGTGGCGAGCCTCAGCGGATTCCGCCCCTTGGTCTCCGCGAGCATCGGCAGCGTTTCGCGCACCAGCGGCTCGATCTCGGCGATCCGGCTGGCGTCGATCAACAGGCCGGCCAAACCGAGCCGCCAGCTTGCGAGATCGAGCTCGTCCGGCGCCGGGCGCGCCGCAACCTCGGCCAGCGCCCGGCGGGCCAGCGCCTCTGCCTCCGCGACCTCGAGCTGCTGCCCGAGGACCGAAAAGCGAGCCTCGCACCAGCGCACGCCGAGCGGCGTCGCCAGCGACTCGATCGACGGCACCAGACGGCGCGCCTCGTCGAGCAGCGCTCGCGCCGGCGCGAGCTCCCCCTGGTCGAAGTGGATCTCGGCACGGGTGACGAGACTCGCGGCGAGCTCGCGCGGCGCGCCGCCCGAGGCCGCGCGACGCTGGGCGATGACGGCGTCGGCGCGCCGCGCTGCCGGCTCGAGCAGACCCAGGTTGCGCTCGACCTGCGCGATGGCATCGAGCAGCTCCGCGCGCACCGCCGGTTCCTCGAGCAGCTGCTCCTCGAGGCGCGCCGCCCCTTTGTCGAGGATCTCGCGCGCCGTGATCGACTCGCCCAGTGTCTGCGACGGATCGGCCTCGCGGAAGAGATCGATCAGGAAGGTCTTGACGCGATCGGCACGGCGCGCTTCGCCGCGCGCCACGCCAGCCTGCCAGAAGACGGCGCCGATGCCGGCGACGAGCGCAGCGATGGCGACGATGCCCGCCGCCACGCCGAGGGTGTGACGGCCGACGAACTTGCGCAGGCGATAGCCGGCGCTGTCGGGCCGTGCCTTGACCGGCCGGCCGGCGAGAAAGCGCCGCAGGTCATCGGCGAAGGCGGCGGCCGACGGATAGCGCCGCGCCGGATCGCGGTTCAGCGCCTTGAGCGCGATCGAATCGAGATCGCCCTCGAGCTGCGGCGCGAAGCTGCGCACGATCTCGCGTTCGGGCTCCTCTCGGCCGGCACCGGCGGCGACCACCGACGGACGCTCGAGGGTCTCCGAGTCGACCGCGCGCACCAGCGCCGGCAGCGGCCGCCCCGAGCGGTCGAACGGCGGTCGCCCGGTGAGCAGCTCGAACAGCAGCGCCCCCATCGAGTAGACATCGGTGGCGGTCGTCACCGCCTCGCCCAGGATCTGCTCGGGAGCGGCGTAGGCAGGGGTGAGCGGCTGACCGCCGATCTGCGTCTGGCGCTCGTCGAAGGCCTCCGCCTGCAGGAGCTTGGCGATGCCGAAGTCGAGCAGTTTCACTCTCCCGCTCACGGTTACCAGGATGTTGGTCGGCTTGAGGTCGCGGTGCACCACCAGCTGACGGTGCGCGGCGTCCACCGCCTCCGCCACTTCGATCATCAGGCGGAGGCGCACCTCGAGCGGCGCGGCGCGCTGCTCGCACCAAGCGGTGATCGGCACGCCCTCGACGTGCTCGAGGACGAAGTACGGATCGCCATCGTCGGTCGAGCCGCCGTCGAGCAGGTGGGCGATGCCCGGATGATCGAGCCGGGCGAGGATCTGGCGTTCGCGCAGGAAGCGGTCGGCGATCGCCTGTGATTCGAGGCCGGCGCGGATGCGCTTCAAGGCCACCCGCTGCTCGAACTCGCCGTCGGAGCGTTCGGCGAGAAAGACCTCGCCCATGCCGCCTTCGCCGAGACAGCGCACCAGGCGGTAGGGACCGATGGTCTCCGCCTCGGTGGCTGCGGGAGCGACGGCCTCGCTGGCAACAGACTCGCCCTCTTCGAGGCGCGCCACTCCCGATTCGAGCGCCGAAGCGACGAAGACCGGCGCGCGAGCGAGGAGCGGAGCGCCGATGAACTCCTCCTCGGTGCGGTCAGCGGCCAGGAGCTCGGTGAGGAACCGCGCGAGCTCCGGGTCGCTTTCGGCGAGCGCAGCGAGGCGCGCGGCCCGAACTTCGGCCCGCTCCTCCACCAGCTCGTCGAAGATCGCTTCCCAGCGTTGGCTCATGCGCGGTGCGGGACTCTCCGTCGCTGGAAGCGCAGACGGACGCGAAGCGGGGACACCGGCTCCCGCCGGGCCTGTCCGCTCATGAGGCCGGGACGGAGGGCTTCGCGCCGCCTTCGAGCGCGGCGCGCAGAAAAGCCTGCGCCCGCCGCCAGTCGCGCTTGAGCGAACGCTCGCTGCGCTCGACGATCGGCGCGATCTCTTCGAGCGACAGGCCGGCGAAGAAGCGCAGCTCGACCAGCCGAGCGAGGTCGGGACTGGCGCGCTCGAGCTCGCCCAGGGCGCGGTCGAGCGCCAGCATTTCGATCGACAGCGTGCCGCCGGGATCGGCCAGACGATGCGCCGCCTCTTCGAGCTCGATCGGCACGACGCCGCCGCCGCGCTTTTCGGCGTCCCGGCGACGGGCGAAATCGACGATGACGTGGCGCATGACGCGCGCCGCGAGGTTGAAGAAGTGCGCCCGGTCGGCGGGCGCCGCGCCGGCCGGCCCGGCCAGGCGGAGGAAGGTTTCGTGCACCAGCGCCGTAGTGTCGAGCGTCTGCCCCGGCCGGCCGTGCACCGAGAGCTGCACGTGCGCGAGGCGCTTCAGCTCGGAGTAGACGCGCTCGTAGAGCGCCTCGGAGGCGCTGCGCTCGCCGCTTCGCGCGGCGGCGATCAGCGTCGTGACGTCGGACGCTCCGACGTCGCCGGGCTCGGGCTCGAACATGAAGGGGAACTCTACTCCAGCTGCGGAGCAGAGTTCCCCCTCGCCGCCCGCCTGCGGCGCCAGGGCGAGAGCGTGACGGCTAGTCCTTCGCCCGCCGCAGCAGGACGTCGCCGTTGAAGGTCTTGAACAGGATCTCGGGACCGCCGCCGTTGATCTGCCCGATCATCTCGCGCGACACGATGACGTGGTAGCGGCCCTTCTCTTTCTTGGCCTCCGGCCCTTTGACGCTTTCGGTCGTGACCGCGACGTCAAAGTCGGAGTAGATCTCGCCGTTGTCCGACTGCAGACGCACCGTCGCCTTGAGGCTGGGTGGGAAGGTCACGTCGACATCGCCGTTCAGGGTCGAGAACGCCATCGGCGCGGAGACCATGGAGCGCGAGAAGACCACCGTGACGTCGCCGTTGACGGTATTGGCCGAGACCGGGCCGCGCACGTTCGTCACCCGGATCTCGCCGTTGGTGTTGCTCACTTCGACCTCCCCGTCGATGCCCGAGACCTCGATGTCGCCGTCGTTGACCGTCGACAGGGCCAGCGAGCTGCCGGACGGCACCTGGATCTCGACGTCGACCGCGCGGGCCCACGATTCGGCCGAGATCGAGACCTTGTTGCCTTCCTCCTCGGCCTCGAGCCCGATACTCGTGTTGGGAATCCGGCGCATGCCGGCGCGATCGCCGGGAAGATCCTTGTCCTTGCGCCGGTCGTCATCGGCCCGCGACTGCGCTTCGACAATCACCTCGCGACCGCTGCCGCCGGTCACCTTGATCGAGCCCATGACCAGCGAAACCTCGAGCTCCGCCGGTTTCGCCGGATCGGAGAGCGGCACCACGAGGCGCTCGGCGGCCGCTGGCGCCGCAGTCATCGTCCAGCCGAGGGCGGTCGCGAGCAGCGCGGCGCCGAGTACCAACCTGCTGAGATTCCGTTGCGTGTTCATCGCATCTCTCCCAAGCGGGCGTCAGGAACGCTCGCGAATCGTGATGTCACCGTTGAGGGTCCGGCAGGCGAGGCCGATGCCACCGCCGCCGATGGTGGCCGCAGACTTGCCGCCCACCTCGAAATGCCGCCGTCCGCCGGCCTGCGAGCGCGCGCTCGTCGGCCGGAGCTTTCCTGCCACGAACGGGAAGTCGGTGTAGACCTCGCCGTTCATCGTCGCGAAGGAGAGCTCGGCGCCGAGCCCCTTCGGGAACGCCAGATCGATATCGCCGTTCACCGTGCTGAAGTCGCAGTCGCCGGTCGGCAGCACGGCGAAGTCGACCGCGAGCCCACCGTTCACGGTGTTCGCGTCGACGACTCCGGCCACCCGTTCGAGCCGGACGTCGTCGTTGACGTGGAAGACCTCGAGGCGGCCGGAGACACCGGCGATGCGAATGGCCCCTTCGTCGACACTGCTCACGTCGAGGTCGAGCGTCCGCGGCACCCGGAGCTTCCAGTCGAAGCGCACCTCGTAGCGGCGGTCGCCCGAGGCATCGTCACCGCAGCAGCAGTTTCTCCGCCGGGTCCGTTCCTTCCCTTTGCAGCGCCAGGGCCCGTCCTGGATCAGCTCGAGCCGTCCCGGCTCCTCGGTCACCTGAAGGGTGACCTCGCGGCGGGCGCGCGCCAGATCCTCCTCTTTGCGCGCCTCGAAGGTCTGGGTCAGGGTGAGCTCGACGGTGTCGCCGCCGCCGGCTTCGATCTCGATCGCGCCGCTCAGGTTTTCGACCACGAGCGTCCGTTGCTGCCCGACCTCGGCGAGCGTGAAGGTGCGCCGAATCGTCTCGGTCTGCTCGAGCGCCGCGAGCGGCAGCGGCGCGAGGGCGACCAGGAGCACGGCTGCGAGAGCGGCGTGAGCTGCGGGGCTGCGGCGGTCAGCGGTTCTCATCAGGCGCTCCTTCCGAGGCGATCGCGGAGGTAGCCGCGCACCACCGGGTCGAGATGCGGGTTGTCGAGCAGCTGCTCGAGATCGCGGCGTGCCGCGGCATCGCCCGACTCGAGCAGGAGATCGATGAGCGACAGCGCGACGAGCGGCGACTCCTGGCGCGCGACCGCCGCCACGAACTCGCCGCGCCGGTCGTCGCGCGCGGCGAGCGGGCGGAGCGCTTCGAGCGCCGCGAGCCGCACGTTGACGTTGGGATCCTCGAGCAGCCGGGTGAAGAGCGCGGCGACGACCGGTTCGCGGCTCTCCTCGGCAGCGCCCCGAGCGGCAGGCGCGCCGTTCGCAACGGAGCTCGCTTCGCCGCCACGCCCCTGGGCGAGGCCGAAGTCGCGGTTCAACCCGACCTCCCGGCTGTAGGCGACGCCCTGCAGGCGTTCGGACACCGAGCTCTTCTCGAGCAGCGAGAGTGCCACCATGGTGTGCAGATCGCCGACTTCGCGCCGCAGGCTCGCCACGTCGTCGCGGTTGCCGCCGAAGAGGAGGTAGCCCAGCCCGAGACCGACGAGCAGCGTCGCTGCGAGGGCGAGGAGGCGCCGCTGGACGGGCGGTGCGGTGCGCCCGCCGGGGAAGGCGAGCGGCGCCTGCGCTGCCGCGGCTCGCCCGGCCGCGAGCTCCTCGGCGAGGACGGCGTCGAGACGGGCGCGCATGCGGGCGGTCGGGACGGCCTCGCCGGTCTCTGCCAGGCCCTGCCAAAGGGCCGCGAGCTCCGCCGCTTCGGCGGCACAGGCGGCACAGCCGGCGAGATGAGCTTCGAGCTCGGCGCGCTCTTCCGCCGGAAGTTCCCCGAGAAGGCGAGCGGTGCATCGTTCCTGCATCGATTCGCAAAGTGCTTCGGCGCGGTTCATGGTGCCTCTCCAAGTCCGGTGGCGTGCGGCGATGGCGCTGCCCCATCGGCGAGAAACGCCGCCTTGAGGTCCTTCATCGCGCGGTGAACCCGGACCTTCACCGCCCCCTCCGAGATGCCGAGCTGCTCGGCGATCCGGTCGTACTTCAGCTCCGAGAAGCGGGCGAGCAGCAGGATCTCGCGCTTGCCGGGATCGAGACGTGCCAGCGCCCGGCGGAGCCGGCACTCCTGCTCGGCCCGTTCGAGGCCGGCGATGGGATGCGCGAGCGGCGCCTCAGGCTCGGGCGCGTCCGGATCCTGGGGGAGCTCTTTCGGCCGGGCGCGATAGAGGTCGGTGGCGGCGTTCCTCGCCAGAGTGAACATCCAAGGGACGAACTCGGACTCGCTGCGAAAGGTGTGGCGGTACTTGAGCATGCGCACGAAGACCTCCTGCACCAGGTCCTCGGCCGCCTGCCGGCTGCGGGCGAGACGCAGGAAGAAGTGGAAGAGGCGCTGGTGGTGGCGCTCGAAGAGCTCGCCGAGGAGAGCCACCTCGCCGTCGCGCACCCGCCCCATGAGCCGGCTGTCCGCCGCTTCGGGCGGGGCCTCCGAGGCGGGGTAGGGGGCGGTCACGGCAGCGGTCCGGGAGCTCATGCTGCCCGGAACTACCGCGGCAGCGGCGGAAGGTTACCGCGGAAGCCGCGGCGCCCGGGGCGCGCGCCGGCCGGACAGCTGATGCGCGGCGTAACCAGCGAGCCAGAGCGCCGAGGACGCGAGGTGCAGTGCGAGCCATGCCTGGCGCCAGCCGGGTGCGGTCGCGGTCTGCAGGAGATAGCCCGACGCGACCATCGGCGCCGCCGTCGCGGCGAGTCCCCAGCCGCTCCGGCGCCGCGCAGGGATGCCGAGCCGGAGGCTCGCCCGGACGTGGCTCTGCCAGACGAGACCGAGCGCGAAGACGAGGAGCGGCGCGGCGAGCACATGCAGGTGCTGTGCGAGCGGCTGCCAGGGATGATTCACCACCGCGAACGGATCGGCCGGCCGGGCGAAGTAGCGCATCCAGGCGTAGACCAGCCCGCCGCCGCCGACCAGGAGCGTCGCGCCATGGAGCAGCCAGGCCTCCAGACGGTTCACGGTCCGGGTGCCGCCGGCGAGGTCGGCGCGGGAGCCTCCCGGCGTTCCGCGAGCAGGCGATGGAGGGCGAGCGCGCGGCGGGCAGCGTCGGTCGTGGCGCGCGCCGTGAGCGTCGCGCCGGTGACCGGCCGGATCGCCCGCCCGAGCTCCGTCGTATCGACGAGCGCCTGGCGGTCGAACTGCGCGTACCACGCCCGCCTCGGCAGGTAGTCGGGCGGCTCGTCGAACGAAAGCACTTCGACGCGGACGATGCCGCCGGAAGGGTCGATCGCCACCATCACCGTCTCGGCGAGCGTGCGCACCCGGTGGCTGTCGAGGTAGGCGGTGCCGCAGAGGCCGCCTGGGGCCTCCGGGCGGAGCGCGCGGTAGGGATGGACGACGGTCGAAGTGGGGGCGGTCCCAGCGAGCTCCCGGGCGCGCTCGACCTCGACCGAGGTGAGGTAGGCCGTGCCGCGTTCGATCGAGCAGCCAGGAAAGGCGAGCGCCAGGCCCTCTTCGACAGTGAGCAGGACCCTCGCCACCGCCGGCGGCGCAACGAGGGTGAAGGCGCCCGCCAGCCCCAGGGCGAGCGCCAGCGGGGCAAAGGTCGCTCGCTTCACCGGCTCAGAAGATGTAGCCCAGCGCGAGATTGAACTGATCGACGCCGGTGCCGGCGCCGTTGTCGACGTCCTGCCAATCCGCCTTGAAGATCAACTGCTCGATGGGCTTCCAGTTGAGGCCGACGGTGAGCGTCTCGATGTCGTTCGCCGGGTTGCGCGCGAAGCCGGGCGGCACCGCCGCCTGGGTGTCGTAGCTCTCCCAGCGCACGAACGGAACCAGCGCCTGCCGGCTGCCGGAGACAAGGGTGAGTACGTCGTAGCCGGCCTCGAGGTAAGCTCCGGAGAGCTCTTCACCCACCGAACGGTTGCCGGTCAGACCGAGCTTGCCGTTCAGCCTCGCGACGCCGTCGAGATCCCCCTCGACCCAGAGACCGCGCACTTCGAAGCCGGCACCTCGCCATTCGACGTGCGCCTCGAGCAGCCGGGTGTCGACGCTCATTTCGCCGGCGGAATCTGCGATGCCCTGCGCCGAATCGCCGACGTAGCCCGAGACCCCGGCGACGAAGCCCGGAATCGCCGTCCAGTCGATCCGCCCTACCCAGGCGAGGTTCTGCGCCACCGCCTTGGCGCCGTTCTGCCGCGCCGACCGGAGGCCGGAGGCGGCGAAGCGTTCGGCCTCCAGCCCGTTCAGGAGGTAGGTGCGGTAGGTGAACGGGCCGAGCTCGCCGAAGATGCCGGCGCCGTTCTCGCGCCAAGTGGTCGGCAGGATCGCCTGCTCGATACCCGGCCGGCGCGCGCCGAGATAGGTCGTCGGCTCGTGCAGCTCGTTGATGAAACCCATCGGCACCAGGAGCAGACCGGCGCGGGCGTTGACCTCGGGCCGGATGCGGCGCTCGAGGTAGGCGAACTCGACCGCCACCTCGCCGCGTTGCCCTTCCCCGGCCTTGGCGTGCTCCCATTCGATCTCCGAGTTGAACAGCCAGTCGTCGTTCCACTTGTAGCCGAAGTAGAGAACGGCGCGGAGAAAGTCGAGCTCGTCCTTGCGGCCGGAGGCGGCGCCGTCGTCACGGTGGGCGGCGAGACCCTGGAAGAGCATCTCGCCGTAGCCGCCGATCGAGAGCCCCTGCTCGACGGCGTAGATTTTCGAGGCCGCCGGCGCGAGACCGGCGACGCCCGCCGCTTCGACGGCCGCCGACTTCGCGCTCGAGCCGAGGCGGATCTCCTCGAGCTCGGTGGCCAGGAGGTCGATCCGTCGCGCGAGCTCGGCAAGATCGGGCGACGGAGCCGGCGGCGGCGTGGGCGCGGGTGCCTCGGCATTCTTCCGGGCGGCGCTCTCCTCGATCGCCGCGAGGGCGGCGCGGAGCTCGGCCACTTCGGCGGCAAGGCGGAGCAACTCTGCCTCGACGTTTGGCGTGACCGCAGCCGCCGCAGTCTGGGCGCGAGCTGGCGAAGCGGAGAACGAAAGGGGTAAGAGCAGGACGAGCGTCAGCGCGAGGCGCTGCCAGGCACAACAACGGAACGACACGTGCATCGACTAGACTCCTCATGTTTCATGGCCTGCGGCAGCAGTGCCTCAGGCGGTGGAACCAAGAGGGCGGCGGCCGGGGACTTTTGCGAGGCCAGGCCGTGCGCCCTCGCTTCTACGAAAAGCCTCCGATCGTCTGGATCCGCAGCTCGGGGACGAGGGCGCGGGTTCTGCCGACGAGGCCGGGACTGACGAGCGCGCGCAGACCCTGCGCTTCGACCAGCAGCAGCACCGCTTCGGACCGTAGCTCGCGGCTCCAGCGCGACATCAGCGCCGCACCCTCAGCCTCCCCAAGGACGAAAAGCCCCGTCGATCTGCAGTCGGCGGCCGTCGCTTCGGCCGCAAGAACGGTCGCGCTGCCGATCCCGGTCGCCGGCCGGCCGGTGCGCGGGTCGAGGAGGTGCCCGATCCGCACTCCCGCGACGTCGCTCGCATGTTCCGAGTTGGCGGAAGTCGAAAGCGAACCAGCGGCGGCATCGAGGGTCAGGGCGAGCACCGCCCGCGAGCGATCGCGGGGATCGGCGACCGCGACCTCGACGGGCGCGCGGCGCCCTGCCCAGGCCAGCTGGCCGCCGAAGTCGAGCTCGACGTGAGCTCCCGGCGCCAGGGCGCCGGCCGCCGCGAGCGCGGCGTCGAGGCCAGCCCCTTTGCCGAATCCCCCCTCCTCCAGGCGCACGCCACCCGGCTGCCTCACCGTTCGCCGCGCACGATCGAGCTCGATCCGTCCGGCGCCGACCTCGCGGCGCGCCGTCTCGAGCTCGGGCGCGCTCGGCACGCGGCCGGGGCCGCGCAGCCCCCAGGCGTCAACGAGCGGCGCTACCGTCGGGTCGAAGGCGCCGGCGGTCTCGCTCCAGCACGAGAGCGCTGTCTCGAGCGCCGCGAAGGCGAGCGGCGACAGGTTCACCTGAGCTTCCGGCGCAGCCGCGTTGAAGGTCACCAGCTCGCTCGCGTCCCGCCACGTCGAAAGCCGGCGCTCGGTCTCCTCGACGGCGGCCACCATCGCGGCGCTCGCCGCGATGCCGGTCGCGCGCTCGCCGGCGTCGATCGAGAGCCGGAGGACCGTGCCCATGGCCGCAACCTGGCGCTCGACGACTTCCGCCGCGGCCCCCTGGGCTGCCGCCAGCAGAAGCGCCGGCAGGATGGCCTTGGCTCCAGGACGGCGCCCGACCGCCGGGTGCCCGGCCTCGCCGGCCTTCGCACATCGGGCGCAAGGCAGCGCGCCGGAGGAGGTCGCCGCCGGGCGGCGCAGGAGGCGGCGCAGCATCAGACCCAGCGCCGCCGCGGCGGCGGCGCTGACGATCCAGAATTGGGGGTCGCGGAGCGGCAGCGGCATCTCAGGAGATCCCGGCGAGGCGCAGGCCGTGGAAGGCGAGGAAGGCGCCGATCCAGGCGACGCCGGTCATCCAGCCGAACTGCAACATCGCCCACTTCCAGCTCTTCATCTCCCGCCGCACCGTGACCACGGTCGCCAGGCACTGCATCGCGAGCACGAAGAAGACGAGCAGCGATACGGCGGTCGCCGTGGTCAGGAGCGGCGTGCCGTCGTCGCGTTGGGCGCGGTGAATGCGTTCGAGGATGCCGGCGTCCTCCTCGCCCGGCGCCCCCACCAGCACGGCGATCGTCGAGACGAAGACCTCGCGCGCCGCGAACGCCGTGAGAACTCCCATGGTCAGGCGCCAGTCGTAGCCCAGCGGCGCGAACAGCGGCTCGACCGCACGCCCCAGGGTGCCGGCGTAGCTTGCCTCCTGTTGATGCGAGAGGGTGAGCGCAGCTGCCTCGCCCGCGAGGCGCTCCGCGGCGGCGGGCTCGGTCGCGGCGAGCGTCTCGGCCTGCGCCACGAGCGCCGCTGCGGCCGGCGGCGGCTCGACCTTCGGATAGGCCGACAGCCACCACATGACGAAGCAGATGGCGAGGATGACGGTGCCCACCGTGCGCAGGAACGACCAGCCCTGTTCGAAAGCGTTGGCGAAGGCAACGCGCAGCGAAGGCCACTTGTAGGTCGGCAGTTCGAGCACCATCGGCCGCGATTTGCCGGGCAGCAGCGTACGGCGCACCAGGAAGGCGCTGCTCATGGCGGCGATCGCGCCCAGCAGGTAGCAGCCGGCAAACGCCACGCCGGCCAAGAGCGGCCGGTCGGCGAACAGGAAGTTGGTGAGCAGGACGTAGACCGGCAGCCGCGCCGAGCAGCTCATGAACGGCGCCACGAGTACGGTGGCGAAGCGATCGTGGCGGTCGGGGATGAGCCGGGTCGCCAGAATGCCGGGGATGGCGCAGGCGTGCGAAGACAGGAGTGGCACGAACGCATACCCGGGCAGCCCGAAGCGGCAGAGCAGGCGGTCCATGACGAACGCCGCGCGCGCCAGGTAGCCGGTGTCCTCGAGGATGGTGATCAGGAAGAAGAGCAGGCAGATCTGCGGCAGAAAGACGACCGTGCCGGAGACGCCGCCGATGAGCCCGCCGACGAGCAGATCGCGCACCGCGCCGGCCGGCATCCGCGCCTCGAGAAAGCCGCCGAGGTTGGCGAAAACCGCCTCGATCAGGTCCATCGGCACGCTGGCCACGGCGAAGATCGCCCAGAAGAGTCCGGCCATCACGAGGTGGAAGATCACCAGGCCGAGAATCGGATGGGTGAAGGTCTCGTCGATGCGATCGAGCAGCGTGTCGCTGCCGCTGCCCACGGCGTGCGCACCGCCGACGCTCTCGCCGACCACCTGCTCGGCCCAGAGCTCGAGCTCGGCGGCGGATACCGCCCTGCGCGCCGGCTCCGCCGCGCGCTCCTCGCCCGCGGCGCAGATCGGCGCCAGCGCCGCCAGGAGCCCGTCGATCCCCTTGCCGCTGCGCGCCGCGATCGGGATCACCGGCGCGCCGATGGCCCGCGACATCTTCTCGAGATCGAACGACAGGCCTCGCCGGTGCGCGAGGTCGATCATGTTGAGCGCGACGACGAAAGGCACCCCCTCGCGTGCGAGCTCCCCCACCAGCATCAGGTGACGAGAGAGGTTCGTGGCATCGGCGACGACGATCGCGGCCACCGGCCGCTCCCCTTCCTCGCCGGAGAGCGCCCGCACGGCCACCGCCGACTCCGGCAGGTCGAGCTTGAGGCTGTAGAGACCGGGGAGATCGACGACGTCGAACGCCTCGCTCGTGCCGGCGGCGAGCGGCAGCTGGAGTCGACCGACGCGCAGGTCGGTCGTCGTACCGGGGAAGTTCGCCGTCTTCGCCCGCATGCCGCAAAGGCGATTGAACAGCGTCGTCTTGCCGGTATTGGGATTGCCGAGGAGGAGCAGCCGGCGCAGCGGCGCGTGGCGCGCCGTTCCGCCGCGAGGCGTCGTCACCGGAGCGGCGAGGTTCATTTCGCTTCGGGGGCGCTCGCGTCGGCGGCGGTATCGCTCGCCACCACCAGCCGGACGGCGACGCTGCGCGCGAGTCCGATACGGGTGGAGCGCACCTCGACGATGCAGGGATCGCCGCTGGTGCGTACCCGCAGGCGGCAACCGTCGGTCATCCCCATGGCCGCGAGGAGGCAGGCTTCCCCCTCGGACAGCTCTTCGCACGACAGACGCGCGACGCTACCCACCGGAAGGTCGGCGAGCCGCTGCAGGACCGGCAGGCGAGGCGGAAGTTTGCCGTTCGTATCAGGCATGGAGATGCGCTCCGGTTTCCGGCCTGACGGCCCGCGGGCCCGGCGCAGCCGATGCCCTTTCAGCGTCCGCGCAGCCGCGGCAAATGCCCAGGATCTGCAGCTGGTTCTGGCGGCCTTCGAAGCCGTGCGCCCGGCAGATCTCGCCCAGCAGGGCGGTGATGCCCGGGCTCACGAACTCGACCATGCGGCCGCAGCAGCGGCACGCCATGTGGTCGTGACGCTGGCCGAGGTGGACATGCTCGTAGAGGTAGCTGCGGCCGGAGAGCCGCACCTTGTGCGCCAGGCCGGCCTGCACCAGGAGCTCGAGGTTGCGATAGACGGTGGCGCGCGAGATCGCCAGACCGCGGCCGTGCATCGCCTGAAGGATCGAGTCGGCGTCGATGTGCCCATGCTGTGCGAAGATCTCCCGGATGAGCGCCCGCCGTTCGGCCGTGGCACGCAAGCCGCGGGAGCGCAGAAACTCCAGGAACTGCTCCTCTTCACGCGTCGGATTCATGGAATTGAGACTCTTTCTCAACAAGCAGGAGAGATTCTGGACGAGTTCGGTCCTCATTGTCAAACCCCTTCCGGGCGGCGCGCGTAGACTGACGCACCGATGACTTCAAGGATCCGGCTCCCCCGCCAGCACCGCCTGCGCTTTCAGCGGCTGCCGCTTCCGACCTGGTTGCGCATCTCGGTCATCACGCTGGGGTGGATGCTGATCCTGTTCGGCGTCGTCGGCCTGTTCCTGCCGATCCTCCAGGGCGGGCTGATGCTGGCGCTCGGTTTCGCGTTGCTGTCGATCGGCAGCCAGACGATGCACCTCTGGTTTCGCAGCATCATGGGCCGCTGGCCGAGGATCTGGAAGCGCCTCGAGAAGCTCCGGCGCAAGATCCACTTCCGCCTGCACAGGGTGAGCGGTGGAACGGGGGGCGGAAACGGCACGACCCCGCCCCGGCCGCCCGACGCCCCCTGAGGGGCCGCCGGAGCAGCGGCGACGGAGTCGAAACCTTCTAGACGGGAGGCAGGCGGGCGGTCAGCGCTGGTCAGCCGGCACGTAGGCGCGTTCGGTGGCGCCGGTGTAGATCTGCCGCGGCCGGTTGATGCGCGAACCCTGGTCGCGCATCTCCTTCCAGTGGGCGATCCAGCCAGGGAGCCGGCCGAGCGCGAACATCACCGTGAACATGTCGGTCGGGATGCCCATCGCGCGATAGAGGATGCCGCTGTAGAAGTCGACGTTCGGGTAGAGCTTGCGCTCGACGAAGAACGGGTCCTTGAGCGCCACTTCCTCGAGGTTCTTGGCGATGTCGAGCATCGGGTCGTTGACGCCGAGCTTCTTGAGCACCGCGTCGGCGGCCTTCTTGAGGATCTTGGCGCGCGGGTCGAAGTTCTTGTACACCCGGTGGCCGAAGCCCATCAGCTTGAAGCCCGAGTTCTTGTCCTTCGCCATGTCGACGTACTTCTTGTAGTTGCCGCCGTCCTTGGCGATCAGGTCGAGCATCTCGATCACTTCCTGGTTGGCGCCGCCGTGACGCGGGCCCCACAGCGCGCAGACGCCCGCGGCGATCGTCGCGAACAGGTTGGCGTGGCTCGAGCCGACCATGCGCACCGTCGAGGTCGAGCAGTTCTGCTCGTGATCGGCGTGCAGGATGAGCAGGAGGTTCAGGATGCGGACGATCTCGGGGTCGATGTCATACGGCTCGGCCGGGACCGAGAACATCATGTTGAGGAAGTTGGCGCAGTACGACATCGAGTTCTGCGGATACACAAAGGGCTGCCCGATCGACTTCTTGTACGAGAACGCCGCGATGGTGCGCAGCTTGGCGAGCAGCCGCGTGATGGTGATGTCCATCTGGTCGGTGTTCCGGATGTCGAGCGCGTCGGGATAGAACGACGACAGCGACAGCACCATGGCCGACAGGATCGCCATCGGGTGCGCCGTGATGGGATAGCCGTCGAAGAAGCGCTTCATGTCCTCGTGGATCAGCGAGTGGCGCGACAGCAGATTGCGGAAGCGTCCCAGCTGATCCTTGGTCGGCAGCCCGCCATAGATGAGGAGGTAGGCCGTCTCGACGAAGGTCGACTTCTCACCGAGCTCCTCGATCGGGATGCCGCGGTAGCGCAGGATCCC
>JBPOHI010000296.1:0-1670 GCA_052035735.1 Acidobacteriota bacterium
GCGCGGCGGCATCCGATTCTGGGTCCGCCGACGCTCAACTTCGGAACGATCCGCGGCGGCGATCAACCGTCGACGGTCGCCTCGACCTGCCAGCTGACCCTCGACCGCCGCACGATTCCCGGCGAGAACTTCCAGAGCATCGTCGTCGAGCTGACCGACCTGCTGGAGCGTGTCGAGCGCAGTTTTCCCGGTCTGCACACGGTCGTCCGCAGGGTGCAGGGCGGCATGGGGAATCTCCTGCACGTCGCGCTGGTCACGCCGCCGGAGGCGCCGCTCGCCCTCGCCGCGCAGGTCGCTCGGCGCGAGGTCTGCGGCGAGGTGGGCGAGCTCACCACCTTCCCGGCGTGGACCGACGGTGCGCTGCTCTCGGGTTACGCCGGGATCCCGACGATCATTCTCGGCCCCGGCGAGCTCTCGCTCGCGCACTCGCCGCGCGAGTCGGTCCCGGTCGGCGAGATTGCCGAAGCAGCCCGGATCTACGCCCGTTTGGCGCTCGACTTCTGTTCTGGCCGCAGCGGCCTCGACTGAGTCACCTCCAGGCAGCTGTTCCTCCGGTCTCGAAGCCATCGCTGAACATGGCGTTCTGCAGCGACGCGGAGTAGACCTCCACCACCTCGTCGAGCTCGCAGTCGCAGAGATACCAGACCTCGCCGAGCGCCACGACGAAGCCGGGCAGCACGGCACCGCCGAGGACCGGAGTTGGATTCAATTGCAGCCGCGGGCCGCCGCGCACCGGGACGGTGTAGAGGTTCCAGCTGCCGATGGCGTTGCGGCCGTAGCGGAAGATCACCTGGTCCGACAGGCTCGACCAGGCGAAATCGTCGACATCATGGTCGAAGGCGACCTCGCCGGAGATCCGCCGGGCCGCACCGCCGGCGACGGCCACGGTATGGAGCTCGTAGCGCGTCCATTGCACCGGATCGCAGGTGAACGCCACGCTCGCCCCGTCGGGAGAAACGGCGAAGCGGATGACGTCACGATCGTCCGCCATCGCGGGCGAGAGCTTGACCGCTGGTCCACCGGTAGTCGGCACGGAGAAGAGCTCGTATCTGCCCGCCGCGTCATGGTCGACCAGGCAGACGACGCGACCGCCGGCGACCGCCGACGAGCCGAAGGGGCCATGACCCGACGGGCACCGGGAGTCGACGAGGCCCTGCGCCGGAGCGACGAGACTGCACAAGCCGAGGAGCCAGCCGCCCGCGCGCGACCACTTCCAGATTTTCGACAGCACGGTGATGTGAATCGGACACCCCCTTGGCTGCGCCCCTGGCGGCGCGCGCTCTAGGGCATACGGGCGACAGCGCCGGAACGTCGTGGTTGCCCGCGCCTCCGCCGAGCGCGACCGCCCTCCTGCATGACCTGACTTATGGCCTGACCGCTGCAGGCGCGAGCCATAGACGATCATGCCGGAGACTCTCGCGCAGTGAAATTCGGACCCTGGCTCGACGTTGTCGCGGCGGGGGCCGTCTTCGGCAGCCCGATCTGGCACGCCGGCAAAGGCGCCGGTAGACTGTCGGAACGATGAGGCCATCCTCCCGGGGCTCCGGGTAGTCGCGTGAAGCTCCGGGTTCCCCATACCTTCGTTCTGTTGTTCGCGCTCGTGGTCCTGGCGGCGATCGCGACGCATCTGCTGCCGGCGGGGGAGTATCAGCGGACGGAGGTCGGCGGCC
>JBPOHI010000068.1:0-28591 GCA_052035735.1 Acidobacteriota bacterium
CCCTGCTCTGGGGGGCCTTCTGGATCACTCTGGCGCTCGCCATCTCGCTCCTCGCGCGACGCCGCGGCCCTGCGCTCTGGCTGGCGCGCCGGATCTGGGCACCGGGACAGATCGCCATCGGTCTGTCCCGCCTCGCGATCGTCGGGCGGGAGCGGCTCGAGCCAAGGCGCGCCCACTTCTTCGTCGCCAATCACCAGTCGTGGCTCGACATCCCGGTGCTCTTCGCCGCCGTGCCACTGCCTCTCCACTTCATCGCCAAGCAGGAGCTCGCGCGCGTGCCGTTTCTCGGTTGGTACATCGCCGCGATGGGCATGGTGTTCGTCGATCGCAGCGCGCGCCGCAAGGCGCTGGCGAGTGTCGGCGAAGCGGGCGAGCTGATCGCGGCGGGCGGCAGCCTGGTGTCGTTTCCCGAAGGCACGCGCTCGGCCCCCGGCGTGCTCGGCCGGTTCAAGAGCGGTGGATTCGCGGCGGTGCTCGAGTCTCCGGGGCAAGCCGTGGACGTCGTGCCGGTGGGGATCGTCGGGGCAGGGCGGATCCTGCCGCGGGACGGATTCAGCGTCCGGCCGGGGCGGGTCGAGGTGCGCATCGGCGAACCGATTCCGGTCGCCGGCCTCGCGCTCGCCGACCGCACCGCACTCGCGCGGCGAGCCGAGGATGCCGTCGCGGCGCTGCTGGGCTTGCCGGAGCGCCAGGTTGCCCCCGCCGCCCAGGAGGCCGCGCACGCCACAACGTCCGAAGGAAGGCCGGTCTAAGATCGGGCGCCACGGAGGATGAGCACGATGACCGTCGGACCGGGATTGCTGCTGATTTCGCTCGCCCTCACCGCACCGGCGACGCTGGCCGCCGAAGAGTTGCCGCCGAAGTTCCGCGAGGCGGTCGGGCTCTTCGTCGCCGGCGACTACAAAGCCTGTCAGCTCGCCTTTCGTGCCGCGGTCGCTGAAGCGCCGCGCGCCGGCTTGGCGGCGCGCGCGGCCTATGGAGCCGCCTGCTGCGCGGCGGTGCGCAACGATGTCGACGGCGGCTTCGAAGCGCTCTCCCTGGCGCTGGCCAACGGTTTCATCGATCTCGAACGCGCGCTCACCGACCCGCGGCTCGAGGCGCTGCGCGCCGACTCACGCTGGCTGCACTACGTGACGCTCACCCAGGAGCGGCAGCAGGCGCATCAGAAGACCCTCGACCCGGACCTGATGCAGCTCTACCTCGAGCGCGAAAGCGACCGGGCCGCCTTCGCCCGCGAGAGCGGCCAAGGCGCGCTGGCCGCGACCGGGCCGCAACAGGCGCAGGCGGAGGCCTACCTCGCGCGCTCTCTGGCCCGCCGGCAGGAGGCCTGGCGGCTGGTGGAAGCGGGGCGGGCGAAGCAACCCGACGACGCCTTCCATGCCGCCTCGCTGCTCGCCGAGAGCAGCCTGCCCGCGGAGGTCGAACGTGCCGCCGCCCTCGCTCGCCAGGCGCTCGCGGGGAATCCCGATCTCCTGGCGGCACGCCCGCTCGTGGCGACCGCCGTCGACCGCGCGGCGATGCTCGCCGGCAGGCCGCAGAAGTTCGGGACTCAGATCGTCGAAGAACAGGGCTTCTGGAAGGTCTACGCCGTCGATCCGGCGGTCACCGACGCCGAGCGGTCCGACTGGGGCCTGCCGCCCCTCGCCGAGGCAGAGGCGCGCGCCGCCGAGCTCAATCGGCCGCAGGCCGTGCCCGGAGAGGCCAAACCGAAGCCGTGAGTGGGGTCGGCCGTCAGCTCCAGCGAAAGAGCTTGAGCGCGCCGGCGAATCCGATCAGCCCCCAACCGAGGAGGATGGCGAGCTCGGGGACCTGCGAGGCCAGCGTCGCGCCCTCGAGCATCACGGCGCGTAGCGCGTCGTTGAGCGCGGTGAGCGGCAGCGCCTGGATGAACGGTTGCAGCGCCGCGGGAAAGCGCTCGTTCGAAAAGAAGACGCCGGAGAAGATCCACATCGGGAACATGACGAAGTTCATCAGTCCCGACACGCCTTCGATGGTGCGCGGCCGGGCAGCGACGAGGAGCCCCAGGCCGACGAAGGAGAGCGCCCCGAGAACACAGACGGTGGCGACTGCGGCGACCGGACCGCGCATCGGCACGTCGAGCGCGACTACGGCGAAGCCGAGCAGGATCGCGACCTCGAGCGCCAGGAAGACCAGCCGCGCCAGCACCTGGGCGGCGAGCAGATGCCAGCGCCGCATCGGCGAGGCGATGAAGAGTTTGAGGAGCTTGCCGGCGCGTTGCTGGACGAGCGAGAAGCCGATCGCCCACATGCCGGTGCCCATGAGGTTCATTCCCAGCAGCCCGGGCACCAGGAAGTCGATGTAGCGCGCCCCGCGCTCGGTCATCTCGAGCACCTGCGGCGTGAACCGGTCGCTCCTGCCGGCGGCCTGTTCGAGCGCCTGGTCGACCTCGAGGTGGGCGAGCCGACTGTCGGGCCGGGTCGGGTCGAACCAGTAGGTCGGCGGCTCGCTGCCGAGGACGACGAGCGCCAGCCGCCCGCTGGCGAGGGCGTGCTCGGCTTCGGCCCGGGTCAGCACTTGCGGCGCGATGTTCGGTGAGGCCTCGAGCGCTGCGAGGCGCGCCGCGGCCACCGGCGAGTCCTCGATGCCGACCGGCAGCGGGTCGGGCGGCCGGTTGCGGAAGGCGACTCCGAGAGCAATCGCGAGGAGGACCGGGAACAGGAAGACCCAGAAGATCGCCTCCGGCTCGCGCAGGAACTCGCGCAGGCGAGCGAAGGTGAGCTGCACCAGTGGCGAGGAGAGCGGCCCGCGGGCGCGCCAGCTGTTCATGCCGCCGCCCCTTCGGCGCTTCCGCCCACGCCGACCGCCGCGCCACCCTCGAGCGTCCTCCCGGTCAGGGCGATGAAGAGATCCTCGAGGGTCGCGTGGTGCGTAGCCAGGCGACGAACCTCGAAGCCGCGCTCAGACAGGCGGGCGAGAAGGGGTGGCACGACCCGATGGACCTCCCGCACGGTGAGGCGAACGGTGGTGCCGTCGCGACCGACCGCCTCGAGTCCGGGCAGGTCTGCCAGCACCCCGTCGGGCAGCTCGCGGTCGCTCTCGAGCTCGATGACGTGCTCGGCACCGAGCGACGCGACCAGCTCGGCCGGCGCGCCGAGAGCGAGAATCCGGCCGCGATCGACGATCGCCACGCGATCGCACAGCCGTGCCGCCTCCTCCATGTAGTGCGTGGTGAGCAGGACCGTACGGCCGCGCGCCTTCAGCTGCTCGACGATCTCCCAGATCTGCCGGCGCGAGGCGGGGTCGAGCCCGGTGGTCGGCTCATCGAGAAAGAGCACCTCCGGATCGCCGACCAGCGCACAGGCGAGCGACAGGCGCTGCTTCTGCCCGCCGGAGAGCTCGCGTACGAAGGCCCGACGCTTCTCCTCGAGGCCGACCGCGGCGAGCGCCTCCTCGGGCCGGAGCCCCTCGCGATAGAAGCTGCGAAACAGCTCGGCGAGCTCGATGACGCGGAGCTTCTCGGGGAAGCGTGTCTCCTGCAACTGCACGCCGAGACGGCCGCGCAACCGCTGCCCGTCGCCCTGCCAGCGCTCGCCCAGGACCTCGAGCGTGCCGCTGTCGGGCGAGAGCAGTCCCTCGAAGAGCTCGACGGTGGTGGTCTTGCCGGCGCCGTTCGGACCCAGAAGCCCGAAGCACTCGCCCGATTCGACGGTGAGATCGAGACCGTCCACCGCCACCAGGTCGCCGTAGCGCTTCACCAGGCCGCGGCAAGCGAGCGCCGGGACGCGCCGGGAAAGGGGATCGGTCGCTGCGGCGTCGGCCGCGGAGCGCGTTCGCATCGCGCCAACTCTACCCGAGGCCGGATCCAGCCGCGCCAGCTGATAGGCTCTTCAGCCCGGCGGCCGCGATTTTCAGCCCGAACCGCCGGTCCCGAACCTATGCCTCCGGCCTCCCACATCCGCAACTTCTCGATCATCGCGCACATCGACCACGGCAAGTCGACGCTCGCCGACCGCATCCTCGAGCGCACCGGCGCGGTGACCCAGCGCGAGATGCACGCCCAGCTCCTGGACGACATGGACCTCGAGCGTGAGCGCGGCATCACCATCAAGGCGCGCGCCGTGCGGCTCGACTACAAGGCCAAGGACGGCGAGACCTACGTCTTCAACCTGATCGACACTCCCGGTCACGTCGACTTCTCCTACGAAGTGTCGCGCTCGCTCGCCGCCTGCGAAGGGGCGCTGCTCATCGTCGACGCGGCACAGGGGGTCGAAGCACAGACCCTCGCCAACGCCTATCTCGCGGTGAACGGCGGCCTCGAGCTCGTGCCGGTGATCAACAAGATCGACCTGCCTTCGGCCGATATCGATCGCGCCAAGGAGCAGGTCGAGCAGGTCATCGGCATCGACGCCTCGAACGCCGTGCTCACCTCGGCCAAGACCGGCATCGGCATCGACGAGCTGCTCGAGCGCATCGTCACCGATGTGCCGCCCCCCACCGGCGACCCCGCGGCACCGCTCAAGGCGCTGCTCTTCGACTCCTGGTACGACACCTACCGTGGCGTCGCCTGCTTCATCCGCGTCATCGACGGAACCCTGAAGCGCGGCGACAAGATCAAGTTCGTCGCCGCCGGAAGGGTCTACACCGTCGAGGAGCTGGGCACCTACCATCCGAAGCCGCGCGAGGTGCAGGAGCTCTCGGTCGGCGAGGTGGGCTACGTCTACGCCAACATCCGCGATCTGATCCAGGCGAAGATCGGCGACACCGTCACGCATCCCGATCGTCCGACACTCGACCCTTACCCGGGCTTCCAGGAAGTGAAGCCGATGGTCTTCGCCGGCCTCTTCCCGGTGGTCTCCGAGGACTACGAAGACCTGCGCGACGCGGTCGACAAGCTGCGCCTGAACGACGCCTCGTTCTCCTTCGAACCCGAGAGTTCGACGGCGCTGGGGTTCGGCTTCCGCTGCGGCTTCCTCGGACTCCTCCACATGGAGATCATCCAGGAGCGCCTCGAACGCGAGTTCAATCTGGCGCTGATCACCACGGCACCGGGGGTGCGCTATCGCGTCAACGTTTCGGATGGCAGCCAGCTCGAGATCTCGAGCCCGGCGCAGCTGCCGGATCTGTCGCGCGTCGAGTCGATCGAGGAGCCTTACATCAAGTCGACGATGGTGACCCGCGACGAGTACGTCGGCGGGATCCTGGCGCTGTCGCAGGACCGGCGCGGCATCCAGAAGAGCCTGCAGTACCTCTCCTCCGACCGCGTGCTCATCGAGTACGACTTCCCGCTCGCCGAGGTCATCCACGATTTCTACGACAAGCTGAAGTCGGTGTCGCGCGGCTACGCCTCGTTCGACTACGAGCTGTCGGACTACCGCGAGGGCGACGTCGTGAAGCTCGACGTGCTAGTCAACGGCGAGCCGGTGGACGCCCTGTCGATCATGGTCCATCGCCAGAAGGCGCACCCCAAGGGCAAGGCCCTGGTCGACAAGATGAAGGAGCTCATCCCGCGCCAGCTCTTCGAGGTCATTCTCCAGGCGGCGATCGGCTCGAAGATCGTCGCGCGCTCGACCGTGAAGGCCCTGCGCAAGGACGTCCTCGCCAAGTGCTACGGCGGCGACATCAGCCGCAAACGCAAGCTCCTCGAGAAGCAGAAAGAGGGCAAGAAGCGAATGAAGTCGGTCGGCAACGTCGAGATCCCGCAGGAGGCCTTCCTGGCGGTGCTCAAAGTCGAGGACTGACGAACTCCGCGGTCACCGCCGCCGCGACATCGGAATCGACTCGGGAGAGACAAGCATGAGCACAGGGGCGAGAGGAGCCGCCGTGAAGCGCGCCGACGAGGTCGAGAAGAAGACGGTCGCCGCCGGTACGGCGACCGAGGTGCAGGTTCTGGTCGGGCCCGGCGACGGAGCGCCGAACTTCGCCTTGCGGCGTTTCATCATGGGCGAAGGCGGCGGCATGCCGCGGCACACCAACCTCGTCGAGCACGAGCAGTACGTGCTCGCCGGCCGGGCGCGGATGACGGTCGGCGACGAGGTGCACGAGGTGGCGGCCGGCAACACGCTCTTCATCCCCGCCGGTATGCCGCACTCCTACACCGTGCTCGAAGCGCCGTTCGAGTTCCTCTGCGTCGTTCCGAACGCTCCGGACAGAATCGAGATTCTGGACCCGGCTTGCTGAGCTCCGCGCGGCCCCTGCTCTGCCTGGCGGCCGGAGTGGTCGCGCTGGCCTGCCGTCCGCAGCCGCCGTCCGCTCCCGTCGACCGCGTGCCGCTCGTGGCCTTCGCCGCCGCGCTGCGCGTGAGCGCCGAGACGACGACGATCGACCTCGGCGAGACGGCCGCGGGCGCCTCGCTCCGCGAGGGGTGGGGTCCGCCCGAGCCTGGACCGGTGTCGATCTTCCGCTGGGGAGCCGGACCGCTTTCGCGCGTCACCTTCGAGCTCGTCGCGGCGCGCGAACTCGAGCTGCGTCTGCGCGGCTGGTCGTATCCGTTTCTCGCAGGCGGAGAGCAACGCGTCGAAGTCAGGGTCAACGGCCAGCCGGTCGACGAGCGCGCGCTCACCTCGACATCGACCGCCTGGGCCGTCGCGGTGCCCGCGGAGCGGGTCCGGGCGGGTGAGAACGTCCTGGAGCTGCGCTACGCGCGCTGGAACGAGCGACCCGACGAGGCCCCCTGGGCGGTAGCCTGGGACGGCCTGCGCTTTGCCGCCAGCGACAGCCGGGATACGGCGGCCGGCGCGGTCGCGATCGATGCCGCGGAGGGCTCGCTCACGCTCCCGGCCGGCACGGCGGCCGAGGCGACGCTCGACCTGCCAGCGGGTGCCCGCCTGGCGTGGGACGCGGTCGAACCCACCGGCGGGGCGCGCCTCGAGGTGGCGGTGGAGGGCGAAGCCGAAGAATCCGAACCGGTCGTGGCGGGCGCCGAGCGTGCGCTGCGCGCACAGTCGGGCGGCAGCCTCGAGCTCACCGCTGTGCACCCCGGCCTGGCGCGCTTCGCCCTGCGCTCCCTGGGCCGGCAGGGCGAGGTGACCGTCCGCGGTGTACGCCTCGAGCAGCCGCAGCGCTCCGGCGAGGCGCCGGCTGCGGTTTCCTTGCCGGCCGGAGCGCCGGGGCAGCCGGCGATCGCCGCCAGACCGAACCTCGTTCTGTACATCATCGATACGCTGCGCGCCGACCACCTGGGTTGCTACGGCTACACCCGCCCGACTTCGCCCCGCATCGACCGGTTCGCGGCCGAGTCGTTGCTCTTCGAGCAGGGCCGGGCGCAGAGCTCGTGGACGAAGCCGGCGGTCGCCTCGATTCTCACCGGCCTCTTTCCCGTCGCGCACGGCGCACAGCTGCGCTCGCAGCGCGTGCACGAGAGCGTCGAGACGCTCGGCGAGCGCCTGCAGGCGGTGGGCTACGACACCGCGCTCTTCACCACCAACGCCAACGTCAGCGCGCGCTTTGGTTTCGCCCAGGGCTGGGACGAATTCCGCTACCTGACCCACCGCAAGGGGAGAAAGCACCAGCACTACGACGCAGCGGAGATGAATCGCGAGGTGTTCGCCTGGCTCGCGAAGCGCGCCCAGCGCGCGGACGCGCGACCCTTCCTCCTCGTCGTGCACACCCTGGACCCGCACGATCCGTATCGCCCGCGCGAGGAGTTTCGCGCGCGATTCGCCCAAGACGTCGCGGTCGAGTCTGCCTGCTGCGCGCGCACGGCGGACCTCGCGGCGCTCTCCTTCGACCTGGCGAAGCAGCATGCCGCGGCGGCGATGGCGCTCTACGACGCCGAGATCGCGCAGAACGACGCCGCCTTCGGCGAGCTGCTCGACGAGCTCGAGCGCCGCGGCCTCGCCGACAGCAGCGCCGTCCTGCTCACCGCCGACCACGGCGAGGAGTTCTTCGACCACGGCGGCTGGAAGCACGGCTATACCCTGTACGAGGAGATGTTGCGCGTCCCCCTGATCCTGCGACTGCCAGGCGGCACCGGCGCGCGTACCGGGCGCGCCGTCGCCGAGCCGGCCGACCAGATCGATATTGCGCCGACGCTGCTCGCCCTGGCCGGCGCGCCCGTGGGCAACGATCTGCCCGGCGGCGACCTCCGGGAGCTGGTCGACGCCGCCCGCCCGGCCGGCGCGCCAGCGCCGGCATCGTTCGCCTGGCTCGAGCGGCCGGGGGCCGAGTCGTTCGCGGTCATGGCCGGGGGGTGGAAGCTCATCCGCTTCGCCGGCGATCCCGGCAAGCGGGGCGCGGGCGAGGCGGCGCGTCTGCCCCAATTCGGCTCGAGCGACACGCCGGCGCGCGCCCTCTACGACCTCGCTCGCGATCCGGGCGAGCGGACGAGCCAGCTCGACCTCGCCGAGCGGCGGTCGCTCCGCGAGCTCTGGCTCGAAGGCCGGCTCGCCGCTGCCTTGGCGCGCCATGGTGGCCAGGCGGCGGCGGAGGAGGCGGTGATCGATCCGGAGCTCGAGAAGAGCCTGCGCGCACTCGGCTACTTCTGACGACGGGCGCGCCGCCCGCGGGCTCAGCCCTTGACGGCGAAGCCGCGGGCGGCGAGCAGCGGGCGCAACGCCTCGCGCCGGTCGCCCTGGATTTCGACGCAGCCTTCGCCCACCGTCCCCCCCGAGCCGCAAGCGCGCTTCAGGTGCGCGGCCAGTTCCCGCAGGAAATCGCTGTTCTTCGGCAGGCCGTCGACGACCGTGACGCTCTTGCCGCCGCGGCCCGACTTTTCGAGCCGCAGTTTGGCGACGATTTTCTGCGGCACCGGCTGCTCGAGATTCGCCGCGCAGTGACAGTTCGTCTTCGGCCAGCCGCAGCGGGGACAGACCGCGCCGGAGCCGGTGGAGTAGACGAGCCGGGCGGAGGGAGTTCGGGTCACGGCGGGCCGATCCGGACTTCCGGTCAGTGCTTGAGGTGCTGACCGAAGAAGGCGATGGTCTTTCCCCAGGCGTCCTCGGCCGGACCGGCCTGATAGTTGTTGCCGGTCGGGTTGGCGAAGGCGTGGTCGGCCTCCGGGTAGATCACGATGGTGGCGTTCTTGCCCAGCTTGGCGAGCTCGTGCTCCATCGCGCGGACGCCGTCGACCGGAATCCCCTGGTCCTTGCCGCCGAACAGCCCCAGGAGCGGCGCTTTCAGGGCGGCGAGCGCCTTGGAGTCGGACTGCGTGCGGCCGTAGTACATCACCGCCGCGTCGATGCCGTCGGGGATGGCGAGAGCGGTCTCGAGCGCCCAGCCGCCACCGAAGCACCAGCCGACGACACCGATCTCCGTCGCGCCCCACTGGCTCGCGAGGTAGGCCTGCGCCTGGCGGAGGTTGTCGGTCAGACGAGCGGGCCGCGCCATCGCGCTCTGCATCGCCGCCATGGCGGCCTCGGGCGTCGTCGCGACCGCGCCCTCGTAGAGATCGACGGCGAGGACCAGGTAGCCTTCGCCGGCGAAACGCCGTGCCATGGCGCGGACGTTGTCGTTCAATCCCCACCACTCCTGGATGACGAGCAGTGCCGGGAGCGGCTGGGTCGCGGGAGCGGCGAGCACTGGACGGGTCAGGTAGCCCCTGACCGGCTTGCCGTCGAGCGTCGCGTAGGCGACCTCTTCGGCGGCGACCGTCTGGCTGGGCGCCGGCACCGTCGCCGGGCTGGCGGCCGCGGTGTCGTGCTGGTGCTCCTTCGCCATCCTGGCCGCGTGCTCGGCCTTGGCGGCTGCGTGCGCCGCGGCCTGCGCCGCCGTCTGCGCCAGGGCGGCCTGGGCAGCGGCGGGATCCTGAGCGGAAAGGGGCGCGCTGAGCGCGGCGGCGAGCGCGACGAGTGCGATGGACCGGTTGCTGGGCATGCGGAATCTCCTCCGATGAGACGGCAGAGACTATCGAAAGCCGTAGAATTGCGCCTCTTGAGAGTCCGCACCGCGCTGCTCGCCATGCTGCTGCTCGACCTCGCCGCTGCGGCGACCTGGTTCGCGGGCAGGTACGGTCCCGCGCAGGCCGATGCGCAGCGCCTCTTTCTGCTCTGGGCGCTGCCGGGTCTGGTCTACCTTTGCGGCCTGTTGACCCAGGAAAAGGCGCGGCCGCGTCAGGGCCCTGGCCAAGCGCCGCCCCGCCTGCGCCTGCCGGGGATTCCGCTCGCCGCGCTGCCGCCGGCGAAGCCGGTGCTGCCGTTGCCGGCGGCCAGGCCGACCGCGCCGCCCGAAGAAGTCGCTCAGGTCAAGAGCGCCACGTCGCCGTGGTCCAAGGTGCTGCTGTGGATGGCGATCGCCTGGGCGATCGAGCTCGCCCCGCTCGCCGTCGGCTTCACGGCCGGGTGGCTGACCTTCACGTTCGCCGACGCGCGGCCTGCCGCGGCGCAGCTGGCGACGGCGCTCTGGGCCTTGCCGCTGCTCGCCATGGTCGCCGTGCGCTTCACCGAGCGGACGCTCCGCGGCCAGCTCTTCCGCGGTCTCACCGAGAGTTGGGGCGCTCCCGGCGCCTGGGCGCTGACGGTGCTCTGCGGCACGGCGCTCGCGCTGCCGGCGATCGCCCCCGGCTTCGCCTTCGGTGCGCCGCTGGTGGTCGCCGCCGGGCTCGCGACGGCGCTCGGGCGCGAGATCGGCGCCACAGTGCTCTATCGCGCCTCCGGCCTGATGGCGGCGGGGATCTTCCGCGGCACGCTCGTCTTCTTCGACTTCTTCCTGATCGCCGACTGGCTGCAGCCGGTCTTCGTCAGCGCCGACTACAGCACCGGCGCCGGGACCTACCAGCTCCTGCGCGCCGCCGCGCCGCTCCTCGCCGCCCTGCTCCTCGCACGGGCCCTGCGGCTGGCCCGACCCCTGCCTCCCCCGCCAACGCCACGGGCTGAGCCCGAGACGGCACGACCCTTGCTCTGAGGTCAGGCGTTCCCGCCGCACGGTTACGCCGGTCGGAGCCGGAGTCCAACGAGGAGAGATTCATGTCCATCCGCAAGGGTTCTACGTCTGTGCTGCGTCTCGCCGCTTTCTGGACCTTGGGAGTCGCCACCGGCCTCGCACCGCTCCGGGCCGAGGAACCGGCGGTACCGGCCGAACCGTTTGCAGAGCGAGTGGAAGTCGAGGTGGTGAGCGTCGACGTCATCGTCACCGACCCCGACGGAGGACGGGTGGTGGACCTCGGGAGAGACGATTTCGAGCTCCGGGTGGACGGCCAGCCGGTGGCGATCGACTACTTCGCGGCGCCCCGCCACAAGACGGCGGCTGCGCCCGCGGCGCTCACCGGAGAGAGCCTCCCGGAGCTGCCGGCAGAGGCCCGATCTGAGCCAGCGGCGGTCGCACCGACCGATCTCATTCTCTATGTCGATCAGACGGCGCTCGAGAATCGCGCCCGCCATGAGACGGTCAACGAGCTGCGCGAGTTTCTCGCTGCCCGTCCGGCTGGCGGCGATCGCGTGATGGTCGCGGCGTTCGAGCAGGACCTGCGCGTCCTCCTGCAACCGACCACCGATCCGGCGCGCATCGCCGCGGCGCTCGACGAGCTCGAGAACCGGCCGTCTCTCGCCAAGATCGGCAGTGGCGAGCGCCTGCAGCTCTACCAGGACATCCGGGCGTTCGGGCGGAACGCGATGCGGGTGAGCGGCGCCTCTGCCGCAGTGCGTGCCGCGCGAATCCGCGAGGGCGAGGTGATCCGCCTCGAAAACGAGATCACCCTGTTCGCCGAGCAGCAGCTCGACCGCGAGACGCGGTCGATCGAGTCCCTGAAGCGGCTGGTGCGCGCCCTCGCAGCGTCCGAGGGGCGCAAGGCGGTGGTCCTCGCCACGGCGGGGATCCAGGCCTTCCCGGCCCGCGGCCTGTTCGCCGCATTCGACCAGCAGCGCGGCGTATCGAGTTCGTCCGAAGCCAACCGCGCGCCCAACCTCCAGGTGCGCGGGCAGGAGCTCATCCGGGAGTTCGAACAGATGGTGCTGGCGGCGCAGAACGCGCGCGTCGCCTTCTACACCCTCTCGCCTCTCATCCAGCCGCCGGGGGAAAACAGCGCCGAGTTCGCGAGTGCCGGGCCGAATTCGGACCGCCCCCTGCCGCGCGATCTCGGCATGGTCGAGGCCGCGTCGAGCGTCGCCCGCCTCGCCGGTGCGACCGGCGGCGCCGCCTACAACATCGGCGGCGATCTCGACCACCGGCTAGCGGCGGTGACATCGGATATCGATGCGGCCTTTTCTTTGGGCTTCTCGACCGACGCCGCGGCAGGCGACAAGGACCACAAGATCGATATCCGGGTTCGCCGTCCCGGGCTCGAAGTTCGCCACCGGGAGAGCTTCCGGCGGACTTCGGCGGCCGAGCGTGCCGCCTCGGCGCTCTCCGCCGCGGTGACCTTCGGGCAGGCGGAGAATCCGCTCGAGATCACCCTGCGCCTGGGTGAGGGCAGGTCCGACGGCCAGAAGAAGGGCGGTCAGATCGTGCCGCTCGCGGTCGGCATGCCGCTGCGTTTCCTGTCGCTCGTCCCCGCCAACGATGCCCGGAGCGGCCAGGTCTCGGTGCGCGTCGCGATCCAGGACGCGCGCGGCCGGCTACTCGAAAGCGGCGCCGCGGAGGTGCCAATTGCCGTGCCAGAGAACCAGATGGAGAGAGCCCTGGTCTCCTCCTGGTACCACCGCGCCGAGATGCGCCTCACGCCCGGTCCGCAACGCGTCGCGGTCGTCGTCGTCGACGAAGTTTCGGGCGTGCAGTCGACCACCTTCGCGGAGATCGAGATCCCGGCGCGGGAATGATCGGTCCGGAGCTCCGAGCCCGCGTCGCCGGGGCACTGCTCGTCGTCGGCGCTCTCCCGCCGGGCGCGTCCGCATCGGCGCAGGAACCGCCGCCTGCCGCCACGGACGATTTCAGCGAGCGCGTCGACGTCGAGGTCGTGAACGTGGACGTCGTGGTGAGCGATCGCGCCGGCAAGCGAGTCCTCGACCTCGGACGGGACGACTTCGAGCTCCTCGTCGACGGCCGGTCGGTGGGGATCGAGTACTTCGCGGCCCCGCGTGGAGCTCCGGCTTCCGCTGTGCAGGAGCCGCCGCCGACGCTCGGCGCCGCCACGATCCCGCCCCTCGAAGAGGTCGAGGCTCCGAGCACACCCACTCAGCTGATCCTCTACATCGACCAGACCGCGCTCGAGAATCGCGCCCGCCACGAAACCGTCGAGGAGTTGCGCGAGTTCTTGCGCTCCCGTCCGGAGGGTGCGGACCGGGTGACGGTGGCGATGTTCGAGCAGAACCTGAAAGTGCTCCTGTTGCCGACGACCGAGCGGGACAAGGTCCTCTCGGCGCTCGACGAGCTCGAGCGGCGACCTTCGCTCGCCCGGCTCGGTTCGGGGGAGCGTATGCAGCTCGAACACGAGATCCGCACCTACGGCCAGGATGTCGCGCGCTTCGGCGGCGGCTTCGCCATTACGGAGGCGCAGCGCATCGAACAGGAGATCCTGCAGTGGGCGGAAACGCAGATCGATCGCCAGCGGCGCTCGATCGTCGCCCTCGAGCAGATGGTGGGCGCCCTGGCCGCGGCGGAGGGGCGCAAGGCGGTCGTCCTGGCTACGGCCGGAATCCAGGCCAACCCGGGACAGGGCGTCCTCGCTGCGCTCGATCAGCAGCGCGGCGTCGCCACCACCACCGACGCCAACCGGGCGCCGACTCTCGAGCTGCTGGGCATCTCCCTGGCGAACGACTTCGAGCGCATGATTCAGGCGGCACAGAACGCCCGCGTCGCCTTTTACACCATCTCGCCGGTGGCGCAGCCGCCGGGAGAGAACAGCGCCGAGTTCGGCAGCGCCGGGCCGAACGCCTACCGGCCGCTGCCGCGCGACTACGGGATGATGGAGGCGGCGTCGAGCGTCGCGCGCCTCGCCGGCGCGACGGGCGGTACCAGCCTCACTCTCGGCACGAATCTCGATCGCAGTCTTGAGACGGTGAGCGCCGACGTCGACGCGGTCTATTCGCTCGGCTTCTCGACCGGCGACGCGGCCGGCGACGAGGATCATCGGATCGAAGTGCGGGCGCGCCGCGCCGGCCTCGAGGTGCGGCATCGCGAGAGCTTCAAGCGGCGTTCGACGGCCGATCGCGCGGAGTCGGCCCTGCAGGCGGCGGTGACCTTCGGGCAGGCGGAGAATCCGCTCGAGATCTCGTTGAAGCTCGGAGTGGGTAAGTCCGACGGCAAGAAGAAGGGCGGGCAGTTCGTGCCGGTGGCCGTCGCCATGCCGCTGCGTTACCTGTCGCTCGTCCCCGCGGGCGCGGTCCGCAACGGCAAGGTCTCGGTGCGCCTCGCGATCCAGGACGACCGCGGCCGGCTGCTCGAGGCTCCAGCCGTTTCCGTGCCGATCGCTGTGCCGGAGGGTCAGATGGAGAAAGCGATGGTGTCCTCCTGGTACCACCGCGCCGAGCTGCGCCTCGCACCGGGCCCGCAACGCGTCGCCGTGGTGGTTCTCGACGAGGTTTCGGGGGTCCAGTCGACCACCTTCGCTGAGATCGATATTCCCGCGGCGAAGTGATTCAGTCGAGCAGGTTGCGGTAGAGCGCTTCGAGCCGCTTGGCCATCTGCGCCGCTGACCAGTCGGCGGCGACCAGGGGGCCTTCCGCTGCGAGGCGGGCACGCAGTCCTGGGTCGCGCAGCATCTCCAGGCACTTGCCGGCGAAGTCCTCCAGATCGTCTTCGGCGACAAGGGCGCCGAGTCGTTCGACGAGGAGGTCGCGGGTCCCCATCTCCGAAAGAGCGACCACCGGCACACCGAGCGCCATCGCCTCGAGCAGCACCAGGCCCTGGGTTTCGGTTTTCGAGGTGAAGACGAAGGCGTCGCCGGCGCGGTAGCAACCGGCGAGCTCACGTTCGCGGTCGAGATAGCCCAGCCAGAGGAGGTGCCCGTCGAGGCTCGAGGCTCGAGCGAAGCGCTCGAGCTCGGCGCGCGCCGGCCCTTCGCCGGCGACGATGAGCATCGCCTCCGGCAGAGCGCGGACGACGCGCGCGAACGCCTGCAGCAGGAAGCGCAGATTCTTCTCGTGCCCGATCCGTCCGATATGCACCAGCACCGGGCGGTCCGCGGCGATGCCGTGGCGCGCGCGGAAGGCTGCGCCGTCGCCGCCGCCGAGAGAATCCAGCCTTATGCCGGTGGGCAAGACGGTCATTGGCGTGGTGACGCCGTAGGCGTCGAGGGCGCTACGCATCGCTGTCGACGGCACGACCAGGTGGTCGAGCTCGCGCGCCGCGCGGCGGGTGAGCCGGCGAGCGATCCGCCGACAGAGGGCGGCGGGAACGAACGGGAGGTAGTGCTCGAAGTAGTGCTCGAAGTAGGTATGGTAGGTCTCGACCACCGGCACGCCGCGCCGGCGGGCGAGATCGACGCCGGCCCGGTGCGCCGCGAACGGCGTCTGGATGTGAATGAGATCGAAAGCCGGAAGACGATCGCCGGCGGCGCGGAAGCGCCGCGCGGGCACCCATCGGTCCTCGCGATCGAACGGCACGGAGTAGCCGTGGATCCGCACCAGGCGTTCTTCGGCGGGCCTTTCGATCCCTCCCGCCGGCCGGCCGGCATAGCCGGGGCAAAGCAAGGGCACCGAGACGCCGCGCTGTTCGAGCTCGCGCCGGAACGTCGCGATCGAGGTCGAGACGCCGTTGACGCGCGGAAAGTAGACGTCCGAGAGGTAGAGCACGGACAGGCGGGATCGCTCGGCTGCGCGCCCATGAGTGACGGGCGGCAGCGCGGGGGCGATCGACGGGGCGGGGAGTGCGTCGAGGATCAGGGAAAGGTTCAGAAGAGGGCGAGGGTGGAAACGGCGAGGAGCGCGCCGACGGCGGCACCCGCTGCGACGTCGGTCGGATAGTGGAGGCCGAGGACGACCCGTGACGTTGCCACCGCGAGGGTGAACGGCACGAGGAGCCAGGCCAGGATGCCGTAAGTCGCCAGCACCACCGTCGAGAAGGCGACAGCGTGCAGAGTGTGGCCGGAGGGGAAGCTGTAGCGATCGAGCGGCGCCGCGCCGAGGAGCACCCCGGCGTGAGCGGAGAACGGCCGGGACCGCCCGGTGAGCATCTTGAGCGCCTTCGAGACCAGCGCCGCAGCGATGCCGACCGCGGCCATCCTGCGCACGGTCGGCAACGCGGCAGCGCCCAGGAAGAGCGGCAGCGCGCCGGCGAGCGCGAACCAGAACAGACCGTCACCCGCCTTCGACACCGCGCGGAAGAAGCGCAGCAGGTGACGCCGCCGCTGTGCCTGCGACAGGCGCAGGCACAGCCCGAGCTCGAGCTCCTGCAGGCGGACGAGGGACGGGGCGAGACGCATCGCGATCGGTGGCTCCTTGAACGGCAAGGAGAGGATCGCGTACGCAGGTGTCCAGAGGGTGGCGGCGGCGTGACGAATCGCCGACGCCGCTTCGATAGCGGGGCAGCTACTCCTTCTCGATCAGCGCCTCGAAGCGGCCCTTCTCCTGCGCCTTCATGTAGGCGTCGCGCGGTGTGACGATCTTCTTCGCGACGAGCTCGAGCAGGGCGTCATCGAGCTGCTGCATGCCTTCGCTGCGTCCCGACTGCATGAGGTTCACCAGCATCGAGATGCTGCTCTCGCGGATGAGGTTGGGCAGCGCCGGGGTCTTGAGCAGGATCTCGTGCACGGCGACCCGGCCGTCGCCGGAGGCCTTGGGAAGCAGCAGCTGGGCGACGATTGCCGCCAGCGAATCGGCGAGCGACAGGCGCGCCTGCGGCTGCTCGTCGGCGGGAAACACGTCGATCAGCCGGTCGATCGTCTTCGCCGCGCTGTTGGTGTGCAGCGTACCGAAGACCAGCATGCCCATCTCGGCCGCCTTGAGCGCCAGCGAGATCGTCTCGAGGTCGCGCATCTCGCCGACCAGGACGACGTCGGCGTCCTGACGGATCGCCGCCCGCAACGCCGCCGCGAAACTCGTCGTGTCGCTGCCGACCTCGCGCTGCGAGAAGACCGACTTTCGGCTCTGGTGCACGAACTCGACCGGCTCTTCGATGGTGACGATGTGGCGCGCCAGGTTGCGGTTGATCCGGTCGATGATCGCGGCGAGCGTGGTGGACTTGCCGGAGCCGGTCGGACCGGTCACCAGCACGAGGCCGCTGTTGAGCTCCGCCAGCCGGCCGAGTACCGGCGGCAGGCCCAGATCCTCGATCGAAGCGATCTTCTCGGGGATCGTCCGGAAGACGGCGGAGGGGCCGCGCTCCTGACGCAGATAGTTGCCGCGGAAGCGCGCCACGCCGGGGACGGCGTAGGCGAAGTCGAGATCGCCCGAGGCGAGGAACTCCTGCCACTGGCCGGAGCTCACGGCCTCGGTGAGGAGCTCCGCCAGAGCGTCGGGCGAGAGGTCGCCGGTCCCAGCGAGCGGCACGAGCGAGCCGTGGAGGCGCACGCGGGGAGCGAAACCGGAGGCCAAGTGGAGGTCGGAGCTGCCGCTCTCGCGGGTGGCGCGCAGCAACTCTCGCAGGGTGCCCATGCGCGCTCTCTCAGGTCCCCGGAGTCATGGACGGCGCCGGCGCGCCGGAAGCAAGGGCACCGGCCGGCGCGGCCGGCAGGAGCTTGACGTCCTCGGCGTGGAGTAGGGCCTCCGTCCTCGTTACGATGCCGTCGCGAACGAGGTGCGCAAGCGAGGTGTCGAGCAGGCACATGCCCTGCGCGGCACCGGTCTGCAGCACCGAGCGCAGCTGGAAGGTCTTCGATTCGCGGATCAGATTGGCCACCGGCCGCGTCCCGAGGAGGATCTCGAGCGCCGGCACCCTCCCCTGCCCGTCGGCGCGACGCACGAGACGCTGCGAGATCACAGCGCGCAGCGACTCCGACAGCATGGTACGGATTTGTGCCTGCTGGTTCGACGGGTACGAGCCGACGATACGGTCGACGGTGCGGATGGAGCTGCCGGTATGGAGGGTCGCGAGCACCAGATGTCCGGTCTCGGCGGCGGTGAGGGCGAGGGAGATGGTCTCGAGATCGCGCAGCTCGCCGATCGCGATGACGTCGGGGTCCTCGCGCAGGGCAGCCTTCAGGGCGCGCGCGAAGCTGCGCGTGTCGCGCCCGACCTGGCGCTGGTTGACGACGCAGCGCAGCGGCGTGTGCAGATACTCGATCGGATCCTCGACGGTGACGATGTGGTCCTGGCGCTCCTCGTTGATCAGCCGTACCAGCGCGGCCAGGGTCGACGACTTGCCGCAGCCGGCCGGGCCGGTGAGCAGGACCAGGCCCTGGTGATGGTTGGTCACTTTGGCGAGGGTGTTGGGCAGCCCGAGGCTCGCCAAGGTCGGGATCTCGAGCGCGATGGCGCGCAGCACCAGGCCATAGCCGTGCTGGTGGCGATAGGCGTTGCCGCGAAAGCGCGCCCGGCCGGCGATCGTCCACGAAAAATCGGTCTGCCCCTCGCGATCGAGCAGCTCGCGCAGCCGGGGATCGAGCACCTCGGCCACGAGCCGCTCGATCTGCCCGTGCTCGAGCGGGGCGTCGCCGGCGAAGGTGAGCTGGCCGTCGCGACGCAGCAGCACACGCTCGCCGGTCATGATGTGAACGTCGCTCGCGCGCTGCGAGACGGCGTATTCGAGAATGCGGTCGATGCGCCTGCCGGCGCGCGTCGAAACCGCGCCGTTCGCCGTCTGCTCGAGATCGACCGGCGAGCTTGCCGGCTTGGGTGCGATGAGCGGTGCCGCCGCCTGACCGCTCTGCTTGGCGAGCACTTCGCGCTGCACGGCGAGGAGCTTGTCGAGCTGCGCGCGCGTCATCCATCCGGCGTCGATCCACAGCTCGCCCAGCGGACGCGGATCGCCGCTGCGCGCCTGCGCGCGGGTGGTCTCGGCGATCTGCTCGGCGGTGAGCAGCTTGTAGTGGACGGCCAGGCGGCCGAGCAGATGCAGGTCTTCGCTCATCGCGGGAACGCTCGAAAGCGAGTTTATCGAAGAACGAGATCGGTAGCGGTCGCCGCGAGCAGCCAGAGCGCGAGAATGCCGTTGGCGGTGAAGAAGGCGGCGTTCAGCCGCGACAGATCGCCGGGTCGAACGACGGCATGCTGATAGACGAGAAGCGCCGCACAGCCCGCGACACCGATCCAGAAGGCGCCCGAGAGCCCCGGCGGATAGACGAACGGCAGCGCCGCGAGGAGCCCCAGGGCGACGACATGGAGCGCCGCCGAAATCGCCAGCGCGGCGACCGTGCCGAATCGCGCCGGCACCGACGCCAGTCCGCGCGCCCGGTCGAACGCCTCGTCCTGCAGGGCGTAGAGGACATCGAAGCCGGCGACCCAGGTGATGACGGCGCCGGCGAGGACGAACGGCGTCGGGGCGAACCGCCCGGTGACCGCAATCCAGGCGCCGAGCGGCGCGCCGGCGAGCGCCAGGCCGAGCGCGAGGTGCGCCGCCCAGGTGAAGCGCTTGGTGTAGCTGTAGCCGAGCAGGATCACGATCGCCAGCGGCGAGAGCGCGAGACAGAGCGGATTCAGTCGCCAGGCGGCGACCACCAGCAGCGCCAGATTCGCAGCGACGAAGAGGGCGACGAACCCAGGGGTGACCAGGCCCGCCGGCAAGGCGCGGCTGGCGGTGCGCGGGTTGGCGGCGTCGATCTCACGGTCGACGAGGCGGTTCCACCCCATCGCTGCCGAGCGCGCCCCGACCATCGCGACGACGATCCAGAGCATGATCCGCCCCGCAGGCACCCCGCCGGCAGCGAGCAGCATCCCCATCAACGCAAACGGCAGCGCGAATAGTGTGTGCTCGAACTTGATCATCTCGAGCACGACGCCGACACGCGCCCAGCCGCGCGCCGCCCTCACGGTTCCATCGCTCACGGCCGGGTTTGCCTCAGCCGACGCCCGCTTGGAGCTTGAACGTCATCGCCTCGATCGCGGCCCGGGCTTCATCGAGCAGAGCCGCGATCGCGCGAACCTGAACGTTGGCTTCGTTCCAGTGACGCTGCTCGATCGCCTCGCGGATTGCCGGCAGGGTCTTGGCGCCGTAGCCGGTGTACTGCCCCGGCGCGTCCACCTGATGGCGGTACCAGGGGCGGCCGGGGAGACCGGCTTCGGTCGTCAGCCGGCGCTCGAAGGTGCGCAGGAAGAGGTTGAGCTCGGCGCGGGCCGCGGCGTCGAGACCGCGCTCGCTGGCTGCGGCGCGCGCCGTCTCGAACGCGCCGGCGGCGCGGCTGAAGAGCGCGACCGCATTCTGCAGCGGCGCGAACTCGAGGAACGGCACCCGGTCGAGCGGCGGCGGCGCGACAAAGGTCTGCTGCGGGTCGGCGGCGAGCTCGAGGCTCCGCTCGGCGAGCAGCCGCTCCCGCTCCTCGGCGGCCGTGCGCAGCGCTGCGGTGAGCGCGCCCAGCTCATCGGCATAGCGAGCGATCGCCTCGGCGGTGCGATCGAGGGTGAAGGGAAGGATCTCCGCCTCCGACAGTCGCAAAGTGAGGCGGCCGTTCATCTCGGCGGTCTTCGCGACATAGTCGAACCCCGGATCGCCGAAGCGCTCGAAGTGCGCGATCGAGTCGTAGAGCGAGTGGTACTGCCCGTACTGCTCCTCGCCGCCGAAACCGACGTTCAGGGCGGCGATGCCCAGATGCTGGAGGACCGGGGTGAAGTCCGAGCCCGAGCCGAGCGCCTCGATGCGCAGGTCCTCGCGGCCGCGAAGCTCCGCGCGCACCCGGTCGTCGCCCTGGGCGATGGCCGCCGCCTTGGCACGCGCCAAGACCGAGACGCCGCGCTCGGGATCGATCACCGCGCGGCCGACCTCGTTCACCAGGCGCTCGAGCGACTGCGAGCCGCCGACTCCCAGCAGCCCGCGCGAGACCGAGTCGGTGTTGAGATAAGCGACCGCCTTGTCGCGGAGTTCCGCGGCGTGCGTCTCGACCCACTCCGTCGAGCCGAGGAGCCCGGCCTCCTCGCCGTCCCAGGCGGCGTAGACGAGCGTACGCTGGGGCCGGAAGCCCTGCTTCGCCAGCGCTCCGATCGCCTTCGCCTCGGCGAGCAGCGCGACCATCCCCGAAACCGGGTCCAGGGCGCCGTTGACCCACGCATCGTGGTGATTGCCGCGCACGATCCACTCGTCGGGAAGCGTCGCTCCGGGGAGGACCGCGATCACGTTGTGCACGGGCTTCAGGCTCCAGTCGAACGCGAGCGCGAGGTGAACCCGAGCCGGCCCGGGACCGAAGCGGTAAGGAATCGGCAGCGCGCCGCGCCAGCTCTCGGGAGTCATCGGGCCACCGAGGGCCCGCAGGAGCGGTTCGGCATCGCCGTAAGAGATCGGCAGGACGGGAATCCGGGCGAGCGTCCTCGCCTCGGCGAGGGTCAGTCGCGCGGCCTCCTTTGTCGCTCCGACGCCGGGAGTGAGCGGATCGCCCGAGTAGATCGGCATGTCGGCGACCGAGCCGCGCTGCACCGAGTCGCGGGAGCGCCAGCCGCCCTTCGGCCAGACGTCGCCTTGGGTATAGCCGTCGCCGGAAGGGTCGGAGTAGATCAGGCAGCCGATGGCGCCGTGCTCCGCCGCGACCTTCGGCTTGATCCCGCGCCAGGAGCCGCCGTAGCGGGCGAGCACGATCTTGCCGCGCACGTCGATGCCGCGCGTTGCGAGCTCCTCGTAGTCCGCCGGCAGGCCGTAGTTGACGTAGACCAGCTCCGCCTCCACGTCGCCGTCCGCCGAATAGGCGTTGTAGCCCGGGAGCTGTTCGCTCTTCTGCTTGGAGGTCGGATCCTCGGCGAGCGAGCCTTCGTCGAGCCGGGCGCGGAAGCGAGTCGGCGCCACCATCTCGAGGCGCCGGAGCTTGGGCGTCGGGAAGAGCACCTCGAAGGTCTCGATGCGGGCGTCGTAGCCCCAACTCGCGAACAGGTCGCGCATCCAGAGGGCATTGGCGCGCCCCCACTCCGAACCGACATGGTGCGGCCGTGCCGCGAGCTGCTCGAGCCAGGAGCGCAGATCGTCTTTCGAGATCCGGCCGTCGAGGGAGAGCTCGCGCGCGAGCTCCACCTGGCTGGCGTCGATCGAGAAGCCGAGTAGCGGCGGCCCGGAAGGCGGCGTTGCCGCGGCGGCGGCCAAGGCGCAAAGGGTGGCTCCGGCGGAAAAGGCAGCGAAGCGGGGGGTGCGGCTCGACATGGAATCCTCCGAACGGCGAATCATGCCACGCGCCCTTGCATCCACCCGATCCGCTCGGTCAGACTGGCCTCCGTCGAAACGCGACAGGAGGACGACTTCGTGAGCAAACTCGTACGTGGGCTCGCCGCCGGATGGGGGGCAAGGAAGCTCACCGGCGGCTGCGGCTGCGGCGCCGTGCTGGTGTTCATCCTGCTCTATTGGCTGCTCGGAGAGTCGGGGATCCGGATCTTCCAGTAGCGCGGGCCGGCGACGCCGTCGAGGGCCGCCGACCCGGTGGGTTCGCCGTCAGGCCGGTTTCGCCGCTGGCGGCGGCAGGTCGCGCGCCGGGCAGGCCGACTCGAAGCCCTGGTTGTGCGCGCCGTCGCAGAACGGCTTGTTCTGCGACCGGCCGCACCGGCAGAGCGAAATGACCGAGCGCCCTCCGAGGCCAAACGGGCGGCCCTCCTGGTCGACCAGTTGAATCCCGTCCCCTTCGACCTTCAACGAGCCGTTGTCGCGGACCGTGATCTTCATCGATGTCTCCTCCCTGGAGCCGTGCATGGCCGGGCAGTCTACCCTCTGCGCACCCCGGTTCGCGGTCCTCCCCGGCAGGGCGGCAGAACCAGGCGGCGAGCCGCGCGTAGAATGTTCGAAGGAGATCTCTATGCGCTCGTCTTTTGCTCTGCTCGTAGCTCTCGTCGTCGCCTCCCCCGCCTTAGGCGCCGCCCCCAAGGTGGCAGGCGATGCGCCCTCGGGGACCAACCTCAACATCGAGGATGTCGCCGTTTCGGTCGGCCGATCGCTCGACCGCACCGCCGACCCCTGCTCCGACTTCTATCGCTTCGCCTGCGGCGGCTGGCTCGACCAGGTCGAGCTGCCGGCCGACGAGCGCCAGTGGGTGCGTTCGTTCTCGGTCATCCACGAACGCAATCGCGAGTTGCTCAAGGGCCTGATCGAGGACGCGGCGAAGAATCCGGCGGGCAACGCCGAGCGCCAGAAGGTCGGCGACTTCTACGGCGCCTGCATGGACGAAGCGGCGGTCGAGTCCGCCGGGCTCGCGCCCGTCCAGCCCTGGCTGGCGAGGATCGACGCCGCGAGCGATCGGAGCGATCTGTTCGTCCTTTCGGGCGAGATTCAGCGCCTGCAGGCGGCTCCGTTCTTCAACGCCGAGGTCTTCGCCGATCTCAAGGATCCCAACACCGTCGTGGCGCACTTCTCGCAGGGTGGCCTCGGGCTGCCGGAGCGCGACTACTACCTGTCGACCGACGCGGAGAAGAAGACGCTGCGCGCCACCTACGAGCAGCATGTGGCGAAGATGCTCGTACTTTCTGGCCTGCCGCAGGGCGAGGCGGCGAAGCAGGCGAAGGCGATCCTGACCTTCGAGACCGCGCTCGCCAAGGCCTCGCGCCCCATCGAAGCGATGCGCGACGTGCAGAAGCTGCATCATCGCCTCGACGCCGCCGGGCTCGCCAAGCTCACGCCGAAGCTCCCCTGGCCGCGCTTCTACGCGGCCTTCGGCGCGGCGGACCTCGCTGCGATCAACGTCATGACTCCCGAGTTCTTCCCGGCGCTCGAAAAGGAGATCGGCAAGGCCTCGCTGCCGACCCTCAAGGCCTACCTGCGCTACCAGATGCTCACCGCGACGGCGGGCCTCTTGCCCGACGCGGTCTACCAGCAAAACTTCGACTTCCAGGGTCGCACCCTCGCCGGACAGAAAGAGCCGCAGCCGCGCTGGAAGCGCTGCATCGGTGCGACCGAGCAGGCGATGGGCGAAGCGATCGGTCAGCTCTACGTCCAGGAGCGCTTCGCCGGCAACTCGAAGGCGCTCGCTCTCGACATGATCCACGGCATCGCCGACGCCTTCGCCGCCTCGCTGCCGGCGCTTGCCTGGATGGACGAGCCGACCCGGCAGGCTGCGCTGGTGAAGAAGGGGACCCTGGACTGGAAGATCGGCTATCCGGAAGCCTGGCGCGACTACTCGAAGCTCACCATCACGCGCGGCAGCCACTTCGCCAACGCCGTCGCGGCGCGCAGCTTCGAGGCGTCGCGGCAGCTCGCCCAGGTCGGCAAGCCGGTCGACCGCAAGGAATGGGGGATGAACGCGCAGACGGTGAACGCGAGCTACAACCCGCTGCAGAACGCGTTTACCTATCCCGCCGGCATCCTCCAGCCGCCGTTCTTCCACAAGGACTTCCCCGTCGCGATGAACCTGGGCGCCATGGGCTTCGTCATCGGCCACGAGCTCACCCACGGTTTCGACGACCAGGGGAGCAAGTTCGACTCCACGGGCTCGATGACCGACTGGTGGACTCCGGCGTCGGTGAAAGGTTTCGAGGAGCGCACGGCCTGTATCGACCGCCAGTACAGCGCCTACGAGATCGAGCCCGGCGTGCACGTCAACGGCAAGCTGACCCTGGGCGAGAACATCGCCGACAACGGTGGCCTGAAGCAGGCCTGGGACGTTCTGCAGTCGCGGCAGAAGGAGCGCGGCGAGGGGCCGACGGTGGCCGGCCTGACCGAGGATCAGCTGTTCTTCGTCTCCGCCGCCCAGGTTTGGTGCTCGAAGGCGACGCCAGAGGCCGAGCGCCTGCAGGTCCAGACCGACCCGCACTCGCCCGCCAAGTTCCGCGTCATGGGGCCGATGGTGAACCACCCCGGCTTCGCCGGCGCGTTCTCCTGCGCCTCCGGCACGCCGATGAACCCGCCGAACAAGTGCGAAGTCTGGTGAGGGTGATGTCCCAGCAAGTCGACAGCTGTCGACTTGCATAGGCCGCGCAAGTCGACAGCTGTCGACTTGCTCTAGCCGCCGATCTCGACCTCGACGCGCTGACCTAGTTTCAACGGCGTCGGTTCGTCGAGACGGATCTTGACCAGCAGGACCCGGGTGTCGGCCGGCTTTCCCGGGTCCTGCGGCTTCAATCGCCGGCCCTGGACGCTGTCGGGAATCTCCTCCACCGTGCCGCGCCAGTGGCGGCCGTCGTAGCCTTCGGCGGCGATCGCCACTGCCGCTCCCACGACCAGCTTGCCGGCATCGAACTCGTCCACCTCGGCTTCGATTCGCACCTGCGCGAGGTCGGCGATGGTCACGATGCCGGCGCGCGCCTCGATCGCCTCCCCTGAGTCGACATGCCGGACGATGACCACGCCGTCGATCGGCGCGACGATCCGCCGCTTGGCGATCTCGGCCTCGAGCCGTGTGGTCGCAGCGAGGGCGGTGGTCCGGCGCGCCTGCGAGACTTCGAGGTCGCGTACCGCCCGGTCGCGCCGCGAAGCGGTATCGACCTGTTGGGCGTAGAGGCTCTCGGCGCGCGCGCGCTCCGCCTCGGCCAGGCGGATCTCGGCCTCGGCTTCGACCACCCGGGCGCGCACCTCGGCGAGCTGGGCGGCGAGGTCGTCGGCCCGCAGCAGGGCGATGAGCTCGCCCTTCCGGACGCGCTGCTTCTCGATCACCGGCAGGCTCACGATCGTGCCGGCGACCTCGCTGCCGACCAGCACCTCCGCGCCGGGGTAGGTGGTGAGCCGGCCCTCGGCGACGATGCGCCCGGCGCCAGCGTCCACTGCGGCTCCGTCGCCGATGGCCGGGACTGCAACGCCGGGCGCGGAGTCGGCGAGCAGGCCGTGAGCCTCGAGGCCGAGCACTGCGGCGGTGACGAGTCCGGCGACGAGCAGGGCAGCGCGGGGGGAAAAGCGGCTCATGAGGACCTCTCCTTGGACTTTCTGTGGCGGGTGGTGACACGCGCGGCGAGAGATGCGGGAGCGGTCTCCTGGACGATGCGGCCGTCGCGGATCTTCACCACCCGGTCAGCGATGGTACGTACGTTGGGATCGTGGGTGACGATCAGCAGCCCGCGCTTCTCGCGCTTCGCCAGCGCGCGGAAAAGCTCGAGGATCTGCGCGCCGACGGCGGAGTCGAGGTTTGCGGTCGGCTCGTCGGCGAGCAGCACCGCGGGCTGGCCGGCGAGGGCGCGGGCGATCGCCACGCGCTGCTTCTGACCGCCCGACAGATCGCGCGGCAGGAAGCGGCGGCGATCGACGAGATCGACCGCGGCGAGCGCCTCCTCGGCCCGCTCGCGCGCCGCGCGCCCTTTCAACCCCTTGATGTTGAGGGCATACTCGACGTTCTCGAGCGCAGTCAGCGCGGGAAAGAGGTTGTACTGCTGGAAGATGAAGCCGATCGAACGCTTGCGGATCTCCGGCAGCCGGCCGGGGCGGCGCGCATCGATCTCCTCGCCATCGACCACCACCCGGCCGGAGGTCGGAGTGAGGATGCAGCCCAGGATCGACAGGAAGGTCGTCTTGCCGGATCCCGACGGTCCCTCGAGCGCGACGATCTCGCCCGCGGCGAGAGCGATGTCGACGCCGTTCAGCACCGAGACCTCCTCGCGGCCCTCGCGGAAGACCTTGGTCACGGCGGAGGCTTCGAGGACCGTGCGGGCGCCGTGCGGCGCCGCCGGCGAGGCAGAGGGGGCTAGCTGCATGTAGGGCTCCATTCAGCCGCGGAAGACCAGCGCAGGATCGATCTTCGCCACCTTGCGGAAGGAGACCAGGGCGGCGACCAGGCAGAGCACCAGGGTTCCGACGAAGACGATCGCCGCGAACTCGTTCGAGATCATCAGCTTGAGGCGGATGCTCGCCATCGCCGGAGCGAGCGCCGCAGCCATCAGGCGACCGGCGAGGAAGCCGATCACCGCGGCGATCACCGCCTGCGCCCCGAGGATGCGGTAGATGTCGGCGTTCGAGCCGCCGATCGCCTTGACGGTGCCGAACTCCTTGATGTGCTCCATGGTCGAGGTGTAGAGCGTCTGGGTCACGACGACGACACCGACCAGGCAGCCGAGAAAGACGGTCAGGTACATGTTGAGCCCGATACCGGTCGAGGCGACCCAATAGCTGCGCGAGCGCTTCGCCCAGTCTGCCTTGGTGTAGACGTCGTTGTGCGGCAGCCGGCGGCGGAGCTCGGTGGCGACCGCGGCGGAGTCGGCGCCGGGAGCGAGCTTCACCAGGATGTAGGTCGTGCGGCCGTCCATCCGGCCCCCGGCGAGCTCCTGTACCAGGTCGTAGGTGAGGAAGGCGATCGGCGAGGTGGTGAAGGAGACTGCCTCGCGGCTGCGGCCGATGATCTTCACCCGCCGGCCCATGACCTCGCGGTAGTCGCCGACGGCGAAGGGGCCGAAGCGCCGCTCGGCGGAGACATCGAGAAACATGTAGGCGCCACGACGGAGGTCTTCGAGGTTGCCGGACTCGATGTTCCAGGGCATCCCCCAGTGACGGAAGTCCTCGAGGCCGTAGACCAGCATCCCCTCCTCGGCGCCGTTCGGCAGGCTCAGATTGAGGAACTGCACCAGCAGGTTGTCGGCGCGCTCGACTCCGGGGACCGAGCGCACCCGCTGCACGAGACCTTGCGGAAAGCCGTGGGCGAAGTCGACATTCGGCGTGTTGCGCGAGGTCACCCAGAGATCGGCCTGGAGGTGGTCGATGGTGACCGAGGCGTTGTCGAGGATGCCCATGAAGAGGCCCACCTGGACGAAGACCAGGGTGACGGCGAAGGCGACGCCGGCGATGGTCATCGCCGAGCGCAGCTTGTCGTGCAGGAGGTTCTTGAGCGCGAGATTCGGCACGGGTCAGGCCTTCGCCTTGCGGGGCGCCGGCGCCGCGGGAGCGCGCAGGATGCCGCGAATCGAAACGTCGATGACCGCCTCGATCGAGCGTTTCTGCGGCCGCCAGTCGACCCACGGCTCGTTGCACTTGGTCATGCGGAGGGAGACCCAGCCGTGAATGGCCGACCAGACGATCTGGGCGACGAGCCCGGCATCGTCCAGCTCCGGCCGCAGCAGACCCTTCTCGATCGCCTCGCCCGCCGTCCACAGGACGAAGGCGTAGGCGTCCTGGTCGCGGTTGCCGACCTCGATCACGCTCTCCTCGGGCGAGTGCGGCGGATGCGGCGTCATGAACATGAGCCGGTAGTGGTTCGGGTGGCGCATCGCGAAATCGGCGTATGCGTAACCCGCCGCCTTGAGGCGCGCGATCGGATCGGCGACCTCGGCGATCTTGCGGAAGCGGCCCGCGAGCTTGAGGAAGTCGGTGTCGCAGATCGCGTTGATGACCGCCTGTTTGTCGCGGAAGTGGAGGTAGATCGCGGTCGGCGAGTACTCGATCGCCTGCGCGATCTTGCGCATCGTCACCGCCTCGTAGCCCTCGGCGACGAAGAGCTCGCGCGCTGCGTCGAGGATCTTGGCCCTCACCTCTTCCTTCTCGCGCTCGCGCCGCTCCTTCATTCCCATGAACATGCCTCCGAAACTTAACAATGTTAAGTCTAGGAACAAGGTTCTGCGCCTGTCAACCCCCCTGCGATGGCGGTCGGGTTACAGGAAGGGGATCGCGGCCGACCAGCGGTCGGTCGTCTCGTTTTCGAAGCCGTCGAGGAAAAGCGGCAGGCTGCCGTCGTCGGAGATCGCCCAGAGCTCGTAGCCGTGGATGTGGTCGGTGGCGGAGAAGTAGAGGCGGTTGCCGGCGCGGGTGAAGCGCTGCGGCGAGGAGGAGAGGGGGCCCGGGGCGACGTCGGAGATGCGGACGGTGCCGGCGGCGGTGCCGTCGCTCTTCCACGCTTCCCTGCCGTAGCTGGGCGACCAGGCGG
>JBPOHI010000292.1:0-2721 GCA_052035735.1 Acidobacteriota bacterium
CGGCGGTAGGCCTGGCAGAGCTTGATGCCGGCGATCTTGGCGACGGCATAAGGCTCGTTGGTGGGCTCGAGCGGTCCGGTGAGGAGCGCGTCTTCCGCCATCGGCTGCGGCGCCTCGCGCGGGTAGATGCAGGAGCTCCCCAAATAGAGGAGCTTCGTCGCGCCGGTACGCCAGGCGGCATGCACCACCGTAGCGTGGATCATCAGATTGTCGTAGATGAACTCCGCCGGCCGCTGCGAGTTCGCCCAGATGCCGCCGACGGTGCCGGCGACGAGGTAGACGTGCTCGGGCCGGTGGACGTCGAACCAGCGGTCGACCGCCGCCTGGTCGCGCAGGTCGAGCTCGTCGCGGCCCGCCGTCAGGAGATTCCGGAACCCGCCGGCAGCCAGACGACGCAGAACCGCCGAACCGACCAGGCCGCGGTGGCCGGCGACATAGATGCGGGCGTCCTCGGGGATCTCTCGCGAAATCGTCACCTGACGATTGTATCGCCAGCCGACGCACGGATCGCCATTCCGGCGAGCCCCGTTGCCCACGCGCCAGCTCCGTGCGACACTTCGGCGCCCCCAAGGCCGGACTGCGCCGAGCATGAGATACGTCCCCGCCCTCGATGGGCTCCGAGCCGTCGCGATCCTCGGAGTGCTCATCTTCCACGCCCTCCCGCGGGCGCTCCCGGGCGGTTTCGCCGGTGTCGATGTCTTCTTCGTTCTCTCGGGCTACCTCATCGCCTCGGTGATCCTCTTCGATCTGCGCGCCGGCAGCTTCACGATGCGCGAGTTCTACCTGCGGCGGGTGCAGCGCCTGCTGCCGAACGCCGTCGTCATGGTCTTTTGCACCGTCGCGGCGGCGACCGTGGTCCTCCTCCCCTCGAGCGTCGCCCAGGTCGGCGAGCACGGATTGTGGACACTCCTCAATCTGTCGAACATCTACATCTTTCGGCATTTCGGCGACTACTGGCAGGACGTCGCGAGCTCCGCGCCCCTGCTCCACACCTGGTCGCTCGCCGTCGAGGAGCAGTTCTATCTGCTCTTGCCGGTCACCCTGTGGCTCCTCTCGCGCCGGCGCGGCCGAACGACCTTCGGCATCGTCGCGAGTCTCGCCGGCGCGGGCTATCTCCTTGCCCTCTACGGCACCGCCGCCGACCCGAATGCCACCTTCTACCTCCTGCCGACGCGCGCCTGGGAGCCGCTTCTCGGCGCGGCGCTCGCCCTCTTCCGCGTGCCGGCGAGGAGCGACGAGCCGCTGCGCGGCGCATCTCCAGCGACCCCGTCATGGGCGACCGAGCTCCTCGGCTGGACCGGTCTCGCGCTCATTCTCGCAGCGTATCTCTTCATCTCCAGCGAGCAGGACTTTCCGGGCTGGATCGCCCTCCTGCCCACAGGCGGCGCCTTCGCCGTCCTCGTCGCCGTCGCCGACGGCCGCACGGGCGCGGCGCGGCTGCTCGCCCGGCCCTTCCCGGTGCAGGTCGGCAAGCTCTCCTATTCGATCTACCTCTGGCACTGGCCGGCGATCGTCCTCGCGCGCACATGGTGCGAGCTCGAAGGCCTTCCGCCGCAGCGGGGGACGCTCGCCGGCGCGGGTCTCGGAGTCGTTCTAGCGGCGCTGGCCTACGTGTTCATCGAGCGGCCGCTGCGGCAGCGCGGCCCCGGCCGCAGGCGCCGACTGCTCGTCCTCGCGACCGGCTTCGTGCTCTGCGGCCTGGTGTCGTTCGCCGTCGCGCGCCATCGTCCGGCCGTCGCTGCCGGCGTCTGGTTCGATCCCGTGCACAGCGCGGCGCGCCTGTACGATTCGGCGCGCCTCGGCACGCCGCCGAAAGTCGCGCCGACGAAGTACTCCGATGTCGTCCTGGCACCGGTCGAACGAAGCGCGAGCGCAGCCTGGTGGAAGGGTGGCATCGTCCATTCCTGGGGGCCCGGCACGCCGCGCGTCGTCGTTCTCGGCAGTTCGCACGCGCTGATGTACGGCAGTCTCCTCGACGACATCTGCCGCGAGCTCGCGCTGCCGGTCGCCTTCCTCTCCGCTCACGCCACCGCGGTCGATTTCGACCTGTCGCAGGGCAGCGCGAAGTTCGATGCCGCGCGCCGCCGCTTCCTCCACGAATGGCAACCGGATCTGGTCATCGTCATCGACCGCTGGGACCGCGAGCGCGAGGTTGGCACGGCGACGGCGTTCGCGCGCCAGTTGCGCGCGCTGCTCGACGCGATCGAGCCGGAGACCCGGCGCGTGCTGCTCTTCAGCCAGGTGCCGGTCCTGCGCCTCGGCGAGGAGATCAACCTGCGCGAGTTCGTCGTCTGGCGGAGGAACCGCGGCGGCAACTTCCCGGCCATCGCCCCGGATGCGAAGGAACCGTTCCGCCGGGAGACGATCGCCGCGCTCGAGGCCGCCGCCGCGACGGATCCTAAGGTCCGCATCCTGCGCGCCGACCGGCCGTTTTCCCTGCCGGACGGATCGGTCCGCTACGCCTCCGGCCGCGACTTCTACTACCTCGACGACGATCACCTGAGCAGCGCCGGCGCCGAGGTCCTGCGCGCCGAAGTCACGCAGGCGATCCGCGAGGCGTTCGACACGTCGGGTGACGGCAGGCTCTGGTAGGGCCCATCCCGCGCTTCCTCAGCCGATCGAAGCCACCATGTGGATCTTCGGGGCCACGGTGCGGACCACCTTCTCGATTCCGTGGCCAGGGTTGGTGCGTTTCGTCGCGATGAGCAGGCCGGCCTTCTC
>JBPOHI010000076.1:0-7300 GCA_052035735.1 Acidobacteriota bacterium
GCGGTCACGCCGGCGTAATCGAGCAGCGTCGGCAGGATGTCGAGGTTTTCCGACAGCGTGTCGCGAACCGCGCCGCGCGGGATGCCCGGGCCGGCGACGACGAGCGGCGTGCGGATCTCGGTGTCGAACAGCGAGCGGCAATGACCGAGCGTGCCGTGCTCGAAGAAGCTCTCGCCGTGATCGGCGGCGAGCATCACGATCGCTCCGCGTGGTTCCGCGGCGCGCTCGAAAGCTGCGACCATCTCGCCGATGCGCGCGTCCACCCAGGCGATCTCGTCGTCGTAGAGATCGATCCAGTGGGCGATGCCCTTGGCATCGACGCCAGCGGGTTCGCCGCGATCGAGGCGAGCGGCAGCGGCGTGGGGCTCGCCGGCGCGCACCTCGGGCCCGAGGCCGCGGCCGGAGCCCGGGCGCGCGAAGCGCCGCCGGTCTTTGCCGGGGGCCTGGTACGGTCCGTGCGGATCGATGTAGTGCAGCAGCAGGAAGACCGGCTCGCCGGTTCGATGGCGGTCGAGCGCGGCGAGCGCGCGCTCGTTGATGCAGCGCGCGTCCTTCCAGAGGCACTCCTCGTCGAAGAGATCGAAGCCGCGGTCGAAACCGCCGACCTGGTTGAAGTGACTCGCGCTCTTGCGCACGATCGGGCTGGCCGAGAAGGCGGCGGTGACGTAGCCGGCGGCCTGCAACAGCCCGGGCAGCGAGGCGACGCCCGCCGGGATGCTCATGTCGCCTTGCGGCTGGCCGAAGAAGGTCTCGACCGGCTGGGATGTGAGCAGCGAGTTCATCGACGGAAAGGTGCACGGCGCCTGCGACCGATGGCGATCGAAGCGCACGCCGCGCGCCGCCAGCGCGTCGATCGCGGGTGACGTCGTGCGCCGGTACCCGTACGACGACAGATGGTCGGCGCGCAGGGTGTCGACGACGAGGAGCAGGATGTGTGGCTTGCCGGCGGCGTCGGATGCGGTGGGAGTTGCGCCCGGCGGCGCGTTCTCGCCGCGCGGGGCGCAGGCGAGCACACTCAGGAAGAGGGCGGCGGAGGCACGCTCGAGCCGGCGGCGAGTCATCGGAGCGCAGAGCCTAGCGCGCCTGCGGCCGCGGGATAGTATTCCGCCGCTGGCGAAGTCGCGGAATCCAGGAGGAGCGATGGCGAACGATACGCAGTGGTACGTGGCGGTGAACGGGCAGCAGGAAGGGCCGATGTCGGCCGAGGAAGTCGCGGGACGCGTCCGGTCCGGGCGGCTCGATCGCAACGCGCACGTCTTTTCCGCCGGAATGAAGAACTGGTCCCCGATCGGCTCGGTGGCGGAGTTCGCCTCCGCCTTCGGCGGCCCCGCGGCGGCGCCGCCGCCACCCCCTCTGGGGATGGCCGGCAAGGGCCGCATGCACGAGATCGATTTCGAGGTCTTCGGCGAAGAGATGCAGTACGTCGAGATCACCCTCGATCCGCAGGAGGCCTGCGTCGCCGAAGCCGGCGCCTTCTTCTACATGGATCCAGCGATCGAGATGGAGACCCTGTTCGGCGACGGCTCGCAGCAGAGCGAAGGCAGCGACTTCTTCGGCAAGCTCATGTCTGCCGGCAAGCGCGTCCTGACCGGCGAGTCGCTGTTCACGACGGTCTTCTCCAACCGCGGCGGCTCGCGGCAGAAAGTCGCCTTCGCGGCGCCCTATCCGGGCAAGATCGTCGCCTTCGATCTCAAGCAGTATGGCGGACAGATGCTGTGCCAGAAGGACGCCTTCCTCTGCGCGGCAAAGGGGGTCTCGCTCGGCATCGCCTTCCAGAAGAAGCTCGGCGCCGGGCTCTTCGGCGGCGAGGGTTTCATCCTGCAGAAGCTCGACGGCGACGGCCTCGCCTTTCTGCACGCCTGCGGCACGATCCACGAGCGCGAGCTCGCGGCCGGCGAGACCCTGCGTGTCGATACCGGCTGCCTCGTCGCCTTCGAGCCGCGGGTGAACTACGACATTCAAATGGTCAAAGGGGTGAAGACCTTCCTGTTCGGCGGCGAGGGCCTGTTCTTCGCCTCGGTTACCGGGCCGGGCAAGGTCTGGCTGCAGTCGTTGCCGTTCTCGCGCCTCGCCGCCCGCGTCGTCGCCGCTTCCGGCATCACTCGCGGTCGCCGCGAAGAGGGCTCGGTGCTCGGCCCGCTCGGGAACCTGCTCGACGGAGACAGCTAGCTAGCTGTCTCTTCAAGACGCCGACAGCTAGCCAGCTGTCTCGTCTGGGCGCCGACAGCGAACCGGCGATCAGCCCCACTTCGCCAGCGTGCGCTCGAGCTCGGCGACCGCGGCGGTGTACTCGTCGATCTTGGTGCGCAGGAAGATCCGCTCGGGGACGGCCTTGTCCCGGATCGGAGCGAAGCTCGCTTCGAGCGCCGCGAGGCGCTCGCGGCAGCGGTTGAGCGCGCGCTGGGCGGTCAGGCGGGCGCTGCGGTCGACCAGGTGCAGCTCGGTCAGGAAGTCGAGCAGCCCGACATTGAAGCCGATCGTCTCGTCGTCGGCGCGATCGACCGCCTCCAGGATGACCGGCGCCAGGTCGCGTTGCAGCACCGCCTGGGCACAGCGGGCGGCGCGCGCGTCCTTGGGGTCGCTGCGCGCCGGGCCGCTCCACAGATCGCAGGCGTGGGCATACTCGCGCGCCGCCTCCCAGCGGTCGCGACCGGAGGCCGCCGCCATTCGCCCGACGATCTCGTCGATCGTCGGCGCGGCGGGGCGCGGCTCGGGCGGCGGCGCCGGGCGGTTGTTGTTGCGCGCCAAGGCCGCCGCCGTCGCCGCATCCTGTTCGGCGGCGAACTGCGGTCCGGCGTACTTCTGATAGAGCGCCGCGTACTGCTGCACCAGGGCGAAGGAGGTGTCCTCCTTCATCGCCTTGCCCCAGGCCTCGTTGACCCGCTGCCAGTGAGCAACATCTCTTACCCCGTGCTTCTTCAGCACGTCCTCGAGTGGCGTCCCAGGCAGGCGGGTGAGCGCGACAGCGATGCGGGCGTAAGTGTCGAGCGTCACCCCCTCACGGACCTCCTGCCGGCGGTCGGGAGCGTCGGCGTAGTTGAGCTGCTGCACCCACTCCGAGTTGATGCGGTGAAAGCGCGCCTCGAGCTGCCCTGTCGGATCCGCGCGAAAACGCTCCCACCAGCTCTGATAGGCAGCGTCGTACTGGGAGCGCGTGCGTCCCTTGCCGGCGAGCCAGCGATCGAACTCGGCCTCGCCCGGTTTCTCGCCGTGCTGGGTGCGCAGGGTGGTCTGCTGCGCCAGAGCTTCGGCAAGAAGCGGAATGTCGAAGCCGGAGTAGCTCTCGCTGCCGCGCGGCAGGTCGGCAGCGGGGAGGGTGGCCGGAACGGCGGCGGCTCCGATGAGCAGCCAGGCTGCGGTCCACTGGGTCGGGGTCTGTCGATTGGCGGTGCGCACGGGGAACCTCGCAGGGTAAGTAAGAGCGTCTCTCCTTCATGAAGCGCAGGAAGGCGCCGGCAGGGGACATGCGGCTGGAGTTAGAATCGCCCCACCATGGCCGCCCTCGAGATCCGCAAGACCTACAAGCTCTACGTCGGCGGTGAGTTCGTGCGCTCGGAGTCGGGGCACTACGACGCAGCCCTCGACGCCAGGGGCCGGCATCGCGCCAATCTCTGCCGCGCGTCGCGCAAGGACCTGCGCGACGCGGTATTGAAGGCGCGCGCGGTGCAGGAAAAGTGGGCCGGACAGTCCGGCTACCTGCGTGGGCAGATCCTCTACCGCATGGGCGAGATGATGGAGAGCCGGGTGCCCGCCTTCGAAGCGGTGCTCCGCGAGTCGGGTGCGTCCGCCGCGGTGGCGCGCCGCGAGGTGCGCGCGACGATCGACCGTATCGTGCATTTCGCCGGTTGGTCGGACAAGTACCAGGCGCTGCTGTCGTCGGTGAATCCGGTGGCCTCGTCGTACTTCGACTTTTCGCTGCCGGAGCCGACCGGGGTCGTCGGTATCGTCGCCCCCGAAGGGCCGGCGCTCCTCGGTCTGGTGTCGCATGTCCTGCCGGTCATCGTCAGCGGCAACAGCTGCGTGGTGCTGCTGTCTCCGAGCGCTCCGATTCCGGGGCTCGAGTGGGCCGAGGTGCTCGCAACTTCCGACCTGCCGGGCGGGGTGGTGAATCTCCTTTCGGGACCGCGCTCCGAGACGCTGCCGCACCTCGCACGCCACATGGACGTCAACGCCCTGGCACTCGCCGGGCTGCCGCAGCAGGTCGAGATCGAAACCCGCAAGGACGCGGCGGTGAACGTCAAGCGCGTCGCAAGCTACGCCCTCGGCGCCTACGCATCCGCCGACGTCGAACGCCTCGACCTCATCCGCGCCTTCACCGAGACCAAGACCACCTGGCATCCCGTCGGCTGGTAGGCCGCCTTCGTCCCCCACTGCGCTGTTAGGATCCCCGCAACCATGATTCGGGGGGTTCGATGAGCGACGAGCAGCAGCCTTACGTGCCGGCGGAGTCGACGATGGCGGAGCTCACGGTGAAGGCCGTCGTGCTCGGCGTGGTGCTGGCGGCGATCATGGGGGCGGCCAACGCCTACCTGGCGCTCAAGGCGGGGCAGACCGTCTCGGCCACCTTCCCGGCGGCGATCCTGGCGCTCGCGGCCTTCCGGCTGCCGTTCTTTCGCGGCACGATTCTGGAGCAGAACATCGCCCGCGCCGCCGGCACGGTCGGCGAGGCCCTGGCTGCCGGAGCGATCTTCACCATTCCGGCCTTCCTGCTGGTGACGGTCAACGGCCAGCGTCTGTGGACCGAGTTCGACTACTGGCAGACCAGCCTCATCCTGCTCATCGGCGGGATCCTCGGTGTGCTGTTCATCACCCTGCTGCGGCGGACGCTGGCGGTCGAAGCGGCGCTGCCCTTCCCCGAGAGCAAGGCTTGCGCGGCGATCGTCCGCGCCGGCCAGGCCGGGGCCACGGGAGCCAAGTACGTTTTCGGGGCCATGGGCCTCGGCATGCTGATCCAGATCTTCAAGGATGGCGCCGGCCTCCGCCTGTTTCGCGAGTCGATCGAAGTGTTCAAGCAGCTGCCGTCGTCGGTGATCCACCACTTCGACTCGTCGCGCGCGCCGATGGGCGACGTGCAGCACAGGGGGGCGATCGCCTTCGCGACGCCGTCGATCTCGCCGGCGCTCATCGGCGTCGGCTACATCATCGGCTTCGAGCTCTCGGCGATCAACTTCTCGGGCGGCGTGCTCGCGTGGCTGGTGTTCATCCCCCTGGCCTTCTTCCTCGATCCGGGCCTCGCGGCCAAACTTTCGGTGGGCGGCGTCGCGCCGGCCGAGGGCGAGCTCATCTTCTCGGTCTGGTACAACATCGTGCGCCCGGTCGCGGTCGGCGCCATGCTGGTCGGCGCCGCCAACACCATGTGGGGCATGCGCGCTTCGATCTCGCAGGCGTTCGCCGGCGCTTTCAAGCGCAGCCACGGCGGCGCGGAAAAATCGCGCCTCGAGCGCGACCTGGACTCGCGCGGCGTGCTGCTCGGCATCGTCGGCCTGACGATTCCGATGACCTGGATCTACTGGAATTTCACCCACAACCTGGTCGGCGCGGCAGTCGCCGCAGCGGTCATGTTGGTGCTCGGCTTCCTGCTCTCGGCGGTGGGCGGCTACCTCGTCGGCCTGATGGGCGGCTCGAACCAGCCGGTCTCCGGTCTGACGCTCTCGGCGCTGATTCTCGCCGCGCTGCTGATGGTCGCCTTCGGTGTCACCGGCCTGCAAGGGGTCGGCGCGGTGCTCGGCGTCTCAGCGGTCGTCTGCTGCGCGATCTGCGTCTCGGGCAGCCTGATCCAGGACTTGAAAGTAGGGCATCTGCTTGGCGGCACACCGAAGAAGATGGAGATCGCCGAGATCGTCGCCACCGTCACCACCGCCTTCGTGCTCGTCTTCCCGATGCTCTGGCTGCACCAGGCGAACATCAAGCAGGGGGGCATCGGCATCGGCGACCGGGAGCTCTCGGCACCGCAGGCAGGACTCATGGCGCAGCTCGCCCAGGGCATCGTCGGCGGCGAGATGCCCTGGGGACTGATCCTCTTCGGCATGTGCTTCTCGCTGGCGCTGATCCTGATGAAGGCGGCCTCGCCGACCCTTATCGCCGTCGGCATGTATCTGCCGTTCGAGACCACCGGCGCGATCTTCGTCGGCGGCTGCATCAAGTGGGTGGCGGACAAGCTGGCCGCCCGTCGTGGCGTCGCCGGCGAGAGCTTCGACAGCTTCGGTTCGCTGGTCGCCTCCGGCCTCATCGCCGGTGAGTCGTTGACCGGCGTGATGATGGCCGGGATCGTGCTGTTCTCGAACAACTTCAAGTCGTTCACCCAATCGCTGTTCGGCGTCGAGCAGTTCGCCTGGGTCGCCGGCCCGGTGGGCGCCTGGATGTCGCTCGTCGCGCTGGGAGCCATCGTCTGGGTGCTGGTGAAGATTCCACTCGACAACGCCAAGAGGAGCGCGGCCTGAGTGGTTCTTGCGCGGCGACTTGCCGGTATGATCCGGACAGCAACCTGATGGCGGGGAGCCCGGACGCAAGATGACCTTGGCAAGGACGACAGGGAACGGCGTGGACGGCTTCACGTCACGGGAGGCGGCGCGGATCAGCGGCGTACCATTCTTCACTGTCGACTACTGGGATCGGTCGAAATTCCTCAAGCCTTCGATCGCGCGCTCGGCGGGACGCGGCCGCGGTCGAGGCCGGCTCTACTCGTATGCCGACCTCCTCAGGCTGCGGATCGCGCGCGAGCTGCGCGAGCAGCACGTGTCGCTGCAGACCCTGCGGCACGTGGTCAAGCGTCTCGGCGAGATTGCGACCGGCCTCGAGGCGTCGCGCTACGTCTTCGTCGGCGAGAAGGTGGAGTTGGTCGCCGACTTTCCCGCGCTCAGCGAGATTCTGCGCACCAAGGCGCGAACGTTCGGCTTCCTGCTCGACCTGTCTGAGATCCAGCGCGGCGTCGCCGAACGCACGCTGAAAGTCCGTTCGCCGCGCGCGCCTGCGGGCTCGCGGCTGGCGCACGACTGAACGCTCACGCTCCTCAGGCGCCCTCGACGCGGCCCGCGCTGGCGTGGTGGAGGCCGAGCTCGAACTCGATCATGCCGGCCCGGAAGCGATCCCCCGGATGGAGCCGGACGGCATCGACACGCCGTTCTCCGACCAGCACGCCGTTGGTCGAACCGAGGTCGACGAGGTAGATCTCCTCGTCGTCGAGGACGACGCGCAGGTGCTGGGTGGACATCGTCGGATCCTGGAAAGCGAGCGTGTTCGCGGCGGCGTCGCGTCCGATGTCGACGGCGCGATCCGGAGGCAGGCGATAGGAGCGCGCCTC
>JBPOHI010000178.1:0-6545 GCA_052035735.1 Acidobacteriota bacterium
GAGGATCGGCGCGACGAAGATGCCGCCGAGGGCGAAACCGGCCACCGGCAGCCAGGCGGGAGCGATGCGCGTGACGAGGAACAGCAGCGCCGGCAGTGCGTTGACGAAGTAGCGGTTGCCGATGAAGCCGCCGCCGCCGTGCCAGTTGAACGGGATCAGGGTGAGGAAGAAGAGGGCGACGCCGGCGAGCGCCGCGAGCACCGCCCAGCGCTCCGGCGAGCGCCTCCCGTGGACGAAGAAGAGCAGGAGGCAGAGTCCGGAGAAGGGCGCGTAGAGCAGCAGTCCGGTATGGCGTCCGACGAAGAAGTAGCCGGCGTTCTCCGGCAGGCGGTGATCGACTTCCGGCAGGCGGAAGATCCACGACCAGGAGTTGCGCGGCCCGCTGGCGTCGGGGACCTTCTCCTTGTAGGCCTCCGAGCGCGCGATCGGCAGCTCGGGCATTCGGGTGAAGTCGAGGACGCGGACCCCCGAGCGCTCGACGCCGAGGTAGGCCGACGGGTGGCCGGTGAAGCCGATGGCGATGCCGCAGACCGCGATACCGGCGGCTGCGGCGCCGGCGAGCCATTTGGCGGCGCCGCGCAAGCGCTCGGCGCGATAGGCGAGGTAGAGGGCCGGCAGGCCCAGCAGGGCGAGAATCGGCTTGTTGTACGCGCCGGCAATGATCGCTGCTCCCGACCAGGCCGGCCGGCTGGCGGCGTTCCAGAAGGTGCAGAGGAGGCGCCCGCGGCGGCTGGTCGGCGCCTCGAGAGAGGCCGGCGTGAAGGCGAGGTAGAGGCAGGCGGTGACCGAGGCCATGCAGAGGACTTCGGTGTGGATCCAGAAGACGTAGGCGAAGGCGTTCGAGAGCAGGAAGAAGCCGGCAGAAAACAGCAGCGCCAGGCCGTCGGGATTGAAACGCCGGAGATAGAGCGTTCCCATCCAGATCGACAGCATGAGCAGCGCCATATTGGTGGCGAGGAAACCGTCGGCGCCGAAAACCGCGACCGCCGGCGCGGCCAACAGCGAGATGAGATAGGGCTTGCCGAACCAGACGGTCTGCCAGCCGTCGTCGGTCATCAGGATGAGGTTGTTGGCGTTGTTGTACGGAAACTCGTTGGTCAGGCGCTGGATGTCTTTCGCTTCGCACAGCAGGTCGAAGTCGTGCACCAGCGACAGGGCCATCAGGTAGTAGGCCGGCTCGTCCGACTTCAGATCCTGCGGCAGCCCCGGTTTCTGGAGCGTCAGCGGGAAGAGAATGAAGAACAGGGCAAGGCCGGCGAAGGTCAGTCGGACGGTGCGCGACACGGGGCGAAGTCTATCCGCAATGGCGGCCGGGTCCGGAGAAACGAAGGGCCGGCTGCGCGTCGCGAGGGATGCGACGCGGCCGGCCCCCGGGTTCGGCCGGCCACCAGAGGTAGCCGGACGGGACGGTCAGTCGACAGGTCGTTCCAGGTAGACCTTCAGGTTCCGGTACTCCCAGCCGTAGGTCGGCACACCGTTGGCGCCGATGCTCCCGCCGAGGGTGCTGCCGAAGGTGATGCTGAAACCGTCGCCTTCGGGACGGATCGGATACTCGGCGGTGGCGTCGCCGGTCATCAGGTAGATGCGGTTCTCTCCGACCACGCTGCCTTCGTAGACGTAGGTCTTGATCTTGTTGTTCGACAGGTCGTAGATGTAGAGGAAGGAGTAGACGCCCTGCGGATCGAGGTCGTGGAAAATCGAGCGGTACTCGCGCTGGTTGTTGGGCAGGTCGAGGTTGGAGACGCCTTCGAGCTCCATCACGTCCGGTCCGTAGAGACCGAGCTCACCGACGAGATCGCCGCGCCAGTCGTCGTCGCCGCGCCAGAGGGTGAAGAGATTGTGCTTGCCGCCGGGCTCGGCGGCGTAGTAGCCATCCAGGTCGACCTCGACCTCGACGACGATCTTGTAGAACTCCTCAGTGGCCGCCACCGGGATGTCGATGCGCTCGATCGGGTGCTCGGCGGTCGGTGTGAAGAACGGGCCAGGGCGAGTGGTCAGAATCCACGGTCCGCTCGGATTCGGATCCGGGTCCGGATCCGACCCGTCGCAGGTGAAGGCCAGGATGTCGGAGACCGGATCGGCGGTGTGGAGGTCCGGGTTGGTGCTCGTCCAGACGTGGGCGGGATAGAGCTTGTCGGTGATCTTCAGGGTGAAGCCGGCGTTGGTAAGGGCGGAGTAGTAGACCCAGGCGCGGTTGTTGTAGCCGCAGCCGTCGATGACCTTGACGATCAGCTCCGGATTGTCGGCCGAGAAGATCCAGAACATGCCGCCTCGGAGGACGCCGACGGGGGTGAGTGGGACGGCATGGGCATGTCCCGAGGAGCCGCCGTTGAGGGTCGTCGACCAGTCGAGCTCGATCTCCCAGCGGCCGTCGCCGGCCGTCTGGTCGATGCACAGCGTCGTGGCATCGGCGGTACACAGCGGTACCGCGGCGGCGGGGACGGCTGCGCCGAGTGTCCCGGCGAGGGCGACCAGGGCGCCGACGGCCAGGTTGAAGCGCTGCGTCGTCTTGTGCATGGGTTCTCCTGAAGAAAGGGCGAGCTGCGGGCCGCAGAGTGTCAGCGTGGATTTACAACTAACTCCTTACAATATATGACGGGCGCGGGAAGGCGGGAAGCCCTGCCGGGTTGCTGCTCTCCCGCCGGCCCGGGGGCGCTGCGATAGGCTGGCCCCGCCTTCATGCCGCACCTCTCTCCCCTCCGCGAGCCCCGTCGCCGTTCGCCCATTCCGGCCCTGGCCGCAGGCGCAGTGCTGCTGTTCGCGACGCTCTTCCTGCTGCGCGTCGAAGCCGGCAGCCTGCGCGGAGACGAGGGGACGTATGTCGCCATGGCGGCCTCTCTGGCGCGCGACCTCGACCTTGCCTTCTCCGGGCCGGACCGGACCTGGGCCGAGAGCCACGAAGGGGGCCCGGTGGCGCTGATCCTCGAGCGCACCGGCAAAGGGCTCGCCTACTCGAAGCCGGTGCTCTACCCACTTCTCGCCGCGCCGTTCGTCCGCCTGTTCGGCGAATGGGGCGCCGTCGTGCTGAATCTCGGCGTGCTGCTCCTCGCGCTGGCCCTGGGGCGCGCCTTTCTCTCACGGCTCGGAGAGCGTGGCGCGGCCCGCGACACGCTGCTCACCTTCGCCGCCGCCAGCATCGTGGTGCCCTACGTTGGCTGGCGCATGACCGAGGCGCTGCAGGTAGCTCTTGCCCTGGCAGGGCTGGTCCTGGCTCTTCCGGGTCGCGCCGCGAGGGCGGCAGACGGAGCCGAGGCACCGGCAGCGGGTTGGGCGGAGCGCCTGCTGGCGCGTCCGTGGGCCGATCTCGCCGGCGGGGCGCTGCTCGGGCTTCTGATCTCGCTGCGCGAACCGAACGCGTTGGTCGCCGTGGTACCGGTGGTCGCGGCGCTCTTGGTGCGGGACGGGCGCCGGGCGGCGCGCACGGCGGCGGCGATCGCCGTCGCCTATGCCGCGGTGCTCGCGCTCACCTGGGTCCAGACCGGCGCGGCGAATCCGTACAAGGCGCCGCGCGCCACGTTCAACGCCGAGACCGGCTATCCGGTCGGGGCTCGCAGTGCCGCCGCGCGGGCGCGTTTCGAGCAGCCAGCGGAGCTCGCCACTTCGTCGCTCGAGCTCGCGCCGCTCTTCGACGGCGGCAAGACGGCGTACGCCACGCTCTATTTCTTCGCCGGCCGCCACACCGGACTGGTGGCGTTCCTGCCGGCGGCGCTCTTCTTCGCTGCCCAGGCGCTCCGCCGCCGGTCGCCAGCCGGCCTCGCCGCGCTCGCCGGTTTCGCCGCGCTGGCGCTGTTCTATCTCGTCTGGATGCCGGCGAACTTCTTCGGCGGCGAGACGTTTCTCGGCAACCGCTACATCCTCGCCGCTTACCCTTGCCTGCTGGTCGGACTCTCCCGCCTGCCGTCGCGGCGCGTCCTGCTCGCGATCTGGCTGCTCGCGGGATGGGCGGGCATATCGGCGTTGATCTCGCAGTGGCGCTTCGGCGCCCTCGACGCCACCAGTCAGGCACACGCCCACGCGGGGATCTTCCGTCTGCTGCCGTACGAGTCGACGGCGTCGAACCTCGACGGGCGGAGGGACCGCTACTGGGCGGGCGACTTCGTTCGCTTCGTCGATCCGTTCGCGACCTCCGGGTCGTTCAGCTTCACGCTCTCGAGCGCTCTGCCCGCGGCGGAGCTCGAGATCGCCACCCGGTTTTCTCAGGAGCCGATCCACCTGATCGCCGTCGCCGACGCCGCGCCGGCGACACTGGTGATCTCCGACTGGCGCGGCGCCCGCCGCTATCCGCTGGCGAGCTTTGCCCCCGGCGAGGCCGGAGGCCAGATCGTGCACGCCGCTGCCGCCCCCTGGCGGCGCCACCGGTTCTGGTGGTCGGCCGAGGAGCGGTACGGAGTTCGCCTGCTGCGGCTGTCGCTCGAGGCGCCCGGCTTGCCGTCGGGGGAGCGGGCGTCGGTGCGGGTGCGCTACCTGGGGCGCCACGCGCCGCCGAGCGCGGGCTTCGCGCGCGAGGTGACTGCGGTCGCTCTGCCCGCCACCGTCGAGGCGGGTTCACGAACGACGGTCGCCTTGCGGGTGCGCAACACGGGAGCCTGGACCTGGCGCTCCGACGCCGTACTGCCGGTGCAGATCGGAGCGCGCCTCGATCCGATCGGCGCCGGCGGCGAACCTTCGACCGAGCCGCGCTTTGCCTTGCCCGGGCCAATCGCGCCCGGCGAGCTCTTCGAGACCGCGGTCGAGCTCGCCTGGCCAAAGGCTCCGGGGCGCTATCGTGTGCGTGTCGACCTGGTGGCCGAGGACCTCGCCTGGTTCGCCGACAAGGTCGGGGAGCCGCTCGTCGACGCCTTCGTCGAGGTCAGGGCGCCGTAGGCTTCGCGCCGCCCGCGGCAGGCGGGGGCAGGCCGGCGCGCGCTTGGCCATTCTCGAGATCGAACAGCTCGAGCGCCACCGTCCGGGTCTCGAAGGCGCCGAACAGCAGGACGAGCGGGGTGCCTCCGCGGACGACCTCCTTCACGACCAGGCGTCGCGGCACACCGCGCTGCGCGTCCCTCCACTCCGCGAACTCGATCACGCGCAGCGTCTTGCCGTCGCTCGACTGCAGGTCGGCGCGCAGCGGAATCCGCCGGGCGCGCGAGACGACCCAGCGCAGGCGCGGTGCGGCCGCGCCGCGCTCGATCGCGACCAGATCGAAGGTCACGACGCCGGAGCTTTCGACGAGGCTGGCGATCCGGTAGTCGCGCGCGAGATGCAGGCCAAGCAGCTCGTCGAGGGCGGCGCCTTGCAGGCGGTAGGAGGGCGCGAGCTTGACCGGACGGGCGCTGCCGGGAGCGATGAAGTAGAGCTCGCGATCGCGGCGCAGCAGGAACTTGCCGCGATCGCGCTCGGCCAGCAGGCGCACGAGCGCAAGCTCTTCGCCGCGCCGCCAGATTTCGAGCGGCATGCCGGAGGCCTCGGCTCCCTGGCGCACCTCGACTTCGAGCCGGAACTGCTCGGGCGCGGCGGCGAACAGGTCGCTCGCCGCCAGGAGCTCCTGATCGGCGGCCTGTGCCGGAGGCGACGCCTCGCCGAGCTCCTCGCAGGCCGCGGCCGGCTGAGGGGAGAGCAGGAAGCTGCCGGCGAAGGAGAAGAGCAGGGCAGCGGTGAGGGCCTGCTTGTGTCGAGGCTCAGACATGCCGCAGCGCCTCGACCACGGAGATCCGGGTGGCTCTCGCCACCGGGGCGAGGGCAGCGACGAGCAGGACCGTCGCCATGACGGCGACGATGGCGGCGAACGCCTCCGGCACGAAGGCGAGTTGCAGATCGATCGGGTCGACCGCTCCCGGCGGCGGCGGCATCTTGAGATGCAGGCCGTTGATGCCGGCGATCGCCGCGGCGCCGAGCGCGTCGCCGAGCAGGGCGCCGAGGACACCGAGCCAGAGGGCTTCCCACAGCACCATGGCGGCGATCTGGCCGGGAGCCGTGCCGATGGCGCGTAGCGTGCCGATTTCGCGCACCCGCTCCATCACCGTCATCACCAGCGTGTTGGAGGTGGCGAGGACGACGAGCACGAAGACGATCGCGCCGAGGAACCAGAAGATGCCGAGATAGAGATTGCGCACCTGGCTGTAGAAGGCAGCGCGCCGCTCCCAGGAGGTCACCGCGAGCGCCGGCGAACGGCCCGCGAGCGCCTGCGTCACCGCGACCTCGGCGGCAGCGGTCGCCGCGGTGTCGTCGAGGCCGACGAGCAGGTTCGACACCCGTTCGGTCGCCAGCAGGCGCTGTCCGGTGCCGAGGTGGAGCTTGAGGTAGCGCGTGTCGAGCTCCTGCACGCCGGTGGTCACGAGGCCCGCGACGCGTACGTCGAGCGCGTTCAGCATGCCGTCGGGGCTGGCGGCGAGGAGAGTCAGGAGATCTCCCGGTTTGGCGCCGAGCGCGGCGGCGAGCCCGAGCGCCAGCACGACCTCGTCTTCGCCCTCCGGCGGCGCCGCGTCGGCGAGTGCCCGCCCGGCGCGCACCTTGGTCTCGAAACCCATGCGGCGCTCACGCTCCGGCTCGACGCCGACGCCGACGAA
>JBPOHI010000155.1:0-3671 GCA_052035735.1 Acidobacteriota bacterium
CTCGATCCATGACGCATCTCATTCGAACCTCGAGCCGCGGTTCGTGCTGCTCGGTCTCTCGCGGCCGGGTCGTCTCCTGGTTGTGGTCCACACCGAACGCGGCCATACTATTCGCCTGCTCAGCGCCCGGCAGGCGACGCGCAAAGAGCGACACTCCTATGAAGAAATCTCCTAAGCCCTCCCCGGCCCCGCGAATGAAGAAGGAGTACGACTTCTCGGGAGGCGTGCGCGGCAAGTACGCGGCGCGCTTCGCCGAAGGGACAAACCTCGCCCGAATCGATCCTGACCTCGCCGAGCGGTTTCCGGACTCGGAGTCGGTGAATCGCGCCCTCCGCGGTCTCGTCGACGTGGCGGAGCGGACGGCGCGGGCGATTTCGGGCTAGTCACCGGCTTCGTTTCCGATTCGACCAGACCCTCCCCCAGCTCCGCGAAGTGCGGCGCGGGGCGCTGGCGCTGCACGCGCTGTGGAGCCGGCTCGAGGCGAATCGCAAGAACACCCACTTCGGCAAAGAGCTCGAAGGCCGGTACGCCACGCTCCACGCCGCCGTCGCGCGCCTCTTTGCCGGCCTCGCCGACCGCCCCAACCCGCTCTCGACCCACGAACGGAGCGCGACGCTCCAGAAGGCGGCAGAAGCGAATACTCCCCGAGCTGCCGCCGAGCGAGGCGACCGGGCCGACGCTGCAGGTGGCGGATGCGGCGGTCGAGAGGTGGGTCGAGCTCAGGGTGCGGGTGATGATGCGGTTGGCGATGTTGGCGGAGGCGGCGGAGGGGGCGGAAGTAGCTGGTTAGAGGTACGCCCTTTGCGCCTCACGGTATCGCTTTGCGCTCGATACACGCTCGATTCCAAACGCTAGCGCTCGATTTACGCTCGATATTGCCTCGTTTGCGCGCGAGAGTCGAGCTTCGCGCGCTCTCATCGGACCTGCTTTCGCCGATACCGGGTACCCCTGCCGGTACCGATCATCTCGAGGATGCCCTGCTCGACCATGTCCGAGAGAACGCGCCAAGCTGTATTGCGCGACACGCCCAGCTTCTTCACGCAGATCGCGGTCGTGACATGGCCTACCTCGTCGAGGATCGCGAGGATGGCGGTCGGGTGGTCGACGGCCTCCGCAATCTCCTCTTGCGGCGACGCCTCGCCGGCCGCGCTGGCCATCGCTCCCTCCGGCGCTGCCGCCTCAAGCACGACGGTCACGCCGCCGTGCTCCTCCGAGAAGCGGGCCGGCGGGTTCCCAGCCAGCTCCAGAATCCGTTTCATCCGCCGGATGCCGCTGCCGCGTTCGTCCATGAATCCCAGCCAGGTCAGACCCTGAACGACGAGGGGGTTGCGGGCGCGCGAGGGCGCCTGACCCGAGGCCAAGCTCTCGACAGACTGGCCGCCGGGCGGCAGGCCTGGGCTGCTCGCGCGGACCCGCGAAGCGAAGACTTCGATGCTCACCTTCGCCCCCGCCTCGCTGTAGTCGCGGTGGGCGAGGGCATTGACCACGACCTCGCGCAGCGCTTCGGCCGGGTACGGTTCGACCGACCGGCGCTTCAAGCCCTGAATCACCAGCGGGCGCGAGGAGTTGCGCCGGATGAAGGCCACCGCCTGCTCGATCGCCTCGGGCAGGCAGGCGTCGACGAACGGGGCGTCCAGAGGCTCGCCCTCCTTGGCGTCGCCCGCGAAGGCCTCGAGCTGCAGCCGGGCCTGGGTCAATTCCGGCGCGTGCCCCGGACGCTTCGCGAGGAGGAGAGCCCCGGCGATCGTGGGGCGGTGCGTTCCCCCCGGGCCATCCCACCAGAGATAGCCGCGCGACAGCAGCAGGCGCACGACGTCCGCCTCCGCCCACCGGGTCGGGTCGGTCTCTTCGGCCTCCGCCATCATCTGCCGGGCGAGATCGAGATCCATGTCGTCCACGGAGAGCCCAGCGAGCGGCCGTCGCTCGAAATCCGAGGCAACCCGACGATCCTCTCCGGCGCTGGCGTCCTGGCCGGGAGTCGGCGCGGTGTCGTAGGTGCTCTGGAGATGTTCCTTCAGCCGGTCCCGCACCTTGTCGAGCAGCTCGTCGATGCTTCCGAACCGGCTGTAGGTGTGGTGGTCGGCCTCGACTTCTGCCAGGAAGGCCTTCGTCTCCTCCTCGCGCGGCTCCGTTCGCTCCCCTCTCACGCACACCAAAGTCGGCATCTTGCGCGCGCGAGCGAACCGATACTCCTGATGAGTGGCGGAAAGGCCGTCGTCGAGTACGCGCCCATAATCGTGCCCGACGACCAGAAGGTAGACGCTGCAGGTGCCTAGCAGGTCCAGATAGGCCTTGGGATTCGGCTGCAGCGGCGCCGGGTACTCCTCGAAGAGCCGCGGAACGGTGCAGGCGCGCAGGAACTCGTCGGTGACCAGCAGACTTCCGATCGCCTGGCGCTCGGCGCGAAGCTCCTTCTGCGTCGAGCTCACGAAGACCCGCAGGCGAATCAAAGTAGCGAGCTCCTGTTGCGGTCGAAGGGGGCCGAGGTGTACTTGAGGAAGAGGAGGCCGAGCACAACGTGCTTGTACTCCGCCGCGTCCATGTTGTTGAGCAACGCGTCGGCCATCTGCCAGAGCTGGGCTTCGTAGCCCAGGGGGGGTTCGGAGGCGGACTTCTTCGGCTTAGCCATCCAAGCGGGACTTCCTTTCCCGCCCGACAGACACCGGGAGGCCTGGCGAAACCCATGATTCAAGAGCGCTTGCACGGAACCTCCTCGTGCTCCCCCTGTGCCCAGGAGGTCACGATATGTCCAAAATCACGAGATATCTGGACATATCCACGAAACGTGTCTCTTTCGGGTACAGGATCGGCGGCAACCCTGTCTCCGCCAGAGACGTCCTCTCCCTCGCCGCGGAAGGCGGTCGGGGCACCGTGAAGCGTCGAGCAGACCCGAGAGAGCAGCGCGAGCGAGAGCGGTCCCGATTGCAGCGCGAGGTAGCCTTCGTGCAGCGCCGCCCGATACCGCAAGACCTCCTTCGCCTCGGGACTTCCCTTGACCGCTTCCGCCAACGAGGCGCGAAAGAGCTCGTCCTGGGTCGTCACGATGTTCTCGATTTCGGAGCTCAGCTTGGCTTCCTGCAAAGGAATGGCGTTGATGAGGATCGCCTGGTTCGGAATGAGGCCGCCAGATCCCTTGAGCTCGGCGAGGGCGCGCGCCGCGGCCACCGTCTGACGGAGAACCGCTGCGGTCTCGATTTCCGCCGCGGGAGGTAGGGCCGGGAGATCGTCGAAGGGGGTCTCCGGATCGAATCCGGCAAGGGCGCTCATGCCTCTCCCGTTTCGACCGGAGGGGCCGGAAGCGCGAGGATCTCCCGAATCAGAACTTCAACTCCAGGTGCTGTCGCGGTCGCTCCGGTTTCCACCTTCGCCATCGCCTCTTGGATTCCCCTTCCGTCAGGAAGCAAATCAAGGCTGCATCGAAGCTGCCACTCTACCGCCGCCGGCGCGTCCGGCCGGAACGCCCCTGTTGGAAGCTCCCCTCACCCTAGTCGGCCTCAGCACACTTTGCAGGGATTGAATCCGAGCCTGGTTTCGACGTCGACCGCTGCCACCGTCATCTCTGTCATGGCTCTCCTCGCCCCACATGACCTCAAGTCTCGTCGGACTCTCAGGGAGCGGCGCCTCCCGAGACTCTTTCTCCCAAGTAAGACGGAATCGGGCGCGTGGCTCTG
>JBPOHI010000117.1:0-1601 GCA_052035735.1 Acidobacteriota bacterium
TCTTCCGCGCCGGGCAGTGGGTAGGTTCTTCTCAGGCGCTGCCGGCGAATCAGGACGTCGATCTCGATCTCGAGGCGCCCTCTCGGCTGCACTCCGCTTCCGACGGGCGGCACCTGATCTGGGTCGATGGCGCAGGGAGCGCTCATGTCGGAACCGTCGGCGGAACCGCCGCCGAGCTTGCGCGCCCCGACGCACGCTGGTCCTGGGACGGGCGCACCCTATGGAGCGTGAGCGCGAGCGGCGACTCACTGGTCGAGTTGCGTCCGGATGGTGTCGTGGTGCGTGTCGGCGAGCCGATAGGCGCTCTCGGTTTCGTGGTCCCATCGCCGGGTGCCCGCCATCTTGCTCTTGCAGCCGGCCTCGCGGACGGTTTCGGCCTCTATCTGCACGACCTTGTTTCGGGCAGCTCGACGCTGCTCGAGCCGGCAGAGGGATGGGAGCTTCCATCCCCCGATCGCATTCAATGGTCGCCGGACGGAGTGCACCTCGCCGCTGTCTTCGGGGATGCCGATGGCAGCGCACGCCTCCTGGTCGTCGACATTTCGGACGCGACGCCGCTTGTCGTCGAGGTGGATGCCCAGGCGCTCGTCGATGCGCCGAGCTGGTCTTCGGATGGCGCGCGCCTGCTCTGGGCTTCTGCATCCTCGGGGTCCGACCAGGTGTGGGCTTGGGAGAGCTCGACCGGCGCGACGTCTCAACGGACGAACTCCGTCGGCGGCGCCCGCGACCCTCAGCTCTCGCCGACGGGCGAGACGCTCGCCTTGCTCGAGGCGAATCGCCGTCTCGTCCTGCAAGACCTCGCGACCGGCGCCGCGGAAGTGCTCCGCGACTTCGGACGCACCGGCACGGCGGACCTGGAGTGGGTGCGCGGCGGCGAGCTCTACGTGCGCTTCGCGGAAGAGGCGTTGCGCTTCACGCCCGCCGGCCGCTTCTCGAATCCAGGCATCGAGCTCGAAGGCGGAACGAACGAGATCACCGCCCGGGCCATCGACGCGGCAGGGAACCTCTCGCCTGTCTCGGCTCCGATCTCGATTTCGGTGCCAGCGGAGACAGCGCCTGATCTGGCCATTCTGTCCGGGGAAGTGATCGTGCTGCCGCAGGCGCCGCTCGCCGGCGCGCCGGTTCGCCTGTCGGTAACGGTTCGCAATCTCGGACAAGGCGCTTCGCCCGCCTCGTCCCTGGATGTCTCGGTGAGCGGACCCGGCGGGTTCCAGATGATTCTCGCGGCAGGAGCCGTCCTCGAGGCTCTTCCTGCGGCGGCAGCGACGACACTCGGCTTCGACCTCCAACTGCCGGCCGTCGGCGGCAGCTTCGTCGTTCGGGCGGTCGTCGACCTGCCGGATGAGCTTGCTGAGCTCGACGAATCGAACAACAGGGGCGAGCGCACCTTCCTGGTCTCGGAGTTGGCCGGACCCGGCGTCGAGATCACGGCCGATCGGGCGAGCTATTCGATCGCCGATCTCGTCGAGCTCGCGGCGGACGTCACGAACGCCGGACCGCAGTGGAGCGGACGTCTGGAGGTGACGATCGAGGACCTGTTCGGTTTCGAGATCGCGACGCTTCTCGATCTGCCGATTGCGGATCTGCCCTACGGGGCGAGC
>JBPOHI010000200.1:0-7651 GCA_052035735.1 Acidobacteriota bacterium
CGCGACGCCGCCCGGCGCTGGCAGCGGCGCGGCGAGGCCCGGCCGGATGCGCTCGCCCGCCACCTCTCTCGCCGGGGCTTCGGCAGTAGTGCTATCTTCAAGGTTCTAAAAGAGATGGCTCCGTCCGCCCCGGACTTCGAGGCGCCCGGGGCAGAAGAGTGATCGGGAAGTCAGGCCGCTTCCGTTTCTTTGCGAGAGAGTCCCTGTGAAATCGATGCGCAGCTGCGAGATCCGTCAGAGTTTCGTCGACTATTTCAGCTCCCGTGGACACCGGCCGGTGGCGAGCTCGCCGCTGGTGCCGCACGGCGACGCGACACTGCTGTTTACCAACGCCGGCATGGTGCAGTTCAAGGACTACTTCACCGGCGCGGCCCGGCCGGAGTTCCCGCGCGCCGTGACGGTGCAGAAGTGCCTGCGGGTCTCGGGCAAGCACAACGATCTCGAGAATGTCGGCCCGTCGCCGCGCCATCACACCTTTTTCGAGATGCTCGGCAACTTCTCCTTCGGCGACTACTTCAAGGCGGAGGCGATCGAGTTCGGCTGGGAGTTGGTGACCCGCGTTTGGGGCCTCGCGCCCGGCCATCTGTTCGCGTCGGTTTACGAACAGGACGACGAGGCGGCGGAGCTCTGGCGGCGGATCTCCGGGCTCGCTCCCGAGCGCATCGTGCGCTGTGGCGAGAAGGACAACTTCTGGGCGATGGGGGAGACCGGCCCCTGCGGGCCGTGCAGCGAGATCTACGTCGATCGCCACCCCGATCTGCCGGCGGTCGGCTGGGAGGAGGGCACCGACAGCGGCCGCTACCTCGAGATCTGGAATCTCGTTTTCATGCAGTACGAACGCGCCGCCGGCGGCGCGCTGACGCCGCTCCCCAAGCCGTCGATCGATACCGGCGCGGGTCTCGAGCGGGTGGCGGCGGTGGTCGCCGGCGTCGACTCGAACTACGACACCGACCTCTTCCAGCCGATCCTCGCCGGCGCTGCCAGCCTCGCCGGCACGGCTTACGGGCGCGACGCGCAGCACGACACCTCGCTGCGAGTGATCGCCGACCATCTCCGGGCGACGGCCTTCCTGCTCGCCGACGGCGTCATCCCGACCAACGACGGCCGCGGTTACGTGCTGCGCCGCCTGCTGCGACGGGCGGTGCGCCACGGCATGCGGGTGGGCTTCGAGGAACCGTTCCTCTGCCGGCTGCTGCCGATCGTCGACGAGGCGATGGCCGGCGCCTATCCCGAGCTCAAGGCGACACAGTCCGCCTCCACCGCGACGATCCGGGCGGAAGAGGAGAAGTTCTTCGACACCGTCGCGACCGGCTCACGGATGGTCCAGGAGGGCATCGAAGAGGCGAAGCGCGCCGGGCGGAGCGAGCTCTCCGGCGAGCAGGTCTTCCGCCTCTACGACACCTACGGCCTGCCGATCCAGTTGCTGCGCGAGATCGCCGAAGAGGAGCGCTTCGCCGTCGACGAGGCCGGCTTCGAAGCCGCGATCGCAGGTCAGCGCGAGCGTTCGCGCGCCGCCACGGGATCGGCGCTGCGCTCCAAGCAGTTCGTCGATCTGGCCCTGGCCAGGAACCCCGAGGCCCAGACGCCGACGACATTCGAGGGCTACGAAAAGCTCTCAGCAGAGGGTGTGAAAGTCGTCGCGGCGGTGGGAACGACGGAGCAGCCCCGCGGTGCGGGCGACTCGAGCGGCTCGGCCGAGCTCATTGAGGGGATCGGCGAGGGTGAATCGGGCGTGCTCGTACTCGAACGTACGGTGTTCTATGCGGAGAGCGGCGGCGAGGTCGGCGATCAGGGGGAGATTCGCTGGCCCGGTGGACGGGCCCTGGTCGAAGACACGACCAAGGACAATGCCGGTCGCTTCCTGCACTGGGTGAAGGTGGTCGAAGGAGCGCTCCGACGGCCTTTTCCTCTACTGGATCTTCTTGTTTCTGAATCGTACCGTCGCGCGACGCAACGCAACCACACGGCGACGCATCTCCTGCATGCGGCGCTGCGGTCGGTCCTCGGCGAAGGCGTGCGCCAGGCTGGATCCCTGGTGGCGCCAGAGCACCTGCGTTTCGATTTCACCTACGGCAAGCCGCTGACCGACGACGAGCGGGCGCGGGTGGAGGGGTTGGTCGATGCCTGGGTGCTGAAGGCCGTGCCGACGAAAATCACCGCCGATCGCGATCCGAAAGAGGCGATCGCGGCGGGGGCAATGGCGCTGTTCGGCGAGAAGTACGGTGACCGTGTGCGCACGGTGGAGGTGCCCGGTTTCTCGCTCGAGTTGTGCGGCGGCTGCCACGTGGCGAACACCGGCGAGATTGGTCCGTTCGTGCTGCGCAGCGAACGCGGCGTGGCCTCTGGCGTCCGCCGGATCGAGGCGCTCACCGGCGAGGGTGCGCTGCGCTTCCTGCGCCAGCGCGACAGTGACCTGGCTGCCGTCGAGACGGCGCTCGGTGCAGCCGCCGGGCACGCCGGGAACGAGCTCGCCAAGCTCAAGCGCGAGGTCAAGGAGCGCGAAGCCGAGCTTGCCCGTCTCCGCGTCCAGCTGGTGTCAGGCGCTCCTTCCGCGGCGGAGGAGCAGGTGGTGGCGGGCATCCGGATTCTGGTCCGCGAAGTGCCGACGGCGCCGCCGGCCGAGCTGCGCAACATGGCCGACCTGCTGCGTTCGCGGCTCGGCTCGGGGGTCGTCGTCCTCGGCACGCGCGGCGACGGCAAGGTGGCGCTGATCGCGACGGTCAGCGACGACCTCAGGGCACGGGTGCCGGCCGGAAAGCTCCTCAAGGCGCTCGCCGGACTCATCGGCGGCTCCGGCGGCGGCCGGGACGACTTCGCCCAGGCGGGCGGCAAGGAGCCCGACCGGCTCCCTGAGGCGCTCAGCGGCGTCGCCGGCGCGGTGGCGGAGCTGGCGGGCGGAGCCGGCTGATGTTCCGGCCCCTGTTCGTCCGCCGGACGGTTGGGGAGTAAAATCAGGGTTCGCATGAGATCCGTCTTCGGAATCGTCTGCCTGCTCGCGGCGTCGCCGCCGGTCTTCGGCGGCGCGACGTCGATCCAGGTGCGCGCCGACGGCATGAAGGTGATCGTCAACGAGCCTTCCGAGGCGCGCTCGCGCCGGCTCTCGGATCGGCTGCTCGCGGTGCCCGACCCGGAGCTCGCCGAGGCGATCGATCGTCACGCCCTGGAGCTCGATCTCGAGCCCCGCCTGGTGCAGGCGCTCGTTCAGGTCGAGTCGGGGTACAACCGGAAAGCGCGCTCCAACAAGGGCGCGATCGGTCTCATGCAGCTCATGCCCGGAACCGCCTCCGATCTCGCGGTTGCGGATCCCTGGGATGCCGATCAGAACCTCCGTGGTGGCACCCGCTACCTGCGCCAGATGCTCGACCGGTTCGGCGGGCTGGAGCTCGCGCTCGCGGCCTACAACGCCGGTCCGGAGGCGGTCGTGAAGTACGGCGGCGTTCCGCCCTACGCAGAGACCCGGGCCTACGTGCAGCGCATTCTGCATCTGTTCGACGGCAGCGACGCGGTTCTCGACGGCAGTCGCGTCTTCATCGTTCGCGACGCCAACAACCAGGTGCGGTTGACCACTTCGAGCGTCGCCCGGCCGTAGGCCGCGATTGCCCGCGACCGATCGCGCCCAACCGATGTCGAACCTCCCCAACATTCTCACTTCGGCGCGGATTCTGCTCGTCCCGATCCTGGTCGTCGTCCTGTTGACCAAGTTCGACGGCAAGGAGTTCGTCGGCCTGGGACTCTTCCTCCTCGCGGCCCTGACGGATTTCCTCGACGGCTACTTCGCGCGCCGTTGGAACCTGGTCAGCCGTTTCGGGCAGCTGCTCGATCCGGCGGCCGACAAGATCCTGATCGCCGCCGCGTTCGTGTCGCTGGTGGAGCTCGATCCCCGGGTGACGCCGTCGTGGATGGTCGTCACGATTCTGGCGCGCGAGTTCGCAGTCAACGCGCTGCGCAGTCACGCCGCCGCGGAGCAGGTCGTCATTCCCGCGGGCGTCTCGGGGAAGATCAAGACCGGCGCCCAGATCGTGGCCATCTCGCTGCTCATCATCTACACCCAGCTCGGAGAGTTCTCGCATCTCGCGCCGATTTCGCTCTGGGTGGCCGTCATCGTCACCCTCTATTCGGGCTGCGAGTACTTCGTCCGCTACTGGCGCAGGATCGGCAGCATCTCCGCGGGCCCGCGTCCGCCTGCGCCGCCGCAACCGCCGGTGGCCGTTTGAGGCCGCCCGGGCCGCTCGAGCGGCTCATTCTCTTCGCGGGGCGCCGGCATCGCCTGGTCTTCCTGATCTTCTTCCTGGTCGTCGCGGGCTCAGCGGCGCTCGCCTTCCGGTTGCGTTTCGATCCCGACGTGCTGCACCTGCTGCCGACCCGCAATCCGAACGTCATCACTTTTCGCGAGACCCTCGAGCAGTTCGGCAACGTGGACTACTTCGTGGTTGGCATCCGCATTCCCGAAGAGGCGCCGCTCGATCCTTACGAAGCTCTGGCCGACGATCTCGCCGGGCGCATGGCAGATTCGACGGACTATTTCTCGTCGGTCGAATCCAAGCTCGGCGAGCCCGAAGAGCTGTTGCGCGAATTCCTGCCCAAGGCGATCCTGTTTCTCGACGCTCCGACCCGCGAGCGGCTCGCTGAACGGCTGACCGGGTCGGAGATCCGCAATCGCGCGAAAGAGCTGCGTCGCACGCTCGAGATGCCGCAGGCGGTGGCACTCAAGGACCTGCTCAAGCTCGATCCGCTCGGTATCTCGGGCATCTTCCTCGACCGCCTGGGTGGCCAGCGCGGCCCGCTGGCCGTCGACTGGACGAGCGGGCGCTACCTGTCGCGCGACCACCGGTTGCTGCTCGTGCTGGGCAAGCCGACGCGCAATCCGCAGGACATCGATTTCAATCGCCGGCTGTTCGAATCGATGCAGAGCTCGGTGGCGGCAGCGAGCTCCTCCTGGAGCGAGCTCGCCGAGGGAAGCGAAGCACCCGTGCCGGAGGTCTTCTTCGGCGGGCGCTACATGATCGCGCTCGACGACACCGGCCTGATCCGCCGCGACGTCATCCTCAACGCCTTGACCTCGATCGTCGGCGTCCTGGTGCTGTTCTATATCGCCTATCGCCGCACCTCTCTCCTGCTGCTGGTCTTCTGGCCGCTCGCCTGCGGCCTCGCGATCACCTTCGGCTTCGCGGCGCTCGCCGTCGGAGTGCTCTCGTCGGCGACCGCCGGCGTCGCGGCGCTGCTGGTCGGCCTGGGCGACGATTTCGTTATCGTGCTCTATGGCCGCTACGTCGAAGAGCGCCAACGGGGAGCTTCGGTGGTCGAGTCGATGCGCTCGATGGGCGGTTCGACCGCCCGCGGCGTGGTCCTCGGCGCGATCACCACCGCGGCGACCTTCTACGCTTTCCTGATCACCGATTTCACCGGGCTCTATCAGATGGGTCTGATCGTCGGCACCGGCGTGCTCTTCTGCCTGCTCGCCGTGCTCTTCCTGGTCCCGGCGATGATCGGCTGGAGCGAGGCGCACCACAGCAAGCGCGACAGCGAGCCCCGGCTGCACATCTTCGCCTTCGGTATCGAACGCCTGTCGCGCCTCGCGACGCGGAGGCCGCGCGCGACGCTCGCCGTGTCGGCGCTGGTGACGCTCGTCGCCGTCGCTTCTGCGCCACGACTCAAGTTCGACGACAACGTCGAAGCGCTGCGCCCGCCCGGCAACCGCGGCATCCTCGCCCAGTCCGAGATCAACCAGCACTTCGGTGCCGGTTTCGATTCGATGTCACTCGTCCTCAAGGCGAAGACGCTGCCCGAAGTGCTCGCTCTCGCCGACAAGGCGGCCGTCGCGGGGCGGCGGCTGGTGGCCGACGGCCGCCTGGGCGGGGTCGACGCGGTCACCGCAGTGCTGCCTCCGCCGGCGATTCAGCAGGAGGCGCTCGACTGGCTCGCGGTGGAAAACCGCGGGCGACTCGACATGGCCCGGATCCGCTCGGAGTTCGCCACTGCGCTGGCGGGGGAGGGCCTGCGGATCGAGCCGTTCCAGGCGGGCCTCGACCTGCTGGGCAAGACGCTCGCGCCGGAGGGCTTGCTGACCCGGGAAGGGGTGCTGGCGGTGCCGCAGGGCCGGTCGCTCCTCGACCGCTACCTCAAGGAGACGCCGGACGGTTGGACCAGCGTGGTCAAGCTCTACAACCTGCCCGGCCGGCCGAAGCGCGAGATTCCGGAAGCTGCCGTGGATCTCGCCCGGAGCCTCGGGTCTCAGGCGACGCTCACCGGCATGAACGTCCTTTCGCGAAGCCTGCGCGGAGAGATTCGCGGTGACGCCCTGGCCTCGGGGATCATCGGCCTCGCGCTGACGCTCCTCCTCCTGTGGTTCGACTTCCGCGACGTCCACACCGCTTTCATCGCCCTCGTGCCGCTGCTGGTCGGCATTCTCTGGATGGTGGCGCTGATGGTCGCCTTCGATCTGCATCTCAACTTCATGAACATCTTCGTCATCACGATGATCATCGGCATCGGCGTGGACTACGGCATTCACGTCATCCATCGCTACCGCGAGGAGGAACGGCGGCCCGGGGGCGATCCGGCGGCGGCGGTCGAAGAGACCGCGCGCGGCGTCTTTCTCGCCGCCTTGACGACGATCGTCGGCTTCGGCTCGCTCGCGACCTCGCACTACCCGGGTCTCATCTCGATGGGCCTGGTCTCCACCTTGGGCACTCTCGCCACAGCGCTCGTCGCCATCGTGGTCATTCCCGCTTACCTGTCGCTCCGCAGCGGGGCTCGACGCGACCTTTCGCCGCGTCCCCCGCTCCAGCCGTAGAGCTATTTCCGCCGCAGCAGGTACAGCAGGACCGGTCCGGCGGCGAAGCCGGCGAGGTGGGCGTACCAGGCGACACCTCCGGCGAGCGAGCCGGGCGGGGCGGAGAGCGCGCCGTAGAGCTGCAGCAGGAACCAGAACGGGATGAACAGGAAGGCGCGGCTCTTCATCGGAATGACCAGACAGCCGAGCGGCAGGATACCGGCGAGCCGGGCCTTCGGGAAGAGCACCAGGAAGGCGCCCAGGACTCCGGCGATCGCGCCGGAGGCGCCGAGCAGCGGCAGGGTCGAGCGCGGGCTGGCGGCGATCTGGGCGGCGCTCGCCACGAGTCCGCTCCCGAGGTAGAGCAGCAGGAACCGGCGGACTCGCAGACGGCCTTCGACGTCGTCGCCGAAGACCGCGAGAAAGGCCAGGTTGCCCAGCAGGTGGAGCCAGCCGCCGTGCAGAAAGAGCGCGGCGACGAGACGGGGGAGACGGGCGGCGAGCTCGACGAGGGGGCCGGGAGAGAGGGCCTCCGCCGGCGACAGTGCGAGCCTCGAGACCGCGGCCTCGAGACCGCTGCCCACCCGCAGCTCCCAAACGAAGGCCGCCAGGTTCGTGGCCACCAGCGCCCAGGTTCCCCAGGCGAAGGCAGGAGTTCGCCGCGAGTCTTTGAGCGGAATCAACGCTTGCGACGGCCTGCCGGCCGGGCGGTCTCGCGCGGCTTCCCCGCCGGCGCCTTGGCCAGCGGGCGGACCCGGTGAATGCGCAGCAGATTGGTCAGCGCCTTCAGCCGGATCGGAAAACCCATGAGCAGGATCAGACACTCGCCCGGGCGGACGTGGCGGCGCGCCAGCAGTTCGCGCTCGACGATCTCGATCA
>JBPOHI010000136.1:0-2284 GCA_052035735.1 Acidobacteriota bacterium
CGCCGGCAAGGCCCATCCTGCGGACAAGGCCGGCCAGGAGTTGATTCAGCACATCTTCCAGCTGTCGCAGTCGGAGGCGCTCAAGGGCAAGGTCTTCTTCGTCGAGGACTACGACATGCGGGTGGGCAGAATGCTCGTCCAGGGCGTCGATGTCTGGCTCAACACGCCGCGCCGGCCGCTCGAGGCGTCTGGAACTTCCGGGATGAAGGCGGCGATGAACGGCGCCCTCAACTGCTCGATCGCCGACGGCTGGTGGCCCGAGGGCTACGACGGCGAGAACGGTTGGGTCATCGGCAGCACGACCGACGATCCGACGCGCGACACCTCGGCGGGCAAGGAGCCGATGGCCGACGAGGCGAAGAACGACCGCGAGGACGGCCTGGCGCTCTACGACCTTCTGGAGGAGCGGATCGTCCCCGCCTACTACGATCGCGATGCCGCCGGCCTGCCGGTCGAATGGCTGCGCAAGATGAAGGAGGCGATCGCCACCATCACGCCGAAGTTCTCGAGCGACCGCATGGTGCGCGACTACACCGAGACGGCCTACGCCAGCCTGCTCGAGGCGCTGGTCGTCCCGGAAGGGCAGGTCTAGAACTTGCTTCCGCTTGGGGCCGGGGCCACGAGGCCGGACTCGAAAGAAACGACAAAGCTCGAACAAGGGAGATGTCGATGATGCGTTCTCGTCTCGCCGTTTCGTTGTGGGTCGCCGGTTCGTTGCTCGCTGCCCTGCCGCAGACTGCTCTAGCGATCGAGGTCGCGGCCTACACTCCCGACCCGGCGCTGCTGCCGGCCCGGCAGGCGGTCGAAGCGCCGCTGCGCGTCGCCGAGGCGCTGTCGCTCGAGGCCGTGGCGACGCTCGAACCGGCGCGCACCGGCGCGGCGGCCGATCTCGCCGCACTCGCCGACTGGAACGCCGGCGCCAACCGGCCGATGCGGGTCGGCTTCGCCCGGTCGCTCGCCGAGCCGCTCGCGCTGCGCGTCACGCCGCAGGCCTTCGCGGACCGCATCGGCCAGCGCGTCGGCGGCGGGCTGCTCGCCCGGCGCGCCCAGGGCAATTGGGTTTGGGGCACCTCGGTCGAGGTCGCCGAGGCCAAGGGGCTGAGGCTCGAGCTCGCCGACGTGAACCTGCCGCCGGGCACCCGCTTCTGGGTCTACGGCATGGGAGGCGAGGCGCGTCCCTTCGACCTCCGCCTGCTGCGCGGCGACCGCACGATCCTCTCGCCGACCATCGCCGGCAACCGCATCTACCTCGAAGTGGAGCTCCCTGAGGCAGCCTCGGCCCCAGGTCAGGGCTTCAGCCTCCGGCGGGTGCACGAACTGGTTCGAGCGTTCGGTGCCGGCGCCGAGGAGCTGCGGATTCCCGAAGCAGACGGTTGCCTCAAGAACGGTGAGTGCTACGACACCAGCGATTTTCCCGGAATCACCAACGCTCGCAAGGGGGTCTTTCAGTTTCTCTACGAGGACGCCGGGAATCTCTACACCTGCTCTGGAGCGCTGCTGAACGACAACGATGAATCGACGCTCCAGCCCTGGCTCCTCACCGCCCACCATTGCGTCGGCAGCGAGGCTTCGGCACTTACGATGGACACCTACTTCTTCTATCGCAACTCGAGCTGCGGCAGCGGCGCTACCAGCGGAACCTACGGCCCGCTGGGAGCCAACCTCATGGTGACCTCCGAGCCGTCTGACGTGACGCTCGCCCGAGCTGTCGATGCCGGAGAGGTGCCCGCCGGCGCGGTCTACCTCGGCTGGACGAGCGTGCGTCCCGCCGACGGCACGACCCTGCACCGCCTTTCGCATCCGGTGAGAGACCTCGACGACGAGATCCTGGCGCAGTCGTACTCCACTCATCAGCTCGACGAAACGCCCTCTTTCAACTGCACCGGGGTGTCCACGGCCAACTTCCTGCACTCGGTGAACCTCGACAGCACGGGCATCTCGGGTGGCAGCTCGGGCTCGCCGGTGATGCGCGCGGACGGCATCATCGTCGGACAGCTCCTGGGCTCCTGCGGTGCGCCACCGGACGGCTGCGGCACGGACGAGAACATCCTCGACGGCGCCCTGGCGACCTCCTACCCCCTGCTTGCGCCGTTCCTCTCTCCTGGTGCCGGTGGCGTCTGCATCCGCGACGCCGACACCGCCTGCCTGCTCGACGGAAAGTTCAAGGTCGAGGTCGAATGGGAGACGGCGACCAATACCGGCACCGGCAAGGTCATGTACTTCGGTGGCGAGCGCGCCGAGTCCGACGAGTCGGCCTTCTTCTGGTTCTTCAACGCGAGCAACT
>JBPOHI010000167.1:0-4291 GCA_052035735.1 Acidobacteriota bacterium
CGGTCTCCGCCTCCGGACGCCAGGACGCTGCCGTGAAGGCCCTGCCGCTCGCTCACCGGTGGGCCAGCTGGACCGTCTGGTTGCTCTTGCTCGCCGTTCCGTTCGTGCTCGACTCGGCGCAGAAGGACGCCTTCCGGCTTCCCAAGGCGCTGCTCGGCGAGACCCTGGCGCTGATCTCGCTCTTCTTCCTCGCTTTCGCCTGGCAGGGGCCGAAGCAGTGGCGCGAGCTGCTGCGGGCGCCGTTCGTCGCGACCTTCGGGCCGTTCGTCCTGGCCGCGACGCTGCTCTCGCTGGCGAGTCCGCACTCCGCCTACGTCCAGCGCGGCCTCGCCGGACTCTGGATCGGCGCGGTCGCAGTCTGGGGCTGGAGCGCCGGTTTCTCCCGCCGCGAACTGCGCGAGACGCTCGCCTGGCTGCTCGTTCCGGCGTCGATCCTGGCCGCCGTCGCGATTCTGCAGTTCCACGGCATCTACCAGCCCTACAGCTTCGTCGGGATTGCCGAGAGCTCGCGCTACGCCGTCGGCTCCCTGGCCGGCAATGTCGGCGACCTGGCCGCCTGCCTCGTCCTTCCGGCAATTCTGGCGCAGGCCGAGATCGCCAGCGGGCGACGCGTGCGCTACGCCGCGGCGGCGCTCGCACTCTGCCTCTACGGCCTGGCGGTGACCCAGACGCTCGCCGCCATTGCCGCCATCGTGGTCGGCTCGGTCGTCTTCTGGGCCTTCCGCATTTCGCGCCGGCGCCTGGCGACGGGGGCCGCGATTTTCGCCGGAGCGGTCGTGCTCCTGCTCGCCGTCGTCGCTCCGCTGCGCGAGCGGACGCTCGCCAAGGTGAGCGAGATCTCCCGTGGCGAGTGGAACGCGGTTCTCACCGGCCGCCTGGACGGCTGGCGCGCGGCGGTCTGGATGCTGGGCGAACACCCGCTGGCCGGTGTCGGTGTGGGCGCCTATCGGACCGAGTTCATCGACGCCAAAGTCGCCCTCGTGCGCGCCGGCGTGCCCTTCTTCGAGGACCAGCAGAACGTCGTCTTCGCCAACGCCCACAACGAGCTGCTCGAGGTGGCGGCAGAGACCGGCTGGCCCGGGCTCGCGGCCCTGGGCATGGGCTTCTTTCTGCTCGGCCGCCGGCTGCTGCGCTGGCGGCAGGATTCCGCCGGCAGTGATGATGGCTCGAGCGCCGACCCGCAGTCCGGGCTCGCCTGGGCGGGGATCGCCGCGATCGCGGTGCTGTCGCTGGCGAATTTCCCCTTCCGCATCGCCATCGCGCTCTGGCCGATCTGTCTCTTTCTCGCCTGGATCTTCTCCGCGGAGAGCCGCGCCGCGGAGCCAGGAGACGGCGCGTGAAGACGCTGCAGCGGCTCCTCCTGCCCGTGCTGTTCGCCGTCCTCTGCGTCGCGCAGGTGCGCCGCAGCTCGGAGCTCCTCCGCGCCCAGCACCTCTTGTGGAGCGTCGAGCGCCGGACGCTCGCCATTCTGCGCGGCGGCTCCCTCGACAAGGTGAAGCTGACCGGCAATGTCGCGGCGCTCAGCGAGGCTCAGCGGCTCGACCCGGCCGAAGTTGCGATTCCGACTCTCATCGGCAGCCAGTTCCTGATGTTGGGCAAGCTCGAGCCCGCGCGCAGCGCCTACTTGACGGCCTATCGCCTGGAACCCCGGCCGGAGATCCTGCTCAATCTGGGCAAGGTCTTCTACTCACAGGGCCGAAGCATGCGGGCAGCGCACTACTTCGGTCGCGCCGTGCTGCTCGATCCGCGGATGATGAAGGAGGTTCCGGAGGACTTCCGGCAGCGCGTCTCAGACGCCCTGCGAAGTCAGGACGATCCGGACGGTGCGGACGAGAATTGACAGGTCGAGCCAGAGACTGCGATTGGCGATGTAGGCGAGGTCGTAGCGCAGCTTGTTCTCGGGCGTCGAATGGTACTCGCCATTGACCTGGGCGAGCCCGGTGAGGCCGGGCGGGGCAGCGAAGCGCTCGGCGTAGCCGGGCACCCGGGCGAGGTGCTGCTGCACGAAGCCGGGGCGCTCGGGGCGTGGGCCGACGAGGCTCATCTCGCCGACGACGACGTTCCACAGCTGGGGCAGCTCGTCGAGCCGGTAGCGCCGCAGGAATCCTCCCACCGAGGTCAGGCGTGGGTCGTTGCGCTGCGCGAGCACCTCGCCGGACTTGCCCTCCGCATCGCGGTGCATGGTTCGGAACTTGACCACCAGGAACGGCCGTAGCGCTCGCCCGACCCGCTGCTGACGAAAGAGGACGGGTCCGGCGGAGGTCAGCCGAACGGCGAGCGCTACCAACACGAAGATCGGAGCGGTGGCGAGCGCCAGGGCGGTCGCGCCGGCGAGGTCGAAGAGCCGTTTGACCGGCATGGCGGCGCGCCAGTCGCCCTCTCGCATCACCTCGATCAACGGCAGGTCGTTGATCCAGCGGTAGCGCATGGTGCCGATCAGGCTCTCGAAGGGACCGGGCAGGAGCAGGATGGTCGGCCGCCGTGTTCGCGTTCCGGCGATCTCCTCGATCAGCGCCGTCTGCCAGTCTCCAGCCTCGGAGGCGAGGATGACGTCGTCCACTTCGCCGTTGGCGAGCAGCGCGGCGAGCTCGGCGGCGTTTGCGAGGCGCGGTCCCAGCACGGCGAGCGACGGCTCTTCGGGCGTGACGCAGGGGGATCCGGGTTGCGGCAGATAGCCGCGGACCTCGAGGCCGTGAAAGTGGTGCTCGCGGATCTTTCGTGCGACGTCGCAAGCGGCGGGTCCGCAGCCGATCAGCACTACCTGACGCATCGGCGTGCGCAGGAGGCCCTGGAGGGCCACCCGCCAGAGGACGAGCAGGCCGGTGTCGAGCAGCGCGAAGAGCAGCAGCACCGAGCGCGGAAACGCCTGGCTGGCGAGAAAGAGACCGCTCGCCAGGGCGAGAGTCTGGAAGAGAACCGCGAAGCTCACCCAGCGGGCGATCTCGAGGCGGGGGCGTTTGGCCCGCGACTGATAGAGGCCGAAGAAGTAGAGCGCCACCGGTTGCGCCGCGACGACCCAGATCCAGATCCGGTCGAAGTAGACCAGGCGCTCCTGCGGCAGGGTGTCGGCGGAGCCCGGCAGCACGGCGACGATGCGGATCTGGAACGCGAGGTAGAGCGCCAGCCAGGCGACCGTGAGGTCGCCGAGAAGGGTCCAGAAGCGCCAGAGGGTGACGCGGGAAGTGTCGTGGTGCACGTCGGGAACTCTATCGGAGCGGCCGTGCGCCGTCGCCGGAGGTCCGCTCCGGGCCGCCGCCTTGGGCGCCGCGGACCGGAGCCGCCGCTCCGTTGACAGTCTCGCCGGCCGGAGCTACGCTTTTCGGGCATTCGGAGCGGTCCGAAGAGCGACACGGCGACGACGAGAGACTTCTCACGATCCGCCGGTCACTCCGGGCTCGGCAACCTGGGGCGGACACCCAAGGTGCCCTCTCGTCGCGTGAGCGGCGGGGATGCGGTCGCGCGAAGCCCCCGGAGAGCGGGGCTGGCTCCGCGGCAACCCAGTGTCCGGACGTGAGAACCCGCTCCCTTTGCTGCCGGCGAGCGGGTTTTTTTGTCGTTGCGCGAGACCAGAAGGGGAGGCGAGCTTGAAGGTCATCGAACACCTGGAAAGCGCCAAGGAGCCGTTGATCAGTTTCGAGATCATCCCGCCGCTGCGCGGCGGCGACGTCCGCAACCTCATGGCGCTGATCGAGGATCTGGTCGAGTTCCGTCCGCCCTTCATCGACATCACCAGTCACGCCGCGGAGGTCTTCTACGAGGAGACTCCGGCCGGCATCCAGCGGCGGGTCAAGCGCAAGCGCCCGGGGACGATGGGCGTGTGTGCGCTGATCCAGAACAAGTACGGCATCGACGCCGTGCCGCACGTCCTCTGCCGCGGCTTCACTCGCGAGGAGACCGAGGATTTCCTCATCGAGCTGCGCTACCTGGGCATCGACAACGTGCTCGCCGTGCGGGGCGACGACAGCGGCTACGAGAAGCCGCTGCGCGAGGGCCGGAGCGCCAATCGCTTCGCCTCCGACCTGGTGACCCAGATCGACGCCATGAACCACGGCCGCTATCTCGCCGAGGACCTGCTGGACGCCGAGCCGTCAAGTTTCTGCATCGGCGTCGGTGGCTATCCGGAGAAGCACTTCGAAGCGCCGAACCTCGCCGCCGACGTGCGCCGGTTGAAGGCCAAGATCGAAGCCGGAGCGAGTTACGTCGTGACCCAGATGTTCTTCGACAACCGGCACTACTTCGCTTTCGTCGACGCCTGCCGCGAGGCCGGCATCACCGTGCCGATCATCCCCGG
>JBPOHI010000183.1:0-34349 GCA_052035735.1 Acidobacteriota bacterium
ACCCGGTGAATGCGCAGCAGATTGGTCAGCGCCTTCAGCCGGATCGGAAAACCCATGAGCAGGATCAGACACTCGCCCGGGCGGACGTGGCGGCGCGCCAGCAGTTCGCGCTCGACGATCTCGATCAGATCCTCGCGATGCTGCACGTCACGGGCGAGGTGGATCGGCCGCATGCCCCAGAGGAGCTGGATCCGCCGGGCGACCTGGACGTCGGTCGTGAGGACGAAGGTCGGCACCACCGGCCGGTAGCGGGCCAAGCGGCGCGCGGTAAAGCCGCCCTGCGAAAAGGCGACGATCCGGCTGCCGTCGAGCTTGCTCGCGGCGTGCACCGCGGCCGCGGCAATAACGTCGGCGATCTCGATCGCGCCGTCGATCTGGCCGGAGCCGTCGCCGTCCGGCCCATCCGCGCGCTCGAGGGCTCGTGGGGCGGGTGCCGGAAATCTCCCGGCCGGGAGGGCCGGGTCGCGCGGCACTTCGCCGGAGAGAAAAGTCTTGAGCTTGTACTGTTCGGCCTCGACGATGATCCGGGCCATCGTCTTCACCGATTCGGTCGGGTACTTCCCGGCTGCGGTCTCGCCCGACAGCATCAGCGCGTCGGCGCCGTCGAAGACGGCGTTAGCGACGTCGGACGTTTCGGCGCGCGTCGGCCGCGGCTGAACCATCATCGACTCGAGCATCTGGGTGGCGACGATCACCGGCTTGCCGAGCCTTCGGCCGGCGGCGATGATGCGCTTCTGCAGCACCGGAACCTGGTGTAGCGGCACCTCGACGCCGAGGTCGCCGCGCGCCACCATGACGGCGTCGGCCGCGGCGACGATCTCTTCGATGTGCTCGATGGCCGCCGCGCGCTCGAGCTTGGCCACCAGCGGGATCGGAGCGCCGTGACGGGCGACGATCGCCCGGATCGCCTCGAGGTCGCGGGCGCGGCCGACGTAGCTCGCGGCGATGTAGTCGGCGCGCTCGGCGACCGCGAAGGCGAGGTCGGAAGCGTCCTTCTCCGAGACGGTGAAGGGGAGCCTCGAATCGGGGAGATTGATCCCCTTGCGCGTCGAGACCGCGCCGCCGTGGATCACTCTGGCCGCGACGACTCCGCCGCGCTTGGCGGTGATCGCCAGCTCGACCAGCCCATTGTCGATCAGCACCCGTTCTCCGACCCGCAGGTGGAGGAGGAAGTCCGGGTCATCGACCGGCAGATCGATCCGCGCCGAGGGCTCGCCCAAGGTGACCTTCTGGCCGCTGCGCAGGATCCGGGGTCCGCCGGCGATCTCGCCCAGGCGGTAGCGCGGTCCCATGAGGTCGAGCAGCACCGGAATCTGCAGGCCCCGTGCCTTCGCCACCTTGCGCACCAGGCGCAGGCTCTTGCGGTGCGATTCCTGGCTGCCGTGCGAGAGATTGAAGCGCAGGACATCGGCGCCGGCGGCGAGCAGGCGGTCGAGCATACGTTCATCGGCAGTCGCCGGTCCGAGCGTGGCGACGATCTTGGCGCGTCGTTCCATGGGGGGCCGCGCTTGCATCGCGGGCGACACAGGATATCGTGATCCGCTCCGGGCAGGGGAGCGGGGCGGCTCCGGCCGGCCGCCGACCGCGTGCACTGGCCCAGAGGAGTTCCTGCCTTGTCGCAGGTCCGTCAACGCGTCTCATTGAATGGGGGGAAAGACCATGACCACGAACCTGAAGGGCATCATCCTCACCTGCGTCTGCCTGGCGTTCTCGTTCGCCGTCTCGGCGCAAGGTCAGGCCTCACGCACCTGGGTCTCCGGGGTGGGCGACGACGCCAACCCGTGCAGCCGGACGGCGCCCTGCAAGACGTTCGCCGGGGCCATCTCGAAGACCGCCGCGGCCGGGGAGATCTCGGTGCTCGATCCGGGGGGCTACGGCGCCGTGACCATCACCAAGGCGATCACCATCAACGGTGAAGGTACACTCGCCGGCATTCTCAACGCCGGCACGAACGGCATCGTCATCAACGCCGGCGCCGGGGACGAAGTCATCCTGAAGAACCTCTCGATCCACGGCTTCGAGACCGGGCTCGACGGCATCCGGTACCTGGCCGGGGGCCAGGTGACGGTCGAAAACGTCACGATCTCCGGAATGCAGGCCGCGACCTCGAACGCCATCGAGGCCGCATTGACCGCCGACGGCAGGCTGATCCTGCACAACGTCTCGATCACCAATTGTGAAGCCGGCATCCTCGTTACAACATCGGCAGGCACTCTGCGCCTGGAGCTCGACAACGTGCGGGTCGAGAACACGGATGGGCACGGTCTGGCTGCGGTCAACAACGTTCAGGGGATCGTCAGCCGTTCGGCGTTCATCGGGAACGCCTTCTCCGGCGTCAGGAGCTCCGGCCCGACGACTGTGCTGAATATCGACAAGAGCACTTTCATGGCGAACAACATCGGGCTTTCCACGAACATCGCCAACGCCCGCATCCGTCTCTCGGACTCGGTGGTCGTCAACAACAACACCGGCATCTCGATCTTCGCCGGCTCGTTCGTCGAGTCGGCGGGCAACAACCGGGTGGCCGGGAACGGCGCCACGACCGCTCCCAACGCGGTCTATACGGTGCAGTAACCGCCGCTCAGGGGGCCAGAGGGGGCGCGGGCCGGTGCCCCCTCCCGGCCCGTTCTACCCCGACGGACGGCTTTGGGAGAGAATCGTCCGCGAGGGAGCGCCGCATGTTCGAAGGCCTGCAGGACAAGTTCCAGGACGTATTCCGCCGGTTGAAGGGCGAGGGGCGGATCACCGAAGAGCACCTCGCCGCGGCGTTGAAGCAGATTCGCCTCGCGCTGCTCGAGGCCGACGTGCACTTCCGCGTGGTCAAGGAGTTTCTCGCCCGGGTCGAAGCCAAGGCGCTGGGAGAGAAGGTGCTCGAGAGCCTCTCCCCGGCGCAGCAGGTGATCAAGATCGTGCGCGACGAGCTCGCCGCGACCCTGGGAGGCGAGGACGCCAAAGAGCTCCGGGTGGACGGCACACCGGCTGTCCTTCTGATGTGCGGCCTCCAGGGCTCCGGCAAGACCACGACCTGCGGCAAGCTGGCCAAGCGTCTGATGGCGCGCGGGCGCTATCCGCTGCTCGTCGCCGCCGATCTGCAGCGCGCTGCGGCGGTCGAGCAGCTCGTTCAGGTCGGCGCCCGGGTCGATGTGCCGGTGCTGCGGCCCGAGGTCGGAGAGACGGTCGTCGCGCTCGCCAGGCGCTCGTTGCGGGTAGCGCGCGAGAGCGGACGAGATGTCGTCCTTCTCGACACCGCCGGCCGTCTGCACATCGACGCCGAGCTGATGGCGGAGATCGCCGAGATCGCCAAGACGGTGGATCCCGACGAGGTGCTCTACGTCGCCGATTCGATGACCGGACAGGACGCCGTGCGTTCGGCCCAGGAGTTTGCGCGCGTTCTGCCGCTCACCGGCGTGCTGCTGACCAAGCTCGATGGCGACGCTCGCGGCGGCGCCGCCCTCTCGGTTCGCGCGGTCACCCAGGTGCCGATCCGTTACGTCGGCGTGGGCGAGAAGCCCGAGGACCTCGAGCTCTTCTCCCCGGCCCGGATGGCCTCGCGTATCCTCGGCATGGGCGATGTCCTGGCGTTGATCGAAAAGGCCCAGGAGACGGTCGACGCGAAGGAGGCGCAGCGGCTCGCCGAACGGCTCAGCCGCAACGAGTTCACCCTCGAGGACTTGCGCGACCAGCTCCGCCAGGTCAAGAAACTGGGCTCGCTCAAGAGCGTGCTCGGGATGTTGCCGAAGATGGGGCCGCTCAAGGGGCTGGGGGACGTGTCGGAGGCCGACGAGCGCCGCCTGGCGCGGACGGAGGCGATCATCAACTCGATGACCCTCGACGAGCGCCGCACCCCGGGCCTGCTCAACGCCAGCCGCAAGAAGCGCGTGGCGCGGGGCTCCGGTACCTCCGTTCAGGAGATCAACCAGCTGGTCAAGCAGTACCTGCAGATGAAACGCATGATGAAGGGGGTCAAGTCCGGTTGGATGCAGCGCGCCTTCGGCGCCGCCGCCAAGGGCGGGAGCCCGGGCGCCTTCGGCCGGCGATAGGCAGACGCCCCGGCGGGTGCTGGCCCGCGGAACCGGGCCGGGAAGACCGCTTGCGGGGGATGTGGTATCGTCTTCCACTCAGTTTCCGCCGGCGGGAGCCCCCTGGGGCGGAGAGCAATCCGATCATCAAAGACTCTGGAGGTTGAAGCAAATGCTCAAGATTCGGCTCCGCCGGATGGGCGCGACGAACAAGGCCTTTTACCGGCTGATCGTTTCCGACTCGCGCAAGGCTACGACGTCCGCTGCCCTCGAAGAGGTCGGCACTTACGACCCGCGGCAGAACCCGCCGCGCATTCAGATCGATCGCCCCCGGATCGACTACTGGGTCGGCCAGGGCGCGCTGCTCTCCGACTCCGTCAAGCAGCTCGTCGCCCGCTCCGCCAGCTGACGTGCCGGCTGCTGCGACCACCGCCGCCGATCTGCTGGCGGTCGTCCGCTTGCTGGTGGACGATCCCAAGGAGGCGAGCGTCGAAGCGGTCGCGCAGGGTTCGGATCTGCTGCTCGAGATTCGCGTGTCGGGCAGCGAGCGCGGCAAGATCATCGGTCGCCGCGGGCGCACCATCGAGGCGCTGCGGGTGCTGACCGATATCCGCGGCGAGCGGGAAGGGCAGTCGTATGAGGTCGAAGTCTCCGACGACTGAGGGACGCGCCGCCGGTCTCCCGGAAGCGGTCCTGGTCGGCACCATTCTGCGTCCCCACGGCATCAAAGGTGAGGTCACGGTCGCTCTGTGGAGCGACTACGACCGCCGGTTTGCGCCCGGCGTCGATCTCGCCGCCACTCTGCCCGCGGAGCGCGCGGCCGGAGGGCGGAGGCGCGAGCGCCTCCTGCGCGTCGAGCGCTCCTCGCCCTACAAGGGGGGGCTGCGCGTCGCCTTCGCCGGGGTCGTCGATCGGGAGGCCGCCGAGGCGTTGCGCGGCCTCGAGCTCTGGGTTCCGATCGACCAGGTGCCGGAGCCGCCAGCCGGCTCCTACTACGTCTTCGAGCTCATCGGTTGCCGCTGTGTCGACGAGCGCGACGGCGAGATCGGCACGGTGGTCGATCTCCAGGAAGACGGCGGCGGGACGCTCCTCGAGGTCGAAAAGGACGGCATGCGATCCGTGCTGCCGTTCGTCGAGGCGTTCCTCGTCGGCGTCGATCGCGACGCCAGGCGGATCGACCTCCGCCTGCCGGAAGGGTTGCTGACGACGTGCGCATACAAGTCCTGACCATCTTCCCCGAGCTGTTCGGGCCCTTTCTCGCGACGGCGCTGCTCGGCCGGGCGCGGGAGCGCGGCCTGCTGAGCGTCGAGGTTCGCGACCTGCGCGACTGGAGCGCCGACCGTCACCGCTCGGTAGACGACGAGCCGTTCGGCGGCGGTGGCGGCATGGTGATGACCGCCCCCCCGTGGCTCGCGGCGGTGCGCGCGCTCTCCGCCGGCGCGGCTCCCTGGCGCGTTCTGCTCTCCCCTCAGGGACGCCGTCTAGACGAGACCAAGGTGCGCGAGCTCGCGGCGAAAGGGGACCTGATGCTCCTCTGTGGCCGCTACGAGGGGATCGACGAGCGGGTGCGCCAGACGGTGGTGGACGAGGAGGTGTCGGTCGGAGACTTCGTGGTCTCCGGCGGCGAGCTGCCGGCGATGCTGGTCGTCGAAGCCGTCTCGCGCCAGGTGCCGGGGGTCGTTCAGCGTACGGATTCGGTCGAGCGCGACAGCTTTCGCGCCGGCCTGCTCGACTATCCGCACTACACCCGGCCGGCGGAGGTGGAGGGGCTGGCGGTGCCGCCCGTGCTCCTCTCCGGCGATCATGCCGCCATCGAGCGCTGGCGCGAGCTCGAGGCGCTCCGGGCGACCTTCGAAAAGCGGCCCGACCTGCTCGCCGACGCCCCCCTGAGCGCCGCTCAACGCCGGGAGCTCGGCCGCCTCCGGGCGGCCGGATCGCCTGCCGGGTTGCCCTAACGATCGAAACCTTAGATAATTACCGACTCGGAAGCCGTCAGGACGATTCTCCGGCGGAGTGGAAACGGAAGAGGAAACGTATGCACGCATTGATGGAAGTCGAGCGCACTTACCTGCGCCAGGATGTTCCGGAGTTCCGCGCTGGAGACACTGTGCGCGTGCAGGTCCGGGTGAAGGAAGGCGACAAGGAGCGGCTGCAGGCGTTTCAGGGCGTCGTGATCGCCCGCAAGGGCAGCGGCACGCGCGAGATGTTCACCGTGCGCAAGATCTCCGGCGCCACTGGCGTCGAGCGAATCTTCCCCTTGCATGCGCCGGTGGTGGATCGCATCGAAGTCCTGCGCCGCGGCAAGGTCCGGCGCTCGAAGCTGTTCTACCTGCGTGATCTGCGCGGCAAGGCCGCACGTATCGAAGAGCGTCGCGACGAGGCACCGGCTCCGGCGCGCGGCTGAGCAAAGCGCCCGCGGCGCTCGGGTGCGCGGGCCGGTTGGCGGGATACTCGGAGTGACGACGACGTTCGAACTCTGCTGTGAGGTCTACCGGCTCGAGCTGATGCGCGGGCTCGAGGTACGCCTCCAGCAGTCCGGGTTCGCCAGGGTGGCCGGGGTCGATGAGGCCGGGCGCGGCTGTCTGGCCGGTCCGGTCGTCGCTGCCGCGGTCATCCCCGATCCCGACCGTCCTATTCCAGGCGCCGACGATTCGAAGCGCTTGCGTCCGGCGGCCCGGACCGAGCTGGCGGCGATGATCCGACGGACCGCTCTCGCTTGCGCCGTGGTCGCCGTACCCGCCGAAGTCATCGATCAGATCAATATCCTGCAGGCCACCCGGCTGGCGATGCGACAGGCGATCGGCCTGCTCGCGTTGCGTCCGGACGCGGTCGTCGTCGACGCCGTGACCCTCGAAGACGTTGCCAGAGACGAAACGAACGGCGGCGGCCCCGCCTGCCTCGCGGTCGTGAAGGCGGACGCGTGGAGCTACGCCGTCGCCTGTGCCTCCATCCTCGCCAAGACGGAGCGCGACCGGATGCTGGTCGAGTACGACCGCGACTTCCCGGTCTACGGTTTCGCCCGGCACAAAGGCTACGGTGCACCCGACCATCTCGCAGCGTTGGCGAAGTACGGTCCGAGTCCGCTGCATCGCCTGACCTTCCGGAAGGTCCTGCCAAGGGCCGAGCAGAGGGCTGCCTGATGGCGATCGATCGGCCACAGGTCATCGCTTCGGCGGAGAAGCTCGTCTCGCGCGGCAAGATCGAGGCCGCCATCAAGGAGTACAGGAAGCTCCTGGCGGAGAACCCGAACGATGCCTCGACGCTCAACCGTCTGGGCGACCTCTACGCGCGCATCGACCGCATCGACGAGGCCGTCAAACTCTTCTCGCAGATCGCCGACCGCTACACGGACGACGGCTTCTTCGTCAAGGCGATCGCGATCTACAAGAAGATCATCAAGCTCGACCCGACTCGCCTCGCGGTCTACGAGCGGCTCGCCGAGCTGTACCACAAGCAGGGGCTGATTCCGGAAGCGCGCACCCAGTACCAGGTGCTCGTCGACTACTACCAGAAGCACAGCAATTCGGCGTCCGCGATCGGCGTGCTGCAGAAGATGGCGATCCTGATCCCCGACGATCCGGCGCCGCACGTCAAGCTCGCCGAGCTGTTTCACAGTCAGCAGCTGACCGAGAAGGCGCTGGCCGAATACCGCCTCATTGCCGACCTCATGCTGCGCCACAACAAGGTCGAAGAGGCGACGCAGGTCTATGCCAAGGCGATCGAGGCCGAGCCCGGCGACATTGCATTCATCACCGATGCCGTCCTCGGCCTGAAGGATGCCGGCCATGTCGGCGCGGCGGCGCGCCTCCTGGCCCTCGCCGTCGAGCGCAATCCGCAGGCGGAGAAGATCGCGCGCATCGCCGGGCTGCACCGCGGCACTCCGGCACCGGCACAGGAGCCGCGCCCCTCCTCCGTGCCGTTGAAAGTCTCGGATGTGACGCGAGGGCACAACGAGCCGCGCGAGGTGCTGGAGCTCGACGTCGACCTGCTCGATTCGTCCGGCCTCCCGGCGGCCGCTGCGGCAGCTCCTAAGCCGCCCGCAGCGCCGGCGACGCCAGCGCGATCAGGTCCCGTCGTCCCGCCGCTGCTCAGGCCGGTCGACGAGGGCGAGGTGGACTTCGTTCTCGAGCTGCCGGACGACCTCGACGTACCTTCGACCCAGATCAGTCCGACCGACGACATGCTGCGCCGGTCTCCGGACTCCCCCTGGTTCGACGGGGGTGACGACAGCGAAGTCGAGTTCGATCTCGACCTCGAAGGGCTGCAGGAGATCTCGCCCGTCGCGCCCGCTGCTCCGCCATCGGTGGCATCGCGCGCCACCGAGCGCAGCTGGGATCCGCCTGCTCCGGAGCCTCCCGCGCTGGGATTCGGTTCCCTCGAGCTCCCGCCGATGGCAGAGGCGCCGGCGAGCCTGCCTGTCGCGCCTGCGCCCTTGCCCGCACCGCCTCCGATGCTCGAGGAGGCCTACGAGATCGACTGGAGCTTCGAGCCCGAGCCCGCGCTCGACATTCCGGAAGTCGCCATCGAGCCGCCGGCGGCCCGGCCCGCCGGCCCGGTCCTCAACCTCGAAGAGCTCGAACGGACCTCCTACGAAGTCGTTCCCGGCCAGGCTTCGGGAGCGCGTCGGCAGGACGACCTGCTCGCCGAAGCCGAGGTGTTTCGCAAGTACGGGCTGCGCGAGAAGGCGCACGATCGCGTGCGGGAGCTGTTGCAGATCAACCCGCGGCATGTCGGTGCCAACGGCCTGCTGGTGTCGCTGTGGATCGACGAGGGCAAGTTCGACAAGGCTCTGACGCGCGCCAATCAGCTCAAGCGGCTGGCCGAGGAGGGCCGCGACGAGAGCGTCTGGCACCAGGTGCGCAATCGCCTGGTCAAGGCCGGATTCCGTATCGAGGGCGATGAAGTCGTCGGACTGCCGACGTTGGTGCCGAAGAAGAAGGACAAAATCTCGGCCCTGCTCGACGACCTCGCCGGTCGGTCGGCGGCGAAGCCGCCGGTGAGCCGTCCCGCCGCGGCGCCGACGCCTCCGCCACCGGCCGCGGCGACACCGGTTCCGACCGCTTCCCCGGCGCCCGCTCCCGTGGTGCCCGCGCCGGCGGCGCCGAGACCGCAAGCTCCTGCGCCGCCGGCAGCGGCGAAGCCTTCCGTTCCGGCGCCCGAGCCGCCTGCGCCGACTGCAATCGCCGCGAGCGAGCTCTCGGCGGAGCCGTGGCACGCCAATCTGCACGAAAGCGGGCCGCTCGACGACGAACTGCCGGAGATCGTCATCCCGATCGCGCGGCCGCCAAAGGGCGCCGCTCCGCCGCCGGCGCGTCCGGCACCGCCGCCGCCCGTCGCGACTCCGGTGCCTCCTCCCGCCGCGCGCTCCGCGGTGACCCCGGAGAAGATCGCTGCCGACGAGAGCCTCTCCTGGCTCGATCAGGCGGTCGCGTCCCCGCCGGCGCCTGGGGCTTCCGACGGCGAGAAGCTGTTCGACGACGAAGAGGGGTTCTTCGATCTCGCGGCGGAGCTCGAGCAGGAGCTGTCGAAGGAGGACCTGCTCACCGGGCGCGACCTGATGCCGACGCCGCAGGAGCAGTCGCTCGAGGAGATCGTCGAGGGTTTCAAGCGTGGCGTTTCCGAGAGCCTCTCGGCGGAGGACTACGACACGCACTACAACCTCGGCATCGCCTACCGCGAAATGGGCCTGCTCGACGAAGCGATCGGGGAGTTCCAACTCGCCTCGAAGGAGCCGCGGTATCTGGTCGACTGCGCTTCCCTGCTGGGCGGCTGTTTCCTCGAGAAGGGCCTCCCCGAGCTCGCGATCAAGTGGTATCAGCGCGGGCTGGAGATTCCGAATCTGCCGGAGGAGGCCTTCCTCGGGATGCTTTACGACTTGGGCAACGTCTACGTCTTCCAGGGCGATCTCGACAAGGCGCGCAAGACCTTCGTCGAGATCTACGGCGTCAACTCGAACTACCGCGACGTCGTGGCGAAGCTGACCGAGCTCGACCGGGCTCGCTGAAAGCCCCTTCCTTCATTCTGCGGCGGCGGTTGCCGCGTCCGTATTCGGCCTGCAGCGCCGCCATGAGCGCCGGGAGCTTGCGGTACAGCCGCTTGGGCTTGCGCCGCTTCGTCTTCGCCAGCGCGTAGGCGGTGAGGAGCGGCAAGCCGATGGTGGCGTCGGTATAGCAGACCACCGCATCCGGCAGCTTGTCCGGATCGACCTTGCCCCACGACACCGCTTCGCCCGGCGTGGCTCCGGAGAGGCCGCCGGTGTCGGGTCGCGCGTCCGTCACCTGCAGGAAGTAGTCGTGCCCGGCCTCGGAGAGTCCCAGAACCTCCTGAATCTGCGGCTCGGTCTGCAGCATGAAGTTCTTCGGGCTGCCGCCGCCGACGATCCAGCAGGCGCTCTTGCCGCCGGACGCCTTGGCGTCCCAGACGATCGCGGCCGAGAGATTCACGTCCGCTGATACGTCGAAGGCGAGCTTCGAACCCTCGAGTGCGAGCGCCGCGACGTTCATGCCGATCGAGCTGTCGCCGGGCGATGAGGTGAAGATGGGGACATCGTAGCGGTAGGCCGCGGCGAGGAGCGAAGTGCCGGTGATTCCCAGGTGGTCTTCGACCGCGGCGACATAGCGGCCGACGCGATAGTGGAACTCGGGCGTCGACATCGGCTTGTCGAACTCCGGCAGGCGCATCACCTGACGGAAGAACCGGTCGGTGTCCAGCAGGACCGTGTAGTCGAAGACGATGTCGTAGATCCGCACCACGCCGGCGGCGCGCAGCGCGACATCGTCGGCGTGCGGGCTGCCGCGATGGAGCTTCAACCCGATTGCGTGGTGGGTGTCGTGGTACAGATTGGCGCCGGTCGAGATCATCCAGTCGATGAAGCCCGCCTCGATGAGCGGGACGAGGCAGGACTTGCCGTAGCCCGCCGGAGTGAGAGCGCCGGTGAGGCTCATGCCGACAGTGGAGTCCCGGGCGAGCATCTTGCCGGAAAGCAGATGGCAGCCCTCACGCAGGCGCGCCCCGTTATAGGAGGTGAAGGCCTGGTCGATCGCCTGCCAGACCGTCTCCTTGCCGGTGAGCGGCTTCGGGTCGATGCGCTTTCCTGCGAGATAGCCGGACTTCTTGGCGGAGTGCTTCATCGTCGGGTCGCTCCCTGGAAATGGCCCGCGCGCAAGTCGCGAGCCGGGGAAGTCTACCAGCGCCCCCTCCGGTAGAATCGCCGCCGGAGGCATCATGAAAACCATCACACTGCTCGCCGGCGACGGCATCGGACCGGAAGTCAGCGCAGCGACCTTGCGCGTGATCGCGGCCGCCGGAGCGCACTTCGAATGGGAGTCCCACCTCGCCGGCCAGCTGGCGCTCGAGAAGCACGGCAATCCGCTGCCGCAGGAGGTCCTCGACTCGGTCGTGCGCAACGGCGTCGGTCTCAAGGGCCCGGTGACGACGCCGATCGGCACCGGCTTCACTTCGGTCAACGTCCAACTGCGCATTGCGCTCGACCTCTACGCCAGCATCCGGCCGTCGAAGAACATGCCGAGCGTGAAGAGCCGCTACGAGGGCGTCGACATCATCGTGGTGCGCGAGAACACCGAGGATCTCTACAGCGGCCTCGAGCACATCGTCGTCCCCGGTGTCGTCGAGAGCCTCAAGATCATCACCAAGCGCGCTTCGACGCGCATCGCCGTCTTCGCCTTCGAGTACGCCAGGAAGCACGGCCGCAAGCGGGTCACCGCGGTGCACAAGGCGAACATCATGAAGCTCTCGGACGGCCTTTTTCTCGACTGCTTCCGCGACGTCGCGGCCGGCTATCCCGACATCGTCGCCGACGACCGCATCGTCGACAACACCTGCATGCAGCTGGTGACCCGGCCGGAGCAGTTCGACGTGCTGCTGCTCGAGAACCTCTACGGCGACATCGTCTCGGACCTCTGCGCCGGTCTCGTCGGAGGGCTGGGTGTCGTGCCGGGAGCCAACTTCGGCGAGAAGGGGGCGGTTTTCGAGGCGGTGCACGGCAGCGCGCCGGACATCGCCGGGAAGAACCTCGCCAACCCCCTGGCGCTGATCCAGAGCGCGGTGATGATGCTCCGCCACCTGCTGGAGAACGCCGCAGCCGATCGTATCGAGCGCGCCGTGCACAAGGTCCTCTCGGGGACCGGCATCCGCACCCGCGACCTCGGAGGCACGGCCACCACGACCGAGTTCACCGACGCCATCGTGCGCGAGATCGAGGCCGGGTAGCTGAGCGACTCCCTGTTCGACGAGCCCGGGGCGGCGCCGCCTGGCCCCGGCGAGGATCTCTCGGCACCGCTCGCCGAGCGCATGCGGCCGCGCACGCTCGACGAGGTGGCGGGGCATGCAGAGCTGCTCGGGCCCAAGGGGTTCCTGCGCCGGGCGATCGCCGAGGATCGCGTGCCGTCGCTCATCTTCTGGGGGCCGCCCGGGTGCGGCAAGACGACCCTCGCGCGGCTCATCGCCGAGTCGACGAAGAGCCGGTTCGTGCCTTTTTCTGCGGTGACCTCTGGGATCAAGGAGATCAAGGAGGTCATGGGCGACGCGGTGAAGCTGCGCACCGCGACCGGCCGCCGAACGATCCTCTTCGTCGACGAGATCCACCGCTTCAACCGCGCCCAGCAGGACGCCTTCCTGCCCTACGTCGAGCGCGGCGACATCGTGCTCGTCGGTGCGACGACCGAGAACCCTTCGTTCGAGCTCAATGCGGCGCTGCTGTCACGCTGCAAGGTCGTGATGCTGCAGGCGCTGGCGGCGGACGATCTTTCGGCGATGTTGCGGCGGGCGCTCGCTCTGCCCGAGCGTGGACTCGGCGAGAGTGGCCTGGCGATAGGCGACGAGGCCTTGGGCGCCATCGTGCAGCTCGCCAACGGCGACGGCCGCCGCGCGCTGGGCCTGCTCGAGCTTGCGGTCTCCGAGGCCGCTGCCACGGACCTCACGGAGGTGACGGTCGAAGGCGTTGCGCGCCTCGCGCAGCGCAAGGTGCTGCTCTACGACAAGAGCGGCGAGGAGCACTTCAATCTCATCTCCGCGCTCCACAAGTCGCTGCGCGAGAGCGACCCGGATGCCGGGCTCTACTGGCTCGGCCGGATGCTCGCCTCCGGCGAGGACCCGAACTACCTCGCCCGCCGGCTGGTTCGCTTCGCCAGCGAGGACATCGGTCTGGCGGATCCCCAGGCACTGTCGCAGGCGCTCGCCGGATGGCAGGCCTGCGAGCGTCTGGGCTCTCCGGAAGGCGAGGTCGCGCTGGCGCAGGTGGCGATCTATCTCGCCCTGGCGCCGAAGAGCATCGCGGTCTACCGCGCTTACGGCGAGGTGAGGCGCACCCTCGAGGAACGTCCGGCCGACCCGGTGCCGCTCGCCTTGCGCAACGCGCCGACGCGCAAGATGAAAGAGTGGGGCTACGGTCGCGACTATGTCTACGCCCCGGACTCCGAAGAAGGCGTCGCCGGGCTCGACTGCCTGCCGGAGAGTCTCGCCGGCGCGAGCTTCTACCGCCCGAAGGGACTCGGATTCGAAGCGAAGCTGGTGGAACGTCTGCAGGAGTTCGCGCGGCGCCGTGCGGCGGCGCGCGAGCGCCCAGGCAGAGACTAGCCGCTCATCGGGTCGCCCGCTCTCTCTGGGCTAGACTCCGCCCCTTGCCGCAAGAACCCCCGGGGGGGAGGAGAGACGCGATGAAGAAGTGGCTGCGCATCCACCGCTATCTGGGCGCCTTCTGCGCGCCGATGTTGATCCTGTTCGCGATCTCGGGCTCGTGGCAGATGCTGAACTTCCACAAGGCGAAACGGGACGGCTCCTACAAACCGCCGGCTGCGGTGAAGTTCGCCTCCGACCTGCACATGGCGGAGGATCTCGAGGGCCCTCAGAAGTGGGCCTTTCGCGGCGTCCTCTGGATCGTCGCCGCGAGCCTGGTGACGAGCTCGGCCATCGGTCTCGGAATGGCCTTCCGTCTCGAGCCCGCGAAGGGCCGGATTCTCCTGCTCACCATAGCTGGAGTTGCGCTGCCGCTGCTCCTTTTCCTGTTCGCACGCGAATAGGACCGCATCGAATTCGAGGCGCCGTCGTTCGGTGACGGAGGCCTCGGCAAGAGACGGCGTGACGGTCGACGAAGCGACCGTCACGCCATGTCCTCGAAGGGTGCCGAGATCCTAGGTCGTGCGCTTCCTGCGTAGCGTGGCGACCGCGAAGGCCGCGAGCAGCAGGGCGAGCGCCGCAAAGCCCAGACCGGAGAGCGTCGGAACCTCGACGATCGCCGGCTGCTGCCCGATGACAATCTCGGTCGGGTCGGCACCGCCGGGCACTCCCGGATCGTCGGTCGTGCCGCTCGACTCGTTGGTGCCGTCACCGTCGGCGTCGAAGTTCACGGTTCCCTGGTTGGCGATCGTCTGGCCGCCGGTACCGGCGTCGATCACCGCCTCGATGGTGATCGTCACAGCAGCCAGCGCGGGGATGGAACCGTTCCAGTTCACGGTGTTCCCCGCTGTGCCGGCGGTGCCGCTGGTCGCCGAAGCGGTGACCAGGGTCAGACCAGCCGGGAGCGTGTCGGTGAACTCGTCGCCCGGATTGTCGACCTGCGCGGCCGGACCGGCGTTGGTGACGACGATCGTGTAGAAGATCGTGCCGCCTTCCGTGAAGTCACCCGAAGCCGACTTGGTCGCCGAAAGCGCCGCCGCCGATGCGACGGTGGTGGTGTCGTTCGCCGAATCGTTCCCGGGTACCCCGTCGGTCGTGCCGGGCGGAGGCGCGATGGTCGCGGTATTCGAGAGCGTTCCGAGGAAGGCGCCGCTGATCGTGCCGTTGACGGTATAGGTCACCGTGCCCCCGACCGGGAGGTTCACGCTGTCGTTGAGGTTGCCGGCGCCAGCCGCCGCGCAGGTGCCGCCGCCCGCCCCGACGCAGGTCCAGGTCGCGCCGGTGAAGCCGGCCGGGAAGCTGTCGGCGATGGTCGCGGCGAGCACGTCCGACGGACCGGAGTTGCTGCCGACGATCGTGTACGTCGTCGCCTGACCGGGGCTGGCATTGCCGAGGCCGTCAGTCTTGGTGATCGCGAGATCGGCCTGTGGCGTGAACGTGTCGACGTCGGTCGCCGAGTTGTTGCCCGGGGTCGGGTCGGTCACCCCGCCTTGAACGGTGGCAGTCGCGGTGTTGGTGAGGCCTCCCGAGGCATTCGCCGCGATGTTGCACGTCGCTGTGTAGGTCGCAGTACCTCCCACCGGCAGGTTGATGGTGTCGCTGAGGTTCCCTGCCACCGGCCCGGCGGTGCAGCTCGCACTCCCCGCCGCCGAGCAGGTGGTCGAACAGCCGGAGAGCAGGGCGGGGAAGACATCGGCGATCAGCACGCTTGGGGCGTTCGAGGGGCCGGCGTTCGAGGCGACGATGGTGTAAGTCACTGGCGTGCCCGGAACCTCCGTCGTCGCGCCGTCGGTCTTCGTGATACCGACATCGGCCTGCGGCGTCAGCGTGTCGGTATCGGTGGCCGAGTTGTTGCCGGGAGTCGGGTCGCTGGTCGTGCTCGTGACGGTGGCCGTGTTGCTCAGCGTTCCGGTCGCTGCTGCGCTGATGTTGCAGCTGGCGGTATAGGTGACCGAGCCCCCTGCCGGAAGGTTGACGCTGTCGTTGATGTTCCCGGCACCGCCGGCCGTGCAGGTACCGCCGCCCGCGCCGACGCAGGTCCAACTGCAGCTGAGAGTCGCCGGGAAGGTGTCGGCGACGGTGGCGCCGGTGACCGCGTCGGGCCCGGCGTTCGCGGCGGTGATGGCGTAGGTCACGCTGCCGCCAGGCGTCGCGGTGGCGACGCCGTCTGTCTTGGTGATCGACAGGTCGGCCGAAGCGGGGCGGCAGGCGGTCACCGAGACGTCATCGATTGCCAGCCCGCCAAACTGGACGGTCGTGTCGGAATCGACGTGGAAGCGCAGCTCGGTATTGAGGCCGGCGAGGCTGTCGGCCCGCCGCGAGAGAACGCCCCAGCCGGCCGAGCCGCCGATATTGGTCTGCGGATTCCCGGTGCCCGCGGAGGCGCTGATCGGCGTGGGCTCGAGCCATTCGTAAAGCCGCACGGGGGTGGCGCCACCGACCTGCTGATGGTCGATGAACATGTGGTCGAAGTTCGCGGTCTCGACCTGGTGGCGCTGCGCCCAGGTGACGACGACCGGCGCGGCGTAGCCCGCCAGGTCGATGGCTGGGGACAGAAGGTCCTGGTTGCTCGAGGCGTTGTAGGTGTTGTCGAGGTCGGTCTTCCAGCAGTTGACGCCGCTGTTGCACGTACTGAAGCTGGCGACCGGGTTCGCGGTCGTCGTGGCGATCGTCGCCGGCAGGCCCAGCTCCCACTCATCCTGAGCGCCGCTGTGGGTGAAGCCAGCGGCTCCGGATTCGAAGTCGGTCGAGAAGACGGTCGCGGGTACGAAGCCGGGGGCGCAAGCCGGCGCTGGCGGTGCTTCGCAGATCCGCAGGCTCCAGCCGGTCAGCGTTCCGCCGTTGGCTCCCGCCGTGTCGTCGCGAAGGTCGAGGTTCCAAGTGCCGCCCGCGTTCTCGCCGTCGAACCAGGAGAGGCGGTAGGCGCCAGAGGTGCTCGCCGTCCCCGCCGTCGAGTTGTTCTCGGGCTTGACCTGCACGCCCTTCAGTACCGTGAACGCGGGGGTAGCTCCGGCTTCGTCGTCGAAGACCAGGTCCATCTGGGTCTGGCCGCCGGTGGCGGCGGCACCGATGTCGCTGAACAGACCGTTGTCGTTCCCCGCCGGCGACCGCAGATGGGCATCGACATCTTGCATCAGGGCGTGGTTGAGGACGATTTCGACGTCGACGTCGGCGATCCGCGGATTGCCTGGAACGGTGATGGTCGAGCTCACGAGGCCGGTACCCGGACCGATCGTCTTCGGCACGTCGGTCGAGGTGTAGGTCGTGCAGTTGACACCCTCGTTGGTCGCCGAATGGATGCTGACCGACAGGTGATAGGTCGCCGTTGGGCCGCCGGTCGCCGCCGAAGCCGAGTCGACGAACGCGAAGTAGGTGCCGGCGTTCTTGACCGTCATGAACAGCGCTTCCGACGGCCGGTTCGGGTTCGGCGAGACGTCGCCGGTCCCGGCGTCATCGATGACCAGGATCTGGTTGCCGGCGTCGCCGAAGAGCGCGATACCCAGCCGTCCGTTCCAGACCACCAAGTCGTCCTCGGGATCGACGTCGAGCGACAGGAAAACGGTGTCTCCGGCGTTGGCGCTGAAGCTGTACCAATCCTGCTCGGTGGCCGCGGCCGGATTGCGGGCGCCGCTCACCCAACCGTTCGCCGGCAGCGGGTTGGCGGTGGCCGGCGTATCGTTGGCTTCGACTTCCGCCGTCGGCGCGCCGCTCTGGATCCGGAAATGCAGCTCGTAAGGGCGCTCCGAGGTGGTTCCAGCGGTGAAGTCGTTGACCTTGAGAAAGTAGGTTCCAGTCGCTGGAACGACCGCGCCGGCGATCGTGGACGAGAGCGCGGCCAAGGAACCGTTGTCGTCGTCGAACTCGACGATCGTCGTGCCGTCGGTGTCGAGGATCGTGAGCTGGCTGTCGGTGGAGCTCCCGGCGGCGCCGGAGGTCATGATCGCCGCGTAGATTCGGTCGCCCGCCGTGGCGGAGAAACTGTAGAAGTCGATGTCGCCGTTGGGGAAGAGGGGGGCGCGGACGACCAGGTTCGCTCCAGTCAACGGCGACGCCGTCGCGGGAGTGCCGTTGGGTTCCACTTCGCCGTCGTATCCCTGACCGAGTGGGACGGGCGTGTAGGTCAGTCCGGCGGGCCGCGGGCTCGGCGTCGCCGGGCGCGCCGGCGCCTGGCCCTTGATCGCGGCATCTGGCTGCAGCGTCTGGATCACGACCGGCTGGGCGGCGTTCGCACCCGTGGGGACGAGCAGCAGCGCGATCAGCAGGCAGTGGATTCGGCGGGCTCGGCGAAGGATCGAGATCATCGGGTTCTCCGGGTACGGGGCCGCACGACTCCCCGAAGGTACCCGGGGAGCGCAGTTGTGATCCGGCTAGATTAGGTGGATTCTACGAGCATTCACCGCTCGGGGCCAAGACGTCGCGGGAAGGCGCGCCGTCGCTTTGGCCGACCGCACGAGGTGGCCGCTAAGGCAACCGGAGAAGGCGGACGGTCTCGATCGCAGCGTCCGCAGGCGGTTCCTCGATCCAGAGGGCGAGACGACCGTCGAGCAGCACGGCGAAATGCCGGCGGTCGTCCGGGGGGGCTGCGAGCCACTCGAAGGCGACCTGCTGCCGCCCCTCGGTCACCTCGGCCCAGGAGCTACCTCCTGAGCCGGGCCAGAGAATCGCCCATTCGAGCGGCGCCGCCGCGCTAGCGCGGCGGGCGAGGAGCGCCAGGAGAGGGCGGCCCCGTCCGTCGGTCGCGAAGGCGATCATGCTGGGGGGGAGAGCCTCGCCTGGGGTGAGTGCGCTGAAGTCGTAGTCGAACTCCACAGCCGAGCGATCGGCCGCCACGGCGAGGGTGCTGTAGATCTCGAAGGTGACCGGCACCGAGGCCGACCACTGGCCGGTGCCGCCGCTCTCGAAGCCGTCGACGAAGATCGTCAGCGACAACAGCGTGTCGGTGTCGGTTGCCGAGTTGTTGCCCGGCGCTGGGTCGCTCACGCCGCCGCCGACCGTCGCCGTGGCGGTATTGACCAGGGTGCCGGTCGCGGCGAGGGCGATGGTGCAGGTCGCAGTGTAGGTTGCGCTGCCGCCGGCCGGAAGGCTCGCTTGCGTCGCGAGATGGCCGCTGATCGGCCCGGCGTCGCAGGCCGCCCCGCCCGCGGGCACGCATGTCGTCGAGCAGGCGGAGAGGCTCGCCGCGAAGCTGTCCGCGACGGCGACCGAGGGGGCGGCATCCGGTCCGGCGTTCGACACGACCAGCGTGTAGGTCACGCTGGTGCCGGGAATCTCGGTCGCCGAGCCGTCGCTCTTGGCGATCGAGACGTCGGCCGAGGCGGCGGCGATCAAGGTGTCGATGTCGGTCGCCGAGTTGTCGGCCGGGTTCGGATCCGGAAGCCCGACCGGCGAGGTGACCGTCGCGGTATTGGTCAGGGTGCCGCTGGCGCTGCCGCTCACCGCGCAGACGGCGGTGTAGGTGACGCTCGCGCCGGCCGGGAGCTGCACCGAGTCGTTGATGGCGGTGGCGAAGGGGCCGGGGGTGCAACTCCCTCCGCCCGATCCCACGCAGGTCGTGGAACAGCTGAGGATGCCGGCGAAGGTGTCGGTGACGATCGCGCCCAGCGCATCGTGCGCCCCGGCGTTCGAGGCCACGATGGTGTAGGTCACTTGGCCGCCCGGGGCGACGTTCGCGACGCCGTCGGTCTTGGTGATCGAGAGATCGGCCTCGACGACCTCGTCGGCGCCGAGATCGGGCGTCGCCGCCGGCCGCGGCTCGCCGTCGATGTCGGCCGTCACCGCGGCGAGGGGGATCCCGGCGTCGCGCGCCGGGCTGCCGTCGGTCAGGTGCAGGTCGGTCGGCGAAGCGAACAGGGGGTCCGAGGCGATCGAGGCTGCGTCCTTGCCGGTGGCGCTCTGCCAGGCGGCGAGCGTCAGGTGGTCGGTGCCGCCTCCCGTGCCGAGGCTCCCGGTCCGTCCGAAGCGGAAGTTCCCCACCGGTGGGACGAAGAGATCGTTCCGGTCCGAAGTGAGGTTGGTGAAGGTCGCGTAGCCCAGGCCGATGGCGTAGCCCTGGTTCGCGGCGCCGGTCGCCTGTTCGTCGAACAGCACGTTGTCGCGCACGTCGATCAGCGGGTTGCTGCCGCCGACCGCGAGCGCGAACTGCCCTTGATCGGCACCGCTCGACGAGCCGCTCATCGAGACCGAGTTGGCGTAGAGGCGCGTCGTCGAGTCGCTTCCGCCATCGACGACGAAGATGCCGGCTCCGAACTCTCCCGCCGTGCCGTTCGAGAGGACGCCCGCGACGAAGTTGTTCGCGATCAGGTGGCTCCCCGAGCTCGCCGGCGCGACGAGGATACCGGCCGCGGAGAGGCCGTTCGTCTGCGCCACCGTGCCGATTCGATTGCGCAGCACGATCGCATTCGTCGTCTCGCTGCCGCCGCTCGTCGTCGAGTTGTTCCAGGCGGCGAGGGCGCCGACCGAGATGCCGAAGACGTCCGCGCCGCCGTTCGACGAGATGCCGCCGATCTGGTTGTCGGTGATTTCGACTCCCTCTTCGAAGCCGACGAGGATGCCGCCGCGCCCGAGGCTCGAAGGCCCCGTGTTGGCCAGGTGGTTGCCGGTGAGAACCGTACCGGAGTTGCGATTGGCGGCGCCGCCGCCGAACGTGGCGATGCCGATCTGGGCCGCGCGCAGATCGCAGTTCTCCACCCGGTTGCCGTCGTTGTCGGCGCCGGGCGAGCCGATCGTCGCGCCGCCGAAACCGATGCCGTAGAGCGTCTGCGCGCCGCCGCTGCCGACGACCACCAGATTCTCGAACGTGTTGTTCTCCGCGCCGGGACTCGCGCCGCTGCCCGAGCCGACGAAGATCACCGCGCTCGCCGTGCTCGCGTCGGCGTTCGAGATCGTCAGGCTGCGATCGGTGCCGCCGCCCGTCGAGCCGTCGATCGTCACCCGGTCGGCGCCGTTGAGGCGCAGCAGCGCGCGCACGGCGCCCGCCGTCGTACTGTCGCCGGAAATCGCTCGCGGGGCGCCGGTCGGCTTCAGGGTGAGCGTGTAGCCGCCTGCCCCCTCCTCGACCCACGGGTCGAGGGCGACTGCGCCAGTCTCGCCGTTCAGATCGCTCACCAGGCTCACGGAGACGTCTCCGGCGAGGACGTTCGAGTTGATCGCCTGGAAGAGGCCGCCGGAGTTGGTCAGCGAGGCGTAGCCGCCGCCGCTGCCGACGGTAAGCTCGCCGGAAAGGGGCGTGGCGATGAAGTAGCTCGCCGGCAGCGTCGGTGGGATCGCCGCCGCCGGCGGGTCGGCCGTGAATCCGCCGGCTCCCGCGAGCGGGCTCGCGATCACGTTGCCGACGTTGTCCTGCGCCGCGACGTAGTACTGGATGAGATCGCCGGCGGTGACGGCTCCACCGGGCAGCGCCGCGTAGTCGAGCACGCAGTGGTAGGTGCTGCCGCTCACGAAGCCGCAGGCGTTGCCGACGAACGGGTCGGAGGCGAGCTTGCGGTAGTAGATCCGAGGCAGGCCCGCGCCCGCGGTCGGTGCGCCGGAGGAATCGGTGACCGCGGCGGGGAGCGTCCGGTTCGCCGTGCTGCTGGTGTGAACGAGCGGGGTGTAGTCGATCGCCGGTGGCGTGGACTCGCCGGAGACGAAGTCGCCGGCGTCCGCGCCGATGTCGGTGGGCGTCAGACCCGCCCGGGACTCGCCGTCGAAGTCGTCGATGACGGCGCCCAGGGCGAAGCCGCCGCCCTCGACCGGTGTGCCCAGCGCCGGATCGATATGCAGGTCCGGCGTCGCCGCGGCCGGTGCGAGGAACCGCGGGTCGTCGGCGAAGCTCGCGGCGTCCTGACCGGTGGCGGCCTGCCAGTCGGCGAGCGTCGCCCGGTCGGCGGCGTTGAAGAGCCCGGTCAGGCCGCCGACTCCGTTCGCGAGCAGCACGTTGTGGTTCGATGTGAGGCCCGCCGGACTTGGCGCGGTGCCGCCGACGCGGATCGCATAGTGCTTGCCGGTCGCCGTGCCGTTGCCGCGGGCATTGAAGAAGATGTTGTCGCGAAAATTGCGCGTGTTCGTGACGATCGCGCTCTGGAACGCGAATGAAGCGGCGGTCCCAGCAGAGACGTTGGCGCCGCCGATGTAGACGCTGTTGAAGTAGAAGTTGTCCGTGCCGGCGGCGGTCTCATTGACGCCGTTCACCTGCGGCGAATTGGCGGTGAGGTCGGTGCCGAGCGCGATCATGTTGTTCTGATAGGTCGTCGCTCCGGCCTGCACGTAAATGCCGTTGACGGTGGCGGATGCGCTGGTGCTCGTCGTGCGAAGAGAGTGAACGAAGTTCCGCTGCACGACGTGCGTGCCGGTCGTCGCTCCGTTGTAGTGAAGACCGGTCACCCAGACGGCGGCGCTGGGGTGCGTGTTCGCCAGATCGTGAACGGTGTTGCCGCCGACGCTGTTTCCGAGTGTCGAGGTGCTGTTGACCCACAGGCCGATCACCGACTCGGCGGCCGTGGCGCCGCCGCCGGTATTGCCGGCGGAGAGGGTGAGGTGGGCGACGGTATTTTCCGATACGGCGGCGGCGCCCGAGGCCGAGGCGAGACCGAGCAATCTCGACGAGGCCGAGGCGGCGGTGACGCCGATCGGCGCGGCAGCGCTGCCGATGACGTTGTTCTGCAGCGTATTCGCGACGCCCGGAGCGGTGGCGGCGCGGATGCCGTAGGCGACGACGCTGCCGGCGCCGCTGTTGCTCACCGCGAACCCTCCGAGGATGTTGTTCGAAATGTTGGCCGCCAGGCTGGGGAAGAAGTAGATACCGTAGACCTCCATCGCCGAGCCGTTGTTGCTCGCGACGGAGATCGCTCCCGGCGCAGTGGCGCTCCCGATCGAATTGCCTGCGACGTTGCCGATGTTGACCGCGCCGGCGTTCACCACGATTCCGGCGAACGCGGCCGTCGTGCCGGTGCCGCCGACTACCCCGGAGAGGCTGATCGCGGTAATGGTGTTGCCCTGGACGCTCGAGGCGGTGGTCGAGCCGGCGTTGGCGAAACGGATGGCGAGGAATTTCGAGCCGCCCGCGGCGCCGACGAAGTCGTAGGTGCCTGTTCCGGCAGCGCTGGCATAGCCGATGATGTTCGCGGTGATGCTGTGATTGTTGTTGCCAATCGTGCTCGCGATGTCGATGGCCGAGTGTGCCGCCGCGGTCGTCTGGACGCGTGCGCCGGTCTGGAAGAACCGGTTGCCGGAGATCGTCCAGTCAGTGGTGCCGTCGCCAAGGTAGATCCCGTCGCTCTGTGCGGCGGCGCTCCAGTAGTCGTAGATCTCGTTGCTGCTCACCTCGACGCCGCTGTTGTAGAGCGTCGTCGCCGAGGTACTGCCGAGACTCGAGATCGCTTTCGCCGGCAGGTTGGCTCCGGCCGGCCCGAGGCGGCAGTGCGAGATCGTGTTGTCGTCGTTGCCGGACGCGGTGCCGGTGGAGAAGTAGACCGTGCCTCCTCCCGTCGCCCCGGTCGTCGAAGCGGACCCGAGAATCGTCAGGTGGGTGAGGAGATTGCCGGTGGCGTCGCCGGTGAAGCGGATCGTGCTGGTGCCGGCGACCGCCGACGCATTGGTGTTCGAGAGCGTCAGGGAGTTGCCGTTGACGTCGAGGCCGTCGATGGCGACGTAGTCGGCCCCGGCCAGGTCGATGAGCGGCGCGCCATCGGCCATCGCGCCGGAGATCGTGCGCGGCGCGTCGCCGGCCGGGATGACCGCCAGCGAGTCGTAGTCCGCCGCGCCGGTGCCACTCCCCTGGAGCACCGCCGTCGAAATCTCGACGATGTTCGCCGTGACCTCCATCACGACATCGCCCTTGTGCGTGCCGGCGTTGACGGCGGCGAACGCCAGTTGCAGCGTGGCGTAGGTCACCGGCCCCGGCGTGCCGGCGGTGGCGGTGACGTCGACCTGCGCCAGGGCCGGCGCGGTGGCTAGCAGAGCTGAGAGGAGGAGCGTGGGCCGAAGCAGCGGCATGGCCCGGGCAGTTTACGCCGGCGCAACTCGGCTGGGCACGACCGTTGGGGTGGGCCGGAGGCCCGGTTCAGCGAGGGGCGGCGGACTCGGCGATGACGCGTGCGACGTCGGCGGCGCTCAGCAGCTCGCCGAAGAGGTGCGGCTCTCCCCCCGGTCGATAGAGCATGTAGAACGGAATGCCGTAGCGGCCGTGCTCGGCGAGGAACCGGGCAATGCCGTCGTCACGATTGGTCCAGTCGGCCTTCATTGGCAGCACGTCGTGGCTGCGAAAAGCCGCGATCACTTCCGGCGCGTTGAGCACGATGCGCTCGTTCACCTTGCAGGTCACGCACCAGTCGGCGGTGATGTCGAGGAAGACCAGCCTGCCGGCCGCGGAGAGGCGTTCCGCCTCGGCGCGATCGAACGGGATCCAGCTGACCGGACCCTGGACCGCAGGCGCCGAGACGTCCGCCGGCTGGCGCGCCGCCGTGGTCGCCCGGCCGGCGAAGGCGATCAGGCCGACCGCCGTCGCGGCAGCGAGCAGCCACCAGAGGCCGGTGGCGCGGCGCTCCTGCTCGGCGCGCTGGCGCAGCCAGAGGAAGAACGAGAGGCCGAGGAGGCCGAGCTCGAAGAGCGCCAGGCTCACGCTGTCGATCTGTCCGGCGAGCACGAAGATCAACCAGACGACCGCGCCGGCGAGCAGGAACCCCATGACGCCGCGCAAGGTGACCATCCAGGTGCCGGGACGCGGCATCCACTTCGCCGCCGCTGGCGCCGCCGCCAGGAGCAGATACGGAATGGCCAGACCCGCTCCGACGGCGGTGAGCACCGCGAAGATCGTGCCGCCGCTCTGGCCGAGGGCGAACGACAGCGCCGTGCCGAGGAACGGTGCCGAGCAGGGCGTCGCCATGAGCGTGGCAAAGAGGCCGGAGGCAAAATGCCCGGCCAGACCGTCTCCGGCTCCGGCGCTCGCGCCCGCGTCGCCCAGCCGGGCCAGCCGGGCCGGCAGGGGGATCTCGAACAGTCCCCAGAGATTGAGCGAGAAGAGCAGCACGACGACAGTGAGAAAGGCGACGAAGCCGGGCTGCTGGAACTGCACGCCCCAGCCGATCGCCGCACCGGCCTGCCGGGCGAGGACGGCAGCGCCGGCGAGCGCCCAGAACGAGACCAGGATTCCGGCGGTCGTGGCGAGCGCGCCGATGCGAATCGAGCGCTTCGACTTGCCCGAGGCCTGGACAAGGCCGAAGAGCTTGAGCGACAGGATCGGCAGGACGCACGGCATGCCGTTGAGGATGAAGCCGCCGAGCAGCGCGAGGAGCAGGATGGCGGGCAGCGAAGGCGGCGCAGCCGGCGACGGCGCGGGCATCGTCGGCGGCTGCGCTGCGCCCGTGGCCGCGTTTGCCGGGCTCGCGACCGCAGGTGCGTCAACGAAGAAGTCGGCGGCAGCCGGCACGCCGCCGGGGCCGACGGCGAAGTCGACGTTCGCGCTGGTCTCGACCGGTGGCAGGCACTGCCGATCGTCGCAGGCCTGATAGCGCAGGTGGAGCTCGAGACGAACCGGACCGGCGGCGGCTGCCTGCGGCACCGCGAGACGCGCGACGATCCGCTGCCGTCCCTCGAGGACGTCGAGCTCGTCTTCGGCGAAGGCGAACTTGTAGCGGCTCGGCGCGGGATAGTCGAGGTCAGCGGCCGGCCAGCCGGCCGGCACCACGACGCCGAGCGTCGTCGGGATGAGGTAGTCGTAGGTCGGGACGTGGGCCTGAAGGTGCCAGCCGGCGGCGATGTCGAGTCGCGCCGCCACGCGGACGGCCTCGCCCGGCAGATAGGACGTGCGGTCGGCGGCCGCGCTGAGCACGACCTTCTCCAGCCGCGCCGGAGCGCCGCTTGCCCCGGCATCGGCCGGCGCACCGAACTGCGCGTTTCCCGCGCCGGCACCGAGCGTCGCCGCGACGACGGCGCCGATGCCGCAAATTCCGGCGCGCTTCAGGAGCACTGGGCCGTATTGCCGGACTTCAGGGCGGAGTAGACGCGACGAGCGTCGGCGAGGTACGGGCTGCGCGGATGTCCGCGCTCGAAGGCCGCGAGCGCGAAGGCGGCGGCGGTGCAATCGTGCTCGCTGCCGGCGATGAACAGCAGGAGGAGATCCACCCGCTCGGCGAGGCCGGCGTTCTGCGTTCCCTGGCCGGCGGAGAGCGCGGTGCGGAGCTCGGACGCCGCCTTCTTCGCTTCCGCGAAGCGGCCATCCAGGCGATAGGCGTCGGCGAGCTGCAGTCGGGACCAGGAGAGGTCGTCGCCGGTGAGCTTGCCGTCGCGGATCACGCGCTCGAAAAGCACCGCCGCGCGCCCGCCGTCGCCGCGGGAGTGGAGCTCCTGGGCGAGCTTGCGCCAGGCGAGCGGGTCGTTCGCCGTCAGGGTGCGCTCGTAGCCGGCGAGGAAGGCGTCGTAGGTGCGCAGCTCGCGGTCCAGGCGCGCGATGAGCTTCTCGGTCTCCATGAAGCCCTCGATCGTTCCGATCAGGCTCCGCTTCGGATCGAGCAGCAGGAGCGTCGGCAGCGAGTCGGCGCGGAAGCGGCGCTGGAGCTCGGTCCCCGCGCCGCCGTCCTCGACATCGACGCGCAGGAGCACGAATCTGCGGGCATAGGTTGCGAAGCGCTCCTGGGTGAAAACCTCGCGCTCCATGGTCTTGCACCAGCCACACCAGTCGGCGTAGAGGTCGACCAGCACCGGGCGGCCACTCTTGCGGGCTTCGGCGAACGCCGTTTCGGCATCGTTGTGCCAGGTCGAGAGCGCAGGCGGAGCCGGCGCGGCCGCGGGAGCGGGGTAGGCGACCCTCGCGGCGAAGGCTGCGAGGACCAGGGCAGAGGCAGCGAAGGTCTGTCTTTTCATCGGGTTGGGTGGCCCCTGTCGCGGTCAAATCGGCCCGCGGGCGATGATACCATGCAAGCCATGGACCTATCGGCCCGGGTGCGGCGGATCGGCGAGTCGGCGACCCTTAAGGTGACGCGGCGCGCCATGCAAATGAAGGCGCAGGGGATCGACGTGATCGACTTCGGCGCCGGCGAGCCTGATTTCGCATCGCCGGCGGTCGCCGTCGAGGCGGCGCGCAAAGCGCTCGCGGACGGCTTCACCAAGTACACCCAGAACCAGGGGATCCCAGCTCTCCGCCAGGCGCTGGCGAAGCGTTACGCCGCGCAGTACGGCGCGCCGTGGAACGCCGAGCAGACGCTGATCACCGTCGGCGGCAAGGGAGCGCTCTTCGAGCTCGCCCTGGCGCTCTTCGAAGAGGGGCAGGAGGTCGTCGTCCACACCCCGGCCTGGGTGAGCATCCCGGAGCAGATCCGCTTCGCCGGCGCCACCGTTGTCGAAGTGCCGACCTCGGGTGCCGACGGTTTCGCCGTCGATCCGGCGGCGATGCTCGCCGCCGTCACGCCGAGGACGCGCGCCGTGGTCGTCAACTCCCCGTGCAACCCGACCGGCGGCATGATTCAGCCCGCCGCGCTGGCGGAGATCGTCGAGGGCTGCGCAGCGCGCGGCGTGCTGGTGATCTCCGACGAGACCTACGAGCGCTTCGTCTACGACGGACAGCAGCCGTATTCGGCCGCCGCCCTCGCCGGGAGATTTCCGGAGACGGTGGTGGTGGTCGGTTCGTTCTCGAAGACCTACGCCATGACCGGTTGGCGGCTGGGTTACCTCCTCGGCCCGCGCGAGCTCACTGACGCCGCCGCGACGATTCAGGGGCACGCCACGTCGAATGCGACCTCCTTCGCCATGGTGGGTGCGCTCGCGGCGCTCGACCACGCCGAACCGGAGATCGCGACGATGATCGCCGAGTACGAGGCGCGCCGCGATCTGCTCGTTCCTCGCCTCAACGCGCTGCCGGGCTTCAGCTGCCTGCCGCCCTCGGGGGCCTTTTATGCCTTCCCCGACGTCTCGGCCTGTTTCCGCACCGACGACAGCGGCGAGCCCGAAGGTTCGACCCGGTTCGCCGAGCGTCTGCTGGAGGAGGCGCACGTCGCGGTCGTCGCCGGCGAGGCCTTCGGCAGCGACGCGCACATCCGGATCTCTTTCGCCTGCTCGCGGGACAACCTCGACCGCGGAATGCACCGCATTCAGGAGTTTCTCGCCCGCGGCTAACTGCTCGCTCCGGGCCGCCTCCAGACAGGCCCGGTCCTGTTTCTGCCCGGGACACGACCCGATTCCTCAACGGAGATCACCATGCCGACCCGCAACCTGTTCGCATACGGAGCCGCCGCCCGCAGCGCGCTCCACATCGTCTCCTGCACCCTGTTGACGCTCGGCCTCCTGTCGGCCGACGCCGCCGCGGCGGCTCCGGCGGCTGGCAAGGCCGCAGCCCCGACGGTCGCCGAGGCGGAGGCGTTCATGGCCGACGCCGAGGCCCGGCTGCTCAAGCTTTTCATCGCCCGCGATCGCGCGCAGTGGATCGCGGCCACCTACATCACCGAAGACACCGAAACGATGGCGGCGCAGGCCAACGAGCTGGTGATCGGTGCAGCGATGGACCTGGCGCAAGAGGCGACCCGCTTCGCCGGCCTGAAACTTCCCGCGGCGCTCGAGCGCAAGATGGGCCTGCTCAAGTCGAGCCAGGTGCTGCCGGCGCCGGCGGATGCGGCGAAGCGCGAAGAGCTCACGCAGCTCGCCGCCGAGCTCGAGGGTATGTACGGTCGCGGCAAGTACTGTCCGGAGGGGAAGACGGGAGAGGACTGCCTCGACCTGGGTGAGCTTTCCGACATCCTGTCGACGAGCCGCGAGCCCGGCGAACTCGCGATGGCCTGGACCGGCTGGCACTCGATCGCGCGGCCGATGCGCGCCAAGTACCAGCGCTTCGTCGAGCTCGCGAACCAGGGCGCCGTCGAGCTGGGCTACCGCAACCTGGGCGAGCTCTGGCGCTCGAAGTACGACATGCCACCGGACGCCTTCATCGCCGAGCTCGACCGCCTCTGGGGACAGGTCAAGCCGCTCTACGATTCGCTGCACTGCTACGTGCGCGGCCGCCTGGCCGAGAAGTACGGCACAGAGCTCGTCGCACCGGGCAAGCCGATTCCGGCCCAGCTGCTGGGCAACATGTGGGCCCAGCAGTGGGGCGGAATCTACGACCTCGTGAAGCCGCAGAACGTCGTCGATCCCGGCTACGACCTGACCTCGCGCCTGCAGGCCAAGGGCGTCGACGAGCTCGGCATGGTGCGCTACGGCGAGGGCTTCTTCAGCTCGCTCGGGTTCGCGAAGCTGCCCGAGAGCTTCTGGCAGCGTTCGATGTTCGTGAAGCCGCGCGACCGCGACGTCGTCTGCCACGCTTCGGCGTGGGACGTGGACCAGAAGGACGATCTGCGGATCAAGATGTGCATCGGGATCAACGAGGACGACTTCTCGACCATCCATCACGAGCTCGGGCACAACTACTACCAGCGCGCCTACAACGAACAGCCGACGCTCTTCCTGGACAGCGCCAACGACGGCTTCCACGAGGCGTTGGGCGACACCGTCGCGCTGTCGGTGACCCCGGCGTACCTCAAGAAGCTGGGCCTCATCGACCAGGAGCCTTCCGCGGACGCCGATGTCGCGCTGCTGCTGCAGACGGCGCTCGACAAGGTGGCGTTCCTGCCGTTCGGTCTGATCATCGACAAGTGGCGCTGGCAGGTGTTCTCGGGCGAGGTCCCGGCCGACCGCTACAACCAGGCCTGGTGGGACCTCAAGCGCAAGTATCAGGGCGTCGCACCGCCGGCGGCGCGCAGCGAAGCCGACTTCGATCCCGGCGCCAAGTTCCATGTGCCGGGCAATACTCCGTACATGCGCTACTTCCTCGCCGACGTGCTGCAGTTCCAGTTCCATCGCGCACTCTGCCGGACCGCGGGGCAGAGCGGACCACTCCACCGGTGCTCGATCTACGGCAGCGTCGCCGCAGGCGAGAAGCTCCAGGCGATGATGGCGCTGGGTGCCTCGCAGCCCTGGCCCGACGCGCTCGAGGCGCTCACCGGCGAGCGCCAGATGGACGCGACGGCGATCCTCGATTACTTCGCTCCACTCCAGACGTGGCTCGATGCCCAGAACAAGGGGCAGGTCTGCGGATGGTGAGGCCGCGGTGCAACTGACCTCGCGGCCGGAGGGGCGATGAACGACGCGCGCGCGACCGGCGGCGCGTTCCGCATCGGAACCGTCTTCGGTATTCCGATCCGGATCCACTTCACCTTTCTTCTCCTGCTCGTCTGGTGGGGAGCCGGCTCGGCCAGTGCCGGGCGCGGCTTCCTGGACGGCGTCGTCTTCATTCTCCTGGTCTTCGCCTGTGTCGTCTTGCACGAGCTCGGGCACGCCGCGGCCGGGCGGCATTTCGGCGTCCAGACGCGCGAGATCGTGCTCTATCCGATCGGCGGCGTGGCCCGGCTCGACCGTATTCCAGCCGGCATGGCCGAGTTCTGGATCGCACTCGCCGGCCCGGCGGTCAACTTCATCCTCGGATCGACGCTGCTGCTCTTTCTCCTGGTGAGCGGCGAGGCCCCCACCTTCGACGGCCAGGGCGTGGAGTTCGCCGGTGCGCCGCTGATCGGGCGTTTCGTCTTCATCAACTTCATCCTGTTCGCGTTCAATCTCTTCATCCCTGCGTTCCCGATGGATGGCGGGCGGGCGCTCCGCGCCGGCCTGAGCGTCTTTCTCGGCCAGGCCCGGGCCACTCGGATCGCGGCGCGAATCGGTCAGGCGGTCGCCGTGCTGATGGCGGTCCTGGCGGTGATTCCGCCGGTGAATCCGGTGGGTCTGCTGATCGCGTTCTTCGTCTTCATCGGCGCCGGGCAGGAGGCGGCCTACGAGCGCAACCGCTCGGCGATGGCCGGGCTCTCGGCGCGCGACGCGATGATCACCCGCTACGAGACCATCGCGCCGCAGGAGTCGCTCGGCCGTGCCGCCGAGCTGCTGCTATCCGGTCACCAGCAGGACTTCCCGGTGGTCGACGCCTGGGGCCGTCTGGCCGGACTGCTGCCACGCGGCGCGCTCCTCGCGGCGCTCGCCGCGCCGGGCGGGCGCGAGCGCGCGGTGCTCGAGGTGATGGAGCGGGAGCCTCAAACCGTCCCGGTCGACATGCCGCTCGAGACGGTCCTGCGTCACCTGCAGAGCCGGCCGCTCCAGCCGATCCTGGTGATCGGAGAGGAGGCTGGACAGAATGGCGGCGCGAGCGGACTCGTCGGCATGATTACCCTCGACAACCTGGGCGAGCTCATCCAGATCACGCAGAGCAGCCGCCCGGCCTGACGCCAGGCGAAAGGCGCCCGTCAGGGGCCGATCTCGGCCCGCAACCAGGCGCGCGCCGCCAACCAGTCGCGCTGCACGGTCTTGGTGGAGAGGGCGAGCGCGGCCGCGGTCTCTTCGAGCGTCAGACCGGCGAAAAAGCGCAGCTCGACGACCTGACGGACGCGCGGACTCGCCTCGCCCAGGGTGTCGAGAGCCCCGTCGAGCGCAACCAGCTCGGCGTCGGCCTGCGGCGCTGCGACGAGCTCGGCAAGATCGTCGAGAGGCCGGGCGGCGACGCCTCCACCGCGCTTGTCGGCGAGCCTCCGGCGTGCGGCATCGACCAGCAGGCGGCGCATCGTGACCGCCGCGACGCCCAAGAACGCCGCCCGGTCGCCGGGCGCCAGACGTCGCGCCTCGAGCAGGCGCAGGTAGGTCTCGTTCACCAGCGCCGTCGTCGACAGGGTGTGGCCGGGGCGCTCGCCGCGCAACAGGCGGCGCGCGACGCCGCGGAGCTCGTCGTAGAGCAGGGGCACCAGCTGGTCGAGGGCCGAAGGGTCCCCCTCGCCGAGGCGTTGCAGCCAGAGTGTGACCGCGCCGCTCATCGGGCCTTCGGAGCGTCCGGGGTTGCCGGTGCCTCCGCACGCTGACGTTCCGCGGCGAGCCTGAGCTCCGCGAGCTTCTGGCGGTCGGTGGCGAGATACGGATGTCCGGGCGGCAGGTGGCGCTCGTCGATCGCCAGCGAAGCGCGCAGCGCCTGCTCGGCGCCGGCCAGGTCGCCGGTGTCGAGCAGCGCGGCATAGAGCCCGTAGAGCCCGGTCGCCACCCGCGGGTGATCGGCGCCGCGCGCGGCGCTCCAGGCGCGGATCGCCTCGTGAAAGAGGGGAATCGCCTCGGCCTCGCGTCCGAGGTCGTCGAGGAGATTGGCGAGGTTGTTCTCGGCGTTGGCAACCGTCGGATGATCGTTGCCGAGGCGGCGCCTCCTGCCTTCGAGCACTGCGCGCACCAGGCCTTCGGCCTCGGCCAGATCTCCGGGTGCGGCGCGCTTGATGAGGAAGACGGCGAAGTTGTTGCGGCTCTGCAGCGTGTCGAGATGGTCGTCGCCGTAGAGGGTGCGGCGCATGTCGAGCGCCCGCCGCTCGAGCGCCTCGGTCTCGGCAGCCTGCGCGGGCTCGTTGCGCTCGACCAGGACGATTGCCAGGTTGTTGAGGCTCTCGGCGATGTCGGCGTGCGGCGGCGCGTAGAGCGCTTCGCGCAGCGTGAGCGCTTCGCGGAAGAGCGCTTCGGCGGCGGCGAGCTCACCCTGCTCCTGGAGCACGGTCGCCAGGGTGTTGGCGCTCTCGGCAACAGCGGCGCGGCGATCTCCCGGCAGGGCGCGCCGCGCGGTGAGTGCCTCTTCGGCGAGCTTCCTGGCGCGGTCGAGTCGACCGAGATTGCCGTGCAGGCGGGCGAGTCTGGCGAGGAGCGCCGCTTCGAGCTCTGGCCGCCCGTCGAGCTCGCGGCGCACCGACGCCTCGCTGCGCTCGAGGAACTCGCCCAGGGTCGTCGAGTCGCGCAGCCCCGGGTCATCGGCGTAGGGATCGGCACCGAACAGGTCGGTCAGGAAGTCGGAGAGCTCGCGCGCCTTGTCGCGCTCGGCGCGCGCCGCGTCGCGCTCGCGCGCCAGCACCCCTGCCTGGCGAAAGGCGTAGACCGTGAATCCGGCGAGAAGCAGCGCGATGACCGCGGCCGCGCCGACGGCCACGCGGTGACGCCCGGCGAACTTGCGCAGGCGGTAGGGGAGGCTCTCGGGCCGGGCGCGGATCGGCCGGCCGGCGCGGTAAAGGGCGACGTCCTCGGCGAGCCGTTCGGCCGAGGCGTAGCGGCGCTCGGGCTCGCGACGGAGCGCGGTGGCGACGATGGTGTCGAGATCGCCGCGCAGCGCGCGCCGGCTCTCGGTGAGCGTGCCTGTCTTGTCGCGGGCCGGTCGTTTTCCGGTGAGGATCTCGTGGAGCAGGAGCCCGAGGGCGTACACGTCGGTCGCGGTGGTGACCGGCTCGCCGGCGAGCTGTTCGGGGCTGGCGTACTCGGGGGTCGCGAGCAGGAGCGCGGTGCGCGTTGCACCGAGCTCGGCCGAGCCGGGGTCGAGGAGCTTGGCGATGCCGAAGTCGAGCAGCCGCACCTCGCGTTCGGCGGTGAGCAGGATGTTCGAAGGCTTGAGATCGCGGTGGACGACGAGGTGGATGTGGGCGTAGTGCACCGCCGCGCAGACCTCTTCGAAGAGCGCCAGGCGTTCCTCGAGGCCGAGGTGCAGGGCCTCGACAGCTTCGACCAGCGGCCGGCCTTCGACGTACTCGAGAGCGAGGTAGGCAATCCCGGCGGTGTCGATGCCGCCGTCGTAGAGCTGGGCGATGCCGCGGTGGGAGAGGCGGGCGAGCGCCTCACGCTCGATGCCGAAGCGTCGGCGAAGCTCGCTGCTTTCGAGTCCGCGGCGGATCCGCTTGAGAGCGACCTGGCGGCGGAAGCCGGGCTCCTCACGCTCGGCGAGCCAAACCTCGCCCATGCCCCCCTCGCCGAGCAGGCGCAACAGGCGATACGGCCCGATCCGTTCGGGCGCCGGATCCGGCTCGGGCGCGAGCCGCCCTTCGATCGAGAGCCCGCGCTCCGCCGAGTGCGCCTCGATCATCCGCTCGAGCGCCCGTACCGTGTCCGGCGCGAGCTCCGGATCGGAGAGGCGGCGCCGCCGTGCCTCGTCGGACGCCTCCACGAGCTCCCCGAAGATCTCCGACAGCTGCTCCCACTGCTCGGGGTTCATGGACGGCGGAGTCTAGCAAGGGTGAAGGCCCGCCCGGGCGGCCGAAGTCACCAGACGGTGCAGCGCTCCTTGGGGTTCATCTTCGAGCCGGCGGGGCAGGAGAAGGTCTGGGCGAACTCCGGCAGATTGAGGAGCGGCAGGATGGCGCGGACCTGGCCGGGGGAGTGCGAGTCGGTCGTCACCTGGTTGCGCAGGAACTCCGGGGTCGAGAGCGAGCACCAGACCTGCGAGAAGGCGACGAAGAAGAGCTGGTCGTCGGAGAGTCCGGGGATCAGCGGCTCCTTCGCTTCCCCCGGCGCCGGCATCTTGTGGCGGCTCTTCCAGCCCTGGAAGGCGACGTAGGCCTCCTTCACGCCGCCGATGTCGCCGATGTTCTCTCCCAGGGTCAGCTTGCCGTTGACGTGCACCCCCGGCTCGACCTCGACCGCCGAGTACTGCGCCTCGACGCAGGCAGCCTGCTTCTCGAAGTTGGCTGCCACTTCCGGCGCCCACCACTCGCGCAGCACGCCGTCGCCGTCGGACTTTCTTCCCTGGTCGTCGAAGCCGTGGGTGAGCTCGTGTCCCATCACGGTGCCGATCGCGCCGTAGTTCATCGCCGCCGGAAAATCCTTGTGGAAAAACGGTGGCTGCAGAATGCCGGCCGGGAAGGCGATCTCGTTCGCGGTCGACATGTAGTAGGCGTTCACCTGATGCGGCACCATTCGCCACTCGTTGCGGTC
>JBPOHI010000107.1:0-38904 GCA_052035735.1 Acidobacteriota bacterium
TGGTCGTCACCGTCGACGGCCAGCTCTTCTACTCGATGCTCGACGCCCTTCCCTATCTCATCGAATACCCCTATGAGTGCACCGAGCAGACGCTCAACCGCTTCGTCTCGAGCGGCATGCTGTCGAGCCTCTTCGTGCAGTACCCGGCGGTGGCGCGGGCGGCCGAGGAGATGGCCAAGCGTGCGACGCCGCTCGAACGCTTCGATGCCGAGGATCCGAACCGTAGGATGGCGCTCGAAGAGACCCCTTGGCTGCGCGAGTCGAGGGGCGGAGACGAGGCGGGCCGCGACTTTCTGCACGTGCTCGACCCCGCGGTCGCTCTCGCGCAGCGCGAAGACGCCCTGGCGAAGCTCGCGAAGGCGCAACTCCCCAACGGCGGCTTCCCCTGGTTCGCAGGCGGGCCCGCCTCGCCCTATATGACGCTGTATCTGATGGGGGGCCTCGCGCGCGCCGCGGAGTTCGAGGTTCCCGTGCCGCGCGAGATGGTGCAGCGCGGCTTCCAGTACCTCGCCCGCGAAGCGAAGGAGGAGTGGCTGCCGAAGGCGCTCGCCGACGACTGTTGCTGGGAGCTGCTGACCTACCTCAACTACGTCGCTGCCTCCTATCCCGATCCGTCCTGGACCGGCGACTTCCTGAGCGCGGCGGATCGCCGGACGATCCTCGACTTCTCCTTCAATCACTGGCGCGATCTCCAGCCGTTGCTGAAGCTGCAACTCGCCTCGACGCTGGAGCGCATGAAGCGCCACAAGGACGCCGTGCTGGTGCTCGCGGCGGTCATGGACTCGGCGAAGACGAGCCGCGACGAGGGCACGTTCTGGCAGCCCGAGGACCGCTCATGGCTCTGGTACAACGACCGCATCGAGAGCCACGCCTGGGCGTTGCGCACGCTGATGGAGGTGACGCCCGACGACCCGCGCCGCGACGGCCTCGTGCAGTGGCTCTTCCTCAACAAGAAGCTCGGCCACTGGAAGTCGACGCGGGCGACCGCCGAGGTGCTCTACTCCCTGGCCTCCTATCTCAAGGCGACGAAGACGCTCGCCGTGCGCGAAGAGGCGCGTGTCGAGGTGGCGCACCAGAAGACGACCTTCGTCTTCGAGCCCGACCGCTTCACCGGCAAGAAGAACCAGATCGTCGTGCCCGGCGGCAAGCTGGACGCCGTACGGCGTCCGGAAGACGCCACGGTCGTGGTCGAGAAGACGACTCCGGGGCTCATGTTCGCCTCCGCCACCTGGCATTTCTCGACCGAGGAGCTGCCGGCCGAGTCGCGGAGCGATCTCTTCGGAGTCTCGCGGAAGTACTTCAAGCGGGTCAAGGTCGGCAGCGAGGTGACGCTCGAACCCCTCGGTCCGCGCTCGAAACTCGCGGTGGGCGACGAAGTGGAGGTGCAGCTCTCGCTCACCGCCAAGGCGGCGGCGGAGTACGTGCACCTGCGCGATCCGCGTCCGGCCGGGCTCGAGCCCGACCGGCCGGAGTCGGGGTGGAAGTGGGATCTGGGGATCGCGCGGTACGAGGAGACGCGCGACAGCGGCGCGAACTTCTTCTTCGAGCAGCTGCCCGCCGGCGAGTACACCTTCAAGTACCGCCTGCGCGCCAACCTCGCCGGCGACTTCCGCAGCGGCCCGGCCGAAGTGCAGTCGATCTACGCCCCGGAGTTCGTCGCCTACTCGACGGGAGAACGGCTCACGGTGGAACCAGCGACGCGTTGAGGATTCGGTGCGACCTCGAGCCGGGGCCGACTACGGGACCGAACTCGACCAGTGGGTCAGACCCCCGCTTTCGAAGCCGTCGTTGAGCAGGATCGTCGACGGGGGAAAGACCGCGGAGAGTAAGACGTCGTCGACGTGCCAGCCGTCGGCGACGGTGTTCGTGTCCGAAGTCAGGCGAAAGCGGACACGAGCTTTCGCCGCGCCGTCGAGTTGCGGCACCGGAATCGAGACCGCCTCCCAATCGGCCTGATTTCCGTCGTAGATCGCTACGCCCGTCCAGGTCGCGCCGCCGTCGGCGGAGACTTCGACCTGACAGTAGTCCCAGCCCGCTTCCGTGCGGCAACGATGCCAGAACTGGAGCCTCGTTTCCGCGCCGTTGCTCAGATCGACGACGCCCGAGGTCAGTGAGGAGTCGACGTTGTTGCCGTAGTTGCCCCCCGGGCTGTCGCTCCAGGAGTGCGTCGGAGTCGAGGCCGTTTCGGTGGTGAGAGCCCATGGACTCTGCGCGTTCCAGCCGGGATTCGTCCCTTCGCCATCATCGACCAGGACCGGGCTGACCTTGGGCAAGGCGAAATCCTGTGTCACCGTCGAAAGGGGGGCGGCTACGACGCCGGCAACGGTGCGCGGCGAATGCCCGTCGCTGCTGGCAAGGAGGTCGTAGGTGCCGGCCGGGATCTGGAGCGAGTAGGCGCCCGTGCCGGCGACTGTCGCGGTGCTGAATGGGCCGACCGAGACCGTCGCCGCGAGCGGCGCAAGCGTTCCGCTCTCGCGCACCACCCCTTGAACGAACGGCGCGGTGACCGGATCGAGTACGTAAAGGAAGATGGCCGAGACCGGGCCCCAATCGCCACCGGCGTCCTGTCCGCGAAGGTAGAGGATGTGTCTGCCGATGCCGAGAGCCGTCGTGTCCAGGTCCGCGTACGCAGTTTCGATCGACGAGCTCCAGACTCCATCGAGCGGTGCGAGGGGCAGCGCGACCGCACCTGCCTGCCACGGCGCCAGGTCGACGTAGACCTCCGCGGCCGTGATCGTCTGCACCGGCTCGCTGCCGTTGTCGTTGGAGAAGCGGGTGTCGTCGATCGTCGCCTGCAGTGTCGCCGGTTCTCCCGGCACGACTGCGCCCGGCGTCAGGCCGAGGTCGCGCGCTCCGGGGCCGGCCGGCGTGAGGTAGGGCGTGCGTGCGACCTTCGCCGCATAGAGCAGGGCACCGAGGTTCGCTGGCAGGACGGAGTTCTCGAAGCTCGAGCAGGCCTCGAAGAAGTCGTTGCCGAGCTCGAAAACGAAGGAGGCAACGCCGAGTTCGCCATAGGCGAAGTCGCCGGTCGTGCCGTCGGTCGGATAGAGGCCGATCGCCTGCTCGGGCAGGTAGCCGGTGAACCAGGCGAAGCGCCGCCCGAGGGTGGTCAGGGCTGTGCCGTTGTCGGTGGGCGTGTTCGTGCCGCCCCACGGCCAGAGCACCAGGTCGCTGAAGCTGTGGACATCGAGGTAGATCCCGGTCGAGTCGGCCGGCGCGCCGCCCCCGGGGTAGCCCGGGCCGCGCTGGTCAGGGAAGACGGCGCGGAGGTAGCTCTGTACTGCCTGGACTTCGGGCTCCGAGCCCGCCACCGGGCCGCGGTAGGTGTCGCTGCAGGCGCTGCCGCTCGACCCGCCGCAGCAGTTCCACTGGAAGGAGAAGTTGCGGTTGAGGTCGGCGCCGCGGCTGGCGGAGGCGGCGCCGCAGTAGTCCTGGTTGGTGTTCTTGCGCCAGAGATCGCCCCCTTCGGCGTGCTTGCGGCCGTCGGGGTTGGTCTGCAGCATGAGGTGGACCTCGTGGAAATCGAGCAGCCAGGTCGCGTCGGCGTCGCTGCCATAGCCGTTCACCAGTTGCTCGGCGAAGCGCGTCATCAGCTCCGCCGTGGTGTACTCCCGGGCGTGGATCGCCGAGGTGGCGAAGAGGATCGGTTTCGGTCCCGCGACCGCCGAGTTGGTGAGCCTGAGGACCATCATGTCGTAGCCCGGAGCTCCGCCCGCCGTCACCTTTTCCCAGCTGTCGCCGACATCGACCCACGAGGCGAGCGTCGGATGCGCGGCGACGATCGCCTCGGCGGTGGCATAGGTCTCCTCGACCGTGCGATAGCAGGGGAAGCTCGGAATCCCCGCTTCGGGCGCCTCGCCGCTCGCCGCCGCTTCGGCGGCCTGCCGGTTGGCCTCCTCGGCCCGGCGGATGAGCGCGGTCGAGGTGGCGTCGACCTCGACGAAGAAGCCGAGCGCGCGCAACTGCAGGAGCCGCTCGGGATCGGCCAAGATGCGCAGGAACCCGAACTTGCGATCGGTCTGGAAGTGGTCCCCCCACGAGGCGACTTCGCGCACGGCGTCCTCGCTGCCGAACCAGGCGCGGACCATCCAGGGTCCGGCATTGGCGAAGGGGTCGGCGGACAGCTCCACGGCGCCGGCCGGTGCGGCCGGGCTCAGCAGGAGAATCGTCAGCAGCAGGGCGCGAGCGGGGCGATTTCGGACAGGTCTTTCCACAATCCGGGAAGTATGACCGCAGTCGGCGTCCGCATCCAGCGCCTCTTCAGACGGCCGACGCCCCTCCTGGCGCAGTCGGGTACTCTGCGGGCGTCGGGCCGGCGATCCCGCCCGGAACACCTGGAACGGTCGACCCCAGCATCCACTCGGCGAGTCGCGCCCACAGCCAGCCCATGCCGTTCTGCAGGTGCAGCGCGATCAGGAAGCCGAGGATGCCGGCGATGCCTATCGGCAGCGTGCCGAGGAAGCTGGTCGGAGTCCAGTATCCGAGGCCGACATGGAACTCGTCCGCACCGAACAGCCAGGCGAACGGCACCATCGCGAACGCGAACGGCACGACCAGCGAGACCAGCGAGATCACCCAGGTGGCGAGCGCCGCCGGGAACTTGAAGAACAGGAAGGCCATCCCCTTCCACAGCGCCGGCGAGGAGAGCAAGGCGCCGAGGCGGGAGACAAGCCGTTGCGACTTCGGGTGGATGGTCCGCTCCGGCACGTGCGCGCCGAGAAGGTGGATCGCCAGCTGGCGCTCGAAACCGGCGGCACCCCAGGCGGCGAGGAAGGTCACGAGGAGAATGGCTAGGCCGATCCAGAGGATGGTGAGCGGCAGGCCGGTCGAGATTCCGACCGTCAGGCCGACGAAGTAGGCCAGACCGAGCGGGAAGCCGAGCCAGAGATAGAGCAGATTGCCGTAGGTTCGCGGTCGCACCGCGACGGTGAAGAAATCGATCCAGGAGAGCTGCCGGGTCGCGTGGGTCATGACGGTCACCTCAGGCAGGTCTACGTGTTCGCCGGCCGGCGGTTTCGCGGGAGGGCGGCGGAACCCCGGCGCGCGCGGCGCCCCGCCCGAAAAGCGGGTGCGGGACGAGCCCTTTCCCGTAGAATCGGCCGGCCATGAAAAAAGCCCAACACGTTGCCGTCACCGGCGCCGCCGGGAACATCGGATACGCCCTCCTCTTTCGTATCGCCGCCGGCGACCTGTTCGGCCCGGACCAGCCGGTCGTCCTGCACCTCATCGAGATCCCGCCGGCGCTGCCGGCGCTCGAAGGGGTGGCGATGGAGCTGCGCGACTGCGCTTTCCCGCTGCTCGACGGCATCGTCGCGACGGCGGACATTCAGGAGGGATTCAGTGACGTCGACGTCGCCTTCCTGGTCGGCGCGCGTCCGCGCGGGCCGGGCATGGAGCGGAAGGACCTGCTCTCCGCCAACGGCGCGATCTTCGGGCCGCAAGGCAAGGCCATCGCAGCACGCGCCTCGCGCGACGTGCGCGTGCTGGTGGTCGGCAATCCGGCCAACACCAACTGCCTCATCGCGGCTTCGAACGCCCCCGGTCTCGACCGCCGCCAGTTCCACGCCATGACGCGCCTCGACCACAACCGCGCCCTGTCGCAGCTCGCGGAGAAGTGCGGCGCGCACGTCAACGACATCCGCAAGATGACGATCTGGGGCAACCACTCGTCGACCCAGTATCCCGATCTCGCCAACTGCACCGTCGGCGGGAAGCCGGCGCTGGGGATGGTGGAAGAGAGCTGGTATCGCGACAGCTTCATCCCCACCGTGCAGCAGCGTGGCGCGGCGATCATCAAGGCGCGCGGTGCCTCGTCGGCGGCCTCGGCGGCCTCCGCGGCGCTCGACCATGTGCGCGACTGGGTGCGCGGCAGCGCCGCTGGCGACTGGGTTTCGATGGCGGTCCCCTCGGACGGCAGCTATGGCATCCCGGAGGGCGTCGTCTACTCCTATCCTTGCGTCTGCAAGGGCGGCGACTACGAGATCGTTCAGGGTCTGGCGATCGACGAGTGGAGCCGCGGCCGGATGGACGCCTCCGACCGCGAGCTGCGCGAGGAGCGCCAGGCAGTCGAGGAACTGCTCGGCTGAGTCGTGCGGCGATCGGCCGCTGCCGGCCGATTTTGCGCTCCAGGCGTTCTCCGCTACACTAATTTTATGTGTCGGCAACAGAACGAGTTGCGGAGCTTTGTAAAGACCGGCGCCGGGCTGCTGCTGGGGGCCTGGCTGAGCGCTGTCCCTGCATTCGCGGTCAGTGCCGGGGAGACCGGCCCTCGGAATGGGCCTGGCGGACCGGCCGGCGGGCGGATCTCGGTGGGCAATCTGGCGGCCAGCTCGCCTGGCAACTGCGCCGTCGCCTACAGCGTTCAGGTCCAGACCGAGATCGGCCCGGGCAGTGACAGCTTCGAGTTGCAGATCTACGACGACGCCGCTTTGCTCCAGACGCAAACGCTCAGCGCGCCTGCCGATGGCGAAGTGCACACGCTTTCGGCCACTCTGCGCATCGAGCAACCGGTCTCGCAGACGACCCCGGGGGTAGGGATCTACCTGATGGACTCCGGCGCGATTCTCGATTTCGTCGATCCGGTCGACGTCACCTGCGGCCTCGCCGAGATTCCGGCTCTCGAGCCCGCCGGGGCGCTGCTGCTCGGCGGCCTGCTCTTCGCCAGCGCGCTGTTCCTGCTGCGCCGCCGTCGCAGCCTCCGCTGAGGCCGGTGAAGTCGGCCGGCCGGCGCCGCTCGCGGCCTCGCCCGCGAGGCTCGACTCGAGGGCCGGGTCCCTTCGGAATGCGACCCTGAGTTCGGACTTCGGTTCGAACGTGCCGACCCGCCGCGAAGAAGAGATCGAACGTCAGCTCGAGGAGCTCCTCGAGCGCTACCGTCCCCTGCTCAGGGCGGCGATCTCCCGCGCCTGCCCTGCCGACCTGGGAATCGCCATCGACGACGTGGAGCAGGAGGCCGGTCTCCGGATCTGGCGGGCGCTGCGGGAAGCAACAGAAATCCGCCATCCTGCGTCCTACCTGTACAAGGTGGCGGCGAGCGCGACGCTCGATGCGGTGCGACGCGCCACCACCCAGCGCGCCTCGAGGCGCAGTGAGGTGCCGGCCGAGATGCTCGCGGAGACAGAGGGTCCTGCGGAACGGGCGGCGGCGATGGCTCCCGACCGGCTCGCTGCACAGCGACAGCAGTTGCATCGCGCGCGGCGCGAGCTCGAGGGTCTGGAGCCGGATCGAAGACGGGCGGTGGGGATGCACTTGCAGGGCTTCACGCCGGGCGAGATCGCTCCGCTGCTCGGCTGGAGCGAGGCAAAGGCCAGAAGCCTCGTCTATCGCGGGCTCGCGGAGCTGCGCTCGCGGCTGGCCGCAGCGGAAGAGGGGGAGAGATGAAGAGCCTCGAAGAGATCTGGTCCGATCCGGCGATGCATCCGCCTTCCGATCCCGCCGGTTGCCCCTCCGACGAGGTTCTCACGGCGCTCGCCAACGGCGCCCTGGCGTTGGCCGAGCGCGAACGCCTCGTCGACCATGTGGTGGAGTGCTCCGCCTGCGCCGCGGCCCTGCAGGCGCTGCGGGCGCTCGGTCCCTGGGCTTTAGCCGCGGAGGAGCGCCTCGAGGAGGTCGCCCCGACCGTTAGCGGTCGCCGCCGAGGCGCCGCGGGCTGGGCTGCTGCTGCCGCCGTCCTGGCCGCCGTCCTCGGTTGGGTCGTCGGAAGCGCTTCCAACCCCAACGGCGGCAGAGGGGCCGTGGCCCTCGCCGCCAATCCGCCGATCGTCGATCTCCTCGCCGAGGGCGCGTTGCGCGCCTCGGCCCCGCCGGACCGGTTACGGCTCGATCTTCCGGCGCGGGGCGGAGCGCCGCTCGTCCTGGTGCTGCATCTCGACCGTCCGGCGACCGGTGGGCTCTACATCGCGGAGTTCCGTCGTGGAGAGGCGACGGCCGCGCGGCTCGAGGGTCTCGTCGCCGGGCCGTTCGGAACCCTCTCCATCCTGCTCGGCGGAGAGGGTCTGGCGGCAGGAGACTATGAGGTCGTCGTGCGCCCGGCGCAGGGCGGTGGCGCGGAAGAGGCCATCACCTATCGGATCCAACTTGCGCAGCCCGACTGACATGGGGCGAAGCCTGCGCCGCGCCGCGAGCCTGTTCCTGCTCGCCTCGGCGCTCGCGGCGCCGTCGCCGTTGCAGAGCGCAGAAGATCCGCGCCGCGAGGCCCGCGCCGCGTCCGACCGCGCGCGCGCGGCGATGGCGGTGAGCGGACGCGCCAGTTGGTTGGCGGCGCGCGCCGACCTCGAGCGTGCGCTCGAGCTCTGGCGCTCGGTCGGCGACGCGCGGGAGATCGCCCGGGCGGAGCTCGCACTCGCCGATCTCGCCGGCGGACTCGGCGAGCACGAGGCCGCGCTGGCCGGTTACGGCCACGTGCTCGAGTTGGCGCGCGCGGCAGCGGACCCTTGTACCGCTGGCTGGGCGGCCAGTGGGCAGGGGCATGTCCTGTGGGCGCACGGCGATGCGGAGAAGGCCGAGGTCGCCGAGCAGGTCGCCCAGCGCGAGGCGCTCGCCTGCGGCGACCCCGAGCTCGCGATCTCCGTCCGGCTGCGGCTGGCGCTCATTGCCGCTTCGCGAGGACGCCTGAGCGAGGCGCTTGCGCTTTACGAGAGCCTGGCGCGGGAGCTCGCAGCCGGCGGCGACGACCGGCGCCGCGACCGCTCCCTCGCTGCCTACGGTGCCGGCGACATCCTGCTTCAGCTCGGCCGGACAGCCGAGGGGCGGACAGAGCTCGAGCTGGCGGTCGGGCTGGCGGAGGCGAGCGGGCAACTCGCGCACGAGGCGCGTTGCCGCGCCAGGCTCGGCGAGGCGGAGCGCCTGCTGGGGCACCTCGCCGAAGGCAGGGTGCAGCTCGAGTCGTCGCTCGAACTCTGGCGCCGGCACGGCGACGGCGAAGGCCGTGCCTACGTGCTCGTCGCCCTGGCGCGGCTCGATCGCGAGGATCACCGGCTGGCCCGCGCCCAGCAGAGGCTCGAAGAGGCGCTGGACCTGCTCGAGGTGGTGCGCCGAAGCGTCATCAGCCCGGGACTGCGCGCCGCCTTTCTCGCCCGCGCGCACACGCCCTATCGCGAGCTGGTCGATCTGCTTCTCGAACGCGACCGCTTCGAGCCTGGCGCCGGCTTCGACCGCGCGGCCTTCCGTGCGGCCGAACGGGCGCGGATGCGAGCGCTCCTCGACCTGGTCGCCGGGCCGGATGCGGCGGGCGCCGAACGTGGCGATGCGGCGCTCGTCGACGCCGGCGAGGTGCAGCAGAAATTGCTCTCGGACGAAGATCTGATGTTGTCGTACTTCTTCACCGCCGACCGCGCAGTGCTCTTCGTGCTCGCGCGCGACCGCTTCCGCGCCGTGACCCTCGCCGCCTCCCGCCAGGAGCTCGAGGCGGCCGCGAGCGCCGCCGCCGAGACCTTCGCGCGGAGCTACGAGCGCCTGGCCGGAGCGGCCACTGCGGCCGCCGGGCGCCAGCTCGGCGAGGCTCTGCTCGGTCCGGTTGCCGAGTTCGCGCGGTATCCGCGAGTTCTCGTGCTCGCCGATGGAGAGCTCGCGCGCCTGCCGTTCTCGGCCCTGATCGCCCCGTCGGAACAACCGCTGCCGATGGTGGAGGGCCACGAGGTCGTCCTCGTCCCTTCAGCCTCGGCGCTCGTCGCCCAACGTGCGCGCCGGCGCGCTCCGGCGGCCTTCGAGCGCGACCTGCTGCTGGTCGCGGATCCGGTCTTCTCGCCTGCCGATCCTCGCCTGGGGAGGGCGCCGAGCTCGCGCGCCGACGTCGACGCCAGCGCTTCGGGCGAGCGTCCGCTCGCCCGCCTTCCCGGGACCGCCGCCGAGGCCGCGCGCATCCTTGCGCTCGCCGCCGAGCGCCAGGTCGAGCTCGTCGCGGGTTTCGCGGCGACGCGGGAGTGGGCGCTCCAGGGAGCCCTGGGACGCGCGCGCTACCTGCACTTCGCCACCCACGCGGTGGCCGACCGGGACCACCCGGAGCGGGCCGGGCTGGCGCTTTCGGGAGTCGACCGATCGGGCAACCCGATCGAGGGTCTCCTCCGCCTCGACGATCTCAGGCGTCTGCGCATCGACGCCGACCTCGTGGTGCTCTCGGCCTGTTCGACGCGCGACGGCCGGACGCTTTCGGGCGAGGGGCCGCAGAGCCTGGTGCGCGGCTTCATCGACGCCGGTGCGGCCCGCGTCATCGGAACCCTCTGGCCGGTGCGTGACGAGGCGGCGACGATACTCGTCGAGAGTTTCTACCGCCGCCTGTTCGCCGATGGGCGCTCCCCGGCGGCGGCGCTGCGCGCGGCGCAGCGCGAGCTCGCTGCGCAACCGCGATTCGCTGCGCCGCACTACTGGGCCGGATTCGTTCTCGAAGGCGACTGGCGCTGAGTCGCGCTGCCGGCCGTCCCCGGTCGCTGCAACGGCCCTAGCGCGTTTCGCGTCTCATGAGCGGGAGGTTGTCGCTCATGAAAGAGATTTCCGCTCGCCTCGCAGTCTGCTGCCTGATGCTCCTCGCCACGCAGATGCCGGCGGCAGCGCAGGGTCCGGCGTCGCCGCTGGGCACCAACCTGTCGCTGCTGCGCGAATGGACCGGCGAGTGGCCGTTCGTCGATGCTTTCAAGCACTCTCGCCCGTGGCTCGCCGGCGAGCGCTTCGGCTGCTGGGACTGCGCCGGCCCGCTCGACCTCGACGAGCAGGGTTGGGTCCGCTCGCTCGATACGACGCGCCCGAACGGCGGACAGGTCGCCAACACGCTGGTCTTCGGCGATGCGCTCGGCCGCTACCCATCCGGCCGTTACATCGTGCTCTATTCCGGTTCAGGGACGCTCGAATACGCCGGTGCCGCCGTACGCGACGTGGGCGCCTCGACGCCGGGGCGCGATGTCGTCGACGTGGACGCTGCGATGGGCAACTTCGTGCTGCGCCTGGTCGCGACCGACGCCGTCCTTCCGCTGCGCGACATCCGCGTGCTGATGCCCGGCGGATCTTGCGCCGGCGATCCCTTCTCCGGCTGCCGGGTCGATGGCGACTGCGCGCCGGCCGCCTGTTTGCCGTTCGAGCAGACGTACACCGGGCAGATCTTCCATCCCGTCTTTCTCGCCAATCTGCGCAACTACCGGTTGGTGCGCTTCAACAACTGGATGGACGTCGACGGTTCGACGGTGCAGGAGCTCGCCGAATGGCCCACGCCCGACGCCGCGCGCTATTGGGGAAAGGTGCCGGCGGAGGTGCTCGCGGAGCTCGCCAACCAGCTCGATACCGACGCCTGGATCTCGCTGCCGGCGCGCGCGAGTGACGACTTCGCCTCCGGTTTCGTCTGCCGCGTGCGGGCGAGGCTCGAACCGGGCCGCAAGGTCTGGCTCGAGTACGGCAACGAAGTCTGGAACGCCTCCTTCCCTTTCTCGATGGGGACGCTGTGGACGGCGGAGCGCGGATGCGAACGCTTCGCCGATCTCAGTGCCGGTTGCGACGCGGATGCGAACCCGGGCAACGGCGTCTACTGCGAGGGCTTCCCCTGGCCTACGCCGAACGCGAGCTGCCTCGCGGCATCGCGGCGATATTTCAGCGAACGCTCGGTCGAGCTGTGGAACATCGCCGCTTCCCGCCTGGGGCCGGGCGCGTCGCTGGTACGGGTCATGGCGTCGCAGTCCGGCAACACGGGGCATCACGCGGCGCTGCTCGGCTGGAACGGTGCGGCAGAAGAGGCCGACGTGCTCGCTGTGGCGCCCTACTTCGGCTACGCCTACGGCCTCGATGCGGCGGTCGCCGGCTGGACGCTCGACGAGCTCTTCGCGGATCTCGCGAGCAGCACGACACGCGGTGTTCCACGGGCCTTATCCGGCATGGAGCTCGACGCCGATTTTCTCGCCGCGAATTTCCCCGGCGTTCGCCTGGTGAGCTACGAAGGGGGTCAACATCTCGAGGGCGTCGGTCCCAACGCCTCCGATGCGGCGATGAACGCTCTCTTCGATGCTGCCAACCGCGATCCGCGGATGGGCGCGCTCTACGCCCAGTACCTCGCCGCCTGGCCGGCCTCCGGCGGCACCCTCTTCACCCATTTCAAGAACGTCTCGCAGTGGCGTCCGGGGCGCGGCGGGGCGCTCGAGTTTCAGGATCAGCCGCACGGCGAGTCGCCCAAGTACAGCGCCCTGATGCAGTACATCGAGCAGAGCCCCTGCTCCTGGGAGGGTTGCGCCGGCGCTTCGCCGGAGATCTTCAGCGACGGCTTCGACTGCGGAGATCTGCAGCGTTGGCAGGTGAGCGTGCCCTGAGGCGCGGCTCCCCGCAACGGAATCGACGGCGATTGCGTCTTGCGAACGAACGTCGATACCAGGAGGACTCATGCCCGCCGTCGCTCGTCTGCTCGCAGCTGTCGTCGTCATCGCGCTCGCTTCATCCACCGCTGCTGGCGCCGCCCCCTATCTTCTGGTCGCAAACCCGTCGAGGGGAGTGCTGGTCGCGCTCGATCTCGCCGGGGTGGAGACTCCGCGGGAGATCCCGGCGGGATCGCTTCCTGCCGGGGTCGCCGGGGACACGCCCTCCGGCAGGTTCGCGGTCACGGATGCCGCCGGGGATCGAGTGTTCGTCCACAGCAACGGGGCGGTCACGCAGTGGGCGACCGCCGGCGGACCGGCCGGAGTCGCCTTCTGCTCCGAGGGGGCCGTGCTCGCCACCGTCGCGGCCGGCGACGGGCTGCTGGAGCTTTTCGACGCCGCGACCGGCGCTCGGCGCGCGACCGTTCCGGTGGGCACGCAGCCACTCGCCATCGCCTGTGACGCGCAGCATGCGGTGGTCACCGCCTTCGCCGATGACCGGGTTTGGGTCGTCGACCTGGCCTCAGCCATCGCGCAGCCAGTCGCCGTCGGAGCCTTTCCGGCGGGCGTCGCCATCGCCGCCGGGCGGGCTTGGATCGCCAACCTCGGCGACGACACGGTGTCGGTCGTCGATCTCGCGACCGCCGCAGTCGTCGTCACCCTGCCGGCTGGCAGCGCGCCGCGCGCGGTGACCGCGGGGAGCGGCCGGATCTACGTCGCCGCCTGGAACACGCCGACCGTCGCCGTCTTCGATGCGGCGAGCGCTCAGCCGCTCGCGACCTGGACGCTCGCCGCCGGGGCCGCCTTCGATCTCGGCTGGTCGGCTCCGGACCGGCTGGTCGCGTCGCACCCCGGCGCCGAGACGGTGTCGATACTCGACCCGGAGAGCGGTACCCGGCTCGGTGAGCTGCCGGCCCCCTCGGGAGTTACCCAGATCGGTGGCGTCGTCGCGGAGCTCGGCCCGCCGGTGGCGGAGATTCCGACGCTTTACGGCGGCCGACTCGGGCTGCTCGCGCTGACCCTCTGCGGGCTGGCCTGGAGCCGCCTTCGCAGCGTGCGCCGGGCCCTGCTTCTCGCAGCGCTGGCGCTCACGGGTGCACCGGCCGGCGCCGGCACGGTCACGTTCAGCGACTCGACGTTCGCCGACGCAGACTGGGAGGTCGCGGCCGCAGAGGTCGGCAACGGCGGCCAGTCCGCGGCGATGTCGACGCTCGACGGAAATCCGCCGCCGGCGCGCAGGATGGGCCACAGCGTGGCCGCCAGCAGCGGCGGGCCGGAAGTCGTCGAGGTGGTGCATCGCTTCCTCTCCGCAAGCTACGACCCGGCGAGCTCGGGAGCGATCGCGTCCATCAACGCCTCGTGGGAGCGGGCGCTGATTTCGGCCGACGGTGTCTCGGAGGTGGGCGAGTCGTTCGTGCTCTTCCAGGCGGGAGTCGTCTATCGCGCCGCCGCCGACAGCTTCAGTTCATCGACGTGGACGGCGATCGAACGCGCCGGCCTGACCGTCGAGAGCTTCACCGGCCCGAGCGGTCTCCACCCTGACTTTTCGGCCAGCGGAGCAGCGATCTCGTTCGGGTACTCCCGGCGCACGGCGAGCAGCGGGTCGTTCGCCGCTTTCGCGGCACACGGCATCGACAACCTCCTGGTCGAAATCGAAGGCGGCGCAGGGGAGACGACGCTGGCGATGGCCGACCGCCTCTACCTCGCGAGCGGCGGTGACTCCGTCGACCTGTGCGCGCTGCGCGAAGGCGACGGAGCCGGCGCGGCGACGGTCGAACTGCGCATCGGGCTCGGTCCGATTCCCGACGACGTGGTGCCGCTTGCCTGGAGCGCCGGTGAGACCGGAGTGCGCTGCGCAGCCTATTCGCCGGATGGCTCGGGTGGCCCGGTCGGGGCGATCGTGCGCTATCGAGTGCAGCTCGCCAACCCCACGCCCAGTCCGGGCGCGGCGATCGATCCGCTGCGCCGTCAGGCCCTGCTGCTCTACAGCTCCGACGCCGGACTCGCCGGCGTGTTGGCGCTGCTCGGCCTGCTGCTCGCCGGATTCGCTCCGGCGGAGCTCGGCGCGCTGGCCGTCGCCGCGCTCGCGGTCGCCTGGCTGGGCGCGCGGCGCGCGATCCACCCGCCGCACGCGGCGCCGACGAGCGAGGCATAGAGGTGCGCGTCGATGGCGACCTCCACCCCGCCGGCGAACGGCAGATCGAACCGGCCGCCGAATCGTTCGAGCGCGAGCTTCGCGCCGAGCCCCGCCGCGAGCCAGACGCCTCCGGCCGCGCGGCGGCGAAGCAGCGCCGCAGCCCCGCCGCCGAGGAGAGCGTGAACCAACGCGGAGAGTCCGGCGAAGCCCGCCGTCGCCGGCGAAAACCAGTACACCGCGAGGCTCGAGCCCACGGCGCTTCCGAACAGCAGGGTCGTCCAGCGGCGGGAGCCGAGCTCGCCTCCGACGAGCGCAAGGGCGAGTGCCAGCGCGGCGAGATCGAGCGCCAGATGGCGCGCCCCGGCGTGAACCAGGTGCGCCGTGAGCAGACGGTGGAGCTCCCCTGCCGCCACCGCCGGACGCAGGTAGGCGAGACGCGGGAGGGCTCGCGGCACGGCGAAGGTCGCGATCGTCGCGGCCAACGCCATCACCATCCACAGCTGCCACCTGCGCACGGCGCGCAGGATGACACAACCGGCGTTTCCGGATCGAGGTCGAGTATGCGACGAGCCACCTTCCACCTGCGGGTCTTTCTCTCGCTGCCGCTTCTGCTCACGGCGGCGTGTATCAAGCAGGAGCTGAAGAGCGCAGAGATTCACTGGACGTCGGCGCGCTTCAACGAGCGCCTCCGAGCCGACCTCGAGCCCCTGCATCCGGAGGACCTGACGGCGGATCTCGAGCGTGGCTTTTTTCGCGACGGCAGCGACGGTGGTCTGGTGAGCACCCTGTTTCCGCTCGCCGCCTCGCGCCCCGAAGGCCTCGGCAATCTGGTGCAGACGTCCTGCCTGTTCGTCGGCGAGGAGCGCGACGCAGCGGGCGCGCGCGTCGCCGCCGATGAGCTGCGGATCGCGTGGGAGGTGGCGGCCAATATCGACCGCGGCTATGCGCCGTTCGGAGAGCTCTTCGTCGAGGGCCGCGAGGAGCTCGGGCTGTGCAGCTTCTCGAATCCGCAGTCGCGCCTCCTGTTCGAAGACCCGTCGCGACCGATCCGCTCCCAAGGGTCGAACTGGTGTGGCTGGGGCCGCAACGACGGCAGCGGCTTCTTCGGTGCCCTGACCCTCAATCCCACCGACTGGCCGAGCAACCGCAACATCCCGATCTACTGCGGCGTGCCGGTGGGCTTCTACGATGTCGCTGTCGACGCCTTTCCTGCGGTCACCCAGGACGCCGACGGGCGATGCCCCGCCGGCGAGCCCACGATCGTTCCGGTGCGGCTGGACGAAAGTCTGGCCTCCGGCGGGCCGGCCTTGCGCGGCGACCGCTTTGCCGGATGTGCCCTGCCCGCGGTCGGCGTCGTGCCGACGGCCGACACGACCTATCGGCTGTCGCTGCACGACGACGCGCCGTTCGGCAGCAGCCGCCCCGAGCGCTGGTTGCGCCCCGACATCCTCACGGTGCCGGGCCGGCGAAAGATCGTTCGTCCGCTTGCCGCGCTCCCGTCGGGCCGCTACTCCTGGAGCACGAAGGTCGAGCCCGAGAGTGGCGAAGGGCCGGTAAGGTGGGGAGAGAACTTCACCCCGACGGTGCGCGTCGAGCAGGTCGAGATCTTCTCGCGCAGCGCGGCGACCGGAGCCGACGAGCGCGTCGAGCGCCCGAGCTCCGATCGCCTCGTGCTGACGATCCCGCGCTCCGGCGGCGGCGAAGACATTGTCGCCTGCACCGGTCGCCAGCGCGGCGGAGTCTTCACCTTCGCCATCGATCCCTCGAGCGGGAGCTCCGATTGCGCCTTCGACGGCTTGGGGATGCGCGCCCTGACGCCGACCTACCTCCTTGCCGATCTCGACCTCGACCTCGCGGTCACCCGCCCGATCCGCTGGGAGGCGAGCCTGCCGGGGCTCGCCGCAGGCCGCGAGCTCTACATCCGCTTCCAGCTCGTCGCCCGCTCGCGCATGGCGGGGCTGAAGTCCACGGCGCATCACCCCTTCGGCCGGATTCAGTTGGGCGAAGGAGCGCAGGCCCAGCTGACTCTCGAGAACATCGGCGGCCGCCCGCTCGAAGTGCAGTCGATCGGTTTCGACTCCGGCTCCCACCATCCACAGGACTTCTCGTTCCTCGTCGCCGGCGAGCCGGTGGCGGTGCCGTTGCCGGTCGTCGGGCTGCCGGCTTCGGGCGGCTCGTCGCTGGCGTGGAGTCGCGATGCCGGCGAGCAGGACGTTCTGCGGCTCGACGAACAGGGCGATTCGGTCGTCGTGAGCTTCGGGGATCCGCGACGCGGAACGGCGACCGAGCCGATCGAGCTCTACGGCGAACAGGCCAGGCTGGTCGGCGGGCAGCTGTTGCGCGAGGATCGCGCGGCGCGCTTCGACCTCGCACCGGGCGGGGAGAGCCGGCCGTTTGCCTTGGTCGCGGAAGCGCTTCTCGAGCCACCTTTCGTGCTGGTTCCCGGAGCCCGGGTGACGCTCGCCGTGACGGCGAGACCGCTTGCCCCAGGGCAGCGGTCGGCGCGGATCGCGGCCAAGGCGATCGATCCGACGCAGCCGTCTTCGCCCCTGACCGCCGTCGCGACGGTGAGCGTCGAGGGGGTCTCCGGGCCGCAGTTGCACTGGCTACCGGAGACTCTCTGGCTGAAGCGGGAGGTCGGAGATGCCTGGCACGAACCGAGTCGCTGGCTGCTGCTCGAGAACGTCGGAGCCTCGCCGCTCACGGTGACCAGCTGGTCGCTCTCGGGAGTGGGCGCCGGCCGCTTCCTGCTCACCGGCGAGAACGGCGCGCCGCCTTTCACGCTCGCCTCGGGGGGGTCGAGCCGGGTGCTTCTCACCTATCGCCCAACCTGCGACGGAGAGTACGGCCTGCCGGACGATGCGGCGTCAGTGCAGATCGTCTCGAATGGCGGCAGCGCGACGGTGCCGGTCTTCGGCTTGTCGGAGGGCTACTGCGAGCTTCCCTGAACGGTCTGCGGTGCTACGCGCGCCGCTCAGATACCGCCTTGGCGGCAGGCGAGCTCCAAGCGGCGGGGACGGAATCCGATCGCTCGCAATCGCTCGACGATCGGCCGCGCCTCGGCGGCGCGACCGTCGGCCAATAGCAGCTGCGCGTAGGCAGCCTGGAACGTCGGATTGTCGGCCGGTGCGGCGTGGCCGGCGAGCAGCGCCTCGGCGCGCCGGCGCAGGGCCTGGGCCTCGCCGGCGCGTCCGGCGTCCGCGGCAAGATGAGCCGCGCCGGTCAGGCTTTCGCCCAGACGCACGGCGATCGCGGCGTCGTCTGGCCGTTCGCGCGCCAGCGGCTCGAGCATGGCGAGCGACTCGGCGATCTCCTTCTGCGCCCGACTGCGGTCGCCGCGCGCGAGCGCGACGACGCTCAATCGATAGTGGTTCACCGCCAGCATGCGAATCCACAGACGGTGCCCGGGATCGAGCCGGCGGAGCTCCTCGAGCCCGGCGCTGCCGCGCTCGAGCTCGTCTTGAGCCTCCGGAAGCTCTTCGAGCTCGGCCAGGATCCACCCCAGGTTGAGGTGGCTGACCGCGGCGCTGCGTGTCCAATCGCTGTTGTCCGGGTCGAGCCGGGCGAGCTCGGTGAAGGCGGCGAGCGCCTGGCGCTGCTCTGCCGCCGCCTCCTCCGGATAGCCCTGCGACAGCAACAGGCGAGCCAGAAAGTCGCGCCCGGTGGCGAGGTCGTTGCGCGCCACGGGGTCGGCGTTCTCCCGCGCCAGTCGTTCGAGCAGCACGAGATTCTCGCGCCGCGCCGCGGTGCCCTCGGCGAGTCGCCCGGACTCCTCGAGCGCGGAGCTCCGCCAGGCGAGTGTCGTGGCGAGCTCCGAGACCGTCGCAAGTTCGGCGCGGAGGTCGCCGGCAACGAGATGGGCTGCGAGAAGGCCACGCAGATGCTCCTCACTCTCGGCGAAGCGTGCGATCGCTTCGTCCGTGCGCCCGAGCGCCTTGAGGCCGACGCCGGTGTCGCTCAGCGCCGCTGCGAGCAGGCGCTCGTAGGCCGGATCGCCGGGAGCGGCGGCGACGGCCCGCCGTGCCGCTTCGAGCGCCCGAACGAAGGAGCCATAGGCGGAGTCGGGGGCGTCGAGGTCGTTCCAGATCCCGCCCAGCATGGTGTTGGCGAGCGCCAGGGCGCGCTCGTGCTCGGCCGTCGGATGCTCGCGCACGAGAATCTCGGCCAGCGTGCGGGCACGATCGGCGATCTGCCGCGCCGGCTCCAGCGCCCCTTGCGCGAAGCGCACCTCCGCGACCTGGCGCAGGGCTTCGACCCGGCGCGCCAACTCGAGTGGCGAGAGGTCGCTCTCCGGCACCGCCTCGAAGTGCGCCAGGGCGCGATCACCGACGGCGTCGAGCAGATCCAGGCGCCCGACCTTCTCGAGCTTGGGCCGCAGGTCTTCGAGCATGAAGCCGATCAGATCCTCGGCCTGCCCCTGGCGGCGCTCGGACTCGCGGCGCGCCCGGCGTGCCTCGACGGCGAGGACGGAGACCACGACCAGACCGACCAGCAGGCTGGCGAGGGCGGCGATCGCGGCGGCGACCCAGCGCCGCCGGCGCTTGCGGCGCGCGGGTTTCTCGGCCAGCTCCGAGAGACGCAGTGCCACCGCCTCCGCGGTCGGGCGGGCGCGCGGCTCGAAGCTCTTCAGCTCCTCGATGAGCCGCGCGAGGTCGTCGTCGATGCCGGACGCGACCTCGGTCTCGCCGCGCTGCACTGCTTGCAGCAGCTCGGGCAGCGGCAGGTCGGCGTAGGCGGAGCGGCCGGTGAAGAGCTCCTGCAGGAGGATGCCGAAGGAGAAGAGGTCGCTCGCCGTGGTCACCGAGCGGCCGCGCGCCTGCTCGGGGCTCATGTAGTGCGGCGTACCGACGATGGTCCCGAAGCGCGTGTGGAACCCGGAGAGCTCCAGGGTCGAGTCGTCCGGCTGGTCGCGGGCGGCCTCGACGAGCGCGGCCGCAGCGTTCGCGGGCGAAGGCGGCGCCGGAGCGGTGCGCACGAGCTCCGACTCCGCGGCGCGGGCGACGCCGAAGTCGAGAATTCGCACGCGGTCTCCGGCGGCCACCATCACGTTCTCGGTCTTGAGGTCGCGGTGGATGATCTTCTCGCGATGGGCCGCGGCGAGTCCGTCGGCGATCTGCCGGCAGATCTCCAGCAGGCGCTCGAACGACGGGCGCTCGCGCATCAGCTGGCGCAACGTCCGTCCTTCGACGTACTCGAGGACCAGGTAGTCGGCCCCTTCGCCCTCGATCAGGTCGTAGATCTGGCAGATCGCCGGATGTCCGAGCTTCGACAGCAGGCGCGCTTCGCGCACCAGCCGCGCCTTGGCGTCGGCATCGAGACGCTGACTGGTGCGCAATGTCTTGACGGCGACCCGGCGTTCCAGCTTCTCGTCGAAGCCGAGGTAGACCTCGCCCATGCCGCCTTCGCCAAGCGGGCGGTCGATGCGAATGCTGCCGATCTGCTGACCGACGAGCGACATGGATGGGCGAAGTCTAGCCTCAGCGCGCGCCAGGGGCGGCGTAGCCGGTCATTTCGACGAAACCGTGGCCACCGATCGGCCGCCCCCGGCTGCTGCCGGCTACTTTCACGGCGCCTTCCCAGTAGCGCACGGTGACGGCGAGCTCCTGGTTGGCGACCCGGGGCGCGAGCTCGAGGTCGAGCGCCTCGCCGGGCACCTCGATCCGCCACTTCCCGGGATAGGTCGCGCCCGCAGGAGCCGTCCAGGTCGAGAGAGGGGTCAGACGGATTTCGGCCGGCTGCAGAGTGCGCGAGCTGCCATCGGCGGCGACCAGGCTGCCGCGGCTCCACGGTTCGCTCGCGCCGTCCTTGCGGCGCAGGCGATAGAACATCAGCTCGCGGCGGTCATCTAGCTGCAAAGCGAACCAATCCCAGCCGGCGAGCTCGGCACCGAGCGCGCTCGTCGACCACTCGCGGTCGAGCCAGGCCTCGCCGGTGACCGGAACGGTCTCACCCGCGACAGTGACTGTGCCGCGGGTCGCGAGCCGGGTCAGCGAATAGTAGTAGGAGGCGTTGCCGGGCTCCGGACCCTTCTGCGACAGGCCGCTCTCTCCCTGGAGGACGGGCGGCTTGTCGGTCTCGAGCGTCAGATCGACGGCGAAGTCGGCGTCCCGGGCGGCCAGACGGAGCGGCGAGAACTCGCTGCCGGCTTGTGAGGTAGAGGAGATCGACCAGTCTTCGAGCGCGACCCGGAACGGCGCCGCAGTCACTCCGGCGAGGCCGACCGCTTCGCGCGCGAAACGCTCGGCGAAGCGGAACGTGCCGCGGCGTTCGTCGGAAAGGGCGAAGTGCGCCATCCAGACGTGATGGCTGCGCCAACGCGACGGGCCGCGAGCGCCGCCGGCGACGAGGGCGTTGCGAAAGAAGGTGAGCTGCACACCGAAGGCGCGGCCGTCGGCGGCGAAGAGATTGCCGGTGACGTACCACCATTCGGTGCGGAAGCCGGTGTGCGCGCCGTGGTCGGCTGGAAAGACGAAGGGACGTGGCGCCGCGGCACGCAGGAAGCCCGCCTCGTCGCCGCCACCGAGGGCCGCGGCGATCTCGAGCTCCGCCGTCGCCCCGCCAGGGTGCGATCCGCCGCGAGCCCGCAGCTCGAGCCCCACCGCGAGCGCCGCCAGCGCAGCGACGGCGACGAGCAGCCCGAGGAGATGGCGGAAGGGGGAGCGCATCGTCACTCCTGCTTCAGGGCGAGAGCCGGGTCGGTCTTGCCGAGCCGCCAGGCGGGAATGAGCCCGGCGAGCAGAGCGGCGCCGAGGGCGAGGATCATCGCCTCTGCGAACGGCCGCGCGGTCCAGGCGATCTCCATCGACCAGCCGAACGAGCGCCGGTTGATGACGTGCACCATCAGCGCGGCGAGGAGGGCGCCGAGCGGCAACGAGAAGAGGCCCGCGGCCGCTCCCATCCAGCCGGTCTCAGCGGCGACCAGTTTGAGAAGCTGGCGTCGGGTCAGCCCCTGAGCGCGCATCACCGCGAACTCCCGGCCGCGCGCGAGCTCGAGCGCCGCGAGCGCCGCGAGAATGCCGAGAAAGGCGACGGCGATCGCCAGCAGGCGGAGGACGCCGGTGATGCGGAAGGTGCGGTCGAAGATCTCGACCGACATCTGCTTGAGCAGCCGGCTCGACTGGGCCGCGAGCTCCCCTTCGGGCGCCGCGCCCTCGACCGCCTCCTTGAGCGCCGCGAGGTCGGCGCCGGGGGTCGCGAAGACTGCCAGCACGGCGACCCCGGGATCGCCGAAGTGGGCGCGAAAGCTCGCCTCGGGGAGCATCGCGACGCCCTGGTCCGAGCCGTAGTCATAGTCGATGCCGACGACGCGGAACGACTTGGGGCCTTCTGCGGTCGCGAGCTCGAAGCGGTCGCCCAGGTGGAGGTCGCGGCGATAGGCGAACGGCTCGGCGAGGATCGCGGCATCGTCGGTCGTGGTGAGCTCGCGCCAGGCGGACTCGAAGTCCCCCTCCTTGAAATGGTAGGCGGCGAGGCTCTTGCGGTCGAGGTCGATGCCGACGACGCGCGCCGGCAGCTCTCCCGGACTTTCGATCAGCGTCATGCGCAGGGTGTTGATGCGCTCGACGCCGGGCAGAGAGCGGATGCGCTCGACGGCTTCGGGCGAGATGCGCAGATGGGCGCGGCTCGGAACCTGGGTCGGTGTGCTGACGTAGAGGTCGCCGATCAGCGCGCCTTCGAGCCAGATCTGGACGGTCGTGCGGAAGCTGCCGATCATCACGGCGATGCTGATCGACACCGCGACCGCGAGGGTCAGCGCGGCAACCGCGACGCCGGTGCGGGAGATCGATGCGGCGACGGCGCGCGCACCCATGCGGCCGAAGAGACCGACCAGGGATCGCGGCGCCGTGGCGACCGCGCGCATGGCGGCGGAGAGACCGAGCGGGACGAGGAGCGAGAAGCCGACCAGGACGAGGAAGAAACCGCCGAGCGAGTAGGGCAGCGAGCGCTCGGATAGCGCCAGCAAGGCTGCGCCGGCGGCGCCGAAGAGCAACCCGAGCACGGCCCCCCGGCGGGAGAGACGTCCAGCGCGACTTTCCAATTCCGAGCGCAGGAGGGTGGCGCGCGGCGGTGCGTTGGCGGCTTCGAGCGCCGGCGCGAGCGCCGCGGCGAGCGAGGCGCCGAGGCCGAGGAGGCCGCCTTTGAGAAGCGAGAGCGGCGCGAGCGCGAAGCTCCCCGCGGCCAAGGTGAAATAGAGATCGCGGATCGTCTGCAGGACGAGGCCCATGAGTCCACGTCCGAGGACGATCCCCAGCAGCAGCCCGAGCGCGCTGCCGACGATGCCGAGCACGGCGGCCTCGCCGAGCACCAGCGCCAGGATCTCGCCGCGCCGCACGCCGAGCGCGCGCAGGCGGCCGAAGAGCTCGCGGCGCTGGACGACCGAGAAGGTCATCGTGTTGTAGATCAGGAAGGTGCCGCAGAGCAAAGCGAGGAGCGACAGGGCGCGGAGGTTGAAGCGAAACGCCCGCGTCATCTGCTCGAGCGCCTCGGGCCGGGCGGCGGCGCGGGCGAGATGGACGCCCGGCGGCAGCAGCGCCCTGAGGTGCCGACGCGCCGCTTCGCCCGCCTCGCCCTCGGGCAGCGCGAGATCGATGCGCGTCAGGCGGCCGGGCAGGTCGAGGATCTCCTGCGCGGTCGCGATATCCACCAGCGCGAGGTTCGCGAGCGCCTCGCGGCCGGCGTCGTCCGCCGGATGGACCACTCCGACGAGGAGGAGCTCTTCGCGGCGGGCGCCGACCTGCACCGCGAGGCGGTCGCCGACGGCGAGCCCGAGTCGCGTCGCGGTCGTACTCTCGAGCAGCATCGCTCCGGGTGTGGTGAGGAAGCGGACGAGATCGTTGCCGCCTCCGAGGGACCCGCCGGCACCGGCACCGAGGAAGCTGCGAAACGGCGCTTCGCTCCACGGGTCGAGGCCGAGGAGGCGCAGCACGCGCGAAGAGCGGTCGACCCGGGCGGTTCCGGACGCTGTCGTCCGGGGCAGGACGACGAAGTCCTCGACCACTGGCGCGGCGGTGCGCACGCCTGGAGTCTCGGCCGTACCGGCGCGGATGCGCGCGAAGAGCGCCTCGTCGAAGCCGTTCGAGTCGCCGGTGATCTGGTCGGTGGCCCTGCCGGCAGTGGCGTCGGTGGCGACGGTGAAGGCGCGCCGCGCGCTCTCGTTGGCGAGGTCGATCGCCACGACGACCGCGACGCCCAGCGCCACCCCGGCCAGGGCGAGAGCGAACTGGGCGGGATGGTGGAGGTGATAGCGCCGGCTGGCGCGGCCGAGAAGACTCAAGCTCGTTCGACCAGCCGCCCATGGTCGAGGGTGAGCACGCGGTCGGCGATTCCCATGACCTCGGGGCTGTGGGTCACCATCAGCATGGTCTTGCCGGCCCGACGGGTGAGCCGGTCGAGGAGATCGAGCACTTCGAGCCCGGTCTCGAGATCGAGGTTGCCGGTCGGCTCGTCGGCGAGGACGAGCGCCGGATCGGCGGCGAGCGCGCGGGCGACGGCGACGCGCTGCTGCTCGCCGCCCGAGAGCCGGTCGGGAAACTGCCCGCCGCGGTCAGCGAGGCCGACCTCTTCGAGAAGGCCGAGGGCCCGCTCGCGATGCGCCCCCGTCGCCCGCCCGGCGAGCTCGAGCGGCAGCAGGAGGTTCTCTTCGACGGTGAGCGTCGGCACGAGATTGAAGAACTGGAAGACGAAGCCGATGCGGTCGCGGCGCGCGACCGTGCGCTCGTCCTCGCTCAGAAGATTGAACGATCGACCCTCGAGAAGCACTTCGCCCGCCGACGGCAGATCGATGCCGGCAATGAGATTCAGCAGCGTCGATTTGCCCGAGCCGCTGCGACCGAGGAGCACCACCAGCTCCCCGGGCGCGATGGCGCACGAGACGCCGTCGAGGACGACGCGCGGCCGTCCCGCCTCGACGAAACTCCGTCGCACGTCGCGCAGCTCGATGACGGAAGCCGGATCGGACACCACTTCACTCTACGGCAGCGATCGCACTTTCGATGAATCAGGCTCAACGTTCGCGATAGACCTCGCGCCGGTGCGCGACGCGCACCACGAGCACGACGAGCCGACGGTCTTCGATCTCGTAGAGCACGCGGTAGTCACCGACACGAATGCGGTAGGCGTTCTCCGTCGCGGAGAGCTTCTTGCAGCCGATCGGCCGCGGTGCCTCGGCGAGAGCGTCGATCGCGAGTCGCACCCTGCGTCGCGCGCCGCTCTCGAGCTTCTCGAGTTGACGCGCTGCGGCGGGGGCGATGAAGACCGCGTAGCCCATGGCGAGCTACTTGGCGCGCAGTTTCGTTCTTGCCTGGCGCCAGGGGATGGCAGATTCACCGCTCGCCTCGAACTCCTTCTTCGCTGCGCGGAACGCCTGGAGGTCCGCGGCGTCTTCGAGGCTCTCGAGAAGCGCCGCGTCTTCGACGGAAACGACATAAGCGATCGGCTTGCCGTGCCGATGAATCGCTACACGCTCCTTGGCGAACGCCGCGCGATTCAGCACATCGGAGAAGTTCTCCCGTGCGGAACGGGACGTCAGAGGTGCGCTGTCGGACATGGCATTGCCTCCAGGTTAAAGGATACGCGAGGTACTTTGCGTACGCAAGCGCTGCTACCTCGAGTTCTTCGAGGAACGATGGAGTGCGACTACCCCTGGGCCGGAACGCCGCCGCGAAGGGGCGCTTCTCCATTCTGGGCCCACGCGCTCGAGAACGCGGGAGAGCGAAGCACCGCGCAATTGGCGATAAACTCCCTGCGTGTCGTCGGAAGCGCTCGCCTTTCCCCGCCCGGCAGACTGGGTCGAGCTCACCAAGCCGCGGATCACCCTCCTCGTCACGCTGACGACGGCGGCGGGCTTCGCGCTGGCGAGCGAACGGCCACTCGATCTGCCGAGATTCTGCGCTACGCTCGTCGGTACCGCGCTGGTCGCCGCTGGCTCGGCAGCGTGGAACCAGTACGTCGAGCGCGAGACCGATCAACTGATGCGTCGCACCGCCAGCCGGCCGCTCCCCGGCGGACGGATGATCGCCGAGCACGCGCTCGCCTTCGGCGGTCTGCTGTCGCTCTCCGGGCTCACCCTTCTCTGGCTGCTGGTCAACCCGCTCACCGCCGCGATCGGTCTCGGGACGCTGCTCGCCTACATCTGCGTCTACACGCCGATGAAGCGCAAGAGCTCGCTCGCGACACTCATCGGAGCGATCCCGGGTGCCGCGCCGCCGGTCATGGGCTGGACCGGCGCCTCGGGCGCGCTCGATCTCGGCGGCTGGCTGCTCTTCGCGATCCTGTTCCTCTGGCAGCTGCCGCACTTCCTCTCCATCGCCTGGCTCTACCGCGACGACTACCGGCGCGCCGGCATGCCGCTGCTGACGGTGAACGACCCCGACGGCCGGACGACGGGGCGCCAGGCGGTGCTCTATGCGCTGACGCTGGTGCCGGTGTCGATCCTGCCGTCGGCGGTCGGCATTACCGGCGCCGTGCACCTCGCCGGGGCGCTGCTCTTCGGTCTGGCGTTTCTCGCCAGCGCGGTGCTCTTCGCGCGCGAACAGTCGGTGCCCACGGCCCGCCGCCTGTTGCTGACTTCGGTCTGCTATCTCCCGGCGGTCTTCAGCGTCGCCGTCTTCGATCACCTCTTCCTGCGGTGAGAGCCATCGCCCTTCGGCGCGCCTTTTTCGGAGCGCTGCTCCTGACGGCGGCCGTCAGCTGTCGCTCCGGAGGAGGCGAACCGTTGCCGGTCCTGTCGGAGCTGCCGCAGTTCGCGCTCACCGAGCGCAGCGGCGCGGCGCTCGACAAAGCCGCGCTTGCCGGCCGTCCGGCGATCGTCGACTTCATCTTTACCCGCTGCCCGGCCTCCTGCCCGCGACTCACGGCGCGGATGAAGGAGCTCGAGCTGAAGATTCCGTCGAGCTCGACGGTACACCTGTTGTCGATCACGGTGGATCCCGAGCACGACGGCATCGCCGAGCTCACGCGTTACGCCGACGGCTGGCAGGTCGGGCCGCGCTGGCTCTTCGCCACCGGCGAGCGCGCGGCGATCTGGGAACTGATTCGCAAAGGCTTCTTGATGGCGGTCGAAGCGACGCCCGAAGACACCACTTCGCCGATCCTGCACAGCAACCGGTTCGCCCTGGTCGACGCGCAGGGGCGCTTGCGCGCTACCTACATTGCGTTCGAGGAGGACGCGATCGACCGTGTTCTGGCCGATCTCGCGACGCTGGAGGGCGAAAGCGGGAAGCCATGAACCTGACACTCGCCGACCTTCCGACGCTCAACGCTGCGCTCAACGCGACCTCGGCGGTACTGCTCGTGCTCGGTTGGGGGCTCATCTTGCGGCGGAAGATCGACGCGCATCGCCGCACCATGCTGTCGGCGTTCGGCTGCTCGATCGCCTTCCTGGTGTCGTATCTGGTCTACCACTTCCAGGTCGGCTCGGTGAAGTTCCAGGGCACCGGCGCGGTGCGCACGGTCTACTTCGCCGTGCTGCTGACCCACACCGTGCTCGCCGCCGCCGTGCCGTTCCTCGCCGCGATCACCCTGTCGCGCGCCCTCGCCCGCCGTTTCGATCGCCACCGGAAGATCGCCCGCTGGACGCTGCCGATCTGGCTCTACGTCTCGGTCACCGGCGTGGTGGTCTACTGGATGCTCTACCAGATGCGCTTCTGATCCATCGCGCCATCGGGCGATGCGAGCTCGTCGCCGCCGCTGGAACCTTCGGCCTCCGGTGCTTGTACCTCCGCCTCGCCCAGCCAGACGAATCTCTCGAGGCTTCTCGCCCAGACGAAGCCTTTGCCGGTCTCCTTGAGGCCGCGCAGGACGGCGAGCTTGGAGTCGATGTCGTCGAGGGCATGGAGGGCGAAGCCCTCGGGGGTCATCGGCTCGACCGGCGAGGAGAATTCCTTCCTGCCCTGGTGGGAGAGAACGAGGTGCTCGAGCTGCAGACGGAGGTCGGACGGAAAGCCGGGGATCGCGGCGGCGCGCTCGCGGACCAGGTCGCGGCCGAGGACGATGTGGCCGACCAGGCGCCCGACCGGGGTGTACTCGTTGTCGGGCATGGCGCCCAACTCCTGGAGCTTCCCGAGATCGTGGAAGAGGACGCCGAGGACCAGGAGGTCGCGATCGAGCTCCGGATAGTGATCGGCGAACTTCACCGCCAGCTCGATCATCGACACCACGTGCTCGAGCAATCCGCCCCGGAACGCATGGTGGATCGCCTTCGCCGCCGGATGCACGCGCAGCGCTGGCCCGTACGCAGCCATCGTCTCCGTCGCCAGCCGGCGCATCTCCGGCCGTCTCACCTCGCGCTCGAGCGTCCCCTCCAGGCGACGCATCAGGTCGTCGAGGTCGAACTTCGTCGACGGCACCAGCCGGCTTTCGTCGAAGCCGTCCTGGACATCGCCGGGTTCGACCGGGCGGCACTGGTCGACCTTGATCTGCAGCTGGTCGCGGTAGCTCTGCACCTGGCCGCGGAACTTGACGAAGCCGCGCGCCGCGAAGGCGCTGGCGAGCGCCGAGCTGTCCGACCAGGCGCGGCCGGTGATCGAGCCCGAGGAGTCGGCGAGCTCGAGGTCGAGATAGTCCTTGCCGCTCTTGTCCTGACGCAGCTCCTTGCGCTTCAAGAAAGCGAAGCCCTGCACCGAATCTCCAGCATTCCAGGTGGCGATCGGCTGATTCTTGACGATTGGCGGCATGGTCGGAGGCACCCGGAGTGAGAGAAGAGGCCGAGTATAGTCGCCGGACACCGGGCTGGTACACGGCTTGCTGTGCCCCGACCGGAGGCCGAGGACCCGACATGCGATCAATTGCCGCCCGCTGCACCCTGCTGCTCGCACTCTGCTGCGTTCAAGAGAGTCTCGCCCAGACGGGTTCAGCGCCCGCGATCCAAGCCCCCCGCAGCGTCGACCCGGTGGCCGCCGATCGGGAAACCGTGCGCGCGTTCCTGGACGAAGGCCCGGCGCTCCTCCTGCCGCTCGCGGAGCGTACCCGCATCGCGGGCCTGCCGCTCGCCGAGGCGCTGGCCGCCGTAGAGGCGTTTCTGGCGCTGGATCCCGTGCCGGAGACGCCGGACAACGAGCTCGCGCTCGGCATCGAGCTCCGCCAGCGCCTGGTGTGGAGCGAAGGTCTGTCGCTGCGTGACGCGCGCGGGCTGCTGCTCTTCCTGCACGGCACGCCGCGCGAGCGCAACCAGGTCGACTGCGGCGACACCTTTCACCCGCTCGAGATCTGGAGCTACGGTCCGGTCGAGAGCGCGCAGCGTGCGGTGCTCTTCCGGCCGCGCGCCGACGCCTTTTTCGCGCTCTGGCGGCCGACCGAGTCCAAGCGGGTGCTCTACATGCCGGAGATGGAGTACTACCTCGAACAGTGGGAAGAGTTGCGCGGGCTGACCTCGGGGAAGCGCCCCGACCGCGTGCTGTGCAAGGCAAGTAAGGAGGTCGACGAGGTCACCGGCGTGCAGGGTCTCTTCCGTTTCGAGAAGAACCGGCCGACCGACGCCATGATGGACGCCCTGGTCGCGCCGCCGGCGGAGCTCGCCGTCTGGGCGCGGGAGGCCGCAGCCACCGTACTGCCGAAGCCGGTCGAGATCCTGCCGATCGAGTGGGCGCAGGTGACCTTCCCCGAGCGCCGTGACCAACGGCTGGTCGCGCGCCTGCGCATCGTGCTGCCGGCCGGCGTCGGCTTGGCGGTCGCTGGCGAAGCGGGCAGCCGGGAGTCGCGCCTCACGGTCGCCGGGCGACTCGAGCTCGCCGGCGCGCCGTTCGAGGAGTTCCGCAACCGCTTCGTCATGCAGCCACCCGCGCCCGAGACCCCGGTCGTGCTGGTCGCCGAGCGCCTGTTGCGGCCGGGCGGTCCCTACATCGTCGAGCTCGAGCTGCGCGACGAAGTCTCCGGACGCATCGCGTGGGTCAGCCAGGGATTCACCGTGCCGAAGGAACCGGTGCCCGAGCCGGAGGTCCCGCTCGCGGGAGCGCAAGTGGTGCTCGGACAGGAGACCGGGCTCACCCGCATGGGCGCGCGCGACACCCTGGTGCTGATGCCGCCGCTCTCCGATGTCGTTTTCGGCCTCTGGCGCGCCGAAGCGATCGTCGTCGGCGAGCGCATCCGCAAAGTCGCCTTCTACGTCAACGGGGTCCGCCAGCTGGTGCGCACGAATCCGCCCTGGACGGCCGAGCTGCGTCTGCCCAACCTGCCGAACGAGCTCGTCGTGCGCGCCGAAGGGCTCGACGACAAGGACGCTGTCGTGGTTGCCGACGAGGCCGTGCTCAACGAGCCGCAGGGCGAAGCGCGGGTCCGCCTGCTCTCCCCGCAGCGCGGCAAGCGCGTGGTGGGGCCGACGGTAGCGCGCGCCGCGGTGATGGTGCCGGAAGGCAAACGGGTCGAGTCGGTCGAGTTCCGGCTCAACGAGCAGGTGCTCGCGACGCTCACCCAGCCGCCGTGGGAGACGACCTTCGACGCGCCCGCGGGCAGTGCCCCGGCCTACCTGACGGTGTCGGCGACCTACGTCGACGGCACGCGGGTGGAGGACTTCCGGGTGCTCAACGGCGGCGCCTTCCTCGAACAGGTCGAGGTCGATCTGGTGGAGATCTTCGCCACCGTCTTCAACAAGAGCGGCGGACTCGCCGAGAACCTCGCGGAGAGCGACTTCGAGGTCCTCGACCGCGGCAAGCCGCAGAAGATCGAGAAGTTCGAGTTGGTGCGTGACCTGCCGCTCGCCGTCGGTCTGGTGCTCGATACCTCCGGGTCGATGCAGGAGTCGATCGGCGAGGCGAAGCATGCGGCGAGCGACTTCCTCACCGGCGTCGTGCGTCCGACCGACCGCTGCTTCGCCGTCGGCTTCTCCGACCGGCCGCGCCTGCTGATGCCGCTCACCCCCGACGTGCAGGCGGTGCAGCTCGCCTTCCGCGAGCTGCCGGCGGTCGGCAATACGGCGTTGCACGACGCCCTCGTCTTCGCGCTCTATCAGCTGCGCGGCATTCGCGGACGCAAGGCGATCGTGCTCCTCTCGGACGGCGACGACACCTCGAGTCTCGTGCCGTACGACGACGCGCTCGAATTTGCCCGCCGCAGCGGCGCGGCGGTCTACGCGATCGGACTCAAGGTCGGCGCCACGCAGGTCGGCATCCGCAACAAGCTCGAGAAGCTCGCCTCCGAGACCGGCGGGCGCTCGTTCTTCGTCTCCAGGGCCGACGAGCTCGACACCGTCTACGGCGAGATCTCGCGCGAGCTGCGCAGTCAGTACCTGCTCGCCTTCGCGCCCACTCCACCCGGCAAGGAGGGCGTGTTCTCGCCGGTCGAAGTGAAGGCGCAGGGGGGCAAGTTGAAGACGCGGGCGCCGCGCGGCTACTATCCCTGAGCCGATGACCGCGTCAGCCGCTTACCCTGATCAGAGTGACTCTCGACGCTCGCCGCGTCGCCTGGTGCTGGCAGCGCTGCTCTGCCTCGTGGCGCCGCCCGTGCCGGCCGCGGAACCGACAGCGGAGATGCGCTTCGTCAAGCTCAACCGCACCTACAGCGACTTCGTCGGCGAGCTCGCTCCGATCGGCGACGGAAGCCTCTCGGTGCTGCTGCAGTCACCGCGGCAGGCGATGGTTCTGCGCGATCATCGCATCCGGTTGACGCCGCTGCCCGGGGGGGGCGGGCGATTCGCCGGGGAGGTCGAGCTCGACATTCAGGGCAAGGGAGAGCTGATCGCCGACGTGACGATCGGGCCGATCGTGCGGCGCCTGACCGACGAGCTCCTGGTGCCACCGCAGACGCTGCGGTTGGCGAGCGCGGTGGTCATCCGCCGGGTGGCGGACGGCTACGAGATCACTCCCGAATCCCTGCCGGCGCGCATCGAAGTCGCTGTTCAGTCGAAGAGCCTCAACCAGATCCTGGCGCTGTGCGATCAGGCCGCGACGCTGACACTCGGCGCAGTCGACTGCTCCGGCCTCGGCCGCGCGTTGACCCGGCCGGCGGTGCCGCTGCCGGGCGGCGGGGGCACGCTCCACCTCGGCGACGACAATCTCACCGACAGCGATCGACGGTGGCTCGACGCCCTGATCGGCTCGCCCGCCGCTACGCCGCCCTGATCCGGGGTCAGCGCGCCGGCATCGAGAGGCCGTGGCGCGTCGCAGCCTCCATGATCGCGCGGTGCAGCGGAACCTGAAAGAGAAATCGCTGGCGCATCGCCGGCGCGAGAAAGCCGGTCTGACGCATGAGCTCGGCATAGCTGCGTTCCAACGGACCCTTGACGTCGGTCGTTCCGCCGCCCCGCCCAGCCAGCCACTCGGCAGCGAGGTAGAGATGGAAATCCGACAGCTCGCGCAACGGCGCATTGTCGAACTGCGGCCGCTCCGCGGCGAGCCGTTCGAGAGCTCCCAGCACGGCCTCCGGGCGCCCGCGCGCGATCTCCGCTTCGACGCGGTAGGCGAGGTCGGCGAGCAGACTCGAGCCCTTTCCGAGCTCGCGGTGGATCCGCGCGGCCTCTTCGAGATTGGAGAGCGCCGCCTCGTTGCGCCGCAGTCGCAACTGGATCCGGCCCAGGAGCTGCTCGGCGTCGGCGCGGGCCTCGCCCGGAGGGGCCAGGCTGAGGGCGAAATGCGCCTTGCGCGCTTCGACGAGCGCCAGGTCCGGCTGATCGAGATAGAGGTGGTTTTCGGCGACCGCCAGGCGAGAGATCGCCTCGCCGACGGTGTCGTCGCGCCCCTCGCGCAGGGCCAGTGCCCGGCGCAGGACGGGCGCCGCACCGGCGAAGTCCCCCAACCGCGTCATCGCCTTGCCGACGCCAACCAGGGCGTAAGCCTCTTCGGCGTCGGACTTCTCGGCGGCGAGCAGAGCGCGCGCCTCTTCGAAGTAGGCCAGGCCGCCCGGGAAGTTCCCTTGCGCCAGCGCGACGGCACCCAGCGCAGATAGCGAAGTGGCGACGCCGGTCCCCTTCTCGCGGCGAACCTCGAGCGCCTGCAGATGCAGCGCCCGCGCTTCGTCGAGGCGAAATTCGTGGTACGCGATGTTGCCGAGGAAGTAGCGGCAGGTCGCCGCGAGGCCCTTGCGGCCGCGGTGCTCGGCGACCTCGAGGGTCTTGGCGAAGAGCTCTCCGGCCTCGGTCGTCTTGCCCTGGCGGACGAGCACGCGCCCGAGCTCGAGCAGCAGCATCTCCTTGCGGCGCGCATCGCCGCCCTTGTGTCCGGCGAGCGCCTGGCGCAGCACCCACTCCGCCTCGGCATACCGGCCGGCCATCTGGGCGAGCTCGGCGCGCAGCGCGGCGAGCGCCAGGAATCGCGGAGGGTTTTCGCGCGCCAGGTCGAAGCCGCGTTCGAGCGCGGGGGCGAGCTCGTGCAGGCGACCCATCCGGCGTGCGAGCGGCAGCAGGACCCAGAGCAGGTCGATTTCGAGCTCCGGGTCGCCGGCACGGTCGCGCAGCGCAGCGAACTCGAAGCGCAGGGCGGTGAACAGCTGTTCGCGTGGGATCTTCGCTGGCGTCGCCGCCGCCGCGAGCAGCGTGCGGGCGCCGGCTTCGCTGCCGCGGAGCAGCACGTAGGCGGCCCAGAGCTCGTCCGTCGAGCTCGAGCGCGCGGCCAGCAGCTCGCCCAGGCCGGCGCGCAACAGGGCGGCCGCCTCGCCGCGCAAGGTGTCGGAGAACGCGGCGCGCAGGGCGGGCGATGCGAACGCGAGACCCTCACCCCACGGACCCTCGCTGTCCACAACCAGGCCCGCGGCGCGGAAAGGATCCTCCCACTGCGGCGACAGGCCGTTGCAGCCCAGTGCCAGGGCGGCCGAGCGCAGCTCGGTCGCTGGCGCCGGATCGTCGATCTGGGCGAGCAGGCGCAGCGGCAGGGCCGTCCCCAGCCGCATCGCTTCGGCTTCGGCATGGGCGAGATAGCGCCGGCTGGGTTGGAAGTGAGCTTCAGCGCCATCGGCGCCGCTGAAGAAGAACGAACCGAAGACCTGCCGCAAGCGGCGATCGCGGACCAGGAAGTGCAACGCCTCCTCGAGCGCGAACGGGTTGCCACCGGCGCCGGCGGCGAGGGTCGCCGCGACCGGCTCGGGCAGGGACAGCCCGCGGAAGAGCTGCGCGGTGCAGCGGCTCCAGGCCTCTCCGTCGAGCGCACCCAGCCGGACCAGAGGAGTGGCGCGGAGCGCCTCCGGCCAGTCGATGGCCGGTCGTCCGAGGAGCACCAGGCGGATCTCGCTGCCCAGCCGCGGGTGCTTCTGGATCTCCTCGATCTCCGCCCAGATCTGCGGCAGGGCCGCTTCGAGGTGATCGTAGACGATCCAGATCGGTCGCGCCGGCTCGGCCTCGAGCTCCGCGACGAGGGACGACATCGCGCCGGGCTGGAGGCGGAAGAGCGCCGCGTTGCGCCAGATGGCCGGTTCGCCGGCCGCCCGCATCACCTCCCAGGTGAGGCGCGTCTTGCCGACACCGAAGGCACCGGTCAGCCGGACGATGGGCAGGGCCAGGCGCTCCGAGAGCTCCTCCTCGACCTCGGGCCGCGGCACCCACTTCACGGACCTCGAGAGCACTTCGGGATTGCGCCAGGAGGGAATCGCCACGGCGCGCGGGTGGACGGCGGCGAGCGGGATCAGGCGGCCGCCGCCGAAGGAAAGGTTGCCGCTCGCTTCGACGGCCCAGGAACCCTCGAGATGATGGGCGGCGTGCGTGGTCAACAGCACCTTTCCCGGCTCGATCGCCGGCCGCGCCTGTGCCAGCTCGTCGAGGAGCGTTTCAGCGAGCAGGGTGACGCGTTCTCCAACCGCCGCCGCCGCCGGGGTGACGAGGAGGCTGGGGGGGGGCGTACCTGAGCCGATGTCGGCGAGCAGCGCGCCGCCGAGCGCAACGGCGCGGTCGAAGATCGCCGCGTCGCCGGGCAGCGGCAGGACGAGCCACCGCCCCGGCCCGGCGGGAACGACCCCGCTCGCCCTTTCCGCGAGGCCCTTCATCCGGGCGGTCACGGTCGGGTCCTTCTCCGTCCACAGGTGGAGGAGCGCGGCTGGCAGCACGCGTTCGACGGGCTCTGCCGGGAAGAAGGATCGCTCGAGCAAGGCCTTGAATCTACTACTTTCCGCGCCGGAACCCGTCGCCGGCGCCAGGCGACGGCGGCGCCGTTTGACCGCTCCCATCCGCTCCGGTAGGGTGCGAAGAGTCTCCTCCTGTCCGTTCACTCCGCCGCCGGCGCTGCCGGCAGAGGGAAGGTCGTGCCATGGCGCATTCGGTTTCCGTGACCTCGAGTCAATCCTGGTTCTCCCGCCTGGCGCAGTCCGCCAAGAGCGTGGTCGTCGGCCTGGTGCTCTTCGTCGCCTCCTTCCCGCTGCTCTTCTGGAACGAGGGGCGCGCCGTCCGCACGGCGCGGAGCCTCGCGGAAGGGGCCGGAGCCGTGCGCACGGTCGCTGCGGACTCGATCGACTCGGGCAACGAAGGGAAGCTCGTGCATACGAGCGGCGCCGTCGCCACGGAGGGACCGGTCGTGGACGAAGATCTCGGCGTTCAGGCGCAGGCGATCCAGCTGATGCGCAACGTCGAGATCTTTCAATGGAAGGAGAAGGAGAGCTCCGAGACACGGAAGAAGCTGGGCGGCGGCAGCGAAACGGTGACGACCTACACCTACGAAACCGTCTGGTCCGAAGAGCCGATCGACTCGTCCCCGTTCCAGGAAGAGGGCGGCCATCAGAATCACGGCGACCTGCCGTTCCTGTCGACGACCTTCACCGCCGACGTGGTGCACCTGGGCGCCTTCGATCTGTCGCCGGAGCAGGTCGCCGAGCTCGACGAAACGGAGCCGCTGCGGGTCGATGCCCCGGCGACGGCCGCGCTCACCGGCGATCCGCGTGGCACGCTGCGTCCGGATGACGGCGGGTACTACCTTGGCGCCAACCCGCGGTCGCCGGCGATCGGCGACGTCCGCATCCGCTTCGAAGTGGTGCGTCCGGCGACGGTGAGCGTGGTCGGCGTGCAGGCCGGCAGCAGTTTCGCCGCCTATCAGGCGTCCGCGGGCGACAGTGTGCTGCTCGTCGATGAGGGGATCCACACCGCCGCCGAGATGTTCCAGGCCGCCCAGGCGGCCAACAGCTTTCTCACCTGGGTGCTGCGCGTCGTCGGTTGGCTGCTCATGTTCCTCGGACTGCTGATGATCTTCAAGCCGATCGCCGTGTTCGGCGACGTGGTGCCGCTCTTCGGCAGCATGCTCGGCGCCGGTCTCGGTGTGTTCTCTTTCCTGCTCGCCAGCGGCCTCGCGTTGGTCACCGTGTCGTTTGCCTGGTTGGTCTATCGGCCGCTCCTGGGGCTGACGCTGCTGCTGCTCGCCGGCGCCGCGATCTTTCTCCTCGTCCGCCGCGGCCGCCGGGCGGCGCCGGCAAACGCCCCAGCGGCTCTCCCGCCGCTACCCCCGCTGCCGCCGGGTTGACGCGCGACGGCGGAAGCGCGCCCGGGCGCTGCATCGCGCGACGGCGACGGCGGTGGCGAATCCGTTAGGATTCACCGCTCCGATGCTCGATCGACCCGTCGCGCCCGCCGAAGAGAGTGCCGTGCGCTGGGCGAAGGTGATCGACCAGTCGAGCTGCATCGGTTGCCACGCCTGCACGACGGCCTGCAAGTCGGAGAACGAAGTTCCGCTGGGCGTCACCCGGACGTTCGTCAAGTACGTCGATGTGGGGACGTTTCCGACCGCCCGCCGCAACTACCAGGTCACGCGATGCAACCAGTGCGCCGACGCCCCGTGCGTCGCCGCCTGCCCGACGAAGGCGATGCACGTGCGGCCGGACGGCATCGTCGACTTCGAGAAAGACGTTTGCATCGGCTGCAAGGCCTGTATCGCCGCCTGCCCGTACGACGCGATCTTCATCAACCCGGAGGATCACTCGGCCGAGAAGTGCAACTTCTGCGCGCACCGGCTCGACGTCGGCCTCGAGCCGGCCTGCGTCGTCGTCTGCCCGACGCAGGCGATCCTCATCGGCGACCTGAACGACGCTCAGTCCCGCGTGTCGCAGATCGTCCACCGCGATCCTGTCGCCGTGCGCCGGCCGGAGAAGGACACCCAGCCCAAGCTCTTCTACAAGCACGGCACCCAGGCGACCCTCGACCCGCTGGCAGCCGAGCGCCCCGGCGGCGGCACCTTCCTGTGGAGCGAGCAGCGTAGCGGCGGTCCGTTCGTCGTCGGCGGCCACCCCGCGGAAGCCAACCGCCAGGGCTCGAACTCCTCGGCGGCGGCCATGCTCGCCTACGACATCCCGCACAAGGCGCCGTGGGACTGGCGGGTCAGCCTCTACACCGTCACCAAGGCGATCGCCGCCGGTGCGTATCTTGTTCCGCTCCTCCTCCTGCTCGCCGGAAAGATCGCCGCGACCAGCGCGCTCTGGATCTGGGGGGCGCCGATCCTGGGGCTCGCCTTCCTCGCCATCACCGGCGGCCTGCTGATCTCGGATCTCACCCATCCGCTGCGCTTCTACCTGATCTTCACCCGACCGCAGTGGAAGAGCTGGCTGGTCCGCGGGTCTTTCCTGATCGCCGGCTACGGCGCCGCGCTGACTTTGCACCTCGCCGCTGCCTGGATCGGCAAGACGGAGATCCTGTTGCCGCTCGCCGCGGCCGGCGCGCCCCTCGCGCTCGCTACCGCGATCTACACCGCTTTTCTCTTCGCGCAGGCGAAGGCCAGAGATCTCTGGCAGAGCGCCCTGCTTCCCCCGCACATGGCAGTGCAGACCGTGCTCGCTGGCGCCGGCGCCACCTTGCTGTTGGCACTCGCGGTCGAGCCGCAAGCGGTCCCTTCCCTTTACTGGACGCTTTTTCTCTCCGTAGCGTTGCACCTCCTCCTTCTCGCAGGTGAGGTCACGCTGCCGCACGGCTCGGCGCACGCGCGCCTGGCGATCTGGGAGATGACGACCGGGCGCTTCCGCAACTCCTTCCGCGCCGGCGGAGTCCTCCTGCTGGCAAGCCTCGCGGGCGCCTCGCTCGCGCCGGGCGCAGCCATCCCGGCCGCCGCCGCCGCCCTCTCGGCGCTCGCGGGGCTGTTGGCCCACGAACACGCCTACGTTCAGGCCGGCCAGTCGGTGCCGCTCGCATGAGGAGCCCGCGATGAGCTCGAAGAACCCTCCGAAAACGCCGGCGAAACCGGCGCGGGTGAAAGCCTCGAAGCGCGAGACGGAAGCGCGCGGCGAGACCTTCTATCCCGGGCCGAGCCGCTCGCAGCTCGGCGCCTATCCGCCGCAGGAGCGCTGGGACGACTGGGTCGAGCTCGACTCGAAGTCGTGGCCCGAGCGGGTGGAGAAGCGCTACCGCCTTGTGCCGACGACCTGCTTCAACTGCGAGTCGGCCTGCGGTCTCCTCGCCTACGTCGATCGCGAGACCGGCGAGATCCGCAAGTTCGAGGGCAACCCCGAGCATCCCGGTTCGCGCGGGCGCAACTGCGCCAAGGGCCCGGCGACGCTCAACCAGATCCAGGATCCCGACCGCATTCTCTTTCCGCTCAAGCGCGACGGCGAGCGCGGCAGCGGCAAGTGGAAGCGGGTCACCTGGGACGAGGCGCTCGACGACATCGCCGGGCGGATCTCGCAGGCGATCCGCGACGGCCGCCAGAACGAGGTGATGTACCACGTCGGCCGGCCGGGCGAGGACGGCTTCACCGAGCGCGTGCTCGCCGCCTGGGGGGTCGACGGCCACAACTCGCACACCAACATCTGCTCGGCCGCGGCCCGCGCTGGCTACGAGCTCTGGTGCGGTATCGACCGGCCGAGCCCCGACCACGCCCGCGCCAAGGTGATCTACCTCGTCTCCTCGCATCTCGAGGCCGGCCACTACTTCAACCCGCACGCCCAGCGCATCCTCGAGGGCAAGAAGAACGGCGCCAAGCTCATCGTCGTCGACACGCGGCTGTCGAACAGCGCCACCCATGCCGACCACTGGCTGGCGCCGCAGCCGGGCTCCGAGGCGGCGATGCATCTCGCTTTCGCCAACTACATCATCCAGGAGAAGCGCTACGACCGCGAGTTCGTGCGCCGCTGGTGGAACTGGCAGGAGTATCTGGCCGAGCTCCACCCGCAGGCGCCGGCGACCTTCGAGTCGTTCGAGGAGAAGCTGGCGGCGGAGTACGCCGGCTACACCTTCGAGTTCGCCGCCGCCGAGTCCGGGGTCGCGGAAGCGACCCTTCGCGAAGTCGCCGAGATCGTCGCCTCGGCCGGCACGCGCCTGTCCACCCACACCTGGCGCAGCGCCACCGCCGGCAACGAGGGCGGCTGGCAGGTCGCGCGCACGCTTTTCCTGTTGAACGCCCTGCTCGGCGCCATCGCCACCGAGGGCGGCACCTATCCCAACGCTTGGAACAAGTTCGTGCCGCGGCCGATCCATCTGCCGAAGCAGCACCCCGACAAGTGGAACGAGCTCAACTGGCCGCTCGAGTTCCCGCTGTCGATGTACGAGATGTCGTTCCTGCTGCCGCACTTCCTGCTCGAGGGTCGGGGCAAGCTCGACGTCTATTTCACCCGCGTCTACAACCC
>JBPOHI010000166.1:0-9511 GCA_052035735.1 Acidobacteriota bacterium
TGGAGCGGGAGGAGGGGGAATCCTCCTTGGCGGCGCACCTCCGGGAGTTCGGGATCTCGGGACCCGATGCTGCATTCGACCAGAGTGAGTTTCGTGAGATCCACATTCGCGGCGGCTTCGCCGGGCGTTATGCGGCCATCAAGGTCACCACCGGATCCGAGAACTCCGTCAGCATCCTCGTCAAGAACGGGCGGATCGTCGATTTCGATGACGACGGAACGCACCTCGGCTGGTTCGATGCCGACGAGCAACACGCCCGGCACAAGAGGAAGAAGGTCCTGGAAGGATAGGCGCCCGACGAGGCGGGGCGCAGGGGATCGGTGGGGGAGGGCTTCGCGCTGACGACCGCGACCGGCGCAAGAAGGACCTGAGTCCCGGTCACCGAAACCGAAGGAAGCCTGGTCGAGCGGCGGTCGTAGTCGAGGCAAGCGATAATCCAGCGGAACGCTCAACCCGGAGTCGATCCGCATGGGACTTCTGACCTTCGGCCTCAACCTCACTCTGGACGGCTGCGTCGACCACCAGGAGGGAATCGCCGACGACGAGACGCACGCTTTCTTCACTCGCCTCATGGACGAGGGTGGGGCGATGCTCTGGGGCCGAACCACCTACGAGATGATGGAAGGCTACTGGCCGGCGGTCGCGCGCGGCGACCTGGAGGCGCCGGCGGCGATGCGCGAGTGGGCGGTCCAGCTGGAGGCCAAGCCGAAGTTCGTGGTGTCGTCGACGCGAACGGACTTCCCGTGGAACAACAGCCACCACCTCGCCGGCGACTTGCGCACGAGCGTGGCGAAACTCAAGGATGCGACCCCTGAAGGCGTGCTCCTCGGCAGCGGCAGGCTCGCGGCCGAGCTGGACCGGCTGGACCTGATCGACGAGTACAGGTTCCTCGTCCATCCGAGAATCGCCGGTCACGGCCCCACCCTTTACCAGAGCGGACTCCCCGGCACGCGCCGGCTCGAGCTGGTTGCGTCGGCGCCGCTGCGCAACGGCGCCGTCGCCATGCACTACCGGCGCGCACGCGGCTGACCTCGGGCCGCAGCGGACGCTCCGCTGCGCAGCTCGGCGCTCGACCCTACGGCTTGGCGTCGAGAAAGTCGTTCACCATGGGGACGATGGTGGACACGCGCTGCATCAGGGTCACATGCGTGGTGTCGGGAAGGACCGCCAGGCGCGATGCGGAGCGCGGCTTCATGTCGCCGTGGATCCCGCCGCCCTTCAAGCGGAACATCTCCGCGACGTGCTCGAGCCGAATGCCATCGGCATCGCCATGGATGAAGAGCATGGGTGCCGAGGTCGCCTGAAGTTGGTCGGCACTCAGGTCTCTTCCCTTGGCATAGGCGGTGACCATGTGCTCCACGAACTGCGGGAACTGATCCGGAGTCGGGCTCAGTCGGCGGTACTCGGTCTCGAGAGGAGAGCCCTTGAAGTCCTCCGCGGTGATCTTCGAGATCGCCTCGACCGCTTCCTGGATGGCACCGTCCCGGCGGAAGGTGGAGGAGATGACGACAACCCTGCGGACCCGGTCCGGATGTCGCACGGCGACCTGCAGGGCGACGCCGCCGCCCATGCTGTATCCGAGGACGTCCGCCCGGGAGATCGCGAGGTAGCCGAGCAGCGCCGCGACGTCGTCGGCGAGGTTCTCGCTGCTGGGTTCGCGTGGAATGTCCGCCGTCCGCCCGTGCCCCTGCATCTCGACGGCGATGACCTTGCGGGTTCTGGCGAGTTCGCCGATCCACCCCTCCCAGTTGCTGGTGATGGTCATGAACCCACCGTGGAGCAACACCAAGGGCTCGCCGCTGCCGTGGATCTCGTAGTACATCTTGAGGCCGTTGACCGGCGCATGGCCCGTCGTTGGACCCTGTTCTGCCGACAGGCCGGTGGCCGCGATCAGCATCAGCAGGACGGCCGTGATCCGCACGTTCGCGTCACTCCGTCGCATCGGATCCGACCAACGTGGAGAGAAGCTCGTCCAGCGACTCGAACTGTTCGGGCGCCCCGCTCGGAGCGCCGGATGCGATCGCATCGTCCAGCGCCTGCTTCGAGGGATAGAGCTCGTGGAGCACCACGAGCGTCTTGCCGTCGTTCTCCTCGAAGGTCAGGGTGGAAAGGGCGCCGTCGGCGCTCTCCTCGTTCGTCCAGACGATGCGCGAGTGCGGGGTCACTTCCACATACTTGCCGAAGAACGCCATCGGCTGCTCGAACTCCGGGTGACTGAACACGAAGCGGTACGTGCCCCCCGTGCGCGCATCGAGCTCGCAGGAGAGGAACGAGATTCCGAACGACTTCGGCGTCCACCAGCGCTGGATCAACTCCGGCTGGGTCCAGGCCGCGAATACGAAGCGCGCCGGGCCGTTGAAGGTGCGCGTGATGACCAGCTCGCGCTCGGACTTGCGTTCGACGGTGGTCGGGTTGTGCATGGGGAGGGGCTCACTTTCTCTCTTGGGGTGCATGGGCGCGTTCGGCCCGTTTCAGTTCTTCGACGATGTTGTCCAGTTCGGAGAAGCGTGCCTGCCAGAGCTGGCGGTGTCCTTCGATCCACGCCGCCTCTCCCTCGAGCCGTCGCGGGCCCAGCTTGCAGGTCCGTACGCGGCCGGTCTTCTCCGTGGTGACGAGTCCCGTCTGCTCGAGGACTCCGATGTGCTTCTTCATGCCGGTAAGGGTCATCTGGAACGTCCCGGCGAGCTCGGTGATCGAGGCGTCTGCCCGTCCGAGCCGCTCCAGGACGCCACGTCGCGTGGCGTCGGAGAGCGCGGCGAAAGTGGCGTCCAGGTGGGCTTGCTGATACTGAACCATATGGTGCAGTATGAAGCATGGGCGCCCGGATGGCAAGCGTCGTTGGGATCGATGCCCCAGGCCCGCGCCCGCGGCGGACGGGTGCCCGGAGCTCCGGTTGGAGAGGCCTTGGGTCGTCTCCAGGTCGCTTGTGGCGGGCTCCGCTGAGGGCCGATGGGGCGGTCGAGATTCTGCGTCCGCGGGTACAATCGAAGGAAGCGCTTCCTCTGGAAGGGTCTCCAATCAGTCTGAGGCCTGCCGCGAGGTAGCCCCGAGAGCGTCCGGTGGACGTTTCAGATCCTGGCGGCGGGGGGCTCCGACGAGTGACCGAGCTGATGACCGAGGTGGACCGGTTCCAAGCCTGGGCCGAGGCCTGCCCGCACGCCGGAGAGTATGGCGAGTGGGAATGCGACTACGCGGCCTGGCCAGCGCTCCACGACGCCGTCCTCGGATTCGTCGCGAGTCGGCCGTTCGCGTCCTGGTCCGACGCCGAGTTGCGGGCCGTCCTGTACGCCGTCGCTCGCGACAAGGAGGTGCAGCACCTCGCGCGCGTGATCCGCGAGCGGCACCCGGAATTGGTCCCGCCGCTCGCCCGGGCCGCCCTCAGTGTCGGCGAGCGGGACGACCGCTGGCAGTTTGCCGTCGAGTTGGGCCGGCTCGGTCCCGAGTCCGAACCGCTGCTACTGCAGATGGCTCTCGACGAGCACGAGTATGTCCGCCGGCAGGCGCTCCGGTCCCTGCTCCGGATCGGCTCGCCGGCGGTCGAGGAGTTGGCCCAGGCGGCATGGTCACGGCCGGACGAGGACCAGGAGTGGGCGCGAATGATGGTGCTGTACTGCTTGCACAAGCTCGGTTCGCCCCGGCTCGAGCCTCTGCTGGCGGAAGCGGAGCGGGATACCCGGCAGTACCTCCGCGGGTACGCCGAGCGGATCCGCCGGCGCGAGCCCCTCGACTGAAAGGGGTGCGCACAACCCGACGCGGCGCCTTCGGAAGGTGGCCGCGGCGGGAAGCGAGTAGAGTCCGCGGTGACCTTTGAGCGACGTCCCGCCCCCTTCCGCAGCGCCGCCCGCGCCGGCCGACGAGCGTCTCGTCGCCGGGATCCTGTCGGGTGAAGAGGGCGCGCTCGCCCAGGTCCGGCGGTGGGTGCGCGGGGCCGTCGGACCGTACCGCTTCCGGCTCGCCGCAGAGATCGAGGACATCGAGCAGGAGATCCTGATCGACCTGCTCAGGGCGCTCGCCGCCGGCCGCTTCGAAGGGCGGAGCCTGCTCGCCACCTATGTGCGCCGGATGGTGCACCATAAGTGCCTCAATCGACTGCGCTCCCGCCGCGGCCGGCAGTGGGTCGATTGCTCCGAGGTCGAGCTCGTCGATCCCGAACCGACGCCGTTCGAGCGCGAGCGTCGCCGGGGAGAGTTCGAGCTCGGCCTGCGCGTCCTCGCCGCGATGCCAGAGCCTTGCCGCGAGCTGTGGAAGATGATTCATCGCGGGCTGAGCTACGAGTCGATGAGCGAGCGCCTCGGCGTCGCCGCCGGAACGCTGCGCGTTCGGGTACTGCGTTGCCGCGAAAAGGCACTGGCCCTGCGCGATCTACTGGCCGCGGGCGGTAACGCCACGGGCTCGGACGAGACATAGAAAGGGATGGGCACCGTGGACTGCCGCGAAGTCGAAGAGCGTCTCCCCTGGTATGTCCACGGCGGCTTGAGCGCCGCCGAGCGCGCAGACGCCGAAGCGCATCTCGCGGCCTGTGCGCGCTGCCGCCTGGCGCTCGACGCGACCCGCGAGGCGAGCCGGCTCTTTGCGGTGCATCCACCGGTCGAGGCGCTCGTCGACTACGCCCTCGGCCTGCCGGTCGAGGGAATCGCGCGCTCTGCGCTGGAGGCCCATCTCGCGTTCTGCGAGGAGTGTCGCGAAGAGCGGCAGCTGGTCGAGTCCGAGCAGCAGAACTCGGCGACGGCAGCGAAGGGGGTCGACGTGCCGCCGGCTGCGAGGGGCTGGACCTTCCTCCCCCCTCGAGCTCTTGCTCTGGCCGCCGTTCTGGCGGCAGTATCGGCCCTCTCGATGTGGTTTGCGATGCACCAGCGGGCGTCGTTGCCGCAGGCCCGGGTCGCGGTGGTCGAGCTCCTTCCAGAGAGCCTGCGCACCCGCGCGGCGGGCTCCGATCGTGTGGTGCTCGATCGGACCAGGACCACGACGCTGATCCTGATCACCGACCGCGCCGAGACCTTTGCCGAGGTGCGGGTGAGCGCCCTCACTCAGCCCGGCAGCTCGCTCCTCTGGCGCGAGGCCGGTCTGCTGCCGGCCGCGGACGGCACCTATGCGGTCGTGCTGCCGCCGGGGGTGTTTGCGCCCGGCGGAGTGGAGCTCGTGCTCGAAGGGCGCGCGGCGACGGAGTGGTCGGAAATCGGCCGCTACCCGGTCAGCCTGGGTCCGTAGCCCGGGGTCGGCGCCGACCTCGGCCAGTTCAGCCGGGCGGGCCGATCAGCACGAACGGCGCCCAGTGGCGCGGCTCCGCTGTCCGCAGCTCGATCGTCTGGCCATCGCGGAGAATCGGCACGGAGCCGCGCAACAGTTCGAGCTGTGCCTGGCGCAGCGCTTCGTCGGCCGGCAGCCCGGTCGCGAGGCGCGCGTAGAAGCGCGTCATGAGCTCCGCTGCGGAGTCGTCGTCGACCCGCCAGAGGCTCGCCACGACGCTGCGCGCGCCAGCCACCTGCAGCGCGCGGACGAGCCCGAGGATGCCCTCGCCTCCGCGATCGCCGCCGCGCGCCGTCTCGCAGGCCGAGAGCACCACGAGGTCGGCTTCGAGGCGAACCTGCTCGACGATCTCCCAGGCCTGCAGTAGCCCCTCGTCGCCGCCGGAAGGGGCGAGGAGGAGAGCCGAGTCGAGCGGCAACGCTTCGTCGACGACCGCGTGACAGGCGAAGTGAGTGAGCGACGCCGAGGCGATCTCGCGCCGCGCCGCGGTTTCGGTCGCCGCGCTGTCGAGATAGACCCTGGCTTTGGCGCCGAAGACCTCGCCCACCTTGGCCGCCTCGCGTCGCGTTGCCGGCAGGCGGCCGAAGTCGCGGCGGTATCGCGCCGCCGCGGTGGCCGAGGTCGCCGGGTCGGCGAAGACCGCGACGCTGGCGATGCCGCCCGACGCGCCCCGCCGCTGCAGCTCGGCATGGACCGAAGCCGAGACCTGATGCGCGACCGGCAACACTTCGAGCAGCCGCCGATCCGCGGCGCGAGGGTCGGGCAGCGCGGCGAAGGCGAGGCCGTGCAGTGCGCCATCCGGAACGATCAGCAGCCGGAGCGTGCCGTCGAGCCGGCCGGCGATCGGGCCGAGAAGGGTCGTCGCGAGGCGTCGTTCGATCGCCCCGAGCTCGGCCCGCCGCAGCGAAGTCGATGTCGTGAGCTCTCGCCAGCGCTGCACATCGGCAGCGATCGCCTTCTCCCCGCTGGCGAGGGTGTGCGCGGTGAGCGCCCCGTCGGCGGAGAGCGCGAAGAGCGTCGACGCCTCGGATCCGAGGCGGTAGGCGAGGAGCAGCGTTCCCGGCGCAAGGCCGCGGCGGATCTCGGCGAGACCGAGCGCCGGCGGCGCCTCGATCGCCGCCAGCCGGGGAGAGGCGGCCCGGGCCGAGCGGCTCAAGCGCTCGCGCTCGGCGTGCAGGCCCTCGATCGTCCATCGCTGCTTCTCGCGCTCGGCCTCGGCGATTTCGCCCTCGGGCAGCTTGGCGAGCGCGAGATAGCCGCGATCGATCTCGCTCGCGAGCTCGTTGCGTCGTCGCTCGACCGCCGGGTCGAGATCGGCGTCGGCGAGATCGAGGTCGCGCTGCTGCAGGAGGGCGAGGAGCGCCTGCGCGCGCGAACGCTCGTAGAGCTCGAAGGCGGCGTCGAGGCGACCCTGGCGCAACAGGAACTCCTGGTAGACGCGGTAGATCCCGGCGTACTTGCTGCGGTAGGCCACCAGCCCGCGATCGCCGCCGCCGAGCCGGCTCTGCTGGCGCTCGAGTTTGTCGATCGAGCGCCGGAAGAGCACGTCGGCCTCCGCCGCCCGGCCCTGCCGGTCGCGCACCCTGGCCAGGTCGGAGGCGGCCTGCGCCTCGAAACTGCTGTCGGGCTGGAGGCGGGCCCGCGCCGCGAGGGTGATCTCGCCGAGGCGCGCGGCTTCGGCGAGGTCGCCCCGCACTTCCGCCTGCTCGACCTGCATCGAAGTGACCATGGCCTCGGTCGAAGTTCGTGGCAGGTCGAAGCCGAGCAGCTCGCGGGCAGCGGCGAGGTCGGCTTCCGCAGCGGCGTGGTCCCCCTTGACCTGGAAGACTCTCGCGCGGTTGGCGTGTACCGACCCGAGGAGCTCGCGCTCGGGCGCCTTGCCCTCGAGCAGCGCCAGCGCTTCGCCGAAGAGCTGAAGCGCTTCGTCGTATCTACCGCTGTCGCCGAAGACGTTACCCAGGCTCATGAGCTTGCTGGCGACGTCGCGCACGCTGCCGGCGGCGCGGAAGAGCTCGATGGCCCGTCGCGTATACATCTCCGAGCGCTCGAAATCGCCGCGCAGTCGCGCCACGATGCCGAGGTTGGCGAGCAGGGGGGCGAGGTCGCCCTGTCCACTCTCGCCGATCGCCAGGGCGTCCAGGAGGTAGCCTTCGGCAGCCGCGAGGTCGTTCCGGCGGCCGGCGAGCGTGCCGAGGTTGTTGAGGGCATTGGCGTAGAGCCAGCTTCCGGGTGCGAGGCTCTTGCGGATCCGCGCCACCTCGGCGTAGTAACGATTTGCCGCAGCGAGATCGTACTGGGCGGCGCGTAGCGCGCCGAACGCTCCCAGCGCCGTCGAGGCCCCGAGGCCGTCGCGCTCGATGCCGTTCCAGGCGGCGAGTCCTCGCTGGTAGGCCGCTTCCGCCTCGTCCAGGCGCCCGAGACGGCGAAGCGCGTCGCCGTTGAGTCGTTCGAGATCGGCGGCAACCGCCGGCGGCGACAGAGCGATGGCTGCCGCGTAGCCCTGGTGCGCGGCGAGCCAGTCGGCGCGCTTGCCGCAAGCCTCGGCGAAGCGCGCCCACGCCCAGGAGCGCGCATCGGCGGGTTCGCTGCCGAGGCGGCGCTCGACCTCGGCGGCGGTCGCGGTCTTCTCATTGGCGGCGAAGGAGGCGACAAAGGCGACCAACTCCGGCCGCGCGCCGACGGGCCTCCCCCTGAACGTCCAGGCTGCCGTCGGCAGGACCACGCGCTGGGCCCCTCCAGCGCGCACGAGCTCGATCTCGAGCGCTCCGCGCGGCCCCTCGATCAAGGTCAGAGAATCGAGCTCTCCCCAGTGCCGGATCCGACCGAAGCGCTCGGGTGTCGCACCCACCAACCGCCATCCCAGCAGCTCGTCCCCGACGAGCAGCGGCGCAACGATGCCGGGCGGCGCCTGGATCGCCTCGAGTACCACCGCCGCTTCGGCCGCCACCGGACGCGCCGCAGCGAGCGCGAGCAGCAGCGTGACGAAGCTCCGCAGAAGGAGTTCCCGGCAGCGCCTGGATCGGTTCATCCGCGGATCGTAGCGCTTCCCTCACCGGACGGGAGCTTTCCTTCTCGGGTGCCTGTAACGAAGTCGGGGTTGCGGAGACCGAGGAGGCAGAACGCATTCGACCGGCCCGCGCGGCCAGACGTCAGGAGGAGCGATGGACTCTCTGCAGGAAGAACCGTTCGGTGACCGGCGTTCGCAGCGACTCGTTACTGCAGTGGTACTCATCTGGATCTCGTCGGTCGCGCTCGCGGGCGGCGAGATCATCCGTGTCGGTGCGGCCGGCGCCTGCGACGAGGACACTGTCGCGCTGGCGCTCCTGCGCGCCGCCTTGAACGGCGATGCGGCCGACGAGATCCGCCTGCCGCGCGACACCGTCTTCACCAACGTCGCGCTCCATCTGACCGACTGGGATCCGGCGACCGCCGGCGCGCTGGTGCTGGCGGGCGGCTTCGACTCGTGCAGCGACAGCACGGCTTCCGGTGACACGACGCTGGCGGGCAACGGCTCCGCGCCGGTCGTCGAAGTCGACACCGCGTCGCGACCGATCTCGGACGTCACGATCCGGAACCTGGACCTCCAGGGTGGCTCGATCGGGTTGCTGGCGCAGGGGGGCGCCGACGTCATCGTCGATCAGTCGCGGATCCGGCTGAACGACGGCGGGATCGAGATCGAGAGCGGGGCGGATGTCGAGATCTCCGGTACGAGCCAGATCCGCGAGAACGCGGGGACGGCCTTCGGAGGCGGGATCTTCTGCGTCGACGCCGGCTCGATCGTCACCGTACACGGCGCGGTGAGCTTCAACACCGCAACCAACTCCGGCGGAGGCATCTACGCCAACAACGGTTGCGTGGTGAAGCTGCGTTCGGGCGTCTACATCGAAGGCAACCAGGCCAGCCTCGGCGGCGGCCTCTACCTGGCCGGGACGGCCCGTGCCGAGAACCTCGGCACGGGAAGCGCCAACGTCAACATCTATGCCAACGAGGCCTCGGCAGAAGGCGGCGGGATTTACATGGCGGGGACGGGACCGCAGACGCTGCTCGGCAATGCGCGCATCGTGTCGAATGTCGCCGCCACCCGCGGCGGCGGCGTGGCGCTCGTCGGCGGCGCGCGGCTGCAGATCGAGCGCTTCAACTTCGAGGCCTGCCTCACCGAACCTCAGTGCACGAAGATCGACGAGAACTGGCTCACCGGCGGCGAGGGCAGTGCGGTGTACGCCGGCGGCGGTTCCGAGTTCCGCATGATGCAGGGCTTCATCGA
>JBPOHI010000257.1:0-11555 GCA_052035735.1 Acidobacteriota bacterium
GCGCCGCCGCGGCTGGGTGGGGTATGGCGCCTCCCGCGGGGCCGCTCGCGGGGGGGGGCTGGCGCGGTTCTCGTGGTGCTGGTCGCGCCGCCGCCCGTGGGGGCGGCGGGCCAGTCCGCCCCTCCGGGCCAGACCCAAGCCGCACCCGCGGCACCGTCGGACAGATCTCCAGCGACGAAGCCCGCGCAGGCGAAGCCAGCCCGGGAGGCCCGCGACCCCGGAAATCTCGTCGCCTGGTGGAGACAGGAGACGCTCTGCACCGAACTGGGACTTACCGCCGCGCAGCGCAAGAGCCTGGCGTCGAAGCTCGACTCGCTGCAGACCGGCTATCAGCTCGAACAGACCCGCCTCAATGAGGCCCGAGCGCGCCAGAGCGAGATGCTGCTCGACCCGGCGATCGATCGGGCGGCGCTGGTCGCTTTCAATCGCGAACAGATCATCGCTCCCAGCGAACGGATGCAGGCGCTCAACTTCGAGGCCCGCCTGCTCGCTCGTGGGCAGTTGGAAAAGCCGCAGCTCGCGGCCATCGCCGCGAGCCACCCGCACTTTTTCACCGCCCGCTGGTTTCAGCGGTCGCAGGTTCCGGTGCGCGAGGGCAAGGTCGTCCTGCAGGAAGAATGAACACCGCAGCGCTTCTCTTCCTCCTCCTGGCCGTCGGACCGCCCTACTACGCTCGCCCCGTCGATGCGGCAGCGGACCGCCAGCAATTGCTGGCTGAAGCCCGGAGCCGGACCGCCCGACCCGAGTACTGGAGCGCGCGCTTGCAGCTGTACCTCGCTCTCGGTGAATTGCAGACGATTCCCGAGCTCGTCGAGCTCATGGCGGCGACGTTCCCGGGGGAACCGGTCTTCCTCGAAGCGCGGATGATGTTCCTGAGCCTCGAGCGCCGGCATGACGAAGCTATCGTCCTCGGCGAGCGGGTACTGCGCGACTTCCCGGCCTATCCGACGATCCGCGCCAACCTCGGCCGGGTCTATCTCGCCGCAGGCCATCGAGCGCGCGGCGTGAACCTCCTGCTCTCGGCGCTCGAGTTCGGACCGATCCGGGTCGAAGACTGGAAACTCTTGCTGCAGGGCCTGGGACTGCGCGAGGAGCATCCCGACGCTGTGGTCGCGACCTTGGAGCGCAAGGTCGACGAGCGTCCGGACGTCCGCGGTCTGCGCTACATGCTGATGATCGCTTTGACCCGGCTCGGCCGCTACGGCGAGGCCCGCGAGGTGCTGATGCGGGCTCCCGAGCTGGCCGACCATCCGGAGTTGCGGCAGTTCGTCGACCACGTGGAGGAATCCATCCCACGCACCACAGGAAAGCCCTAGAGCTTGCGCGCACCAGCTGGAAGGTACGCAGTGGCGGGGACGGCAGCCGTCTCGATCCTCGCCCTCCTCGCTGGATGCCGGGGGAGGCCGGCAGCCACGGTGGACAACGTCATCCTGATCACCCTCGACACGACGCGTGCAGACGCTCTCGGGGTATACGGCAACCGCCGCGTCCGGACTCCCACGCTCGACGCACTGGCAGAGCGCGGCCACCTCTTCGAGAGCTGCTACTCGCACGCACCGATCACCCTGCCCAGCCACAGCAGCATCCTGAGCGGCATGCTGCCGACCGACCACGGCGTACGCAACAACATCGCCTACGCATTTCCTCCGGCCAAGACCACGCTCCCAGAGCGGCTCCAGGCGGCAGGTTTCGCGACTGGCGCCTTCGTCAGCTCCTTCATCCTCGATCGCCGCTTCGGCCTCGACGCCGGCTTCGACCTCTACGAAGACCAGATCGTCCACTACGACAACAGTCTCGCCAAGCACGAGATCGTCACCCGGAGGGCCGCAGCGACGACCGACCTCTTCCTGCCCTGGCTGGCCGAGCGCAAGGGGAGGTTTTTCGCCTGGGTGCACTTCTACGACGCCCACTGGCCGTACGAGCCGCCGCTACCGTTTCGCCAGGCCTACGCCGACGATCCGTACCTGGGCGAAGTCGCCTCCATGGACCTGGAAATCGGGCGAATCGTGCGAGCGCTCGAGCGCCAGGGACTTCTCGAGCGAACCCTCGTCGTCGTGACCGCCGATCACGGCGAGTCGTTCCTCGAGCACGGAGAGCAGACCCACGGATTCTTCTGCTACGCGTCGACGACGCACGTCCCGCTCATCCTGTCGCAGCCGCTTTACGGACGCGCTGGCGAGCGCTTCCGCCACATGGTGCAGAGCATCGATCTGACGCCGAGCATCCTCGCGGCTCTCGGGCTGACCGAGGAGGGCCCCTTCGACGGCCACTCTCTCGCCGACCGCCGCCCGCGTGAGATCTACGCCGAGGCGACGATCCCGAACGAGGACTTCTACCTCTCGCCGGTGCACTCGCTCCGCGACGATCGCTGGAGCTACTACCTGAGCTCGGAACCGGAGCTTTACGACCTCGTGTCCGACCCGGGCGAGACGAGGAACCGGATCTCCGAGGAAAGAGCCCGCGCCGAATCCTATGAAGCCGCCCTGCGAGCCCGCCTCGATGCGGCCAAGGCGCCGGCGGCCGAAACGGTGCATCTCGATCAGGAGAGCATCCAGTTGCTCGCCAGCCTGGGCTACATCGCGGACGGCGGCGCGCTGGTCGCGTCGGATGTCGACCCCTTCCGCTTCCCGGCTCCGGTGCGGTCGATCGGGATGTATCGCGAGCTGCAGCGCCTGCGCCAGTTCGAGGAGCTGTTTCCGTTCAAGACCATCGAAGGCTTGCGCGAGCTCATCGCGCAGGACCGGCGGCAAGTGATCCTCTATCGCGACCTGGGACGGCTCGCGGCCTTTGCAGGCAATGAAGAGGAAGCGCTCGGCAATCTCGAGAAGGCAGCGGCGCTCAAGCCCGAGGACCCCCGCCTGCACGTGTTCTATGCCCTCGGACTCTATCGCTTCGGCAAGTTCGACCGGAGCGCTGCCGAGCTCGCGTCGGCGATCGAGCTCGACCCTGGCAATGCGCCGGCCTGGTACAACCTCGGCCTGGTGGAGATCGCCCGCGGCGCCGTCGACGCCTCGATCGCCGCGTTCGAAAAGGCCGTGGAGCTCAACCGCAGGGACATCCTCGCCCTGAACAACCTCGCGTTTCTGCAGCTCACCCGCAAGAGCGATCCGGAGCGCGCCTGGAACCTCATCCTGGCTGCCGAGGCGATTCAGCCCGATCAGCCGCTCGTCCAGGCGAACAAGAAGTTGATCGCGGCGGCGCGCGCGGCCGCTCCGGCCGGGGACCGCAAACGCCCGGCCGTTTAGCTCGTCGCCAAGTCGCCACTCTGGAACAGGTAGCGCGCGCCGCAGTAGGAGCACTGCGCCTCGACGCGACCCTGGTCGTCGCGGATCTCGTCGAGGTCGGCCGGCGGCAGGCCGACCAGGGTGCCGAGCAGGCCTTCGCGGCTGCAACTGCAGCGGAAGCGCACCTCGCGGCGATCGATGAGCTCAGGTGCGAGCCCGGCGAGAACCTCGTCGCAAAGCTCGGCCAGCCCGCCGCGTCCGATCGCTCGGCTGACGCCGCCGACGCGCGCCAGATTCTCCTCGAGCTTCTCGACCGCATCCTCGCGCGCGCCGGGCATGACCTCGACGATCATTCCGCCGGCGGCGCGCACCCCTTCCGGTCCCTCGAGGACACCGACCATCACCACCGACTGCGTCTGTTCGCTCTGCTCGAGAAAGTGCGCGAGATCGAGGCCGATCTCCCCCGATTCGAGCGCCACCTGACTCTCGTAGGAGCTGCCGTCGACGAGCTCGCGGCGCACGCGCAGGATTCCCTGCCCCACCGCCCCCGCGATCCGCAGGCCGATCTGCATGTCGGCCGGAAGCTCGGTCGGAGGCGCGACCTGCGGCACTCCCACGAGGCCGCGCAGGTTCCCTTCGCTGTCGACCTCGGCGACGATCTTGCCGATCGGTCCATCGCCCGCGACGGTCAACGTCAAGCGCCGAGAGGCACGGGCGGACAGGCGCAAGAGTAGCGTCGCGCCAGCCATCGCCCGGCCGAGCGCCACCGCGGCGATCGGCGACAGATCGTGGCGCTGCCGCGCCTCTTCGACGACCGGCGTCAGATCGACCGCCGCCCAGCGCAGGCTGACTTCGCCGGCGACGCCGTATTCGAGGGTGCCGGACCTCGGGAGCTGCTTCAAGAAAAAGACCTCACAAGGAAAAGACCGCGTTCGAGGCGACGATGGCGGCTTCGTGGACGGCCCGCCAGGTGGTGCCAGCGGCTTCCGCGAGACGCTTGCAGTCTTCGAACTCGGGAGCGTTGGCGATGGTTCGCCCGAGAAAGCTCGCCCGCTTCACACGCACTTCGCCGAACCGGGTCCGGACGGTAACGATCTCGCGCTCGGCCTCGAAGCGCCCGGTGGTCCTGAAGCGGCAGCCGATGGATCCGGTCTCCGCCATCAGGAGGCCGGCGAGGCGCTCCATCTCCGGGCGCCGGCAGAGCATCGTCACCAGGCTCCCCGGCCTCCCCTTCTTCATCTGCACGGGAGTGAGATAGACGTCGAGCGCCCCCTCCGCGAGCAGCCGCGTCATCGCGTGCCCGAGCCCTTCGCCGGAGAGGTCGTCGACCTCGCACTCGACGACGAGCACATCGGACTGCACACCGTTTCCGCTGCGTGCCGGCCAGGGCGTTCCGGCGACCAGCCGCACCGCGTTCGGCCGGCCGGCGGCCTCCTTGCGGCCGAGGCCGTAGCCCACCCCTTCGACGAGGAGAGACGGCAGCTCGACGAACTCGTCCACGAGCTCGACGAGCAGCACCGCGCCGGTCGGCGTCAGGAGCTCCCCCACCGAGCGATCGGAGCCGTAGACCGGCAGCCCGCGCATCAGCTCGGCCACCGCCGGCGGCGGCACCGGCATGATGCCGTGCGCGCCGCGCACCGAGCCGCCACCGAGGTTGACTGCGCCGCAGGTGATCCGCCGTGGCGCCAGCCACTCGACCGCCGCCGCCGCGCCGACGAGGTCGACGATCGAATCGACCGCCCCGACCTCGTGGAAATGCACCCGCTCGACGGGCATGCCGTGCGCCTTCGCCTCGGCCTCCCCCAGGCGGTGAAAGAGCGCGCGAGCGCGCGACTTTACCGCCGGGGCGAGCCCGCTGCCCTCGAGGAGCGCCAAAATCTGCGGCAGGTTCCGCCCGTGCCCATGCTGGTGCCCATGATCATGCACTGCCGCCGGCGAGGAAGTAGAAAAGGCTTGCTGGTAAAGAGGGCTTCCTGCCTCGCGCTCCTGGCCGGGCACGGAATCCCCGCCGCTCGCATCGTCAGCGTGCGAGTGCGTGTGAGCGTGGGGATGGTCGTGGGGATGAGAGTGCCCCACCGCCCCGCCGCCGCCCTGCCCTCCACCCTCATTTACTGAGAGCTTTTCCCTCTCGGAGTCCGCCGCGGACGAACGGACCCGTTCCTCGGGATCAGGTCCCTCGATCGGCCGGCCGTGGTCGAGAACGCGAAACCGGGTGCCGGCGAAGCCGGCGCGGGTTGTCTTCCGGGCCTCGATGGAGATGCCATGGAGATTCAGGTTGGCGACGGCCTCGGCGACGACCGCGGCCGGCATCCCCAGGTCGAGGCAGGCGCCGAGGAACATGTCCCCCGCCAGGCCGCTGAAACAGTCGAGATGGAGATCCTTGCCGCGCACAGGCGCGAAATTACCATGCGCCGCGCTCGCGCAGGGAAACCCAGCGCCCGACGCCGCCGAGGATCAGGTGATCGACCAGCCGCACGCCGACGAGCTCGCCGCCCTCGGCGAGGCGTCGCGTGAACGCGAGGTCCTCCGGACTCGGGCTCGGGTCGCCCGAAGGATGGGTGTGAAAGACGACCATGCCGCAGGCGCCGTGCAGGAGACCCTCCTTGAGGATCGCCCGCGGCTCGACCGCGGCCCGGTTGACGGTGCCGCGATAGAGCTCGCGCTCGGAGAGCAGGCGGTTGCGGGTATCGAGATAGAGCGCGCCCATGACCTCCTGGTCGCGGACGCCGTAACGCAGGGCGAGATAGCTCGCGACCGCCGCCGGCGCACCGAGCACCGCGCGCTCGACCGCATCGTGGCGCGCCAGCCGCCGGCCGACCTCCGCGGCGGCGAGAAGCGCCGCGGCCTTGGCCTCTCCCAGCCCCTTGCGCAGGAGACCCTGCGCGCCGGTGCCGGCGAGGCCCGGCAGACCGCCGATCGCGGTCAGGATCTCGCGCGCGACTTCGATCGCCGAGGCGCCCGGTCGCCCGGTGCGCAGCAGGATCGCCAGCAGCTCGGCGTCGCCCAGCGCCCGCGCCCCCTGGGCCAGCAGCCGTTCGCGCGGCCGCTCGTCAGCCGGCAGCTCGCGGATGAGAACGGTTGCGGAATGCGCCGAAGTGAGCGACCCGGTCAGGGCTCGTCTCCGAACAGGTCGCGCAGTTGCGCCTCGCGATCTTCCGCGAGGCGTCGTTCGATGCGGGTGACGAGGCGCGGCAGGACGTCTCCTGCCGGATCGCGAAAGGAGCGATCGGCGAGGTGCGACAGCGGCGTCGCCTCACGGTTGACCTCGACGACGAAGGCGCCGTTTTGCGCTGCGAGCTCGATGAGCCCCGCCGCGGGATAGACGGTCGCCGAGGTGCCGACGACGAGCAACAGCCTGCAGTCCGAGGCCGCCTCGGCGGCCTCGTCGAAGACTCCCATGGGCAGGCGCTCGCCGAACCAGACGACGGACGGGCGCATGCGCCCGCCACAGCCGCACCGCGGCGAGTCGGCCGCACCATCGGTGAGGTCGATGAGGCTTGCCATGTCCACCTCGCGGCCGCAGGCGTTGCAGCGGGCGGTCCAGATGTTGCCGTGGAGCTCGAGTACCCGCTTGCTCCCGGCGCGCTGGTGCATCCTGTCGATGTTCTGTGTCACGACGAGTAAAGACGGAAAGCTCGTCTCCAATCTGGCGATCGCCCGGTGAGCCGCATTGGGCTCCGAGTCCCGCACCCCGACGTAACGCGAGGCGTACCAGTCCCAAACCCGCTTCGGCTCCCGCGCGAACGCCTCTGGTGTCGCCAACGTGACCGGATCGAAGTCGGCCCACAACCCCCCGACTCCGCGAAACGTAGCGAGTCCGCTTTCGGCCGAGACTCCGGCTCCGGTGAAGACGACGATGCGGTCCAACCTCGATCCGGAGTTCATCTTCGTCTCCTGTTCGGCTCGATATCGCCTCCGTCGAGAGCGTCGCGGGCCCTCGGCGCCTCGCGGATAGTATGCCCCTGTCGAAAAGAGAAGGAGAGGCCACCGAATGAGACAATGCACCGAACTTCCCAGTTGGAGCGGACTGCTACTCGGACTCTCGCTTGGGCTGGGCCATGCGGCGAACGCTTCGGCGACCGAGGTGGCGCTGTCGAACCTGGCCGTTCGCCCGGAGCAGGTGACAACTCTCGGTGACGGAGCGATCTTCGTCTCGCGATCCCTCGAAAATCGCAAGACGGTCTGGTGGACGGACGGCACCTCAGCGGGGACGCGCCTCGTCGTCGATCCCTGTCCGCCGCCTTGCGAAGGCACCGACCCGATCGAAGTACTTGGGTCGACGACTGTCGGAGTCGCTTTCTTCGATGCCAGGGATCCCGCTCTAGGCCCCTTCGAGCGCAACTTATGGAGGACCGACGGCACACCCGGCGGAACCTATCCCCTGCTCAACGCCTCTCAGCTCAGCGGTGTCAATCTCCGCACGCCAGAGGCGTATGCCATTACCGGAACCAGGATCATCTTTCGCAACACACAACGACCGGGGCAATTCATCTGGACTTCAGATGGGACGGTTGCTGGTACCGGCCCGCTCGGAGGTCTTCCGGCGCCTCAAGCGGGCGATCAAGCGCAGGTCTGCGGCGGAGACCTCCTGGCAGCCTACTTCCGTCTCTCCATCCTAGGAGAAGACAATCGGTTCTATCGCACAGATGGAACAACGGCCGGGACTTCGGCGCCCGTCACCATCCCCGATCCTTCGGTGAGTTGCTCTCCGTCCGTGATCGACCGTGGGACCTTCTGGGCACCTTCTCGACGCGTGCCGGCAGATCAACTGGGGCTATGGAAGACGGACGGATCGATCTCTGGCACGACGTTCTCGGGCCCGCTGCCGGGGAATCCCTCTCCGATCGAAGTGCGCAACGGACTTGCGCTTTCGATCGTCCGCGATGAGGAAGGAGGACCCGCGAGCCTCTGGTTGAGCGACGGCACCCCTGAGGGCACGCGCCTCCTCAAACAGGGAACGCGGTGGGAATCGCTCGACTTTCCTTACAGCGTCCAGATGTTCGAGCTCATCGAGCCTTTCGTCTTCTACCTCTACCTTAGCGATGTCAACTCGCTGGAGATGCGCCGAGTGCGGACGGACGGAACCGACGATCGACTGATTCAGGTTGTGTGCCCATCGAACTGCAGCTACTCGGCTGACGACTCCTGGCTGGAATCGGTCGGCGGAAAGCTGGTTTTTCCCTCGCAGACCGCGTCTGAGGGCGTCCAGCTCTTTCAACTGGAGCCTCCCTATCAAGTCGCCTCGAGAATCGAGACACCCTGCAGCTCCCTCTGCGAGTACTCGCTCGACTTCCATCAGGTGCTCGGCCCGAGGCTCGTTTTCGCCTACCGCGACGAACTCAACGGCCTCGAACTCATGAGCTTAGGGCCTGAGGAGATCGCCGCCCGGAGGCTGTCCGACTTCGCGGCGATCACTCCCTTCGTGCTCGACACCGCATCGGATGCGCTCGTCTTGGCGAATCGCCATCTGTTTCTGCCCGCAGGAGAGTTGGGTTCGGAGACTCAGCTCCTCTACTCGCTGCCCGCCTTCGACGTGTGCGCCGCCAGCTCGACCGACCTCTGTCTGCGCGCTGCAAGGTTCAGAGTAGCGGCGCACTGGCGAGACTTCCAGGGTCACGAAGGCTCCGGCCACGCCCGGCCGCTGACCACCGACACCGGCTACTTCTGGTTTTTCGACGACGCCAACGTCGAGCTCACGGTGAAGGTGATCGACGGCACGGGGCTCAACGGCCACTACTGGGTCTACTACGGCGCGCTGTCGAACGTCGAATACTGGATCACGGTCGAGGACACGGTCACCGGCCAGAGCAAGGAGTACCACAACGAGCTCGGGAGCTTCGGCTCGTTCGGCGACATCGAAGCCCTCCCCGCCGAACCCGGGGCGCTTGCCGCGCCCGTGGCTTCTGCTGCAGCGGCCTTACTGGCGACCGGCGCGGCGCCGACGCCGACCCTACCTGTCCTGCGCGAGTTCGGCAGTTCCGGGACCTGTATCGCGACGTCGACGAGCCTCTGCCTCCTCGACGGGCGCTTCCAGGTCGAAGCGGAATGGACCGACTTCGCCGGGAACTCCGGCGTCGCCTACGTCGAGCAGCTCACGGCCGACACCGGCTACTTCTGGTTCTTCAGCGAGTCGAACGTCGAGGTCGTCGCCAAGCTGGTCGATGGCTCCGCCTTCAACCAGCACTTCTGGGTCTACTACGGCGCGCTGTCGAACGTCGAGTACACCCTCACCGTCACCGACACCGTCGCCGGCGGGCCGCCGCGAATCTACCGCAACGCCCTCGGCCAGTTCGGCAGCTTCGGCGATATCGAGGCGTTCCCGGCACCGTGAGGCCGTTGCCACTCATGTCGCGCACTCTGGCGCAGGCGCTCCTCGGCCTTCTGCTCGGCGCCTTGGCCGCCGCGCCAGCTGCGGCGGCCAAGCTCCCTGGAGACTGGATCGAAGCTCGGAGCGCCCACTTCGTGGTGCTCGGCAATGTCACGGAGAAGAAGGCGCGTGAGGTCGCCGAGGAGTTCGAACGCATCCGCGCCTTCTTCGCGCTCCGCATCCCCGGCGTCGTCGCCGACGACGATCCACCGCTGTGGATCTACGTCGCGCGGGACGACGCGACGATGAAGATCCTCATGCCTTCGCTGCTCCGGGAGCTCGGCGCAGGCAGCGTCGGCGGACGCTTCGTCGTCCGTCCGACCGCTAAGTTCATTCAGCTTCAGGCCGGAACAGGGGAGAAGTGGGATCTGCAGCTCGTGTTCCACGAGTACTTCCACTATCTGTCGGATCGGCTCGATCTCGACCTGCCGCTCTGGCTGGAGGAGGGGCTCGCCGACTTCTGGGGAGCGACGCAGTTCACTCGCGACGCCGTCGAGATCGGGCGTCTGCTGCCCAACTACATGAAGGCGGTTGGCGGCCTCGAGCTCGAGCGCCTGCTGGTTCTCGACCGCACTTCGCCGGAATACCGAGATCCGGCGCGCCGCGGAATCGTCTACGCCGGTTCCTGGGCCCTGGTGCACTATCTGGTGTTGGGAGAGAATGGAGCTCGCAGCTCCCAGCTCCCACGGTACATCGATCTCGTTCGCACAGGCCGCGATTCCCTCACGGCGGCGAAAGAGGCCTTCGGCGACCTTGCCGAGCTCGACCGCGGCCTCAGCCGCTATCGCGCGGCGACGATCTATCCGCTCGGCAAGATCCCACCCATCGCAGCCGCACCGCCGCTCCGGGTCGCGCTGCGCAAGGTGGGCGACGGCGAGGCCGCGGCGCGCATCGTCGTCGCCCAGTTCGCCACCGAACCTACCGCCGAGATGGCCCGCTGGGTCACGCTCGCCAGAGAACAAGCTCCCGCCGCGGCGGCGACCGACCTGGCGACGGGCCTTCTCGCGCTCCGCGAGCAGCGTCTGCCCGAGGCGGAGTCGGGCTTCGCCCGCGCTGCGAACGGTCCCGCGCAGGACGAGCAGATGGCCATTGCCTGGTACGGAATGGCCGTCCTGGAGATGAATCGCGACAGCTCCCCCGCCGGGCTCACTCGCGCGGAGAATCGGCTGCAGCGCGCCGTCGATCTCGACCCCCGATTCGCCGCCGCCCACAGCCGGCTCGCCGAGATCTACCTGCGCCAGGGCGATCCGCGGCGCGCGCTCTCGCCACTGCGGGTCGCGCGCCGGCTCCGTCCCGACGACGACTTTCTCGATCTGGTGGAGATTCACTGTCTCGAGCGGCTGGGATCGCATGCGGCGGCTGAAACCTGGCTCACCCGGATCGTCGCCGACGCGTTGCGCTCGGAGTCGGCACCTTACCTGAACAACCTCTGCTGGCATGGCACGCTGCTGGGTTACGCAAGCTACTTCTTGCGGGTCTGCGACAAAGGGATCGAATCCTCGCCGGCAAGCGGAACGATTCTCGACAGCCGGGGGGTGGCTAGAGGGCTGACAGGCGACACGGTCGGCGCAGCGGCCGACCTCCGCGCCGCCCTCGCAGCGCAGGAGAGCTCGTTCACTGACGCCGAGCGGGAGCTGCGCAGGAGCTGGCTCGACGTTCTCGGGCAGGGTGGGAACCCGTTCACGCCTGCTCTGCTGCAGGACCTGCTCCACGGCCCCCTCTCCGGTCTGCGCTGGGGGCGATGACTTCCGCCTCGGAGCGCCCAAGCCAGCGGCGCAGCCTTCCGGGGAGTGACCGCTACGGCACCGTCACCGACCAGGCGCCGGTGTTGCCGCTCCCGAAACCGTCGATGAAGACGATGCCGATCGGCGCGAGGCAGGAGGGGTTGCCGGCGGCGACGCTCACTACGTGGCTGCGCATGCGGCTGGGGACTCGCTCCGGCATGACGCCGAACGGATGGTCGA
>JBPOHI010000056.1:0-2899 GCA_052035735.1 Acidobacteriota bacterium
GATTCCGCGCGACGAGATCGTCGACTTCTGCCGCCGGCATCGCGTTCGGAAGCTCGCCCTCTTCGGCTCCGTCCTGCGCGACGACTTTACCCCCACGAGCCCGTGAAGAACGTCCGTATCGACGGCGCCGCGGAACTCGCCGCCCAGTCGAAGCTGCGTGAGCCCATCGAACCATGACGAGCGAGATCAAGAAAGCTGGCAGGAAGGCCGGCGCCTGGGGCGTCGTCCGGAAGCACCTCGCCACCTGGGAGAAACCGGGGCTGCTCGCTCTGGTGAAAGGCCTCTTCGAGGCGACGGCGGAGAACCGCGACTTTATCGAGGCGCGCTGTTTCCTCGCAGAACGTGGCCGTCGCAGGAGCGGCGCCGGTCGCCGCGCTTGACCTCGGCGGTGAGCATACGTATTGTGCACGTATGCAGAAGAAGCTCACCATCACCGTCGACGAAAAGGTCTATGCGGGGCTGCATGCGGTCGTGGGCCGGCACAAGATCAGCCGTTTCATCGAGGCTCTCGTCCGGCCGCATGTGCTCCCCCAGGATCTTCTCTCCGCCTATCGCGAGATGGCCGCCGACGAGGTCCGCGAGGCCGAGGCTCAGGAGTGGGCGGAAGCTACCGTCGGGGATGTCGCAGATGACGCGCGGTGAGGTCTGGTGGGTCGACTTCGAGCCCTCGGTCGGCGGCGAGGTGCGCAAGCGGCGGCCGGCGATCATCGTCAGCAACGACGCTTCGAACCGGTTTCTGAACCGGGTTCAGGTCGTGCCGCTCACCTCGAAAGTCGAGCGGCTGTATCCCAGCGAGGCCTATGTCTCCGTGAAGGGCGAGCCCAAGAAAGCCATGGCCGATCAACTGACGACCGTCAGCAAAGCGCGCCTCTCGAAGAGGCTCGGCCAACTGGGACATGCCGACCTCGAAAAGGTCGAACACGCCATCCTGGTTCAACTCGGTCTCGTCAGCGCGTAGCAGGTCCCTCGCGAAAGGTGTCCCGTCGGGTCTCGCAGTCGTCTGTCTGCTCTGGGTGATGTATTCATAAGGCGATACAAGTACGCCTTGCCGTATACTTTTATTGACATGTCCAAGAAGTCCATCGGACGCACCAGCCTCTCGGCTCCAGCCCTCGGTGCGCTCGAGCAGCTGGGAGCGGACTTGGCGCTGGCGCGGGCGCGCCGGTCCTTGAGCCTGCGGGATGCGGCCGCGCGGCTGTTCGTGAGCGTCAACACGCTGCGGAGCCTCGAGGCGGGCAAGCCCGGGGTGGGCCTCGGCGTGCTGACCAGCGCGCTCCTGCTCTACGGGATGCTCGATCGTCTGCGCACGCTCGCCGACCCCGCGGAGGACTCGGTGGGCCTAAGCCTCGACCGCCGGCGACTCCTGCTGCGCGGTCGCGCGCGGGAGAGCGATTTCGATGTCTGACCGGGCGTACGTCTTCGGCTACCTGCCGGGAGCGGCCGCGCCCGAGCTGCTCGGGCAGGTCATCGTCTTCGAGACCGGCAACGCCGGGTTCTGCCGATTCAAGTACGCGCCCTCCTGGCTGGCACGAGCGAAGGCCTTCGCGGTCGACCCCGACCTCCTGCCCCTCGAAGAGCGCGAGTTCGAGTCGCAACCCGGCTGGGAGGTATTCGGCGCGTTGCGCGACGCCGCCCCCGACTTTTGGGGGCGCAAGGTCCTCGAGCGCCAGCTGGGGCGCATCGGCCTGACCGAGCTCGAGTTCCTGCTCGCGACCGGCGATCAGCGAACGGGCGCGCTCGCCTTCTCGAACGAGCGCACGTTCCACGGCGGCTCGCGCCCCCCGGGCTCGCACCGCCTCGCGGAGCTCATGGACGCCGCCTTTCGCCTCGAGCGCGACGAGCCCATTCCGCTCGAGCTGCTGACGCTCCTGGGCGAAGGGTCCGGTAGCCTCGGCGGCATGCGGCCCAAGGCGACCGTCGAGCGCGACGGCGATCTCTGGGTGGCGAAGTTCCCCGCCAAGGACGACCGCCACGCGATCACGCGCTGGGAGGAGGCCACCCTGAGCCTCGCGGCCCGGTGTGGCATCCGCGTGCCTCACCACGAGCTGGTCGAGGTCGGCGGTCGGGCGGTGTTGATGACGCGGCGCTTCGACCGCCGCGCAGAGCGTGACGGGTTCGCCCGCGCGCACCTCTTGAGCGGCTTGACCATGCTCGGGCTGCACGAGCGCGACTACGGCGCCGGGAGCTACGCCGACCTCGCGGCGTGGATCCGTCGCCACGGCGCGAGGCCTCGCGAAGATGCCCGCGAGCTCTTCCTGCGGATGGTCTTCAACATCGTCGTCGGGAACACCGATGACCACCTGCGAAACCACGCCGCCGTGGACGCAGGTGACGGCTTTCGCCTCTCGCCGGCGTTCGACCTGGTACCCCAAGTCACGACGGGCACCCATCGCCGCCAAGCGATCGGTGTCGGCGATCATGGGCGGGACGCGACGCTCGAGAACGCGGTCACCCACGCCGGGCAGTTCGGTCTCGGCGGCGAGGAGACGCGGGCGGTCGTCCGCGATCTCTGTCTGGCCATCGCCCAGGGCTGGCACGACGATTTCGTCGCCGCCGGCGTCGCCGAGCCGGAGCTCGTCGCGATCGAACGGCTGTTGGGCCCCTACTTGCGCTGAGCCGCCGCCGAGCAGCTGCTCGCGCCCTGAGGGACTTCCTCGAGGGGCCTCAGGCTGCGATCCCTGCGGCGACCCGAGACCTCGATCGACTCGCGCTGGCGCTCCCGGCGCGGGGGAGTACAATCGAGCCGATTCCAGGCCCCTAGCCAGCAATGCACCGCTCGCTCACCATTCCTCCCGCCCTTGCGCTCGTGGCGTCCCTTGTCTTCGGCGCGGCGCCACTCGCCGCGCAGCCGGCGTACATGGTCGCCGACCTCACTACCGAGATCGCGCCCAACTGGGGG
>JBPOHI010000285.1:0-1707 GCA_052035735.1 Acidobacteriota bacterium
GTGAACGCGGAGCTGACCGCCCTGCTCACCGAATCCGCTCGCTGGAACGAAAAAACACCGGATGCCCTGGTTCGGAGTCACAGACACCGTGCCATCGAGGTGCGCGTCCCGGGGCCTAAGGGCTGGCGCTTCGCCTGCGTGACGCCGGCGTGGCAACTCAGGACCCCCTTCTGCTTCAAGGTCCCGGGCGCCCGGGTGTCGAGCCCGCAGATCGGCGGCGTCATCATCCGCAGCGTGGACGGGTATCTGTTCACGATCCCCTTCGTGAAGCACATCGCCCGCGACGACCCCGAATGAAGAAGCCGGCCCGCATCACCGAGTCGCAGCTCCGAGCATTGCTCGACCGGGAGTGGCGGGAATGCGTGCGATCGGCCCGAGCCAAGGCGGATGCGGTGCCGGAGCACTGGGAGACGACCGACCAGGTGGCGGCCCGGCTTCGCATCGCGGTTTCGTCGGCCCAGCGGGCTCTCCTCTCCGGCGTGCGTGCTGGCAAGATCGTCCGCCGGAAGTTCCGGGTGGCGCTCGCCCGCACCGGACGGCTTCGTCGGGTTCCGCACTACTGTCCGAAAGCCCTCGCCGAAAAGGAATCCCATGCCGCGCAAGAAGGTTCATTTCCACGGAGCGATTAGGGTCGACGCCTACCGAGTCGTGAGCGACGCGGTGGAGGTCGGCGCCTTGCGGGGCGTTCGCCGGGCGTTCAAGCCAGGATGCGATTGCCGAGGAGGTCGAGAACGCCGTGATGGCGAGCCTCTGCGAGTACCTCAAGTTCCCCGAGGACACGCCGTCCAATCCGTACGTGGTCGAGGGTTAATGGACGCTCATGGACATCCGGTTGCAGTTGTCCATTAAGCGGCCGGAGGCGGCGTCGCCGCCTGCGCGAGCTGGGTGAGCATTTCGACCTGCTTGTCGTCCACGTACTTCTTCGCCTGCTCGGCGAACGCGGCGAGCTGCTGCTGGAGCTGGGCCTGGAACTCCTCCATCATCCCTTGCTGGGCCACGGCGGCACTCAGGCGGAACTCCCGGGGCAGCCCCAGCGCCTCGAAGCTGCCGTTAATCATCTTGACCAGCCCCTCCGGCCCGATGAGCTGCATGGTCTGGGGGCTCGCCATGAAGGTGGTGACGAGCTGGATCATCTGCTGGCCGAGCTGCTGCCACGGCACCCGGTTCGGGCCGTCGCGCTGCGACGTGAACGCCTCGACCCGGAGATTGCCCAGGGGAGCGCGGACCTTCGTGCCCTTCTCGCCCTCGTCCACGATCACGAACCCGGCTTTCTGGATCATCGGCACGAGGTCGCGGGAGATGTAGGCGCAGGCGTCGAGCGTCCCGTTCGCCATGAGGTAGGTGTAGAGCTGCGACTTCCACGCCTCGACACCGCGGTCGATCCAGGAGGCGATGTGCTCGAACCGCTGGCCGGTGGCCGTGTGGATCGCCCGGACTTCCTCGGCGGACTGCTCGTGGCTGGCGTACGACCCGACCTCCTGCGCCGACATGCCCAGCACGCGCTCCAGGAGCGAGAGGAGCTGCCCGATCAGTTGGAGGTGCTCGGCCACCGACTGCGGCGGGAACCGATACGACTTGAAGACCTGGTCGAGATTGCCCTGCTGCTTCGCCAGTTGGCGCCCCTTGAACGGCCAGAAGTTGAGCTTCCGGTACAGCGTCTCGTTGGGGTTCTCCAGGTCCTTCCGCACCAGCGTTTTGTCCACGATG
>JBPOHI010000280.1:0-38125 GCA_052035735.1 Acidobacteriota bacterium
TTCAACGGCGACGGCATCGACGACCTGGCGACCGGCCTCCCCGGCGACAGCGGCTTCGTCAACGATCCCCTGCTCGGTTGCGGCGCGGTCGTGGTGCGCTACGGCGCACCGGGCGGCCGGCTCGCCGGCGGGCTCGCCGACGACTACCTCAACCAACTGGCCTCGGGCAGCCCCGATCCGGCGGAGTTCGGCGAGCTCTTCGGTTCGGCGCTCGCTGCCGGCGACTTCGACGGGGACGGGATCGACGACCTGGCGATCGGAATTCCGCAGAACGGCGCCGGCGTGGCTCACTCTGGAGCGGTGCAGATTCACTACGGCCGCGCCGGCGGGATCCAGCTCGCTGGCGAGCACTTTCTGCGCATGGGGAGCAACGGTGTTCCGGGGACGCCGACGCAGAACGACCGCTTCGGCCTGGCGCTCGTCGCCGGCAACTTCGACGCCGACGCCTACGCCGACCTCGCGGTCGGAGCGCCGAACGACGACGTCGGCGCCGCCGACAGTGCCGGCTCGGTGGTCGTCTTTCACGGCGGGCCGAACGGCCTGCTGCCCTTCTCCGGCTATCTGATCTCGCAGAACGAGGTCGACATCGCCGACACCGCCGAAGCCAGTGAGTATTTTGGCTACTCGCTCGCGGCGGGCGATTTCGACGGCAGTGGCCACGACGATCTGGCGATCGGAGTGCCGTTGGAGGACAGCCTGGGCGCCGTCCAGGTTCTCTTCGGTAGCCAGTGGGGTCTGCTGTTCGTCAACAATCAAATCTACCGCCGGGCGAGTCTGGGGCAGGCCGCCGTCGATAGCCGCTTCGCTTGGTCGTTGGCCGCTGGAGACTTCGACGGCGACGGCCGCGACGACCTGGCGATCGGCGATCCGGCGCTCGATTTCACCGTGAGCGGCAACCTGCGTCAGGACGTCGGCGCCCTTCACGTGGTCTACGGCTCGGCGGCCGGGCCCCCGGACTGGTTCGATCTCGCCCGCACCGACTTCCTGCATCAGGGAAATCTCTACGGTTCGACGGCGCACCAGGACGGCGACGGGTTCGGCACCGCGCTCGCGGCCGGCGATTGGAACGGCGACGGCCGCGACGACCTCGCCGTCGGGCATCCGGGCGAGGCCGTCGGCGGGAGCTCTCGCGGCGGGGTGACGATTCTCACCGGCGATGCGATCGGCGGGCTCGCGCACTACTTCCGCTTTCTCTCGCCGGGCCTCTCGGGCTTCCCGGGGGTGGCGCAGGACGGTCAGATGGCCGGCATGGCGCTCGCGGCGGGCGACTTCGACGACAACGGACACGCCGATCTCGTCCTCGGCCTGCCCAACCACGACGTCGCCGCGCTCGGCGTCGAAGTCGGCGCCGAGGTCGTCTTCTACGGCGCCCTCTTCGCCGACGGCTTCGACGGCAACTCGGCGATCTACTGGAGCGCCACCCAGCCCTGAGCGAGGCAGTGTCGCGGTCTCCCTGCGCGCGCATAGGATGCGCAGGGAGATCTTCCATGATGCGACGCCTTCTCGGACCTGGAATCGTGGTGCTTGCCGTGGCCTGTGCCGCAGGCCTCTTCGCCGCCACGCCGCAGGCGATGGCCCCCGACCCCGAACGGACTCGCGCCGAGATCGCGGCACTGCTCCAGGACTTCCTTGCGCCCGAGCAGAACCCGACGCGCGCGGCGCACGAGCGTTTCTGGGCCGACGACCTCGTCTACACGAGCTCGGCGGGCAAGGTCACGAACAAGGCGGAGATCCTTGCGTCGTTCGACGAGGCGCCGAAGCGGGAGCCGGCGAAACCCTCCGAGCCGGAGACGGTTTACTCCGCCGAGGACATTCTGGTGCGGCCCTATGGCGACATGGCGGCCTTGACCTTCCGCCTCGTCGCCCGCGCCGCCGACGGATCGGTGCAGTACTACCGCAACAGCGGCACCTTCCTGCACCGGGACGGCAGGTGGCAGGCGATCACCTGGCAGGCGACCAAGGTGCCGGCGGCGGACGCGCCGCCTGCGGGAGCGAAGTGAGCGTCATCTTCGACACCGGCGAACCGCGCTCGGGGCCGGAGATCGTCGCGGCGATGACGCGCCTGCATGGCGAGTCGGAGCGCTATTTTCTGGAGATCCCGGCGCTCGAGTTTGCCGCCCCGCAGGGGGAGAAGTGGTCGCCTGGCGAGCATGTGCGGCATCTCGCGAAGTCCACCTCGCCGCTCGCCGGAGCGCTCGGCCTGCCGAAGATCGTGCTCGCGCTGCGCTTCGGTCGCAACCGGGCGGAGTCGCGCCCGTTCGGAGTGCTGCGCGAGGAGTATCGAACCGTCCTGCGGGAGACCGGGGCGACGGCCGGGCGCTTCACGCCGTCGCCGCAGGCGCCTCCCGCTGACCTGAGCGCGGCCGAAATCCAGCAGGAGGAGACCCTCGCCAGGTGGCGCGGCGCGGTCGCGGCGCTCGCGGCGCGAATCCCGCGCTGGAGCGAAGCGGCGCTCGACCGCTATCTTCTGCCGCATCCCCTCCTCGGACAGCTCACGGTGCGGGAGATGCTCTGCTTCACCGTCTACCACAACGCCCATCACCTCGAGCAGGTGGCCGCACGGCGCAAGCGCGCGTGAGCCCGGAGGAGCGATCCGGCGCCGCTGGCGAGAGACCGGGCGAGCTGCACGAAGCGAGTACGCTCGACTTACCAGCGGCCGGCGGCCGCGCCGAGAGCGGCGAGAAGATCGGCCCGTACCGGATCCTGCAGCTCCTGGGCGAAGGCGGCTTCGGTTCGGTCTACATGGCCGAGCAGAGCGAGCCGATCCGGCGGCGGGTGGCGCTCAAGGTGATCAAGGCGGGGATGGACACGCGCCAGGTGATCGCGCGCTTCGAACAGGAGCGCCAGGCCCTGGCGATGATGGACCATCCGGCGATCGCCCAGGTGCTCGACGCCGGCGAGACCGACAGCGGCCGCCCTTATTTCGTCATGGAGCTCGTCAAGGGCGAGCCGGTCACCGAGTATTGCGACCGACAGAAGCTCGCCCTCCCGGCGCGCCTCGAGCTCTTCTCCGAGATCTGCTCCGCGGTGCAGCATGCGCACACCAAGGGAATCATCCATCGCGACCTCAAGCCGTCGAATCTCCTGGTCGCTTTCGAAGACGGCCAGGCGCGCGTCAAGGTCATCGACTTCGGCATCGCCAAGGCGACCGCCGGCAACCTGACCGAAAAGACCCTCTACACCGAGCATCGGGCGCTCGTCGGCACGCCCGAATACATGAGCCCGGAACAGGCCGAAGGCTCGCTCGACATCGACACCCGGACGGACGTCTACGCTCTCGGAGTGCTGCTCTACGAACTGCTCACCGGCACGACGCCGTTCGACTCCCGGCGTTTGCGCGCGGCGGCCTACGACGAGATCCAGCGCATCCTGCGCGAGGACGAGCCGCCGCGCCCGAGCACCCGGCTCAGTCAGTCGGTCGAGACGCTCGACGCGATCGCCGCGCATCGCGACACCGAGCCGCGGAAATTGTCGTCGCTGCTGCGCGGCGAGCTCGACTGGATCGTCATGAAGGCGCTCGAGAAGGACCGCCGGCGCCGCTACGAGACCGCCAACGGACTCGCCCTGGACGTCCGGCGCTTCCTGGCCGGCGAGCCAGTGAGCGCGGCGCCCCCCTCGGCCGGCTATCGCCTGCGCAAGTTCGTCCGCCGCCACCGCGCCGCGGTCTCGGCGGTGAGTCTGGGCGCGGCGGCTCTTCTCGCCGCGGTGGTGGGCATCTCCTGGCAGGCCAGGGAGGCAGGCGCCCAGCGCGACAAGGCGGAGCGGGTGGCCGAGTTCATGGCGGAGATGCTGCGCGGCGTCGAACCAGGCGTGGCGCGCGGCCGCGACACGACGATGCTCACCGAGATGATGAACGCGGCCGCGGCGCGCATCGAGCGCGGCGAGCTCTCCCGCGCGCCGGAGGCCGAGCTCGAGCTGCGCGGAACGATCGGTACCGTCTTTCGCGAGCTGGCGCTCTACGACGAAGCTGCGAAGATGCTCGCTCCTGCCGTGCCGCTCGCGCGGAGCGTGCGCCCGGGCGACAGCGAGGAGACCGCCGATGCTGCAGGGAGTTTCGCGCAGCTCCTCCACGACCGCGGCGAGCTCGAGGCAGCCGAGCCGCTCTATCGCGAGGCGTTGGCGATGGACCAGCGGCTCTTCCCGGGCGACGACGCGCGGGTCGCGACGGACCTCAACAACCTGTCGCAACTTCTCAATGACAAGGGCGATCTCGCGGCCGCCGTGCCGCTCGCGCGTCAGGCGCTCGAGATGCGCCGGCGGCTCTACCCGGGCGACCACGAAGAGGTAGCGGAGAGCCTCAACAACCTGGCCAACCTGCTGCGCGGCCCGGGCGGCAAAGGTGACCTCATTGCCAGTATTGCGCTCTTTCGCGAGGCCCTGGCGATGAGCCGGCGTATCTATCCAGGCGACCATCCGCGGGTCGCCGGCGGCCTCAACAACCTGTCAGTGCTGCTCAAGAACAGCGGCGATCTCGCTGCCGCCGAGCCGCTGGCGCGCGAGACGCTCGAGATGCGGCGGCGGCTTTTCCCTGGCGACCATCCCTACGTCGCGACCGGCCTCAACAACCTGGCCGTGGTGCTGCAGGCGCGCGGCGACCTGGTCGCCCCGGAAGCACTCTTCCGCGAGTCGCTCGCCATGCGGCGGCGCCTCTTTCCAGCGGGACATGTCAGCACCGCGATCGATCTGTTCAATCTGGCGCGGCTGATGTTCGCCCGCAGCGACTTCGCGCAAGCGGCACCGCTCTATCATGAGGCGGCGGAGCTCTACGAACGCACCCAGGGAGACGGCTTCTGGCGGGCCGGCGAGGCGCGCCTGGGACTCGGCCGGGCGCTCACCGGCCTCCACCGCTTCGCCGAGGCCGAAGCGGAGCTCCACACCGCGCAGAAGCTGCTCGCGAACGCTCCAGGCGCGCCCGCCACCGGCTGCGACGAATGCTCGGCGGCGTTCGCCGCGCTCGACGAGGAGCGGGCGAAGGCCGAGCCGCGAAAGCGTCTCTAGCCTGCGACACGGCGGCTCGCGTCCGAGGTCTATCGGAGGCCCTGACCCTGCGGCCGGAAGCCGGGGTTCGACGGCGCCAGCGCACCACAGTGCGGAGCCGCCGAAGGCGCGGGCAGGGCGAAGGGCACCGGCGGCGGATTCTCCTGGCTCCAGGCGCAGTTCTGTCCCGGCTCGACGATCTCGAAACCGTCGTCGAACACGAGATCGCTGGCACCGTGGACGGCGCGAATGCGCGCGTAGCTGTTCTCCGATGCGACGCCGCACGTACACGGCCTGGCAGTGAACTCGCCGCAGGCGACATCCCGTGCCGGCAGGAGTTTCGATCCGCAACCACTGGCGTACGTCATCGCGTCCGGCACGTAGGCATGATGGTCGAGCCCGTGCTGGTGACCGATCTCGTGCACGGCGGTCCAGCACAGCTCGTCGAGAATCTCCGGCGTCGGCACCGTGCCGTAGATCCCGGAGAAGGTGAACGAGATCGAATTCGAAATGAAGCCGCAGCTGAACGGCGAGACCCCAGCCGTGCCGCTGCTCTGGCCGAGCTGCCCGGGCAAGCCGGCGATCACGTGCTCGAGGTGCGGGACGTTCCCGGGATCGACGTCGGTCACTTCGACGGCGAACGGGCGATAGGCCCGCTGCACGCAGGCGACGAGGTCGTTCCAGAACTCGGCGGGCAGAGCAAAAGGGGGCAGTGTCACGGTGCCTGCATCGGGGATCGTCGAGCGATTGATGCGCGAGTCCTCGTAGCCGCTGCGGAAGTAGACACATCCCGCCGGTTTGCAGTCCTCGAGGAAGATGAGCGGCAGCGGCGGCGAGCCGGCCAGCGCGAGATGGAAGTCGATCCCGGAGGTTGTGGCGGCCGCGAGGACGACCACCGGCGTGCCGGTCGTCGGGTTGCACGCCACGCACGGCAGGTTGTCGAAGAGCTCGTCGAGATACCCCAAGGCGCCGCTCGCGCGCACGAAGTAAGTTCCAGGCTGCAGGTCGAGCGCGCCGGTCGTCAGGTAGTTCCCCGAGGCGTCGGTCAGCACGGTGCCCGCCGGGGCACCGGCGGCGTCGTGGATCGAAATCTGCACCCCGGCGAGCGCGCCGGCGACGCCGGTGACATGGCCAGAGATCCCTGCACCTTCCGGATTGGGCGCGCCGTCCAAAGTGAAGGTCACGCAGGCGGGCGCGTTCGACGCCACCGGTACCGGCGTGCCGGTGCTGGGATCGCAACTTCCAGGTACACACGGCTGCTCTTCCCACACCTCGCCGAGGAGGGCTCCCGCCGACGGCTCGGCGACGACGCGGTAGGACTGCCCGGCCGGCAGGGCGGCGACGCGGAACTGGCCGCTCGAATGGGCGAAAACGGTGGTCTCGTAGCCACCGTCGAGACGGACGATCGAGACCCTCGCTGCGGTGACCGGGGCCTGGGTTGCGGCGGCGAGGATGGCGCCCGAGAGCACGCCGCCGGGATCGAGCTCGAAGTTGATGCCCGCGACCTCGCCCGTCCCGACGACGTCGACGAAGGTGGGAGGGAGCGAAGGGGAGCAACCGAGCAGGTCGTGGCAGGTCCCGGCGTCGTCGTAGATCTCGCCGACATGGACGCCGTCGACCGCCACCAGGAGATAGGACTCCGGCGCCAGCCCGCCGATACGGTAGCTGCCGTCGTTCGCGGTGATCGCGCTGGCGGGAAACGGTGAGCTGGCCGAGCGCGCGACGACGGTGACGTTGGCGAGCGGCAGGCCGGTGCCGGTCTCGACGACCGTCCCCGCGATCGCGCCGAGGCGGCCAAGGGCGAAGTCGATTCCGGTCACCGGGTCCGCGCCGACGACGATCGGTGTGCCGTTCGTCACGGTGCAGAACGGCTCGCACGGCAGGTCGGTCCAGAGTTCGTCGAGATAGCCGCTGCTGGTGCGCGCGAAGTAGGTTCCAGGCAACAGACCCTCCGGTGTGTGCCATGCGCCGCTCGCGTCAGTCTGCGAATAGACCGATCCGCCGCCGGAGGACTCGTGGACGCTGACGGTGACTCCGGTGAGCGGAACGGCCGCGAGATCGGTCACCGTTCCGGATACCGTAGGGCCGGCGGCGAGCGCAACGTCGATCCCGGAGGTCGTGGCGCCCGCGGTAACCGCGATCGGGCTGCCGGCGTTGAAGACGTCGCAACTCATCGAGCAGGGGGCATCGGGATAGACCTCCGCCACGACCCCGGGCGCAGCGACCCGGACCTTGTAGCTGCGCGCCTCGAGTCCGTCGAAGGACCAGGTGCCGAGATCGTCGGTAAGCGTGTCGCCGAGGCCGAAAGTACCGAACGGACCGAGCGCGTAGCCTTCGACCCGGGCGCCGGGCAGCGGGATGGCTCCGGCGGCGAGAAAGACGACGCCTTCGATGCGCCCGCCGGCGTCGAGCGCGAAATCGATCGCCTCGACGGACTGACCCGCGGCAAGCGCAATCGTCGTACCGTCCGCCTGCGGATCGCAGACCTGATCGCACGCGACTCCAGGCCGGACCTCGTCCACCAGCAGCGCGGTCGCCTGGGTGCGAATGTAGTAGTCGCCAGGGAAGAGCGACGCGAACTGATAGTGGCCGGTCGGCCCGCTGCTGGTCGTCGCGACGACAGTGAGAAGACCGTCGACGACCCGTTCCGCGACGAGCTGGGCGCCGCCGATTCCCTCGCCCGTGGCGGCCTCGGTAACGCGACCGGAGATCGCCCCGCCGCCCGGAAGCGGGCAGACGCCAGCCGCGACGCCGCGCGGTGAGCCGGTTGCTGCGAAGAGCGCCAACGCGAATAGAGCCGAGAGACGGAGCTGCTCGCTCATGTTCCACCCTCTTGGAGAGAAGACTGGGCGGGACTCTACACCCGCAGTGCGCGCCGGCCTTGCTCTGCAGCCTCCGGGCGGCTAGACCCGCGACAGCCGGCGCAGCGCCAGACGCAGGAGCTCGTGGAAGGCGGCGTCGGGCGACTCCTTGCGCGCCGCGCCGACGGCGCCTTCGGCGAGCGACGGCTTGTAGCCGAGGTTGACCAGGGCGGCGACGAGGTCGTCGTCGGAAGCAGAGCTCGCGCGCGCCGCGGGAAGCTGGGCGGCCAACGCCTGCAACTTGTCGCGCAGCTCGACGACCATGCGCTCGGCGGTCTTCTTGCCGACGCCCGGGATGCGCACCAGCTTCGCCACGTCGCCGGCCGCGAGCGCCGCGATGAGCTCGTCGGGGGCCATCCCCGAGAGCACCACCTGGGCGAGGCGTGGACCGATTCCCGACACCGCGATCAGGCGTTCGAAGAGCTCCTTCTCGCGCTCGCTCCAGAAGCCGTAGAGAGCGAGCGCGTCCTCGCGCACATGGGTGTGGATGAACAGCCGGATCGACGCTGCGCTATCGACCTTCTGGATCTCGTAGTAGGTCGAGAGCGGAATCGCCACCTGGTAGCCGACGCCGCCGACATCGAGGATCAGGCGGTCGGGAACCGCCTGCACGACCTTGCCCGAGAGCCAACCGATCATCGGCCGATCCTATCCGTCCGCCGTGCGGTCAGCCGGGGGTCGCGGTCGACGGGGGTTCGAGCGCCTGCAGCAGGTCGGCCAGGAGGTCGTCGGGGTGTTCGAGGCCGACCGACAGGCGGAGCAGATCCTCCGGGGTTGTCGTCCCCGGGCCGTCGCTCGAGGCGCGATGCTCGACGAGACTCTCCGGGCCGCCGAGGCTGGTGGCGTTGGCGAAGAGTTTCAGGCGGGAAGCGACCGCCACGGCGGCCGCCCGCCCGCCGGCCACCCGGAGGGACAGCATGCCGCCGAAGGCGATCATTTGCCGAGCGGCGATTTCGTGCCCTGGGTGGGAGGCGAGGCCTGGGTAGAGCACTCGAGAGAGGGCTGGGTGGCCAAGAAGGGCCTTCGCCAGCGCCGAAGCGTTCGCCGAGTGGCGTTCCATGCGACAGGAGAGCGAGCGCAGGCCGCGCAGGATCAGCCAGGAGCTGAACGGACTGGCGGTCCCGCCGAGGCGCCGGCGGGTCTTTTCGACAGTTTCGCAGAGCCCGTCCTGCGGGTTGTTGAAAACCAGGGCGCCGCCGAGCACGTCGCTGTGGCCGCCCATGTACTTGGTGGTCGAGTGCAGGACGATGTCGGCGCCGAGAGCCAGCGGCCGCTGCAGCGCGGGGGTGGCGAAGGTGCCGTCGACCAGGAGGCGGGCGCCGGCAACGTGCGCCGCCTCGGCGAGGCGTCGAATGTCGAGGATCTCGAGCTGCGGATTGGTCGGCGTCTCGGCCCAGACGAGCGCGGGCGGGAGGCCCGGAGCGCCCAACGCTGCCGCCGTCGCGCCGGCGTCCGCGAGGTCAACGAAGACCGGCTCCATCCCCCAGCGGCGGAGGAAGTCGATCGCCAACTGGCGGACGCCGGAGTAGATGTCGGTGTGAAAGAAGACGCGGACGCCTGCCGGGAGGGACTGGAGAAGGGCCGAGGCGGCGGCCATTCCGGACGCGAAGGCGAGCGCGGCGCCGCCCTGATCGATCGCCGCCAGCGCCTCTTCGAGGCGGTGCTGGGTGGGATTGCCCTCGCGCTGGTAGGTCCAGGCGTGGAGTGGCTCGCACTCGGGGCCGTGCAGGAAGGTGGTGGAGAGGTGAATCGGCGGGGCGACCGCGCCGGTCTCCCGGTCGGCCTCCCCCCCTGCGTGTACGGCGACGGTTTCGAAGCGCATGCCGGAGAGCTTACCTTCCCCCCGGCGCGCGCCGCGCGAGGCCGGAGCGGCCCTAGGTGCCCTTGGCCTCGTCGCCCAGCATGCCGAACTGCTCGAGCAGCGGCTTGTCGTACTGCACATTCGCCTCGCGCTTCCGCTGCTCGATGATCGAACCCAACAGGCGGTTGACTTCGTTGCGCTCCAGCGTCTCGCGCGTCTGGTCGCGCTCGGCGGCGAACGCGGTGGCCTCGAAGCCCTTGCGGGAGGTGACCTGGTAGAGCACCGCGCCCTGCTCGGTGGCGAGCGGCGTACCGATGTCCCCCACCTTGCCGGCGAGCGCCGCGGCGATCACCTGACGCGAGTCGGCGAGGCCTTCGATGTTGCCCTCGCGGCCGAACTCGCCGCTCTCCTTCACTTCCACCGCGAGCTCCTTGGCGACGTCGTCGAGGCTCTTGCCGGAGGCGATCGCGCCGCGCGCCTGGGTGAGGCGGGCGACGGCGAGCTCGGCGGCCTTGGCGCGCAGCGCGGCCGGGCGAACCCGCGCCTCGACCTCCGAGAGAGCCGGCATCCGCGCCGGAGTCTCGGAGACCAGCTGGAGGATGGCGAAGCCGCGCGCGATCTTGATCGGCGTCGAAGTCTTTCCGGCTTCGAGCGCGAAAGCGGCGGAAGAGAACGGCGTACCGCGGCCGATGCCCGCCACCACCTCGTCGGCGCCGAACGGCGGCGTGGTGACGAACATCACGGTGTCGTTGTCGGCCAGAGCCTTCAGCTGCTCCTCGGTGGTGAGCTTGTCGGTGGCGATCTTCGCCGCCAGCTCGTTGGCCTTGGCCTCGGCCTGCGCTTCGGCGCGCTCGGCGGCGAGGCGCGAACGCACCTGCGGTTCGACCTCCGCGAACGGGCGCTGGCCTTCGGCGCGCTTCTCCAGAACCTGGATCAGATGGAACCCGAAGCTGGTGCGGATCGGCCCGACCAGTGAGTTTGCCGGGGCATTGAACGCGGCCTCTTCGAACTCCTTGATCATCCGGCCGCGGCCGAAGAAGCCGAGATCGCCGCCGCGCGTCTTGGAGCCCGGATCGTCGGACAGCTCGGTGGCGAGCTTGGTGAAGTCCTCGCCGGCCTCGACGCGCTTGCGCGCGGCCTCGAGGGCGCTCTGGGCGGCCTCGGCCGTGCGGTTGTCGTCGACCTTGAGCAGGATGTGGCGGGCGCGAACCTGCTCCTCCTGCTTGAAGTCGGCGAGATGCGAGTTGTAGTAGCTCTCGAGGTCGGCCTTCTCGATGTTCATCTTGGCGCGCGTGCGCACCGTGTCGACCAGCAGGTAGTTCACCACCCGCTGCGGCGGCAGGCGGAACTCCTCGCCGTGGCGCTCGAAATAGCTCGCCACCTCGGCCGGCTGAAGTGTCGCCTGGCTCTGGAAGTTGCCCGAGGGCAGCACGACGTAGCGCACGGCGGCGCGCTCGGCCTGGTCGCGATAGGCGCGCTCGACGTCCGCATCCGAAACCGCGAGGCTCGAGGAGAAGATCGCGTTCAGCTTGGTGAGGACGATCTGGCGTCGCATCGACTCTTCGAAGTCGCGCACGGTGTAGCCGTTGGCGCGAACGAAGCGCTTGTAGGTCTCTTCGCCGATGAAGCCGCCGCCGGAGTCCTTCATTCCCGGAATCTCGAAGATCGCCTCGCGAACTTCGGCGTCGGAGGCCTCGAGGCCGCGCTCGGCGGCTTCGTTGAGCAACAGGCGCTGGTCGACGAGCCGGTCGAGCGCCTGCAGCGGAAGCCGCAGCTGCCTGGCGATCTCGGGCGTGAAGTTCTCGCCGAAGGCCTGGCGGTACTGCGCTTCGAGCTGGCGGTACTGGCGCTCGAAGTCGGCGTAGGAGATCTTGTCGTTGCCGACCGTGGCCGCGGAGGCCCGCGCTCCGGTGCCCTGCGACAGGCCGCCGCCGAAGTCGACGAAGACGAAGGCGATGAAGATGAGGATGACGACCCAGAGGATCCAGGAGAGGTACTTCAGGTTGTCGCGCAAGACCTTGAGCATGGAAGACTCCAGAGGCCCGGGCGTCGAGCGCCCGGGCGAGAACGCTCAACGATAGCAAGCGGGTCGGCGAACCGGCAACCTCCGGGTTCCCGGGCGCCCCGGGCGCCCTCCCCGGAAGCCTCGCTCCGCCGCCCTGGAGCGGCTCGCGCCGACCCCCGTAACTTCAAGTAGAATCAGCCTCTTCGCCATTCGAGTCGGCGTCGAAGGATCGCCTCGTGGCGGTCGCAGGGTCGCGATAGAGGAGCGCTCGTTGCCAGTCAGAACGCCGAAGAAGAGCACCCAGGGTTGGTACACCGTCTCGGTGGACACCTTGCGCGGCGCCGTGATCGTGGCGGCTTTTGCCGGCCTGGCGATCGCGGGCTACGGTCTCTACCGCCAGTGGGGGGAGAAGGCGCTCGAGCAGGAGGCTGCGGCGCTCCTCTCCGAGGTCGAGGTCCTGCTGACCCGTGCCAACACCGAGAAGCCCGCCGGGGCGTTCGTCGAGGAGCTCGAATCGGCGCGCCGCGGGCATACGGCTGCGGCGGAGGCGTTCTCCGCCGGTGAGGTCGCGACGGCGGTGAGCGAGGGCCGGCGCAGCCGCGCCCTGCTGCTCGCCATTCTCGACTCGGCCGCGGCGCGCGCTTCGACGGGCGAAGCCCAGTTCATTGCCGTGCAGGGAAGCGTCGAGGTGCGGCGCGGCGAGCGCGGCGAGTGGGAAGGCGCGCGCACTCGCGTGGTGCTGCAGTCGGGGGACTACGTGAAGACCTCCGTCAACGGCTCGGCAGAGATCGTCTTTCTCGACGGCACGCTCTACACCGTGCGCCCCAACACCCTGTTTCTCGTCACGCGCCAGCCCAGCGCCGGCGGCTCGCCGGCCGAGCAGACGATCGCGATGGAGTACGGCTGGGTGAACCTCAACACCGCCCAACGCGGCGGACGGGTGACCACGCCGCGCGCCGAAGCGCGCGTCGGCCGCGAGTCCGATGTCGTGGTTTCGTATGACAAGGTCTCGTCGACCGGCCGCTTCTCGGCCTTCCGCGGCTCGCTCGAGATCGCTTCCGAGGCCGGCCTCACGCGCAGCGTCGGGGAGCTGGAGCAGGTGGTCCAGACCGGCGACCTGCTCTCCGACCCCCGGCGCCTGCCGAGCGCGCCCGAGCCCGACCGGCCGGACGACAACCTCGAGCTCTCGCTCACCCTGGCGAAGACGCTGGTGCTGTCCTGGAAGCCGGTGGAGCTCGCTTCGCGCTACGCCCTGCAGATCTCGCGCAGCCGCCTGTTCGTCGACAACATCATCGACGTCAACGCGCGGACCAAGACCGAAGCCACGCTCGGGCTGCAGGGCGAGGGGACCTTCGAGTGGCGCGGCGCGGCCCGGGGGCGCGGCGGCCGGCCGGGGGCGGGGTGGGGGCGGGGGCCGGCCACGGCCTGCAGGGTCCGTGGAGCCCGCCGCGGACCTTTCGGGTGCTGGCGGCGGAGCGCCCGGGCGAGAAGGGCGACAAGACTCCGCCCGAGCTCGTCGTCGACCAGGTCCAGGCCTATGGCAACATCTTCATCGTCGCTGGCCGCACCGAAGCCGGAGCGAGCCTGAAGATCAACGGCGAGCAGGTGGCGGTGGCGGCGAACGGCACCTTCACCAAGACCGTTCTCGTCGCCCAGGAGGGCTGGAGCCTGCTCGAGCTGCGCTCCACGGACCCTTCGGGCAACGAGGCGACGGTCCGCCATCGTGTTTTCGTCGAAACTCTCTGATGCTCTTAGGCCGCACGACTCCCTGACCAGAAAGAACGCCATGCCCTTTGGTTCCATGTTCCGCTACTTCTCGAACGACCTGGCGATCGACCTCGGCACCGCCAATACCCTCGTCTATGCCCGAAACCGCGGCATCGTGGTGCGCGAGCCGTCGATCGTCGTGCTCAACAAGCTCACCAACCAGATCGAGGCGGTGGGCGCCGAAGCGAAGGAGATGCTCGGCCGTACGCCGGGAAACATCGAATCGATCCGGCCGATGAAGGACGGCGTGATCGCCGACTTCGAAGTCACCGAGCGGATGCTCGGTTACTTCATCAAGAAGGCGCACGGCCGCAAGATGTACGTCCATCCGCGGATCGTCATCGGCGTGCCCGGCGAGATCACCCAGGTGGAGAAGCGAGCGGTGCGCGACTCGGCGCAGAAGGCCGGGGCGTCGGAGGTCTACCTCGTCGAGCAGGCGATGATGGCGGCGATCGGCGCGGGGCTTCCGATCACCGAACCCTCGGGCAACATGATCGTCGACATCGGCGGCGGCACGACCGACATCGCGGTGATCTCGCTCTCGGGCATCGTCTACTCGCGCTCGGTGCGCGTCGCCGGCAACGAGATGGACGAGGCGATCATCAATTACCTCAAGCGCAAGTACAACCTGCTGATCGGCGAGCGCACCGCCGAGATCATCAAGTGGGAGCTCGGTTCCGCTTTCCCGCTCAAGGACCGGCTGACGCTGACCATCAAGGGCCGCGACCTCGTCGAGGGCATTCCGAAAGAGCTGGTGATCTCCGACGAAGAGATCCGCGAGGCGTTGGCCGAGACGGTGAACGTGATCGTCGACGCGGTGCGCATGGCGCTCGAGCGGACGCCGCCCGAGCTTTCCGCCGACATCATGGACAAGGGCATCGTGTTGTCGGGTGGCGGCGCTCTGCTGCGGGCGCTCGACGAGCGCATCCGCTCGGAGACCGGCCTGCCGGTGGTGCAGGCGGAGGATCCGCTCGCCTGCGTCGTGCTCGGCACCGGCCGCGTGCTCGAAGACATGCACCTGCTCAGAAAGGTGTCCATCCGCTGACCCCGGGCCGAGTTCGTCTGCTCCTCGCCGTCCTGCTGGTCGGTCAGCTGTTTCTGATCGCGGCGCAGGAGCCCGACCAGGGCGGCGCCGGGAGTCTCCTCGAAGGGGCCGCCCTGCGCAGTCTCGGCCCCTTCGCGCGCGCCGTCGACGCCGGCTCGCAGGGCCTGTCGTCGGCTCGCCAGAGCCTGCGGCGGCGCGACGATCTGGCGGCCGAGAACCGGCGCCTGCGCCAGGAGGTTCTCGAGCTGCGCCGCCGCGAGCTGCGCACCGAGGGTCTCGAGCAGGAGATCGAGGGGTTGTCGAAGACGCTCGCCTTCCAACGCCGCCACGCCACTTCGTTGCGCATCGCCGAGGTCGTGCATGCCGACTACGGCTCCTGGCTGCGCTCCCTGGTGCTCTACGTCGGCGCCGGCGCGGCGCGGCGGAATCAGCCGGTGCTTTCCGACGACGGTCTGGTCGGACGCGTGGTCCGCGTCGCTGGCGCCTACGCGAAGGTTCAGTTGGTCACCGACCGCGCCGCCTCCGCCGGCGTGCAACTGCAGCGCTCGCGCCGGCAGGGCGTGGTGCGCGGCTCCTCGCCTGGCGAGCTCCTGCTCGACTTCATCCCCCGCCAGGCCGACGTCGAGGTCGGCGAGGCCGTGCTGACTGCGGGCATCGACGGCGTCTATCCGCGTGGCATCCGGGTCGGCGTCGTCGCTTCGGTCGAGCCCGGCAGCGAGGTCTTCCATCGCATCGTAGTCACACCGGCGGTCGACTTCTCGCGCCTGTCGTTCGTCTATCTGCTCGAAGGGGAACTGGTGCCGCCGGAGCTTCTGCAAGAGGAAACGCGTGCAGTTCCTTAAGTTCGTCGCCGCGCTCGCGGCCGCTGCCCTGCTGCACTTCGCCGGCGCCCGACTCCTGCCGCACTTCTCGCTCGCGGTCGACCTCTTCCTGCTCGTGGTCGCGCTCGAGGCGCGTCACGGCAGCCCGTTGACCGGCATGTTTGCCGGGCTTGCGGCGGGACTTCTCGCCGACGGCCTGTCCGGCGGGCCCTACGGACTGTACGGCTTTGCCGACACTGCGGTCGGTTTCGGCATCGCGCTCGCAGCACAGCAATTGGTGGTGCAGCGCACCTCGAGTCTCGCCGGCGTCTTCGCCGCGGCCGCTGCGGCGCAACAGGCGATCCTCGCCGCATTGGCGCTGGTCTTCCGCGACCACGCCGAGCTCCCCGATCCGCTCTGGCTGCTGGTCAAGGTGGCGACCACGGCCCTCTTGGGCGTCGCCTGGACCGCCTCCGCCAACGCCCTCTCCCGCCACCTCAAGTTCCGCCGCGCCAACCGCGCCACCAAGATCCAGCTCCCGGGCTGAGTGCGGCCCGCTTGTGAAACCGCAGGATCGAGAGTAGAAAGTCCCTCGCGATGCGGGTGGGAGAACACAAGGAGGCGCTGGTGGCGCGGGTGCGCGTGCTGTCGGGGGTGGTGGGGGTCTTCCTCGCCATGATCGCCGGCGCGTTCTGGTTCGTGCAGGTCGTGCGCGGCAGCTACTACCGTGACCTCGCCGAGAACAACCGGCTGCGCAAGGTGGCGATCAAGGCGCCGCGCGGCACGATCTACGACCGCCACGGCCGCGTCATGGTCGAGAATCTGCCGAGCTACAACCTGCTGCTCGACCGCAGCCGCTCCCGCGAGTACGCCTCCAGCCTCGAGTTCGCCGCGCCGATTCTCGAACGGCCGCAGGCCGAGCTCGAGGCGCTGGTCGAGCGCTACCGCGGCGTCCCCAGCTTCCAGCCGGTGCTCCTCGGCGAGGGGTTGACGCTCGATCAGGTGGCGCGCTTCCAGGTCGAGCAGCTGGCACACCCCGAATTCGTCATCGACGTCTCGCACCGGCGTCTCTACCGGCTCGGCGAGCAGGCGGCGCACGTTCTCGGCTACCTCGGCGAGGCGAAGCCGGAGGAGCTCGCGGATCCCACGAAAGGCCTGAAGAGCGGCGACTGGGTCGGCCGGCGCGGCATCGAGCTCGAGTACGACGCGCGGCTCCGCGGCGAAGACGGGGAGCGCGTGGTGGTGGTCGACAGTCACGGTCAGTCGGTCGAGGAGCTCGGACGCGAGGTCGGCCGGCCGGGGGCGGCGCTCACCCTCACCATCGACGCCGGCCTGCAGCAGGAGGCCGAGCGCCAGCTCGAGGGCAAGGCGGGCGCGGTCGTGGCGCTCGATCCCAGGAACGGCGAGATCCTGGCGCTGGTCTCGGCGCCGAGCTACGACCCCAATCTGTTCACCCGCCGCCTGGAGATCGCCGAGTGGCGTGAGCTCATCCAGGATCCCCTGCTGCCGCTGCAGAATCGCGCCCTGTCGAGCGCCTATCCCCCCGGTTCGGTGTTCAAGATGGTGATGGCGGCGGCCGGCCTCTCGGAGGGGGTCATCAACACCGAGAGCGGCGTCTTCTGCGGCGGTTCCAAGGTCTTTTACAAGCGGCCGTTTCACTGCTGGAAGGCCGGCGGGCACGGCTTCATGAACCTCGAGTCGGCGCTCAAGAACTCCTGCGACATCTATTTCTACGAGCTCGGCCAGAAGCTCGGGATCGAACGCATCGCGCGCTATGCCCGTCTGTTCGACTTCGGCGCGCCCTCCGGCGTCGACCTCGATGGCGAGAAGCGCGGCCTGGTGCCCGATGACGCCTGGAGCCGGCGTCAGCGCCGCCAGCCCTGGTACGCCGGCGAGACGATCTCGGTGGCGATCGGCCAGGGGGCGCTGCTCGCGACGCCGCTGCAAATGGCGGTGATGGCGGCGGCCTTCGCCAACGGCGGCTACCTCGTCACGCCGCACCTCGTGCGCGGAGACGACAGCCATCCGCCGCGCCGTATCGACCTCGCCCCGGGGATCTTCGAACCGATCCGGCGCGGCATGTGGAAGGTGGTCAACGACGGCGGCACCGGCGCCTCGTCGCGCGTCGCCGGGCTGGAGATCGCCGGCAAGACCGGCACCGTACAGGTGGTGGCCCACACCGCCTTCGAGGACTCCAGCCTCCGTCCCTACAACGAGCGCAACCACGCCTGGTTCGCCTCGTTCGCGCCGTACCACGACCCCACCGTGGTGATCGTCGTATTCCTCGAGCACGGCGGCCAGGGCTCGCGCGCCGCTGCACCGGTGGCAAAGGTCCTCTATGAAAAGCTCTTCCGGCCAGCTCTCCTCAGCCCTCCCGCTTCCTGACGCCCGTCCGCGACTCGAGCACCTGGCGACCGTTCGCTGGGGGCTGCTCGCGGCGGCGCTGGCGTTGACGGCCATCGGCCTCGCCACCGTCCACAGTGCCTCGGCGGAGCTCGGCACCGACTTCTTCGCGCGCCAGATGGTCTGGGTCGGCGTCGGACTGGTGGCGATGGTGGTGGCCTTCAGCTTCAATTACCACACGCTGCTCGGCTTCTCGCTGCCGCTCTACCTCTTCGCGCTGGCCGCCCTGGCGCTGGTGCTCGTGCTGGGCCACGAAGCCGGCGGTGCGCAAGGCTGGTTTCGCCTCGGCTCGGTCGGGTTGCAGCCTTCGGAGTTCGGCAAACTGGTGACGGCGCTCTATCTCGCGCGCTATCTCGCCGCGCCGTCGCCGCGCCACCTGCCGCTGCGGCAAATCGCAACCGCGGTCGGTCTGGTTGGTCTGCCGATGTTGCTCATCGCCTTCGAGCCCGATCTCGGCGGCGCAGCGATGTTCGTGCCGATGGCGGCGGGGATGCTGCTCGTTTCCGGCGTCCGGATGCGGATCCTCCTCACCGCATTCGCCGCCTGCGTGGTGGCGGGCCTGCTGATCTGGAGCCTGGGCATGAAGCCCTACCAGCGTCAGCGGGTGCTCACTTTCCTTTCCCCCGACACCGATCCGCTCGGCGCCGGCTATCAGGTCCGGCAGTCGAAGATCGCGGTCGGCTCGGGAGAGGTCGCCGGACGTGGCTACGGCCAGGGGACGCAGAGCCAGTTGCGCTTCCTGCCGGCGCGCCACACCGACTTCATCCTTTCGGTGCTCGCCGAGGAGTGGGGCTTCGTCGGCGTCGGCACCGTGCTGCTGCTCTACGCCGCCTACCTCGCCAACGTCGCGGCGGTCGCGATGCGCGCCCAGGACCGCGCCGGCATCCTTCTCGTGGTCGGACTCGGGAGCACCTTCGCCTTCCACGTGCTCTACAACTCGGCGATGGTCATCGGCCTGGTACCGGTGACCGGCATTCCCCTGCCCTTTCTCTCCTACGGCGGCTCCTTCACCCTGCTCAACTTCATCAGTCTCGGCCTGATCCTGGGCGTCGACTACCGGCGCTTCGCCAACCGCTGATCGGTACCGCGGCCGCGGTCGCCAAACGCGCCGACGCCGCCGGGAGGAGCTCCGGCGGCGTCGGCTTGCGGCACAACAGGTTCAACCGGGGAAGGGCACGAAGTTCGGGCGCAGGCGCACGGCGTGCGAGCGCTTGTGCCGGACATTGTAGGCGTACCCGACGATGACGCCGGCGTCGTTGATGTCGGTCGCGGCTTCGAGAACCCACCCCAGGCGCGGAGAGATGAGCGCATTCAGATCGCGGATGCCGGTGGCCGGGGTGTAGAGGATCGCCCGCGTCGAGCCGGCGCCGTCGCTGTAGCCGACGACCGCACCGGCTGCGTTGACACCGAGCGCGAAGGCGATCGGGAACTTGCCGTTGAGATCCTCCATCTTGCCTGCCGCCTCGGCTCGGAACATGTGCGCCAGCTTGCCGCCGGGCGAGGTCGCCGTACCGACGACGAGCCCGTTCGGATCGAGGGCGGCGCCCAGGGTCGCGCCGAACCCGGGGAGCTCGCCGAGGTCGATCAGGCCCTTTTCTGCAGTGAGGAAGGCGTGCAGCGAGCCGTCCGCCGCGTCGAAGTAGCCGGTGATCAAGCCCGCCTCGTTGATGTCGAGCGCCGCCGCCTGCGTGTGGTCCGGCGTCAGGTCGGTCATTCCGGTGCCCGGCGTGAAGAGGAAGGCATGGACGCCGACGCGGAAGTCTCCGACCAGGGAAGAGCCGACGATGTCGCCGTTGTTGTTGATTGCCCAACCGTCGCTGTAGGTGCCGCCCGCGAGAGTGCCGAGATCCTCGACCTTGCCGTCGCTCCACAGAACCGCCCGCCCCTGCCCGGCCTTGATCACGCCGGCGGTGCCGACGACCTGTCGCGAGTCGTTGACGTCGCGCGCGAAGGAGGAGGTTCCCTCGATCAGGGCGGGCAGCTCGACCATGCCGTCGTCGCCGACGAACAGGAAGGCCCGGCTGCCTGCCGGGCCGGTCGACCAGCCGACGACATCACCACCGGCGTTGATGCCCCAGGCGCCGCTGGTGGAGTCGCCGGGCAGCACGCCGAGGTCTTCGACCAGATAGGCGGGGGGCGGAGCGACCGCGGCCTGGGCGGCGGGAGCGAATGCGGAGAGGAGAACTGCTGCGGCGCAAAGCGCGAGAGTGAGCCGGGTGGCGGGCTGAGGCATCGTGGAGGAGGAGGCTTTCATCGCTCGAGTCTCGACTTTCTGCCCCCGTAGGGGCGCGTTCGGAAGCTTCGGTGCGGCGTCGCCGGTGCTGGCGGATCCGGCTCCTGCTTTCTGGACTTCCTGCTCTTCATGCGCCGTGCCAATCCGAGGGAACGCTTCAAGTCCCTATCGCAGCGAACGCGGGCGTGGTGCCCGGGGGAATCGCCGACCGACCGGCCGATCCGCAGTCCGAACTACGGATGTGAGTGCCGGACAGCGGCCGGCCGCGGAACTTCGCCCCGCCAGCGGGTAAGATCGCCACCGGAGGTCCCCGTGGCCCACAAGATGCTGGTCGAGAGCGATCCGCACGAGACCCGCGTGGCGGTGCTCGAAGAGGATCTGCTGACCGAGATCTACCTCGAGCGCCGCTACCACCGGGGCGTCGTCGGAAACGTGTACAAGGGGCGGGTGTCGCGCGTCCTGCCGGGAATGCAGGCGGCGTTCGTCGACATCGGCCTCGACCGCGACGCCTTCCTCTACGTCGCCGACGTCTACCTGCCGAGCGAGAGCGAAACCGAAGCCGCCGCGGACACGGTCGGTGGCTCCCTCGACCGCGCCATCTCGGGTGAAGACGAGCTCGAGCTCGGCACGGCCCTGCACGACGACGACACCCTGACGGGATCGTCGCACCGGGGCGACTACGGCAGCGGGCCGACGATCGATTCGTTGCTCAAGGTGGGCCAGGAGCTGCTCGTCCAGGTCACCAAGGATCCGCTGCCCAACAAGGGGGCGCGGGTGACCACCCAGGTGACCTTCCCCGGGCGCTTCGTCGTCTATCTGCCGACCGTGTCGCACGTCGGCGTGTCGCGCAAGATCGAGGACGAGGCCGAACGGCTGCGCCTGCGCGACCTGCTCGAATCGCTGCCGCGCTCCGCCTCCGCTGCTGGATCGGGGGGCGGCGTGATCGTGCGGACCGCCGGCGAAGGGCGCAGCGCCGAGGACTTCTCGGCCGATCTCGCCTACCTCCACGCGCGCTGGGAGTCGGTGCGCAGCCGCGCCGAGAAGGCGGTGGCTCCGGCGCTCATGCACCAGGACTTCGACCTCGCGCTGCGCCTGGTCCGTGACCTGTTCTCGGCGGAGTTCTCGCTCCTCTGGGTGGACGGCGAATCGACCTACGAGCGCATCGTCGAGTTTCTCGACCAGGTGCAGCCGCAGCTCGTCTCGCGCGTCAAGCTCGATCGCGAAGAGCGCGGGCTGTTCGAGCGCTTCGGCATCGAGAAGGAGATCGAGTCCGCGCTCAAGCCGAAGGTGTGGCTGAAGTCGGGCGGCTATCTGGTGATCAATCCGACCGAGGCCCTGGTGGCGATCGACGTCAACACCGGGCGCTTCGTCGGCCAGCACAATCTCGAGGAGACGGCGCTCGCGGCGAACCTCGAGGCGGTCGAGGAGGCCGTGCGCCAGATCCGTCTGCGCGATCTCGGCGGCATCATCGTGCTCGACCTCATCGACATGAACGACCCGGCCCATCGCGAGCAGGTCTTCCACGCCCTCGAGCTCGAGCTGCGCAAGGACCGCGGCAAGCACAAGGTGCTGTCGATCTCCGAGTTCGGCCTGGTGCAGATTACGCGCAAGCGCAGCCGCGCCAACCTCGAGCGCCTGCTCACCCAGACCTGCCCGTATTGCGAAGGCAGCGGACGGATCAAGTCGGTCGCCACGATCTGCCTCACCCTCCGGCGCGCGGCGCTCGCCCTGCGCGGCACGCTGATCTCGAAGGAACTGTTGGTGCGCGTGCACCCGGACGTCGCGCGCGTGCTGCAGCGCGAGGAGCGCAGCATCATCGAGGAGATCGAGCGCGAGCTCGCGGTCGGCATCATCATGCAGGCCGACGCCAAGCTCCATCATTCGAGCTTCGACATCCTCGAAGTTTGAGGGCGCTGTCCTCTGCCCCTGCGAGCTTCGGCATCCTCGAAGTCTGACGGCGCTGTCCCGCGTCCGCACGAGCTTCGATATCCTCGAAGCGTGACTGCGCTCCCTTTCGCCTGGCCGGGCCACCGCGGCGAGGCTGCGGCCCGCCTCGCCGGAGAGGACCTCCCGACCGCAGCCCGCCGGCTGTTCGACCCGGGCGTCGCGACGGCGACCCTGCATTGGGGGCGCAACTACATCTACCGTGCCACCCTGCCGACCGCTGGTGGCGAGCTCGAGGTGGCGGTCAAGCAGTTCCGCGAACGGAGCCTGCGCGCCCGCTGGCTGCGTGCCCGCGGGCGCTCGAAGGCGGCGAAGAGCTTCCGCATGGCGACGGCCTTCGCCGAGGCGGGCCTCTCGACGCCCGAGCCGCTGTTTTTTGCCGAGGCGGAGGGCGGTGACCCGACGGCGATCTTCGTCACGGCCTGCCTCGAGGGACGCGTCGAGCTGCGCTACCTGCTGCGGGCGCGGAACGCCGGGACCGACCGCGAGAGCTTTCCCCGAATGGAGGCCGCTGCGGCGATCGCGGCCGTCGCAACCTACGCCCGCAGGATGCACGACGCCGGCTTCTTCCACCGCGACTTCTCGATCGGCAACCTCCTCCTCCGCGAGGGGGCCGCGCCGGGCGAGATCGCCGACGTCGCCGTGCTCGACCTGAACCGCTGCCGCAGGCAGCGGAGGGTCAGCACGCGCGACCGGATGCGCGACCTCAGCCGGCTGCCGCTCGAGCACACCGCCGACCGCGAGCTGCTGCTCGCCGCCTACTTCGCGCCGGGCGCCGTACCGGCCGCCGCGAAACAGAGCTATGAGCTCACCCGGCGCGGCTTCCTGGCGAAGAACCGCCTCAAGGCGCGGCTGCGCGGCGGGCTCGCCAAGGTGCGCTCCTGGCTGGTGCCGCGCGGCGTGCATGCCCATATCCCGCCGCCGCCCAAGGAAGCCGAGCTGCGCGACCGCGCGGTCTGGGACCGTCTCTCCGACCAGCCGCACCAGCACGCCGGCCGGTGGGCACGGGCTGGGATCCGGCTCGCCGACCTGCCGCGCCACCTGCGCGCGGTGGCGGCACTCGCCGCGGCGCTGCCCCGCATCCGCAGCCGCTACCGCGCGCTCGCCGCCGCACCGGTCGCGCCTTTCGCCTGGCCGGAGCCGGGCATCGCCCTGCGCCCCTGGCCGGAGAATCCGGCGGCGCTTCTGGCCGCCTTCGACCGCCTCGGCGCCCGCCGCGCGACGATCCGTCTCCATCCCTGGCAGGAGAGCCACGACGCGGAGTGGGAGCTCGCCCGCGCGCTCGCCGACCGCGGCGTCGAGCTCGCCTTCACCCTGCCGCAGAACCGCGAGCTGGTGCGCGATCCGGCGCGCTGGGAGCGGGCGGTGGGCGAGCTCGCCGAGCGCTTCCGGCCGCTCGGCAAGCGCTTCCAGGTCGGCCAGGCGATCAATCGCAGCAAGTGGGGGATCTGGAACTACGATGAGTACCTGGCGCTCGCGGCGCGCGCCGCCGGCATCCTGCGCGCCGGCGAAGCCGGCCGCGGTATCGAGCTCTTCGGGCCGGCAGTCATCGATTTCGAAGCGCACGTCACCGCGGCGGTGGTCAATCTGAAACCGCCCGCCGCGCTCCCGGAGCTCGTCTTCGACGGCCTCGCGAGCCTGCTCTACGTCGATCGTCGCGGCGCTCCGGAGAACCCGCAGCTGGGCTTCGACACTCCGGGGAAGGTCCGCCTCCTGGCCGCCATCGGCGGCACCGCCCGGCTGCTCGCTTCGCCGCGGCAGTGGATTCCGGAGGTCAACTGGCCGCTGCGCGAAGGGCCGCACTCCCCTGCCGGCAAGAGCGTCGCCGTCGACGAAGAGGCGCAGGCCGACTTTCTGGTGCGCTACTACCTGCTCGCCGCCGGCAGCGGCCTGGTCGAACGGATCGACTGGTGGCAACTGGTCGCCAAGGGCTACGGCCTGTGCGATCCGCTGCTCGACGGCTCGCTGCGCGAGCGGCCGTCGTTTCACGCCATGGCCACGTTGGTTCGAGAGCTCGCCGGCACCACCTGCCACGGCGAGCTTCCGGCCGCCTCGCTGCCGCCCGGCGCGCGCGCCCTGCGCTTCACCCGCGGAGCCGGGGGCGAAGAGCTCCTCGTCGCCTGGTCGACTGGCGGCGCACTCGGCTGGACGCCGCCGCGGGAGCCCCGGCGCGTCGTCGACCGCGACGGTGGTGAGGTGTCGATCGCGCCGGCGCCCTTTCGCCTGCTGCCTGCCCCACGCTATTTCTCCCTCCCGCCGCGCTGAGCGCGGGGGAGCGGGCCATCCGACCTTCGTCGGTCCTCTCCCCCGACGAAAGTAAGGCGTGCGGCCGCGTCCGCGGAGGGATGATGGACCGGTGAAGCCGGTTCGCGGTACCGTCCCGGGTCGAGCGCCCGTGACCCTCTCGCCCGATCTAGCCGCCGACGCCCGCGCCGGCGAGAAGCTCCTGCTGCTCATGCGGGTCGGGAGGATCATCGCCTCCGACCTGAAACTCTTCGACATGCTGCAGAAGACCGCCGATGCGATCCACGAGCTCCTGGGCTACGCCAACGTCGATCTGCCGCTCCTCGACGAGCGCGATCCCGAAACCCTGGTGGTGAAAATCCGCGGCGGCACCTACAAGGCGCGCATCCGCCACGAAGACCGCATCCCGATCGCTCGCGGGGTCATGGGAGCGGCGGTGCGCGAGCGCCAGACGCAGGTGGTCAACGACGTCGCCGCCGACCCGCGCTACGTGCAGCCGCCCTCGGGAATCGCGGTGAAGGCCGAGCTCGCCGTGCCGATCCTGCATGCCGGGCGCCCGCTCGGGGTGGTCAACGTCGAAGGCGACCGGCCGTTCACCGCCGTCGACGTCGAGCTGCTCGAACTCGTCGCCGACCATCTCGCGGTGGCGATCGAGAACACCCGCCTGTTCGCCCAGGAGCGGCGCCTCGCCGTGCTCGAGGAGCGCCAGCGGCTGGCGCGCGACCTCCACGACTCGGTGACCCAGCTGCTGTTCAGCTCGACGCTCCTTGCCGAGTCGCTCCCGGGGCTCCTGCGCAAGGGGATCGCCGAGGCGACGCCCAAGCTCGACCGTCTGATCGAGCTCAACCGGCGAGCGCTGGGCGAAATGCGCAGCCTGCTGCGCGAGCTCGCTCCGGGCGGCGGCGGCAGCGGCGCCGACTTCTCGAGCCGCGAGCTGCCGCCGCCGGCGATGGTGATGCTCCACCGCCACGGGCTGGTCGAAGCGTTGCGCACCGAGCTCGCGACCGTCGCGGCCCAGGGGCTCGCGACTCGGCTCGAAGCGTCGACCTACGAACGCCAGTCGCGCGAGCGCGAAGAGATGTTGTTGCGGGTGGCGCAGGAGGCGCTCGCCAACGTCACCAAACATGCCGCCGCCCGCGAGGTCGATGTCCGCCTGGCGGCGATGGCCGGCGAGGTGGTGCTCACCGTGCAGGACGACGGCCGTGGCTTCGACGCCCGGAGCGCGGTGCGCACCGAGGCGGCGGTGCGGCGCACGGACGGAGGCATGGGGCTCGCGTCGATGCGTGACAGGATCCGCGGTCAGTTCGGTCAGTTGATCGTCGAAAGTGCGCCCGGTCTCGGCACCAAGGTCGAAGCCCGGCTGCCGCGTTGATGCCGCACCGGAGGCCAGACATGCCCGCGAGTTCCGACACGCCCACCCCGCCGATTCGTCTGCTGCTGGTCGACGATCACGAGATCGTGCGCGAAGGCCTGCGCACGCTCCTCGAGCAGGAAGAGGGCCTCGAAGTCATCGGCGAGGCCGAGGACGGCGAGGCGGCCGTGCGCATGGCCGCCGAGCGCCATCCGGACGTCGTGCTGATGGACGTCATGATGCCCGGCATGGGCGGCATCGAAGCGACGCGGCGGCTGCTGGCGCTCCCCGTTCCTCCCCGCGTGCTGATGCTCACCAGTCTCGCCGACGAAGCGGCGATCCGCGAAGCGGTAGCCTCGGGCGCCATGGGCTACCTGATGAAGGACGTCTCGCGCATCGAGCTGGTGCGCGCCGTGCGCGACGCCGCCCGCGACCGCCCGACCCTCCACCCGGAAGCGCAGCGCATCCTGATGCGCCGCCCCGAAAAGACCCCGCTCGACGACCTCACCCCGCGCGAACGCTCCGTCCTCGACCTCGTCGCCGAAGGCAAGAGCAACCGCCAGATCGCCAACCGCTTGGGGCTGACCGAAGGCACCGTCAAAGGCTACGTCTCGATCCTGCTCGACAAGCTGGGCGTCCAGGACAGGACCCAGGCAGCCCTCCTCGCCGTGAGTCTCAAGCGGACGTTGCCGAAGGGGTGAAGGGACAGGCCAGGGACGAGCAGCGGAGGCCAGCTGTGGCGCTAGGGAGCTGTGTCGCTCCAGGCTGAGCTGTCGCCGGTCCCGAAACCGTCGGTGAACAGCCTGGACTCATCCAGCAGCTTAAAAAGAAAGAAGTCGCGGTCGGCATCGTTGGAGACCCCGCCGATGAAGGCGCTTCCGTCTGGCCCGGACATGGTGAGGTACCCTTCGTCTTCGCTGCCTGCGTCGTAGCGATGTTGGAAGAGCTCGTAGCCGCCGGGACTATAGGCCATGGTGAGGAAGTCGGAATTCGCGCCGTTGCTCGACCTGCCGGTGACGAAGAGCGTTCCCTGCGAGCCGATGGCGAGAGAGCCAGCGAGGTCCTCACCGCCGGACGGTCCGGCGAACTCCTGCATCCAGAGGAACGCGCCCGAATCGCTGTAGGCGACGGTAAGGAAGTCCGGATCCGAGTAGTCGGGATTCCAGGTCGATCCCGTAACGTACGTTCGACCGACTGCATCGACGGCAATAGCCGATGCGAAGTCGAGTCCCCCTTCGACGCTATCCGCGATCGCCGACCATCGCTCCGAGCCATCCGGGCGATAGGCGACGGTCAGGATGTCCTCGAAACCAGTGCCAAAGGTCTCGCCGGTTGCGGCCACCCCGCCATCGGGCGTTGGAGCAAGTTCTGTGAACCAAGCAGAGGAACCCTGGGCGACGTCGTGAGTTTCCGCCCAGAGGCGATTGCCCGACGCGTCGTACGCGAGCGTAACAGTTTTCGCCGGGCCGCCTTGAGGATCGACGGATGTACCGGCGACATACAGAATCCCTGTCGAGCCGAGAGTCATGCCGTAGGCGATATCCCCTGTGAACGGGCCAAGCCCCCCTGCATCCGCCCAGACCTCATTGCCTGAACGGTCATAGGCGATGGTCAGGATGTCTCCCGCTCCTCCGCCTTCGCCCATCTCGGTGGTGCCTGTGACGAAGACAAGTCCGCCAGCATCGGCCGCAATACAACACGGAAACTTCGAGCCGAGGCTGTCAAGTAGCCGTGTGCGCGACCAGATCTCGGCGCCATCGCGGTTGTAGGCGACGGTCAGGTAGCCGCTGCCCCCAGTGCCGAAGGTCATGCCGGTGACGTAGACGTTGCCAAGGACCGGGTCGACGACGATCGCTGTCGGTCGTGCTGGGTATTGGTCGGGGTTGGACTTACGGGCCTCCCAGACCTCGTGTCCGAAGCCGTCGTAAGCCACGGTGAGATAGTCGTACGTCACGCCATCGAATGAGGTTCCTGTGATGTAGACGCGTCCGTCGTAGCCGGCGGCGAGCGATTTGTTACCTCGACGCCCGGCCCAGGATCCTGGAATGTCCTCCGCCGGTATCTCTGGTTCCTTGCGGATCCACTGTTCGGTGCCGGTCGAGTCATACTTTGCCACCAGGACATCAGTCCGAAAGTTGAGGCTCGACCCAACTTCCACTCTGCCGACGAGGAAGAGACCGTCGTCGAGGCCGGCTGAGATCGCGAACCCAGCGTCCGGAAAACCCGTCGCAGGACCTCGAATCACTTCCCAGTCCACTCCGCCAGTTGCTCCGTCATACTGAATCGTCATCGCATGTCCGTCGAACGTCAAAGCGTCTTGATGGACGCCAACGACCACGACGTTTCCGGAAGCCGTCGTCGTCACGTCGCGGGCATAGGACTGTTCTCCTGCGCCCTCGACTCGCGTCGACGTCCACCTTTCTGCTCCATCCGCGTCGTAGGAGACCGTCAGTGATCGCGATCCCGAGGATGTCACGGTGGTTCCCACCACCGCGACGTTCCCTGCGAAATCCGCACTGATTGCGAGGGGCCGCTCGTCGTCCAGGCCGCCTGTTGTCGCCGCCCAGATTTCGGTTCCGGCGACGTCATAGGCGACGGACATGAAGTCGGAATTGCTGAAGGCAGACTCGCTGGTTCCGGTAACGACAAATCGACCGCTGCTGTCGACGACCATTGCGCGAACCGTATCGGTTCCGCCTGAAGCGCCGTCTCGGATTCTCGCCCAGAGCTCGCTTCCAGCGTCGTCAAATGCGACCGTGAGAAAGTCGCCATGTGCGAGTCCGTTCGGCGCTCCGCCGACGGCCAAGACACCTGTCGGTTCCATCGCCACTGCACGGATATATGGGTCCAAATCGCGCTCGCGCTCCCAGAGCAGGTTACCGAGGCTGTCGAAAGCCACCAGCAGCGTGCGCTTGATCGAACCCGCTCCGACCTCTCCGACAACGACGATCCTCCCGTTCTGATCGGTGGCCACTCCTTGAGCGCGGTTCCAGCGAGAAGTCGAAATGGAATGCAATCGCGACCAGAGCTCATTGCCTGCGGCGTCGTAGACCACGACGATCAGACTGTCTGAACTGCCGCGAGTAGACGTTCCTGCGACGACGATTCGTCCGCCATTGTCGACTGTGAGCTGCGCGGGAGTGTCATCGGTGTCAAGGAGTCCACTCTTCAGTCGATGCCAAAGGAGCTCACCGGAGCCGCTCCAGGCTAACGTCACGATGTCCCTTCCCGAGCCGTTCCCGATGATGCCGGTCGCATAGACCGCGCCCGTGGGGCCGGTCACGACATCCCATGCCTCCGCGTTGGAATCGACCAACCCTCCGTCCCAGCGAGCCTCCCACGCGACGGTCTGCGCCTGCGCAACACTCGCAAGGTAGTCCACCGAGATTGCGGCCGGCCCGATCGCGAGTAGAATCTGCCGAATCGCAAAGAGACAGGCGGAGCTCGTTCTGGGGGTTCGGCGCGTCATCGCTGTTCTCCTAAGGCTTGGGCCTCGTCTGATTGCTGGCTGCTTTCCATCATCGCGACGATGGTACCTCAGCACCCTGGGGTCGCCGGCGCGTCTTCAAGAGACCCGCTCGACATGGATGTGGCGGCAAGGTTGCTCTCCTGTCTGCCCAACGAAGGACGGGGGCTAACCGAACGAATCTGGTAGCGGAAACCAGGAGCGAGCGGAGGCCAGCGAGCGCCCTGAGGAGAAGGCGGGGACTGTGAGCCGCCTCCGTTTGGCACATTCTCTCCGCGCTCTCCGTTGTAGTCTTCCGAGGAGGATTTCACCCTATGAAGTGCCATCGTTCCATCCTGGCCCTGTTGCTTGCCGGCGCCGTTGCGGGAGCTTCCGCTCCCGCCGCCGCGCAGATCGATGTGATCCCCGAGTCGGAGCTTTCGCCGGGGGCGAGGTTCGCTGTCGCGATCGAGGACGACGACCTCGACAAGGTGCGCTCGCTCCTCGATTCGGGGCTCGCCGCCGACACGCCGATCGACTCCGGCGAGAGCGCCGAGACGCCGCTCATGAAGGCGGCGCGCGAAGGGACGGTCGAGATCGGCAAGCTCCTCATCGCCCGCGGCGCCGACGTCAACGCCAAGGACGGCGAGAACTCGACCGCGCTCGAGGCCGCGATCAGCCGGGACCAGACCGCGATGGTAGCGTTGCTGCTCGAGGCCAAGGCCGATCCGAACTCGGTCAACAAGTACATGCAGTCGGCACTGTCGAACGCCGCCGCTGCCGGCAATCTCGAGCTCACCGAGATGCTGCTCAAGGCCAAGGCGAAGCCAGAGCTGCCGGGGCTCGTCCTCACGCCGATGATGTTCGGCGCCTTCGCCGGCAACGGCGATCTCATTCGCCTCTTGGCGCGGTACGGCGCCGACGTCAACTACGCCACCAAAGAGTACGGCCAGAGCGCGCTCACCAGCGCGATCACCGCCGGCAAGCCTGACATGGTGGCGCTGCTGATCGAGCTCGGGGCGAACGTCAACCAGAAGATGCCGGACGGCGACACGCCGCTCAAGATGGCGAAGAACGGCGATCAGGACGACGTCGTCGCCATGCTGAAGGCCGCCGGCGCGAAGGAGTAAGGTGCGCCGAGACCTCGCCCCCCTCACGCTCTGCGCGCTGCTCGCTGCGGGCGCGGCCCTTGCCCAGGAGACGCCGCCCGCGACCGTAGAGGGCGGCACCGCCCAGGGCTGGCTCGAGGTGGCGCGCGAGCGCACCGATCTGCGCTACGCCTGGGTGTTGGGGGAGGCCGGTGACGGTGCGAGCGGCGAGCTGCTGATCGTTCTGACGGACCGCCCGCTGCCGGCAGAGGCGCTCGCCAGCGCCGGCCGGCGCGACGAGCTCGCGGCGGCCGACGAAGTGCGGTCGATCGTCGCGCGGGTACCCGAAGCGGCGGGGGAGGTCGAGGTCTGGTTCCACCACCCCCGCCTGCCGCGCGGCATTTCGCTGCGCGGCCTGGCGCACTTCGTGCGCGAGAGCGAGACGGCGGTGCGACTCGAGGGGCGCTTGGTGCTCTCGGGCGACGGCACGGCGTTCGAGGTGTGGTTCTCGGCCCCGATCGTCCGCGGCGAGACGGCGACCTGGCCGGAGATCGCTGCCGAGGAGCGTGCGCTGCCGGAGGATCGCTCGTTCGAAGAGATCCTGAGCGACGGCGACGCCGACGAGATCGCCACCGCCCTCGACCGGGGACCCGACCTGACGCAGGTCGGCTCCTCGGGCAGGAGTGCGCTGGTCGTCGCCGCGGATGCCGGCAACGCCGTGGCGATCGAGCTCCTGATGGCGGCAGGCGCCCCCGTCGATGCGCGCGCCGACCGCGCGGCGATGACCGCCCTCATGCTCGCCGCCGGCCGGGCGAACCCGCAGGCCGTCGCCGCCCTCCTCGCCGCCGGCGCCAATCCGAAGCTCCGCACCTCGAGCGGCTTCACCGCCCTGATGCACGCCGTGATCGAGAATCGCCTGGAGAACGCCCGTCTCCTCCTCGCCGCCGGCGCCGACCTCGACCGCGACCGCGAGACGCTGGTGAAGCTGGCGACCGAGAAGGGCTATGCGGAGATGGTGGCGCTCCTCGCGGCGACCCCAGCCGCGGCCCCGCACGAGTAAGGCCTAGAAGTCCAGCTACCAGTTCGAAGTATCGCCGGACTCGAAGCCGTCAGAGAAGACCAGGAACAGCGGAGCCCTGAAAAGCGCCACGCCACCCGCGGTAGCGACCAGGATCTCCGACACCGAATTGCCGTCGAAATCGCCGACGAGAAATGACTCGGGCGGTATGCCGTTGGAGCCCAGGTGCGGACCGACATAGAGCGTCAGTCCGGTTTCGCCGTCCTGCACCTCGAAGTGATTTCCCAACAACGCCGCGACGTCCACGGCACCGTCGCGGTCGAAGTCGGCGAAGCCGAAGGCCCCTACCGGACCGGGAAAAGTGGCGATCGCTGGGCCGGCAATGCCGGTCGTCGGATCGAACGGAACGATCTCTCCGGTCGAACGCCCCACGAGGAGCTCCGGTGCATTTCCGGTCGCGGGGGCGGGATTCATCGACTGGACGTCTGTGGTCCAGGGGCCGGCCGCGAGGAGACCGGACGAAGCGTCGAACGCCCAGATCCGGCTGTTCGGACCGAGATCCGAGCTGGCCAGGACTTCCTGCCGGGAATCTCCCAGGACGTCGAGGAGCCTCAAGCTGTAGATGCCCGGATAGCTCGGTGTGGACGCTGGCGTGCGCCACTTGAGCCAGCCGCTGTCGCCCTCGAAGGCGTAGACCAGCGCCTCTTGATCTCCGACGAGAACCTCGGGGAGCCCGTCGCCATCGAGCTCGCCCATGGCGATGGCGTGCCTCCAACCCGACTGCGACACCCACCATTGCTCACTGAAGTCCAGACCGTCGAAACAACCGACGCCGGAATGCGAAAAGAGGCAGAGCTCGAGGGGCGCATCGGCGTCCAATTGCGCCGAGTCGACGCCGAGAATTTCGCTCGTGGAAGAGGTGTTCCAGTCCTGCGGCGGAAAGCGTTTCAGTCGACCGTCGGCGAACGACAGGACCAGCGGGGCGCCGCCGTAGCTGCCGGCATGGCCGAGAGCCGTGGCGGTCGCCACTTCGAGCGCTCCGGTCCCTGCGAAATCACCGACTTCGAGACCGGAGAAGGGACCGCTCCAGTCCTCGGTGCGCGCCTCGATTTCTCCGGAATCGCTCCGCGCGAGGTAGAGGTGTTCGGACGCCGCCGAGTAGGTTCCCGTGCTCCAGAGCAGATTCAGAACACCGTCGGCATCGGTGTCGCCCGCCACGATCTTCGACACGTAGCCCTCAGGGCTCTCGATGGTCTCCAGCTCCGTCTCTGTGGCGCCGTCCAGGACGTGGATGGTGCTCCAGTAGGTCTCGGCGTAGAGAAGCTCGCTTCCGGGCTCGCCGTCGAGGTTCGCCGCCGCGAGAACGCCGACGCTGCCGGGAGAGTATTCCCAGAGCAGCTCGCCGGATTCCGGGTCCTGGACACGAATTCCGGAGAAGCTGACGATCGATGCGAGCTCGTCTCGCCCGTCGGCGTCGAAGTCGCCGAGGCAAAACCGGAAGCCGAAGCCGCGTACGTCGGCCCAGTCGACAGTCAGCGAGGTTCCATCGAGGACGAAGCCCCCGGCTGAGTTTCCGGTCAGAGCGATCTCCAACTGGGGGTCGGCGTCGGTCTGACCGAGCGCGAGATAGCCGCAGCCGAAACCGAACTTGGTTCTCACGGTGCCGAAGAGCAGCTCGTAGACGTAGAGGTCGTTGGCGTCGCAGAGCACCGCGTCGAGAATGCCGTCGTTGTCGACGTCGCCGACCGCGAGAGCCACGTTGTCCTGCGACACGGTCGGAAAGGAGGCCAGCTCACGTCGCGTCGGCCCGTCATAGACGCTCAACGACGTGTGCCCGGCGACGACGATCCGGACGAGGCCGGCCTCGGCGCCGCTGGCGACACCAGCGACTCCGTCGGCGCGGGGAAGCGAGCTGTAGATCTGCTCCAGAGTGCCTTGCCGTTGCGCGAGAATGTACCAGTGGCCGTCTGGCTGCTCGAGGTTCGCGGCGGCGAGAATCTCAGCGCGCCCATCCGCGTCGAGATCGACCATCTCGATCCCTTTGAAGCCGACGGCGTCTCCCCCGACCGACCAGGTCCACGCAAGGTGGAATTCGGTGTCGCTTCCAGTGGCAAGTGCGCTCGAGGTTCTCGCACCGAGCGGGGAAAGGCCACCGAGGACCAGGCAGCCGACGATCTTGATGGACTGAGCGAAGTGCATTCCGAATAGGCTCCCGTCGCGCGCTACCAGTTCGAAGTGCTCCCCGACTCGAATCCGTCGGCGAAGATGGAGAGGAGCGGAGCCTCGAAGAGCGCCAGGCCTGCGCCTGTGCCGACGAGGATCTCGGGAACGGTGTCACGGTCGAAATCGCCTACGAGGAACGACTCGGCGGTGCCGGCCAGGTGACCGAGGTAGGGGCTGGTGAAGAGAGTAGCGCCCGTTTCGCCGCTCCGGATCTCGAAGTGATTCTCGAGCAGAGCGGCGACGTCGAGCGTGCCATCGCGATCGAAGTCGGCGATGCCGATCGCGGCGACGCCCTCCGAGAAGGTGGCGATCGCAGCGCCTGCAACTCCCGTCAGCGGATCGAACGGGACGATACTCCCCGAGGCTTGCCCGACCAGAAGGGTCTCCGGTGCGGGACCTGCAAAGGGGACGTCGAGCGACAGCACGTCTGCGGCCCAGGGACCCGCCTCGACCAGTCCCGAGAAACCGTCGTAAGTGGTCATGGGGGCTCCCGGACCCTCCGCGTTGCTCACTACGACTTCCTGTCGGGCATCGCCCTGCAGGTCGAGAAGACGGACGCGATCGAGCAACTGATAGCTGGTCGGCGGATCGGGCGAACGCCATTTGAGCCAGCCCGTGTCGCCTTCGAAGGCGAAGACGAGATTGCCGGCGCTGCCGACCACGAGCTCGGGAAAGGGGTCGCCGTCGAGCTCTCCGCTACGCAGGGCAAACGGAGTACCGTTCATCTCGACGAACCACTGTTCCGCAAAGTCGGCGCCATCGAGACAGCCGAGGGTGGTGACGCCCGCAACGCAGATCTCGAGCTGGAGGTCCGTGTCCATTTGTCCCGAGGTCATGGCGACGGGAAGGTATTGGGACCAAGCAGAGATGGTCGACGTGCCGAACCGCAGCAACCTCCCGGAGTCGAGAGCGAGCACGACAGGAATTCCGCCGGAATGCTCGGAACTGTTCGGCGCCGAAACCGATGCGACCTCGAGACTGCCGTCGCCGCGAAAATCCCCGACGGCTGCGCCGGAGAAGGGCGCGCGCATCTCCTCTGTTTGTGCTTCGAACTCTGTCCCGTCGCCGCTCGTAACAAAAAGAGTGCTCGGTCCGAGGAACGACTCGCCTGAACCCCACAGGACATCCGTGATGCCGTCTCCGTTGGTGTCTCCGATGGCGATCGACCGCACTTCATAGCCTGAATTCTCGATCACCCGCAGCTGGACGGAGGTGTCGCCGTCGAGGACATAGACATCTCCCCACTGTCTGCCGCCCCACAGGAGCTCGCTTCCGGGCTCTTCGTCGAACTCGCCCGCCGCGAGCGCCGCGGCATCTGCCTTCGGCTCTTCCCACAGGAGCGTTCCGGTCTCGGGGTCCTGGACGCGCACGCCGCCCCATTCCGTGATCTGGGAGGCGACCTCGTCGTATCCGTCGGCATCGAAGTCGCCGAAGCACACGCGCTCGCCGAAGCCACGCAGGTCGGCCCAATCGACGAAGAGGGACGCACCGTCGAGAATGAAGCCGCCGGCGGAGTTTCCGGCGAGCGCGATCTCGAGTTGGGGGTCGGAGTCGGTCTGGCCGATGTCGATGTCGATGCAGCCGAAACCGAATTTGGTCCTCACCGTCCCCGTCAGGAGCTCGTAGACGTAGAGGTTTTCGTCGTCGCAGACGACGGCGTCCAGGATCCCGTTGCCGTCGAGGTCAGCAACTGCAAGTGCCTGCTGGGTGGTCGAGTAGACGGGGAAGGACGCAAGCTCTCCGCGGGTGGCTCCGTCATGGACGATGAGGGCGGAACCTCCTGCGACGACGATGTTCACTTCGCCGTTCGCGATTCCCGCCGCGACGCCGGCAACACCGTCCGCGCGCGGTAGCGAGCTGTAGACCTGAACCAGGGCGCCCCCATGGCGTTCGAGGACATACCAGTATCCCCCGGCTTCCCCAGGGTCGGCAGCGACCAGGATCTCGGCATCACCGTCGGAATCGAGGTCAACGACTTCGAGGCCCTTTGTCCCGATGCGACTACCTACTTCTGACCAGGCCCACCGCAGGTGAAACTGCGTGTCGACCTCGCCAGCCTGCAGGCCTGATCCGGCTGAGCAGACGAACAGCCCGACCAGGATAGATCGGAGCCGCCAGCGCAGCAGGAAATCTCGCAGTGATCGCATAATGGAGTTTCAGCTCCTCGCGCCTACCAGTTCGACGTGTCGCCGGACTCGAAACCATCGGTGAAGATCACAAACAACGGAGCTTCGAACTTCACGATTCCGTAGTAGGTCGATACGAGAATTTCCGGAACTGAATCGTGGTCAAGGTCTCCGACAAGCAGAGGCACCTTCGGAAAAGTGGAAATCTCCAGAAATGGACTCACCCAGAGCGGCAGACCGCTCGAAACGTCGTGGATACGCACCTGGTTCTCCAACACGGCGGCCACGTCGTAGGTGCCGTCACGATTGAAGTCGGCGAAGGCGAAGGAGTAAACCGTCGACGGAAAGCTGGCGATCTCTGGGCCCTCGGTTCCGGTGATCGGATCGAAGGCGACGATGGAGCCGTCGTTCTTCGCAAGGAACATGAGCTCGGGTGGACCGCTTCCGGGGAGGACGGCCGTCGCCGTGAACGCCAGCGAGTAGGGACCGGACAGGACGAGGCCGGTGTCGCCGAAGTGCGTCGTGATCTGGTTGACGCTCCCGTCGCTGGATCCCGCGACGACCTCGAGCGCAGTGTCGCCGGCCAGATCCGCAAGTTCGAGGCGGTTGATGATGGCCCAGTTACCCTGCTGCGTGATGTCGGGCGATTGCCACTCGAGTGCACCGTTCCCGGCGTCGAAGGAGTAGACATAGCTCGCGTCGGACCCGACGAGAAGCTCTGGAACGAGATCCCCATCGAGCTCGGCGCTGCGCAGATCCCAGACCCGGTCCCCTATCTCCGTGCGCCACTGCTCAGCGAACGTCGCGCCGTCGAAACATCCTACGGAATGCTCGCCTCCGAGGCAGATCTCGAGTGCGGCGTCAGCGTCCAACTGTCCGGAAGCGAAGCTCGAGACCGTGTCGTTGAAGGGGCCGGGAAAGCCCTGTGGCGCCGAGCGCAGGAGCATGCCGTCGTCGAGCGAGAGCATCAGCGCAATACCGCCACTGTAGGAGGCGCTCCGGGTCGTCGCCGAAGCCACCTCGAGGGTGCCGTCGCCGCCAAAGTCGCCGACGGCGAGTCCGGGAAAAGGGCCCCCCCAGTTGGGTGAGGAGGCGGCATAGGTGGTTGCGTCGCCGGGAGCCATGAAGATGGAATCGCCGGACGGACCGGAGTTCCCCGCGCTCCAGAGGATGACAACGACTCCGTCATCGTCGGCGTCTCCGATCGCAATTGCGACGGTCCAATAGGCCGGGCTCGTGAGGACCCGGAGGTCCACGGAGGTCGCGCCGTCGAGAACGTGAAGGCTGTTCGACTGAGCAGTCGCCCAGATCAGCTCGGCACCGGGCTCATCATCGAGATTGCCCGCCGCCAAGGCGCCAACCCCGGAGGTCGGGAGCTCCCAGAGGAGTGCGCCTGTTTCGGGATCCTGCACGCGAACACCTTCGTCGCCCTGGAAGAGCGAGGCGATCTCGTCGCGGCCATCGGCATCGAAATCGCCGAGCGCGAGGCGCGAACCGAAGCCCCGTACATCCGCCCAATCGACGGTCAGGGAGAGGCTGTCGAGGACGAAGCCGCCAGAGAAATTGCCGGTCAGGACGATCTCCAGCTGGGGATCGGCGTCGGTCTGCCCGATCTTCACCCCGTCGCACCCGAATCCGTACTTCACCCGCGACGTACCGGTCAGGAGCTCGAAGACATACAAGTTGGCCTGGTCGCAGAGCGCGAGGTCCAGGATTCCGTCGCCGTCGAGATCCGCCGCCGCTGCTGTCCGGGTAAAGGAGTTCCAGGTCGGAAAGGTGGCGAGCTCCCGGCGCGTCGCACCATCGAAGACGCGGATGGAACTGGTTCCGGTGACGACGACGCGAGACTGACCACCTTCCAGTGCGGCGTCGACCGAAATCACGCCTTCCTCGAACGACAGGGTGCTGTAGGTCTGAACGAGGGCGCTACCCTGCCGCTGCATCAAGTACCAATAGCCACCTTCGTCGGAGGCGCTGCTGGCCGCGAGAATCTCGGACCGACCGTCCCCCTCAAGATCGACGATCTCGAAGCCCCGCCAGCCGATTTCATAGCCGCCGACGGTCCAGACCCACTGCAGGTGGAAGTCGGTCAAGGGCTGTGCGGTGAGAGGAGCGGCCGGGAGAAAGCACCACAGGAGGGCGAGGACGGCCAAGCCACACCGCGTCGGAAGGTCGCACGCGCTGAAACGCCGCACGCTGCGCGGCCCCGTCTCTCCCGAGCGTGTCGATAGAGAGCTCAACTCCTCCATTTTGCGCCATGCGGAGCCCAGCCACAAGGTGGGACGCCACGGCCCGCCGGCGCCTCAGCGCAGCGGGGCGATCGACCCACGCAAGTGCTGGGCGCGTTCGTAGAACGGCTTGCCGGCGGCCCAGTTCTGGCACTGGTTCAAGAGGCCGGCGTAAACCAGCAGGAACGGCACCAGGGCGGGATGGCGCTCGCCGTGGGCGTGGACGCTCTGATCGAGCGCCGCTTTGGCGAGCGTGCGGGCGGTCTCGAGGTCGCCTTCGGCGCGGCTCTGCTGGGCGCGGAACAGAAGCACGTCCGGCAGGGTCGGCGGGGTCGGCGGGATCGATTCGGACTTCGCGTGCGTCTCGTCGAGGCTCGGGAACCAGGCCATGATCGCTCTCCTCTTCAGGTTGGAGGAAGTCTGGCGTGCGCGCCGCCAACAGAACATCGCCGCCGGTGAGGACCGCGGCCTCACCTTGGTGAGGGTTCCCGGGTGCTCCCGAGAGGGGACGGGGGCGTCGAATCGACCGGGCATCGGCCGTGCTAGAGAATTCTCGCCATGCAAAA
>JBPOHI010000177.1:0-11578 GCA_052035735.1 Acidobacteriota bacterium
GATGGCTCTACCTTGATGACATTGCCTCGTCCCTCGGTGTCAAGGAAGGTCGGATCGCTCTACAGGCCGTTCTTTCGAGCTCAGGCGTATGCGGTACCGAGCTCTCCGGAGGGCGGGATTCTCGTCCGTTCTCCCGAAACCTGTTGCAGACCGTACTGGCGGGCGAGCACTCCATCGAGATGTACCTGTGCTGGCATGGAGAGGTCCGATCTAGCGTGAAGTGGCTAACAGTTGCCTTTCCCGACTCGGCAGCAGATCGAGAGGCTGAAGCCTTCCTTCGCTCGAAACGCAAAGTCCTCGAAGACGTTGAGAAGGGCCTTTGGACAATTTCGGGAGATCGTGGGCTTTGGGAGGGGTTCCCAGATAGTCGCTACTCATATGGAGTGCTCGCGAAATCCGCCTCGAGTTTGGACCAGAAGCTACAAGCGATCAAACTTCAGCCCCAGAACGAACTCAACGCATGGGTTGCCGCCACCGCTCTTCGTCAAGTGGCGGATCAGCGGAGCAGCTGTTGGGTTGGTCCGCGAGTCGCGGGCACGGAAGTGCTCGACCGATTCACGTTGCCGGCGGGCGTGCGCGACTTCCTCGAGCAATATGAGTGGGAACGTGAACATCGAGTGTGCCCGCGAATGGTTGCAGCAAAGGGATAAGCGGCGATCTCATGAGAACCAAGGCGGCGTCGACGTAGGCCTCAATCTTCCGCGCTGATCTTCCCCGGTGATGAAGGATCTCGCCACAGATCGAGAGGTTTGAGTCCTTCAGGCTTTCTTGACGGCCTAACGAGTTGTGGTACTAAGTGTCTACGAGGTGACACGTGGCTTTTACCCACAGGAAGCCCGCTCGTCTTGGCATGGCGCTCGTGACGGGTGTTCTAGCCTTCTGGACACCGAAAGAGGCTGCGGCGGCTGACCAAGTTCGCTATACCGCCGATCAGGTCTCTCTTGAGGCGGATCAAGAAATTCTGAATCTGCGCTTCCATAGCGGAAGCACCCGCAGGCTGCGCACGTACTCTCTGATGGGGAACGGTCGCCTTTCGATCTTCGATCAGAAAGATGCCTCAGCACCACCCGAGCTGGTGACCTCGGGAAAGCTGTTGGACGACGCTCTCTCTTCTGTTGTTGGGGCCGTCATGCGGTCCCGTCTCTACGCGCTGGATACCGAGCAACTCAAGGCTCTTAGGGATCTCGAATTGACCCCCGGTCCATACGCTTCAGGTGCGGGCTCACTCACGGTTGAGATCCACATCTCGCTCTTACCCGGAACCGCACCTGATGGTGTCGACGATCTTCGAAGCGTCTTTGCGCTGAGCGCAAGTGATCTGGGCGAGCAAAGCTACCCGAGCGTTGAAGAGCTCGCTGCGATTCGTCAGATTGTTGCTGGAGTGAGGCGAGGAGAAGCGCGTATCGCCGAGGCGAGTTCGGGAGCCCATCCGTGAGCCAGAGTGCGACGTCCGCCGCAACTTCGCGATACCTGCGGCCGGTCGGAGGACTCACCTCGATGAGATCCGCATGGGTACTGGAGCTGGCGAAGCGCCCCCTGAGACTCGTTGCGCTCGGCGGCCTCCTCTTCGCTGCTCATATCGCCGTCGCTGCGGAGCCGCAGGCTCCACCGCAACCGGTCTCGTGCGCAGTGGTTTGGGAAGGCCGCTTGCTCGACTGCGACGAGGATCGTGATGTCACGATGAAGTTCCTCATGGTGAACCAGGGAGATATCGAGAGGTGCGCCTCCGATTCGAGGAACTGCTCGCAAGAGTTCATCGTTCTCTGCGAGGACTACTGGTCCGAGGAACACGCGACGAGCACCGCGCTCTTGAGAGTCGAGACGAAGGCGCCCTCAGACCAGCTGTCGGCGGATTTCCTCCGGGGGAATGGCTACTACCTCACTCTTCGCGTGCACCGCGACGGAAAGTGCGACGTGGAGCCCTTCGAGGACTCCTTCTGGTCGGATTGCGAAGCGTGGGACTGCCCCGACGATTGCTGCGAGGAGTACTCCCCGTACAAGGGCCTTCGAGATGGCCGGGATGTCCCCTTGGCCGAGATGAAGCCACTGGGCGAGATACCGTGCTTCGTCTTCGACCCGGCTCTAGCCGCACAGGCGGCCCGAATACGAAGAGCTGGGGAGCCGTAGTAGCGCCACCAGGCTCGTCGCAAGGTGCTGTTGACAGCAAGCCGCACCAGCCTCAACCGTTGAGCAGCCCCCAGAATCGGTTCTCGAGTTCGCGGTCGTCTTCGACCATTCCACCAAGCCTCTCGACCAAGCGCCTGAGCTGCTCCGTCGTGAGCCGAAGTGTACGAATGTCGGTGTCTTCGCCAGCGGGTACGATTGCCGGCGAACCTGCAACCGCCTGGCGATCCCCCACGTGGCTCGATGGGCCCGGGACCACGGGTGGATCGCCCCCCTTCGGGCGGCGATCGAGCTTCGCGACTTCCGCGTGACTGATCGCAATCTGCTCCTTGCGTGCGCTCTTCAGGAGCCTCGCTTGGAGGCGCTCATCGAGCCGCCCGAACATCCTCGCGACTTCCGGATTGCCGAGAAGCCCCTCGTCGAGGGCCTCTCTAAACGGCCCATCCGCCTTGAGCAGCGCCAAGTACTTCGACACCCACGACTTCGACTTGCCGAGTTCCTTGGCCAGCTCCGCCTGGCCCAGCCCGGTCTCGTCGAGGCAGCGCTTGAGGGCGTGCGCGACGTCGAGGAGCTTGAGGTTCGAGCGCTGGAGGTTCTCGGAGAGCTGGGTCAGGGTGTTGCGGCCCGTGTCGAGCTCGCCCTCGGCGGCGACGAGGCAGGGGACGACTTCGAGGCCGGCGATCCCGGCGGCGCGCCAGCGGCGCTCGCCGGAGATGATGACGTAGCCACCTTCGGCGTCAGGCCGCACATGGATCGGGTTGTGGATGCCGATGGCCGCGATGTTCCGCGCGAGGCCCTCGAGATCCTCCTGGTCTTCAGCGCTGAGGACGTCGGCGAGGAAATCGCTGCGGACCTGGCGAAGGTCGGGGTGAACCTCGCCGATCGGGAGATCGACGACACGGCGGCGAGCTCCGGCCTGCCGGCGCTCAGTCTCCTCTTTGAGCTCGCGCAGCCGATCGAGCGAGCTCATTCCAAGGGTGGCTTCAGCCATCGATCAGTCCTCCGCAGAGCTGCATCCAAGTCTCCCGGGTCTCGCGGTCGGCGCGGTGGAAGCGCCAGACCGGGACCCCCTCGTCGAGCGCGTCGGAAACGGCGACGCGCAGGGTCAGAAACGGCCGAGTCAGCAGCACGTGCTCGCCGAGCAGCGCGATGTAGCGGTTTTGCTGGCCCGAAGAACGCGTGAAGCGGTTGATGAGAACGCGGTTCTCGAGCCCTGGCCGGATCGATCGGATCTCCTCGATCGTGGCCAGCGTCTGACCGAGCGCCAGGAGCGAGAAGCTGTTCGGCTCGAGCGGCGTCACCACTAGGTCGGCCCAGACCTGCGGACCGAGATGGCGAACCCCGATTGCCGGCGGGGTGTCGATCACCACCAGGTCGTAGGGCAACGCCCGCAGGCGGTCGCGCACGCGCCTCGAGTCGGCTAAGCCCACCCGCTGGTCGACCTCGTCGAGGTGCTGGTGGCCGTGCAGCAGGTGAAGGCCGCTTGCGGTAGCCGTCGGGGCAAGCGGCGCCTCTGCGAAGAGCGCCGCGGCGCCGCCAGGCTGGCCGGCGACCGCGGCGTCCCGCGCCAGCATGGTGCTGGCGTTGCCTTGAGTGTCGAGGTCGACCACCAGGGTCCGCAAGCCGCGCTCGACGCCGGCCAGCGCGAGATGGCAGACCAGAGTGGTCTTCCCCACTCCACCCTTCTGGTTGGTGACCGTGACGATGCGCATGCTGGCCTCAGTACGCCGCCGCCTGCTCATAGGGGCCGGGAAGGTCGAGATCCGCGGTGACTTCGACGTTCAGCTCGTAGCCCGGCCGGACCTCGATCGTCGGCCGTACGTCGAGGTTCCGGCGGAGGTACTCCGAGGCGACGCGGCCGAGCTCCTGGCCGACGGCCGCCGCCGCGAGCTGCGACGGCGTTGGGTTCGATTGGAAATTGCCGTCGTTCTCTGGCTGCGAGAGCTGGACGCCTGCCGAAACGGCGGCGATCAGCAGCGCGCTGCCGAAGGTGCGGACGAAGTGGTTGTTGACCTTGTCGCGGAGGCCGGCCGCCGCGGAGAGATCGACTCCCTGCATCCCACCAAGATCGAGCGATCGGCCATCCGGGAAGATCAGTCGGTTCCAGGCAACGAACACACGGTTCTGACCGAAAGCGACGCGGCTGTCGTACTCACCGACCAGCCGACTTCCTTGCGGAATCAGCAGAAATCGCCCGGTTCGACTGTCGTAGACGTTGCGCCGGACGAGAGCCGTCGTCTGGCCAGGCAGGTCGGAGTTGATGCCCGCCGAGAGGACCGCGGGAATGAGCGTTCCGATCGAGATTCTGAACGGCGAGCCGGCTGGACGGAGCGCGCCGACGGCTGACCGCTTCTCCGGCGCTGCCTGCGGCTGGGATTTGGCCTCTACGGCCCGTACCAACTCCGCGCGCAAAGTCGCGAGATCCGGGGGCGCGGCCGGAGCGCCGTCAACCGCGTCACCGTCGCCTCGAGCCGCGAGCGAAGCCGCCGCGCGAGGGCTGGCCGAGCGGAAACCGGCAGGGACCAGCTCCGAGTCGAGCGCACGCTGCAGGGGCGACCGCCCGGAATCCGGGCTGCCCCCGCCACGATAGGCGGATTCGCGCCCGTAGCTCTCGACGGGCGGGCCAGCTGCCAGCGGATGCTCCCGCTCCGCGAGGAGCTGCTCGAAGCCGGGAGGTAGTTCGCGAGAAGCCTGGAGCTGCTGGCCACGCGCCATCGCTGCGTGCTCCGCGGCGAGCTTGGCTTCTCTTTCGGCGGCGCGCTGGATCCGCTCTGCAAGGTCGTCGACCGGCGGCGGGGCGGCCGCCACACGCCGCTCCTGGCTGGGCCGTCGGGCCTTCGAACTGACGAGGTAGCCGACGAGCCAGAGCACGGCGACCGCGAAGATGGCGGCGATCCAGACGATCGCCGAGCTGAGCTTCTTGATCCGGGGCCGCGGCGTGAGCTCGAGCTCGCTCTCCTTCGGCTCGGTCGAAGGGGTCTCCGTCTCCATCAGCGGCCCCCCGCCGCGACGCGGGCAAAGCCGCGGTTCGTGATCTTCACCGCCTTGCGCGACCGGCCGACGCCAGCGACCAGTTCGCCGCGCTCGAAGAGCCCGTCAACGATGATCCAGGAGCCGTTCATCCGGTAGTTGAGGATGGCTTCCTCACCGGTCGGCGTACGAGCCAGGAAGGCGGGCGCGTCAACAGCCGAAGCTCCGGCCGGAAGCTGGATGTAGGTGTGGTGACCATCGTCGAAGATCGTGGTCGGCCGGAAGCCGGTGAGGTGGCCGCCCGAGAGCGAGTAGTCGAAGTTCATTCGCCCGGGGTTCATGGCGCCGGTCAGGCTCGCGATGGTCGCTTCGCTCTTGCGGTTGGCGCGAGTCGCTTCGAGCTGAGCGGCGTCGGACCATTGCTCGACGACGTCGGCCGGGTAGTAGAAGCGCACGCGCCGCAGGTAGGCGCCGTCGGTCTCGTCGGTCTTGCCCTTCGCCGGCGCAACGAGGTTGAGGTGGTAGGTCCGCCGAGTCGTGGTCACGATCATGTTCGTGGCGATGCCGTAGTCGCGCGGCTTCACCACCACGTGCGGCACGAGAACATCCGGATCGCCCGAGTAGAGGGGGCTCGAGATCCAGCGCTCGGTGTCGCCCAGGGCCACGCCATGGACGACCTCTCCCGCCTCGAGCTCGACATCGCAGGCCCGGAGCGGCGTGCACTGGAGCACCGGCTGGCTCTCGCCGAACGGGTAGACCACCGAGTCGCTGCGCTCGATGACCGGCGCCTTCCCGGTGGTCGCGTACTGCTGGGTCGCGTCGCGAATCGACGCGTCGGGCCGGGACCCGGCACTTGCGGCGCCGGTGCCAAGGACACCGAGCGCCCCCAGGAGGGTGAGACAGGTGGAGGCGAAGCGCTTCGATCGGAACAGCGGGAATCCAGTCATGGAGCAGCTCCTCAGAGGGTTTGGGTCCAGTTGATCTCGGTGACGTAGAGGCCGAGGGGGTTGACGAGCAGAACGTCCGTGGTCTCGGGTGGCGTGAGCTCGACGCCGAGGATCGCCTGCCAGGCGGTCTCGGAGACGACGCGGCCACTCGTGGCAATCTGGGTTTCGCGCCACTGAACCTGCCAACTCGAGGCCGACAGCCGGAGCACGGACTGCACCTGCACCGTGATGGTGCCCTCGGCCTCGCGCAGGAACGGATTGCTCTTCTTGAAGTAGTCGTTCAAGAAGCCGAGCGCGCTGTCCTTGGCGTGGCCGTAGGCGCTGTTGATGACCGTCTTCTGCACCTCGGAGTCCGAGAACACCGAGCGCACGTCGCGAATGAAGAGGTTGAGCTGGTAGCGGATCAGGCGCTCGTCGGTCTTCCGAAGTTGCTCGGCCGGTCCGAAAGCGACCGCCTGCCCGAGACGATCGACCTCGACGACGAAGGGCGATACGCGACTCTGGCTCGCGAGGTGGATGATGCCGGCGGTGAGCAGGCCGTCGATCACGAGAAGTCCCAGCGCCGCGAGCTGCCAGTTACGTTTGCCGCTGGCGAGCCCGGCATAGCGGTCGGCCCATTCGCGTCGCCCGCGGGCGAGGCTCGCGTCCGTTGGAGAGGGCTCCGAGTCCGCCTGGCCATGGCGGAGAATGCGGTTCAGCTTCATTGACCCTCCACGAACAGGGACCGCAGGCTGAAGCCCGGGCCCCCGCCCAGCATCTGGCTCGCGAATACCGGCACCTTGGTGGTGACGAGCGCCAGCACGACGGCGCCACCGAGAACCTCGAAGAGCGGCCCGGGGTTGTCGAGCTCGACGGAGTTGAGGAGTCCTGCCCACTGCGCGGCCAGCGATCCGGCAATGCCAAGAATCAGGTAAGCGACGAAGAGCTTCACGCCGACGCGAAAGACGTAGACCAGGTAGCCGTCGGCGAGTCCGGCGGTGAAGCGTGATCCTCCGAAGCCGAGAAGCACCACGCCACCGCCCAGGACGACGTAGCTCTCGACCAGGTAGGTAAGAAGGACACCGGCCATCCACGCGTAGCAGAGAATGAGCGTGAGGCAGGTGAACAGGATCATCGGGCCGGTGATTGGGTTGAGCAGGCCCCAGTTGTTGAGGCCGTCGAGCAGCCCAAGCGCGAGGAGAAATCCGCCCGAGAAGACCGATGAGGGGTTGATGCCGTCGATCCCTCCGGCCGCAGCGCCGGCGTGCTCGAACGACCCGATGACTGTCGGAACCCAGATCGGCGAGAAGATGAGCACCGTGTAGAGGATCGAGAGGACAAACACCTGCCGGAGCAGGTGCACCAGAACCTGCTCTCCGCTCTCGTGCCGAACGAGCGTCGACCAGATCCCGGCCCACGCGATCTGGATCACCATGAGCGCGAAGAACAGGTTCTGCGCGATCGGGAAGAGCGTCGAGAACCAGGTCTGCGTAGCGAGCTCGAACGATTGGACGATTCCGTCCAGGATTCCGAGAACGGGCATGTCGGCTCAGTCCTCGCCGCCGTCGCGCAAATGCGGCCGGCGCGGGGGTCGAGGCGGGGCCAGGTGTTTGCTCTGCTCAAAGAGCTCCTGGAGCTGTCGCTTGGCCTCTTTGGCGGCTCGTTCGAGCTCGATGGTCGAGAGCACGAGCCCGACGGTCTGGCAGTTCGGAGCCGCGGAGTTGCCTGGCGTCCTGCAGTAGGCCACGGCGTCCTGCCAAAGAGGCGTCGACTGGACTGCCTCCCGGTTCCAGAAGGCTCCGTCGTAGCGCGCCGACCGGACGGGTGAGCGGAGCGCGGTGAGGGGGTCGTCGCCGTTCGCGAGCTCCTCGGCCGAGGGCTGGCCGCAACCCGAAACGAGCAGACTCGCCAGCGCAAGGACCGTGAGACCAGACCAGAGTGACGCCCTCATCGCGACCCCCTGGCCTCTGAGCGGGCGCAGCCGTAACAGGCCCAGGGCCAGTCGGCGGGAACGCCGCGCGAGCCGCCGGCGCCGTCGTAGGGCGGCACCTCGGCGACCCCGTTGGCGATCCACTGGCTCGTCGTGGCGCGGTCGGCCGCCTCGCGGTCCACCTGGTAGGCCCAGTAGACCGCCTGGACGTTCGCCTGGAGCGAGAGTTGCTGGCTGATCTTTCCGAGCTGGCTCGCCTGCTGGTGGAGGAACTCGTTGGAGGCCTGGAGCGCCTTCAGGTTGCCATCCGCGTCTTTGGCGTCGGCCGCCAGCTCGGCCAGGATGTGCTGGGAGGGGATCGCGTCCTCCGCGATTCGGTTGAGGGCGTTGAGCGAGTAGCGCAGTGTGTCGAGCGTCCTGCGACTTCGGTGCTCGAAGATCGCCAGCCAGTCGTCTTCGAGAATGGGCTCGTAGCCCGGGAAGGTCTCTGCGAACTGGGAATCGATGTCATAGAGCGTGTGGCCAAGAGACTCGCCGTACTGGAGGATGTCGTTGACGTCGGCGGCCAGGCCCACCAGGTTCCGGAAGGACATCTCGTCGAACTGCCCCAGGTTCTTCACCATCGTCGCGTAACGCTGGTAGTCGTTGTAGAGCTGCATGTACTTCTGGTAGATCTCGTATGCCTGCTGAATGACCTGCAGGGCGTTCTCGATCCAGTTGGGGGCGTCGTAGACGGCGAACTGGGCTTCCGTCCGCCTGGGCGTGGCGACGCTGGTCATCACGGTCAGGCAGGCGAAGGCGGCAACGGTGCGCTTCAGCCTGCGCATGCGAGGCTCCTTTCATTTCGGTCAGTCGCTCGGTCGGCAAGTTGATCTGCCCAGCGGTCCATGCCCCGCTGCCGCACCCAGGCGCGCGGCCACTCCGGCCCGTACATCGCCCGCAGCTCGCGGATCGCGCGCAGGTCCTCGCGCCCGGTCGCGCCGACGAAGGCCAGCGCCAAAGGCCCGAGCGTCAAATCCATGAGCCGGTTGCCGAGCGGCGAGGTGTAGTAGTAATCGCGCTTCTTGGCGCTCTGGGCGACGATCTCGATCTCGCGATCGTTGAGCCCGATCGCGCGGTAAATCGCAGCGCCCTGCTCCGAGCCCGCCTCGCTGTTGGGAAGCAGGATCTTCGTCGGACAGCTTTCGTAGATGACGTGGCGCTTCGACGACGAGTGGATGTCGGCGAGGCTCTGGGTCACGAAGACAACCGCGGCGTTGTACTTCCGCAGCTCCTTGAGCCAGAGCTGGATCCGTTCGGCGAAGAGCTCGTGGAGGAGGTAAGTCCACGCCTCCTCCAGGATGATGAGCGTCGGCCTGCCGTCGAGCCGCTGCTCGATCCGGTGGAAGAGGTAGAGAAGCGCTGGAATGACGATCCGGTCCCCCAGCTCCATCAGGTGCGCCATCTCGAAAACCTGGAAGCGACCGTCGCGGAGCCCGTCGCTCTGAGCGTCGAGAAGCGCTCCGAAATTGCCCTTCAGGGTGTAAGGCCGAAGCGCCTGGCGCAGATTCGGGTCCTGGAGCTTCACCTGCAGGTCGGTCAAGGTGCGTGACGGCGAGGCCGCGAGCAGTCCTAGCGCGTGGTCAATCGCACCGCGGTGTGCCGGCGTGACGACCACCCCCTGCAACGCCATCAGCGTCTCGATCCACTCCGCCGCCCAAGCGCGCTCGGAGGGTCGATCGATGCTCGCCAGCGGGTAGAACGCCAGAGCGTCGAGCGACTCGGCCGCGATGTCGTAGTGGTGGCCTCCGCATGCGGCAACGAGGGGGAAAGAGGAGTACCCCTTGTCGAAGGTGAAGACCTGAGCGTCGGGGTAGCGGAAGAACTGCGCCTGGATGAGGCCCAGGAGCGTGCTCTTCCCCGCTCCCGTCGGACCCAGCACGAGCGTGTGCCCAACGTCGGAGACGTGCAGATTGAGCCGGAACGGGGTCGAGCCGCTGGTCGCCGCCCAGAGCAGCGCCGGACTTCCCGGCGGGTAGTACTGGCAGGGATTGGTCGGCAGGCCCGGCCAGACGCTCGTCGTCGGCAGGAGGTCGGCGAGGTTGAGCGTGCTGATCAGCGGCCGGCGGACGTTCGGATGGGCGTGCGAGGGCAGGCTCGAGCGGAACGCTTCCAGGGCGTTGACGCGCTCGATTCGCGCGGCGAAGCCCCGGTTGTGGATCTCCTTCAGGACCAGGCGCGCCGAGACCTCGACGGCATTCTCGTCCTCGGCCATCAGCACGATCGTCGTCGTGTAGAAGCCGTACCGGACGGCTCCGCCGAGACACTCAGTGAGCGCCTCGTCGGCGTCTTCCGCCATCCGAACGGCGTCGCGGTTCAAGAACTTCGGCTCGGCCGCCTTCTCCTCGGTGGTGATGGCCTCCTTGATGAGGCCGCCGAGGCCCTTGCGCTTCTGCCACCAGTTCCGGCGGTAGAGGCGAATGTGCTTGGCGGCCGATTCCGGATCGAGAGGCATGAAGCGGTGCGACAGTCGGTACTCCATTGGGATCCGATGGAGGAAGTCGAACATCGCCGGGTGCGACTCGTGGGGAAAGCCGGTGATCGAGAGCGCCCGAAGGTGCCGGTCGCCCACCCGCGGGCTGAAGCCGCCATAGAGGTCCTGTGAGGCGAGCAGCACGTCGAGGTAGCAGGGCGTGTCGGGCACGGCCACGCGGTGATAGAACCCGGTGAGGCAGGTATGGAGGTGGGTAAGAAGCGCCTCGGAGCTCAGACGCGTCAGCGCCAGCGAGGCCGAGAGCCGATCTTCGATGTCTTCCAGACGGTCGACGAAGGTGTTGACCTGCGCCCGCCAGTCGGGACCCTTACGGTCCTCGCCGCTAATGAACCAGCGCGCGAGGCTCGACTGCAACTCGTCGGGCGGGAGCCAGGAGACGCAGAGCGTGTACGTCGTCTCGTAGTTCCGCCGGCCCGACTCGTACTGCTCGCGGCGCTCGTCGTCGAGCAGCTCCGACACCGGGTCCGGGAACGGCCCCGGCGGCGGGTAGTCGCGGCTCGGTCGCCGGATCGCGTCGGCGTTGAGCAGCCACTCGTCGCCGAGCGGCAGGAGCGCCTGGTTGAAGTGTTGGGAGAGGAGAGCCAGCTCCTCCGCCGTGGCAGCGTCGAGGTCCGGGCCGGTATAGCTCCAACCGGCGAGGAAGGATCCGTCCTTGTTGACGGCGATCCCCTCACCGACCAGGGCGGCCCAGTTCAGGAGGTCGGCGAGTCCCTGCGGCTTCGATCGATGCTCGCGCAGGATCATCGGGTGTCCCCCCGGAAAACAGGGATCCTCGGCAGCGGGGCGCCGACCGCCGCCGCTGCCGGGTAGAACGGCTGATAGAGCCGGTGGCGAGCGAAGACGCGTGTCGCTTGCGGGTCCTGGCGGCCGATCCACACCAGAATCCGATGACCGACCGTGCCGAGCAGCAGCGCCAGGCTAAGGCTCGCGAATCGAAAGCCGACGCCGAAAAGCAGCGCGGCGATCATGCTCACCTCGATGATCACGAGATCGCGCTCGGCTCCGCCCAGGAGGATCGGCCTCGTGAGCGAGCTGTGGAGCGGCACGGTGCGGAGCGACCGTCTCTTCACAGCACCGCCCCGGAGAATCCGAGCG
>JBPOHI010000162.1:0-21420 GCA_052035735.1 Acidobacteriota bacterium
ACGGCATCGGCAAGTCCACCCTGCTCAAGATCGCCATGGGCGTCGTCCAGCCCGACGCCGGCAAGACCGAGTGGGGCTATGAGACCTGGCCGGGCTACTTCGCCCAGGACCACCGCGAGCTCGTCGACGCCTCCGAGCAGTCGGTCGAAGCCTGGCTGTGGGAGATCGTGCCCTCCGAGACCATCGGCTTCGTGCGCGGCAAGCTCGCCGAGGTGCTGTTCCGCGGCGACGACGTCTACAAGCAGCTACGCGCGCTCTCCGGCGGCGAGGCCGCCCGGCTGGTGATGGCCAAGCTCTCGGTCCTGAAGCCCAACATCCTGGTGCTCGACGAGCCGACCAACCATCTCGACCTCGAAGCGATCGAGGCGTTCGTCGAGGGCCTCGAGGCGTACGACGGCACGATCCTCTTCGTCTCCCACGACCGCTGGTTCGTGAGCCGCCTGGCCAACCGGATCCTCGAGATCACCCACAACGGCATCCGCGATTTCGAGGGCAGTTACGAGGACTACCTGGCGCGCTGCGGCGACGACCACTTGGACGCCGATGTGGTGCTCGCGCGCGCCCGCCAGGACAAGAAGAAAGAGGCGGCGAAGAAGGCCGCCGGCCCGGCCACTCCGGCGCAGGAGAAGCACCTGAAGACGCTGACGAATCGCCGCGACAAGCTGACCGCGGAGATCGAGAAGGCCGAGGCGCGGGTGCACGCCATCAACGAGATGTTCTGCAACCCCGGCTTCTTCGACAAGACGCCGGCGGGCGAGGTCAAGAAGCTCGAGGCCGAGCAGAAGACGCTCAATACCAAGATCGAAGAGAGCATGGCCGAGTGGGACCGCCTCGAAACCGAGCTCGGCGAGCTCACCCCCTCCCCCGCCGTCCACTGATCCGGGCGCAGCCGCAGCGCGCCGGCCGGCGGCGAGCCGGCGCCAGCTAACCGCGGCCCGGGGCCGCCGTCTAAGCTCCCAGAATGGATCCCCGGGACCGAAAGCTCGTTCGCCAGGTATTGGCCGGCGACACCGACGCCTTCGAGGGGATCGTCGCCGCCCATAGCCGGTCGGTCTACGCCCTGGCCTACCGCGTCACCGGCAACGCCCAGGCGGCCGAGGACGCCGTGCAGGAGACCTTCCTGCGTGCCTTCCGCTTCCTGTCGTCGTTCGATCAGCGCGCCGAGCTCGGCACCTGGCTGCACCGCATCGCGGTCAACGCGGCGATCGACCAGGGGCGCCGCACCCGCCGCGAACGCGCCGTCCGGGTCGACCTGCCCGAGGAGGGAGACCACTCCCTGCAGGAGGTTCCGGCGACGGACGCCGGGCCGGAACGGCAAACCCTCGCCGCCGAGATCCGCCAGCGCACGGAAGCCGCGCTCGACGATCTCTCGCCGTCGGAGCGCGCCGCCTTCGTCCTGCGCCACTACGAAGGGCGCTCGATCGCCGAGATCAGCTCGACCCTCGGCAAGCGCGACAACGCCACCAAACAGTCGATCTTCCGGGCGGTGCGGAAGCTCCGCATAGCGCTCGCCCCGCTTGGCCCGTTGCACCAGGAGGCGCTCCATGAAGAACCGGCCTGAGATGTCTGACGCCACTGCCGAGATCGGTGAGGAAGCGTTGATCCTCCACTACTACGGCGAATCGGCAGATCCCGGCGCGATCGACAAGGCGCTCGCCGCCGACGCCGCGCTCGCCCGCCGCTACGCCGCGCTGGCGCGCGACCTCGCTGCCGCCTCGGTCGAGGTCCCGGAGCCGCCGGCGGACCTCGCGGCGCGGGTCTGGCACGGGATCCGGCCGCGGCTTGCGACCCGGCGCTCCTGGCGCGAGCGCCTCTTCCCGGCGCTCTCGGGCGGCTCCGGATGGGGACCGGGGTGGACGCTCGCCGGCGCGGCGCTCGCCCTCGTCGTCGCGCTCGGCCTCGGCTATCTCGCCGGCCGCAGAGACGTTGCCGCGCCGGCTCCGAAGAGCGCCGCCACGGGCCTCGCGGCTCCATCTGGAAGCGGCCTGTCGGATCCATCGGCAAGCGGCCTGTCGGCCGGGGCCCGCGAGCGGCTGCTGCTCGCTTCGGTGGAGAGCCATCTCGCCGGGTCCGAGCGGTTGCTCACCCGGGTCACCAACGCCGCGCCGACGGACGCCACGGCCCTCGCCGAAGAGAGTGCCTGGGCGGAGGCCCTGGTGCAGTCCAACCGCCTCTACCGCAGCGCGGCGGAGCGCTCGGGCCAGCGGCGCATCGTCGCCCTGCTCGATGAGCTCGAGCCGCTGCTGCTCGAGCTCGCGCACAGCGCGGCGCCGGCTCCCGACGATCTCGCCAACGCCCAGCGGCGCATCGAGAACACCGATCTGTTGTTCAAACTCCGGGTGACCGGCGAGCGTCTGCAGCGCGACGCCGGCGCCTCCCGCAGCACGAAGCAGAACGCCACCCGCAACCTCTCTTGAGGAGCCCGACCATGAGATTCCGCACGACCCGTTCACCCTTGCAAGCCCTCGCTGCAGTTGCCGCCGTCGCTGCCGTCGCAATCATCGCGACGTTCGGCCTCGCGCCGACCGCAGCCTCCGCCCGCCCCTTCGCCCCCGGCCTGGCCTCCGCCGACGGCGAGGGCAGGAGTCCCGCCTATCGCGACGCCCAGAGCGCCCTCGACCAGGCGCGCTGGGAGGAAGCCGCCCAGCGCTTCGCCAGCGTCGCCGATCAGAAGAACGCCGACTCCGACGCGGCGCTCTACTGGAAGGCCTACGCCGAGGAGAAGCTCGGACGCAAGTCCGAAGCTCTGCAGACCTTGCGCAGCCTCCGCTCCACCTACCCACGGAGCGTCTGGCTCGACGACGCCGACGCGCTGGAGGTCGCGCTCACCGGCAGCGCGCCGCGCGTCTCCGGGCCCGTGACGGCCGGGCCCCGGACCGCCGAGCCGACGACCGCCGGACCGGTTGTCGCCGGCGCCGGATCCACCGCCGAGGAGGACTTGCAGCTCTACGCCCTCGACGGCCTGATGCAGATGGACTCCGCCCGGGCGCTGCCGATCCTCGAGAAGATCCTCGCCGGCAACCGCTCGCTGCAGGTCAAGCAGCGCGCCCTCTTCGTCCTCTCGCAGAGCGACGAGCCCCGCGCGCGGGACGTGCTCGTCGAAACCGCGAAGAGCGGCAAGCCGGCCGAGCTCCAACTCGAAGCCGTGCGTTCGCTCGGCATCGCCGGCGACCCGGAGGACATCCGCGCGCTCTCCGGGATCTACCGCGCCACGGCGTCGAAGGAGACGCGCAGCGCCATCCTCGAAGCGTTCATGATCGCCGGCGAGGAGCAGCCGATCCTGGCCGCGGCGCGCGCCGAAAGCGACCCCGACCTGCGCGGCAAGGCGATCCAGCTGCTCGGGGCGCTCGACTCGACCGCCGCGCTCGCCGACCTCTACCGGAGCGACGGCTCGCGCGAGGTCAAGGGCAAGATCCTCGAGGGGATGATGATCGCCGGCGACAAGGGGCAACTCCTCGCCGCCGCCCGCAGCGAGGCCGACCGCGAGCTGCGCGGCAAGGCGATCGAGATGCTCGGCGCCGCCGGCGGCGACGAGGAGCTGGTCGAGCTCTACGCCGCGACCGAAGACCGCGAGCTCCGCGGCAAGATCGTCGAAGGCCTGATGATCGCCGGCAACGGCAAGGCGATGGTCGGCCTGTTGCGCAAGGAGAAGGACCCCGAGCTCAAGAAGAAGCTGGTGCAGATGCTCTCGATGATCGACGACGAAGAGGCGATGGACGAGATCGAGCGCCTGCTCACGGAGAAGCCGTGAACGCTCGGTCGGGAGCTCTGTGCGTCGCGCTCGTCACGGCTCTCGGTCTCGCCACCGGGCCGGTCTCGGCGAAGCTCGTCGGCGGCCAGGTCGAGCACCGCACGGCCAGCGATCCGGCGAGTGAGATCGCCCGTCTGGCGAAGGCCTCGGGCACGACCTGGCTCGCCTGGACCGTTCCGGCGCGCGGCCGAGGGACCATCTGCGGCTTCGGTCGCACCTCCGCCGGCTGGGGGATGACGCTCGACGAGGGGGCGACGAGCTGGGGGACGCGCGACGGTGCGCCGGCGATCGCCGTGGCGTCGGTCGAGGTCTACGCCGCCATCCGCGACGGCCGGGTGCGGCAACTGCAGTTCGCCTCCGAAGGCTGCCCGGTCGAGGCCGGGAACCGCAAGGTCCTCTGGCTCGACGGCGTCGCCCCAGCGGCGAGCGTCGAGCTCGTCGCTCGCCTAGCGGCACGGCGCGGCGAAGCGGGCTCCGACGACGAACTGTCCGAGCGCGCCCTCGCCGGCCTCGCCTTCCACGGCGATCCGGCGGCGCCGTTGGCGCTCGTCCACCTCGGCCGCGAAGGCGAGGTCGAGGAGTTGCGCGCGCAGTCGCTCTTCTGGCTGGCGCAGACCGACGCCCCGCAGGCGGCACGCTGGATCCGCGAGGCGATCGCGCGCGATCCGGCGAGCGAGGTGCGCGAGCAGGGGGTCTTCGCCCTCTCGCAGCTCGAGGACGGGGCTCCGCAGCTGCTCGCCCTGTTGCGCGAGAGCGCCGACCGAGAGGTGAAGCGCCAGGCGATCTTCTGGCTCGGGCAGTCCGACGACCCGCGCGCCACCGCCGAGCTCGAGCGCCTGTTGACCCGGTGAGCCGTGGCCCGGCGCCGGGCTAGGACCTGGTCGCCGGGAAGAGAAACTCCAGCATCCCCGGCAGGCGTCGCGCCCAGGCCGCTTCGTCGTGACGCCCGCCGGCCTCCTCGATCCACTCGAGGTCCTGGCCACGCCGGAAGCCCTTCCCCTCCAGCACCCGGCGCAGGCTGCGCAGCCTTCGCATCGCGCCGGAGGGCGACTTCGGCGGCCGTTTCCGCCGCCGGTTGCGCCGCCCTTCGAGCGTTCCGATGTCGAGGTAGATGCGCCCCGGCGCGATCGCGCGCCTTGCGATCCAACGCTTCAGGGCTTCGTCGCCGAAGAAGAGCGACGGGCTCATTCCGCCGGCGAGGCCGAACTGCGCCGGAAAGCGGGCGTAGGCGAACAGGCTGATCAGGCCACCCATCGAGGCGCCGGCGATGGCCGTCTGTTCGCGGCCGCGCGCGACGCGGAACTCCCGTTCGACGAGCGGCTGCACGACGCCGAGGATCCAGGCGAGATAGGCCTCCCCCCCGCCGCCGCCGTAGCGGCGGTCACGAAACGGCGCGTACTCGTGGAGGCGCCGCTCGCCGGCGTTGGGAATCGCCACCGCGATCACCGGCGCGCCGTCGCGGGCACGCTGGTCGAGGGCGCGTTCGGCGTGCCACGAACCGAGGAAGGCGGTCGCCGGATCGAAGAGGTTCTGCCCATCGTGAAGGAAGAGGACCGGAAAGCGGTCGCGGCCCGCGCGATAGCCGGGAGGCAGATAGACCTGGACGGCGCGCGACGGCAGGGCGCCGTCGAGAACCGGCGAGATCAGCAGCTCGCCCTCGCCCCGCCCCGGTCGTCCGACCGTCTCCCAGTAGTCGCGGAAGCGCGTGCGCGCGCCGGAGCGCCGGCTCACTGCACCTTGAGCTCGGAGCCGAACATGCTGTGCGGCACGATGAAGACCGCCATCGTCACCACCGCGGCGACGACGATCGCCACCCGCGCGCTCCGCCCGCCGCGCGAGGCGAACAGCGCGATCCCCCAGGCGGCGACTGCGACGGCCGTCTTGTTGTCGGTCAGATCGTGGCCGAACGGCCAGCCCGTCCACCAGGCGTCGAAGGCGTACTTCTGCACTGCCGGGCCGAGCAGGAGGCCGCCGACCGCGAGCAGCGCGAACGCCACCCAGGCCTGCCGCCGCGCCTGCGGCCGCCGCGCCAGGGCCGAGAGGGCGGCGGCGTTCGCGAACAGCATGCCGAAGAACATCGCAGCGATATGCGGCACCAGGACCCCTGCCGGCACCGCCCCCTTGAAGCGCGCCACCGCTCCCCGCCGCGGCTCGCCATGCTGGGGAGGAATCTCGACACTCTCGAGGCCGTTGGTCAGATGGATGTAGTACTCGAGCTTGCCGGCCGCCGGTTGCGCCGGCAGGTCGAACTCGAGCTCCTCGCCGTGGCGCGCGAGCGCCTGCCGTCGCAGCGTCTCGTTCGACGGATAGCGCCGCCAGAGCACGTCGCCGGTGACCGCAGCGGAGGCGCGGATCCGCACCGGCAGGGCCTCGCCGGTGTTCTGCGAGCGCAGCAGGCGGTAGGCGATCTCCTCGCCGCCGAGCTTCGCCGTGCCGCGCAGCGGATAGGTCGGCCCGGTGCGACGCTGCCAGACTGCGGAGCCGACGGTCAGAGCGATGGCCAGGAGCCAGAGGAGAACGACGCGGGAGCGGGTCATGCGGCAGAGCCTATCGAACCGGCGAGAACGGCAGATCGACCCGATCGGGTGGGGCGCTTCGTCGCACGTTACCCTCCGCCGACCGGCACCGGCCGGTCGCGCAGGCGATCGACGATGCAGAGAAAGCCCAGCGCCTCCCCCTGATCGGCGCGGAACTGATGGACCTCGCCGGGCGCGACGTAGACGCAGTCCGTCGGCCCGATCGCGAAGTGCCGCTCGCCGAGCTGCACCGTGCCGCGGCCGCGCAGAATGACGACCGCGTGCGGGTGCTGGTGGTGTTCGAGGGTCGAGAAGCCGCCGGCGGCGACTTCGAAGTAGCGCGTCAGGAAGGCCAGCGCCTCCTCTCCCTCCCCCTCGCCGAGGAGGGTCTGCCGGGTGACGTCGCGGTAGAGCTCGCCGCCGTCCTTGTACGGCCTGAGTGCCACCGGCCAGCGGAAGTCGCGCGCCGCGAGGACTCTGGATCGACTCATCGTCTCTCTCTCCGGGGTCGGGCCGGGGCCGCGACGAGCCGGCGGAGCTCCTCCGCCGCAGCGACCAAGTCCGGCCGACCCAGGAGGCTGCCGCCGACCAGGAAGATCGTGTCGGTCGCGTACTTCGGCAGCCAGCGTTCCAGCTTCGTCGCGTCGATGCCGCCGGCGACCATGGCGAAGGCGGGCCGCAGGCCGCCCAAGGGCGAAAGCAGCCGGCGCTGAATCGCCCGGCAGTCGCGCAGCGTGAACGGAAACCGTCCGCCGGCGTTGGGGTAGATCACCACGTCGCAGCCCGCGAGCCGGAAGAGATCGCCGAACAGCAGCTCGGGCGCGAACCCCTGTCGCGGCGCGACGAGACTGCCGGCGAAGGACGGATGGCCGACCAGCGCGACGCCGGCGGACGCGGCGAGCGCGCGCACCGTGTCGAGCCCGACGAGCAGCGGCGCGACCATCGCGGCGCGCACACCGGCAGCGCGCAGATCGTCGAGTCGATCGGCGAGAGCGTCCACCGGACCGGTGAGATTCGGCACGTAGAGACAACTCCTGCCGCTCTGCCGGTTGGCGCGCGCGACATGTTCGGCGACCGCGAGCACGCGCTCGCGAAACGGCGCCCGCGGCTGATCGGTAAGCGAATGGTCGTCCTTGACGAGGTCGAGACCGCCGAGCGCGCAGTCTGCAGCGAGGCGGGCGAGCTCGGCGGCGCCGAGGCCGACCGGCTTCAGCGCGCCGGCGAGGAGCGGCCGGCCGTGGACACCGACGAGGTCGCGCAGGCCGGCGACGCCGTGGGTCGGCCCCGGAAACTGTGCGACGAGCGCCGCCGGCCAGTCGATGCCGGCGATGCGGATCCCGCGCTGCAGCGAGATGTTGCCGTAGAGGAGGTTCACGAGCTGCGGCAGGTCGGTGACCAGCTCGCGCCACGGATACTCGATCGACGCGCGGGCGCGGCGCGCCGACAGCTCTTCGACGGCGACGACAGTGCCGATCGTCCGGAGCTCGACCTCCGGAGCGGCGACGCGCTCGGGGATCTCCACCGTCTGCTCGCGTGCGATCGCCGCCGCCCTGGCGCGCGCCGACTCCCCCGCGGCGGTCGCCAGCTCGTAGTGAACGCGGAGCGTCATCGAGCTCCGGCCTGGCTCGCAGCTCCGAGGGGCGCCCGGGTCTGGAGCTCGGCGGCGATGAAGTCGTCGATCTGGCGTTCGAGCGCCGGCAGGGAGAGCGCGCCGTTACCGAGCACCGCGTCGTGGAAGTCGCGGACGTCGAAGGCGGCGCCGAGCTTCGTCTCGGCACGCGCGCGCAGCTCGCGGATCTTCATGAAGCCCAGGTAGTAGCACAGCGCCTGGCCGGGCCACGAGATGTACCGATCGACCTCCGTCGTCACCTCGTGCAGCGGCAATGTGGTGTTGGCGGCGAGATAGTCGATCGCCTGCTCGCGGCTCCAGCCCAGCGCATGGAGCCCCGTGTCAACGACCAGACGCGAAGCGCGCCAGGCCTCGTAGCCGAGGCGTCCGAAGTCGCGGTAGGGATCGGTGTAGAAGCCGGCCTCGAGCCCCAACCACTCGCTGTAGAGGCCCCATCCTTCGCCGAACGCATCGACGTAGAGAAAGCGGCGGAACTCCGGCAGCCCCTCGAGCTCCTGGGCGAGCGCCCCCTGTAGATGGTGTCCGGGCACGGCCTCGTGGAAGGTGAGCGCCTCGAGGTTGTAGAGCGGCCGCTTGTCGAGGGCGTAGGTGTTGACCCAGTACCAGCCCGGCTGGGTGCCCCCCACCGGCGCCGGGACGTAACGTCCGCTGGTGTACTTCGGCGCCATCGCCTCGGGCACCGGCGCGACGCCGTACGGCTGGCGCGGCATCCGGTGGAAGAGAGACGGGAGCTTGCCGTCCATCCGCTTGGCGATGAACGAGGCCTCCTTGAGAAGCTCCTCCGCGCTTTGGGCGTAGAAGCGCGGGTCGCTGCGCAGAAAGTCGAGGAAGGCGGCGAAGTCGCCGCTCCAACCCGTCTTCCTCATCACCCCTTCCATCTCGCGGCGAATGCGCGCCACCTGTTCGAGACCGAGCGCGTGGATCGCCTCCGGCGTCATGTCGAGGGTGGTGAAGTGGCGGATGAGATAGCGGTAGTAGTCGCGTCCGTCGGGGAGATCGGCGGCGGCCAACGTCGTGCGGCTCTGCGGCAAGTACTCGTCGCGCAGGAAGTCGCGGAAGCGCCGGTACGAGGGCAGGACGGCCTCGTCCACGGCCTTCCGGCCGGCGGCGCGCAGACGCTCGCGGTCGGCGGCGGCGAAGGTCGCCGGGAAGTCGGCGAACGGTTTGTAGAGGTCGCTTTCCTCCGGCGTCCCGACGGCGTGCGCTGCGGCGGTCGCGTCGACGCCGGCGATCGCCACCCGCGGCGGCGTCATGCCACGTGCGAGGCCACGGCGCATGAGCGCAATCGACTCGTCGAAGACGCGCGGAAACTGGCGCAGCCGCGCGAGGTAGTTCTCGTAGTCCTGGATCGCCGCGAGCGGCACCTGGTCGGGGAGCTGCGCGAGCTCGGTGTGGAAGCCCGAGTCGGCGTTGAGCATCAGCTGCTCTTCACCGAACCTGCGCGAGTCGAGCCGATCGGCGAGCTCGGTGCCGCAGAGGTCGGAGCTCACCTGGTCCGTCGCCGGCAGCGCCGCGCGGTCGATCTTCGCCAGCGCCTCGAGGAAGGCGCGCGTCTCGCGCTCGCGCCGGGCGAAGGCCTCTTCGGTCGCCTCGCCCAGCCGGTCGTTGCTCGCGTGCACGCCGACGTAGGTGGCGAGCAACGGGCTCTCCGCCAGGCGCACCGTCCACTCCTTCGCGAGCAGGGCGTGGAAACGCTCCGCCTCGCCGGCGTGCACCGCGCCCGTCATCGACGCGGCCAAACTCGTCCAGACAACCAGCGCCGTTCTTCGTCGCATGCGGCTTCTCCTCGCAAGGCAGAGATGCTAGCGCAGGCGCCCGGCAATGCGTCCCCGTTCGAGGGGAGCAGTTTGCCGCGGGCGGAGCACCGACCTTGGCCGATTCTCCCCCCTTCCGTCGCCATGTACGAAGGAGGCTCTCGACTATGCGCATTCGGCACTCACTCGGACTCGTGATCGTTCATCTGTTCCTCGCAGCCTCTCCGCCCTCCCGGGCCGCGACCATCGTCGTCGACACCTTGCTGGATGCAGGCGTCGTCGACGGCTTCTGCTCGCTGCGCGAAGCGATTCTCGCGGCGGACTCCAACAGCCCCTCCGGCGACTGCCCGGCTGGGAGCGGGCCTTCGGACCGCATCCGCTTCGCCGTCACCGGCACGATTCTCCTGACCTCGGATCTGCCCGCGATCGGAGAGGCGCTCGCCATCGAAGGGCCGGGGCGCGACCTCCTGACGCTGGACGGCGACAACCTCTTTCCCATCCTGAGGTTCGACGCGCTCTCGACGACCCAGTTCGTCGTCCGCGACCTGTCGCTCGCACACGGTTTCGCTTCGGTCTTCCCGTTCGAGAGTGGCGGCTGCATCCAGACGGCGTTTTCCTCCGTCGGTCTCGCGCTGCTCGACGTGACGATCCGCGACTGCCGGGCCACTGGCAACGGTGGCGGAATCCACTCGGGGGGCTCACTGCTCCTCGACCGCGTCTGGCTCGACGGGAACGACGCGCAGGCGACGGGCGGCGGCGGTGGTGGCCTACTTGCCCTGGGCATCGGAAACGTCGAGATCGTGAACTCCACCTTCTCGGGGAACTTCGCTTCGGGGAGCAACGCCTCGGGCGGCGCCATGAAGGTATATGTCAGCGGACAGGTCGAGGTGACGAGCTCCACCTTTTCCCGCAACTTCTCGAATGAGCGCGGCGGCGCCATTCACTTCTCCGGGATCGGGTCGAACGTTCTCGTCGCCACCCTTCGCGACAGCACGTTCGTCGGCAACGAGTCCGACGTCGATGAAAGCAGCAGCGCCGCGACCGGCGGGACGCTCTACCTCTCCAACCAGACGACCTCCCAGCTTTCGCTCACGCTGTCGAACACGGTGCTCGCGATGGGCAAGGACAACGCCTCGCCGACAAGGTGTCCGGAGATCCTCCTCGCACCCGGCGACGCACCGCCCGAGCTGACCTCTGCGGGCTTCAATCTCGTCGCCGACGGCTCCTGCGTCGCAGCGGCCTTCCCCGCCAGCCCGGGCCCCGGCCTGCCGAACCTTCAGGGTGACTTCGTCGGAACACTCGCCTCGCCGATCGATCCCCGGCTCGACATCCTGGGAGAAAACGGCGGTTCGACGCCGACCCATCTGCCCCTCCAGGAGACGCCACATCCGGTCGTCGACCAGGGAAGCTGCCCGGAGAGCGGCCAGGATCAGCGCGGGCTGCGCGGCGCGGCTTCGAGCCACCGATTCCACGATGTCGCGGCGGTGCCCGACAATCCTGCGGGTGACGGCTGCGACATCGGCGCGGTCGAGCGCGGCGCGAGCGCGCCGACGCGCAACCTCTTCCTCGACGGCTTCGAATCGGAGAGCACCCTGTTCTGGTCGGCCGACCTACCCTGAGCTCGTCGCGGCGAGCGCGGCCCGCAAGGCCGCCCGATCGTCCGGGTGCAACAGGCCCCAGCTTTCGAGGGTCGGCAGCGCGGCGTCGAGCAGCGGGCGACCCTCTTCCGGCTGCCCCGAGAGAACCAGCGCCCGGCCGACCTCGGCGCGCGCCTCGAGCAGCCGGGGGCTGCCGGGCGGGTATTGAGCTTCGCGCGCCGCCAGCGCTTCGCGCGCGTCGGCCAGCGCCGAGCCCGTATCGCCGGCCTCCTCCGCGAAGCGCGCCCGGGCCAGCAGCGCCGTGGCGATTTCGTCGTGGCCGGCGGGATAGGCGTTGCGCAGATCGGCCAGGGCCCGTTCCAGGTCCTTTCCCGCTTGGTCCTTGCGTCCGGTCCGCCAGAGCGCGACCGCGCGTTGGGCCGCGAACGGCGGCCAGGCGTCGCTCGGTAGACCCGTCGCCGGCAGGCGCGACAGGACCTCGTCGAAGAGAAACAGGGCTTCTGCGGGATGCCCACCGAGCTCGACGATGCGTGCCACGTTGCGCAGGGTGCGCACGCTTTCGCGGTGGTCCGCTCCCAGCACCGCCACCCGCAACCGATGACTCTCGCGCAGCTCGCGCTCGGCCTCGGCATACCTGCCGAGCAGGGCCAGGGCGACGCCCAGGTTGTTGCGCGTGTTGGCCACCGGGCCGGCCTCGGGGCCGAGGATGCGCGTCTGCGCCGCAACCACCTGCTCGAGGAGCGGCAGCTGCTCCGCGGGGTCGGGCGTCACCGCGGCGAGGTTGTTGAGTGTCGACAGAGTGCGCAGGTCGTCGTCGCCGAGCTCGCGGCGCAGCAGCGGCAGCGCCTCACTCCAGCGCTCCCGGGCCGCCGTACGATTCCCGGCGCGGAAAGCCAGATTGCCGAGCGCATCGAGGCTCGCCGCCACTTCGACCGGACGTGTCGGCAAAAGCGCCCGCCGCAGCGCCAGCGCGCGCTCGGCGATCGCCGGACCCTCGCCCGCCGGCACCACGAGCGAGAGCTGGGCGAGCACCTCCGCGAGCTCGGCGGGTCGCGGTTCGGCTGCGCCCTCGAACTTCGCCGCCAGCCCTGCGAGCAGCTCGCGCGCCTCGGCTCCCCGATCTGCACGCGTCAAAGCCTCGGTGTAGTTGAGCTCGAGGGTCAGCCGCCCCGGTTCGAGCGGATCCGCTCCGCTCTCCTCCGCCACCCGGCGCGCCCGCTCGAACAGCTCGAGCCCTTCGGCGATCTCGCTGCGTTCGAGACGGATTCGCCCGAGCGTCGCGAGCATCTCCTGACGCACGCCGGGCGCGCTGGTAAGCGTATCGGCCTTGGCCGCCCCGGCATCGAGCAGCCGGGCGATCGAGACTTCGCCCACCCCCGCACCGCTCGTCGGGGCGGTCGCACCGAAGAGATCGATGAGCAGCTCGACGACGGCGCTCGACTGGCGTTCGAGACCGGTGGCGCGATCGCGCTCTTCGGCCAGACGGACGGACTGCACTGCGATCGCGACGGCCAGGGCCATGAAGCCGACGGCCGCCGTCGTGCTGACGACGACCGCAACCTTGTGCCGGCCGGCAAAGCGGCGCAGTCGATAGGCGAGCGAGTCCGGGCGCGCGGCGACCGGGTGACCCGAAACCAGGCGCTCGAGGTCTTCGGCGAGCGCCGCCGCCGAGGGGTAGCGCCGCTCGGGCTCCGGCGCCAGGGCGCGGGAGAGCACCACTTCGAGGTCGCCGCGCAGCTCGCGGAGCCAGCGCCGCTGGGTCGTCGAGCGCCGGGCTGCGAGGCGTTCACGCTCGGCGCGAGCCGTCTCGTCGTGACCGTGGGGCACGGAGCGGCTGGGCCGCGTCGGGCCGCGCTGGCGGATCTCGCGCTCGATGGCCGCGGGATCGCGCGAGCTGCTCTCGTAGGGCAGCCGTCCGGTGACGAGCTCGTGGAGCAGCACCCCGAGACCCCAGACGTCGGTCGCCGTCGAAGCCGGCTCGCCGCGCAGCTGCTCGGGGGCGGCGCGCTCCGGCGTCATCGGCGCCGGCGCCTGGCGCGTCAGCTCGGCCTCGTCGTCGAGCGCCGTCGCGACGCCGAAGTCGAGCAGCCGGAGGCGCCCGTCCGGCTCGACCAGGATGTTGGTCGGCTTGATGTCGCGATGGATTACGAGCTTCCCGTGCGCCGCCTCGACGGCGCGGCAACAGGCGCCAACCAGCCGGATGCGCGCCGCGAGCGGCAGAGCGTGGGCGTCGGCGTACTGGGTGATCGGCGCGCCATCGACGTACGGCATGACGAGAAACGGGCGCCCGTCGGGGGCCACGCCGACATCGAGCAGCGGCACGATGGCGGGATGGTGGAGGCGCGCCTGGATCCGGCACTCGCGGTGGAAGCGGGCGATGGCGCGCGGCTCGGCGAGCTCGCGCCGCAGCAGTTTGAGCGCCACGGTCTGCTCGACCGACTCACGCCGCCGCGTTGCGAGATAGACCTCGCCCATGCCGCCCCGCCCGAGCCGGCGGACCACCCGGTAGTCGCCGAGCATGGCTCCTTCAGGCAGAGCCGATTCGCGATCGCGCAGCGGCAGCTCGGACCCCAGGTGGCGCTCGATCTCGAGCGCCCCGTCCGGACCGTCGGCGCGCAGCATGGCGAGCAGTTGCGCGCCGAGGGGCGCGTCCGCGGCGGCGATCGCCGCGAGCCGCGCTGCCCGCTCTTCGGCCGGCAGGTCGAGCAGCTCGCCGAACCGGCGCAACGTAAGGTCGAGGCGATCGGCGGTCGGGCCGGTGGTCATGGCGCGGGAGGTGTCCTATGAAGTCTGGCGTCGAAAGAAGCTCGTGCGAGCCATCGGGTCCTCAGCTCGCCTCGAGGCCGGCGCCGACCGTGACGCGCAGCCAGGCGCGCGCGGTCTGCCAGTCGCGTCCCGCGGTGCGCAGCGAGATCCCCTCCGCCGCGGCGATCTCTTCGAGATCGAGTCCGCCGAAGAGGCGCTGCTCGAAGACCCGCGCGGCGCGCGGATGGGCGGCTTCGAGCTTGCCCAGGGCATCTTCCAGCGCCAGCGTCTCGTCGATCGCGCGTTCCGAGGGAAAGAGGTCGCCGTCCTCGAGCGGCAGGGGTTCCTGATCGCCGCCGCGCTTGTGCCGGCGCCGCGACCGCGCATGATCGACGAGGATCCGGCGCATGGTGTTCGACGCGGCGGCGAAGAACGCCGCTCGATCCTCGGGCTTGAGGCCGTGTTGGGTCACGAGGCGGAGATACGACTCGTGAACCAGCGCGGTGGTGTCGAGGGTATGCCCGCCGCGCTCGCCGCGCAGGCGTCCGCGCGCCAACCTCCGCAGCTCGTCGTAGAGCAGCGGCACCAGGCGGTCGAAGGCGCCTGCCTCGCCGCGTCGCAGGGCGGCGAGTCCGCGGGTGATCTCGCTCCCGGTCGGGTCGAAGCTCATGCCGCCGTCGTGGCCGATTGTGGGAGGTTCCGCCGCCATACCCCTCGAGCGTCCGGATCGGCCCGGCCGCAGTTCGTTTTCTGGATCGAAAAGGAGCCTAACATGCGTCTCGCCCGCACCGCCCTGGTCCCGTTGGCCCTCGTCGTTCTCTTCTCCGCCACCGTCGTGCAGGCCAAGGACTTCCGCACCGCCTTCGTGCGCGTCGTGCCCGAGCGGGATTGGAAGCCCGAGAAGTCCTCGCCGATCGCGATCGAAGTCGCCAACAGCTCGGCGCAGGAGAAGTCGGGCGAGTTCTCCGACGCCTTCGCCAAGGAGCTCACCGAGCAGCTCGGCCGGGTGCTCGGCTACAGCCTCGATCCCAAGAGCGCCACGAAGGTGAAGTTTACCGTCGCCGATTTCGAGCCCGGCAATGCCGGCCTGCGGCTGGGCCTGGGCTTCGGCGGCAAGGCCTATGTCGGCGGCAGCATCGAGATCCAGAGCGGTGGCAAGGAGGTCGGGTCCCTGCTCTACTCCTTCCGTCCCAACGCGCCCGGCGCCGCGGGAATGGCCCGCGAGGCCGCCGCCGGCATCGCGCTCAAGCTGACCAACGGCGAGCGCGACAAGGAGCTGCACACGAAGAAGTAAGGCTGCGCTTCAGGACGTCGGGCGCCGCGCGGCGGCGATCGCCGCCTGCTGGCGATCGGCGGCGCGGCCGAGGAGGCGGCGCTCCTCGGCCGCGAGCTCGGGCCGCGCGCCGGCGCGGAGCAGCGCGGCGAGAATCGCGCCGTCCGTGGCGAGCATCAGCGGGCGCCAGCCGGCGTGGTCGGCGGCATCGACCGCGACGCCGGCCTCGAGCAGGCACTGCACTCCTTCGAGCGAGCGCATGAAGCCGGCGCCGCGCAGACAGGCGAGATGCAGCGCGCCACGCCCAGTCCCATCGACGATGTCACGCTGCGCTCCTGCGGCGAGAAGGAGCGGCACGATCGGGCTGCCGAGCCAGGCGGCGCGCAGCAGCGGCGGCAGTTCGGGCCGATCGGAGGCAAGAACGGAGAGGAAGCTCACGACCTCGGGGTGGCGGGCGGCGAGTTGCCGCTCGTCGTCCCAGACCCGTTCGCCCTTACCAGCTCCCGGCAAGCCCATCGCCTGATGTACCTTCTCGAGAGCCGCCGTCGCTGGCGCGTCGAGCTCCGCCCCGACCTCGACCAGCGCCCGGAGCGCCCGGCCGCGGAGGGCTTCGAGCTCGTCATTCGTCGGCCACGTACCGATCGGCAAGAGCGCGAAGAGCGCCGCGTTCGCTGCCGCGGAGGACTCGGGAGCCTGGCGCAGCACGAACGGTACCGCCCGGCCGGAGGCGAGGGCGGCCCCCACCAGCGAAAACGGAGCCTCACCAGCGGGGATCTTCCAGACCTCGTAGGGGTCTTGGAGGGCGCCGCCGAGCGCCGCCGGAAGGGTGACCGGCAGCCCGCACCGGTGCAGCGTGACGAGCTCGCGCCAGGCGCCCCGCTCGGTGCAGTGCTGCTCGAGCTCGTCGGCCAGCTCGCGCCAGCTCGCGAGCGGCAGCTCGATGCCGGCAAGGGCGGAGAAGAAGCCCGTCCGTAGCCGCGGCGCGAGCACCATGAGAAGGCGTCCCTCGAGGCCCTGGTCGATCAGGGAGCGCAGGTGCTCGCCCAACCGGTCAGGGCCATGGAGATACGCGTCGGCCCGCCACACCTCGTCGATCAGGCCGCTGCCGAGCCGCGGCTGTAGGACGTCGAGGCCGCACTCGCCGCTGTGGTCGGCGTGGCGCGGATCGGCGCCGGCGACGAGCAACGTTGACGCCGACTCGAGCCAGGCGCCGTGGAGCGCGTGCAGCAGCGGCGTATGGCCATTCTCGTCCGGCGGATCGACCGCGGCCCCCGCCGCGAGGAGCGTTGCGATCGTCCGCCCGCCGACGCTCGCGGCGAAGTGCAGCGGCGCCAGTCCGCGCGCATCGCGGGCGTCGGGATCGGCACCGGCGTCGAGCAGGAGCTGGAGATGAGCGGCATCGACCCGGGCTGCGAAGTGAAGGGGGGTGCGGCCTCCCTCGTCGCGACCCGCGGGGTCGGCGCCGGCCGCGAGCGCTTGGGCCAGCTCGTCGCCCCGCCGCCCTGCCGCTTCGAAGATATTCACGTCGCGCTTGCGACGGAAACGGCGCGACGGAACCACCCCGCAGCTGAGGCGTCGACCATCGAGCTACGCTATCAGGCGACATCGCTGGCTCCCGCTGTCGGCCCCAAGCGGGCTCGAAGTTCAGGGAAAAGCGCACAGCCGGCGCCGCCCTTCTCCCTCTACGATCCAAGGTCGGGAGGAGTGAACATGCGCAAGCGAGTCCTAGTGGTTGCGGCGCTCGCCGCGAGCGTAACGGTCTTGCCCGCCGCGGCGCTCGCCGGAGGGCCGACCTTCGACTGCGCCAAGGCGCAAGGCGAGGTCGAGAAGTTGATCTGCGCCGACCCGGCGCTCGCGGCGCTCGACCACAAGCTCGATGCGGCCTACAAGGCGGCGACGGCCAAGGCCAAGGGCCCGGTCGCGACCGAGCTGCGCGAATCCCAGCGCGGTTGGGTTTCGGGCCGCAACGACTGCTGGAAGGCGAACGGACAGCAGACCTGGATCACCGCGACCTGGACCGTCGACACGGTGAAGGGTTGCGTCGACGCCCAGTATCGGCTGCGCACCTCGGAGCTCGAGGCGCTCTGGCGGCTTGTCCCGCCGAAGACGGTCTTCTACGCCTGCCAGAACAACCCCGCCAACGAAGTCGTCGCCAACCTCTTCGCCACCGATCCGGCGACAATCCGCCTCGAGCGCGGCGATCGCACGGTGACCCTGTGGCTCGTCGGCGAAGCGAGCGCGGGGAGATACGAAGGCCAGAACGTCGACCTCGTGCACCAGGGCGACACGCTCGCGGTGAACTGGCTGGACACGAACACCGGCCAGACCGAAGCGCTCCACTGCCAGGCCCGCTGAACCGGCGCCCGCTCGTCCACCGAAAGGAAGGAACGTATGCACCGATCCATCCTCGTCGCCGCCCTGGCGCTCGCCGCCGCTGCCGGCCTGCAGGCCTCCCCTCCACCTTCCACCGACGCCACCGTGAAGTCCGCCGCAACACCGGCCGCGAGCCCGGTGGCGAAGCCCGCACCCGAGAACGGTACCTGGGGAGTGAACCTCGCCAACCTGGACGCCGGCGTCCGGCCCGGCGACGACTTCTTCGCCTACGTCAACGGCGGATGGGTCCGCCGCGCCGGGATTCCGGCCGACAAGGCCGAAGTCGGCGGGCTCGCCTCGCTGCAGGACGAGGCCCTCGAACGCACCAAGGTCCTGCTCGAGGAGGCCGCGGCGAAGCCCGACGCCGCCGCAGGGAGCGATCTGCGGAAGATCGGCGATTGGTACGCCTCGTACATGGATGAAGCGGCGATCGAAAAGGCGGGCCTCGCTCCGATCCGGCCCGAGCTCGCCGCGATCGACGCAGTCACCAACAGCGAGCAACTGATCGAGCTCTTCGCCCGGAATCACCGCGGCTTGGGCCTGCGTCCGATCGCTGTCAGCGTCGACATGGATCGCAACATCGTCGGCAAGACCCGCCCGTCGATCGAGATCAGCAAACTCTCCCTCAGCGCGCGCGACTTCTACCTCGAGCCGGCGTACGCGCCGTTGCGCGAGGCGCAGGCGGCCCACATCGCCCGCCTGCTCGGCCTCGCCGGCTTCGACGACACGGCGACGCGTGCCCGGCGCATGCAGGAGCTCGAGACCCGGATCGCGACGATCACCTGGGGCGCCGCCGAGCTGCGCGACGACAACCGCAAGAACAACGTCATGACGGTCGCCGAGTTGTCGGCGGCTGCGCCCGGCTTCGACTGGCCGAAGTACCTCGCCGCGGTCGGCATGCCGGCGCCGGAGAAGGTGATCCTGCCCACGCCTTCGTCCGTCCGCGACATGATCGGGCTCATCCACAGCGAGCCGCTCGAAGCGTGGAAGGACTATCTGCGCTACATGACCGTCGCCGGCACCTCGAGCTATCTGCCCAAGGCCCTGCGCGACGAGATCTTCGATTTCCTGGGCCGGCAGATGAGCGGCCAGGAGGAACCGACTCCGCGCTGGATCGAAGCGTTGCTCGATCTCGGCGGCGACGGGCGCCCGTTGTCGGACCCGCTGGGGAGGCTCTACATCGAACGCTACGTCTCCCCGGACGCCCGTCCGAAGGCACGCGCGATGATCGACAACCTGCTCGCCGCCTTCGACGCCCGGCTCGCCGGCGTGCCGTGGATGGAGCCCAGCACGCGCGCCGGAGCGCGCGACAAGCTGTCCAAGGTGACGATCAAGGCGATCTCGCCCGACGTCTGGAACGAAGCCTCGGGCCTCGAGGTCGTGCGCGGCGACCTCCTGGGCAACGCCCGCCGGAGCGCCGCCTTCACCTTCGAGAAAAACCTCGCCTGGCTGCGGCAGTATCCGGATCGTCGCCAGTTCCTGCAGCCGGTCTACATCGTCAACGCTTACGCCAACACGGTGTGGAACGAGATCGTCTTCCTCGCCGCGATCGTGCAGCCGCCGGCGTTCGACCCGGCCGCCGACGACGCGGTCAACTATGGCGCGATGGGAGCGATCATCGGTCACGAGATCTCGCACCTGTTCGACGACAAGGGCAGAAGCAGCGACGGCGACGGTCTGCTGCGCAACTGGTGGACGGCCGCGGACGCCGAGCGCTTCACCGCCGCCGCGAAGCGCCTGGAGGAGCAGGTCGGCGCCTACGAGCCGCTGCCGGGCAAGCGGGTCAACGGTGCGCTGACCCTGGGCGAGAGCATCGCCGATCTCGCCGGCCTGGTAGTGGCCTACGACGCCTACTACCGCTCGCTCGGCGGAGCCCCCGCACCGGTCATCGACGGCTTCACCGCCGACCAGCGCTTCTTTCTCGCCTACGGCCAGGCCTGGCGCTGGAAGGGACGCGACGAAGCGGTGGAGCGCCTGATGAAGACCGACGCCCATCCGCCGTCGTCGGTGCGCCCGAACACGGTGCGCAACATCGACGCCTGGTACCAGGCGTTCGACGTGCGACCTGGCGACAAGCTGTATCTCGCGCCCGAGGACCGGGTGAGGCTCTGGTGAGCCGGCTCAGTCCGCGGCGCGGAGGAGCCGCGCGCGCGGATCGACGACCGGGTCGGCGAGCGCCGCGGGCCAAGGAAGCGTGACGCGCCCTTCCGCCATCTCGAGGCGCACGAGCTCTCCTCGCGCGCCGAGGATCTCGACCGGCATGGGGAAGGGCAGATCGCCCGCGGTCTCCCACCAGAGCGTGAGCTCGTCGCCCTGCCGGCTCGAGCGCAGCCGCGGCAACTCCGGCTGGCGGAGGTAGACCTCGAAGAACCAGGACAGATCGCGACCGGCCGTCTCGCTGGCATGGCGCAGGAGATCCTCGGTCGAAACCAGCCGGCACTGCCGGCCGTCGGTGATCTTTTCCATCTCCGCCGTTGGATAGGCCCAGCGGCGGAGCATCGGAAAGAAACGCTCGTCTCCCATCAGCCCGCGCAGGCTGTGCAGCACCCAGGCACCCTTCGCATACGCATCGACGTCCATGGCTCTGGGGTTCTGGCTCGCGGCGGCGTGCAGCGCCGGATCGAGGGCGCGGAAGACCTGGCGCATCGTGCGTTCGGATCGCGGAGCGACCGGCTGCTGGTTGAGCAGTCCGGGCCGGAAGCGCTCGAGAACCCGGCGCGCCGCCTCCTCCCCGAAGCGTCGCTCGGCGTAGAGCACCTCCATGAAACCGTCGAAGCCCTCGTGCAGCCAGAGGTCGCGCCAGTCGGAGGCCGTCACGAGGTTCCCCCACCACTCGTGGGTGAGCTCGTGCAGCGCGATCCAGTGGTAGCCGTGCTGGCGATCGCGATGCTCGGCGTCGGCGGGAGCGTAAGCGACGGCGGTCTGATGCTCCATCGCCAGATAGGGCGTCGCGACGAGGTTCAGCTTGTCGGCGCGGAAAGGGTACGGCCCCAGCTCGCCTTCGAGGAAGGCGGCGAAGTCGGCCAACTGCGCGAGCAGCAAGCGCTCTTCGGGAGTGTCCGCGAGCGCCCAGCGCGTGATCGGCAGCTCGGTCCCCGCGATACTCGTGTAGGGGACGGTGAGCTCGACGAACGGCCCCGCATTGACGGTGACGTCGTAGAGGTTGATCGGGCCGGTGGTGCGCCAGTGCCAGGTACGCGTGCCGTCGGCGTGATCGTCGGTGCCGAGGAGCCGCCCGTTGGCGACCACCGTCAGGCCCGCCGGCACGCGCAAGTGCAGGGCGACACCGCGCTCGGGCTCGTCGGACGGGTGATCCTTCGCGGGCCACCACAGGTCGGCGCCGTCGGCCTGGCAGGACACGCCGAACCAGGGTTGGCCGCTGGCGGTTCGTTTCCAGGTGAAGCCGCCATCCCACGGCGGGTTGGGAGCGATCCGGGGCTGGCCGCCGTAGCGTACGGCGACCCGCAGCCGCCGGTCGCCCGCCACCGGCTCGGGGACTTCGACCCAGAGCTTGCCGCCGTCGTGGCGGAACGCCGCCGGCTCGAGGGGAAGCTCGTCGACTCCGAGGGCCACCGAATGGACCTCGAGGCGGCCATCGAGGTCGAGCTCCAGCCGGCGGAGCGCACGGACGGTGCGCGCCTCGATCGTCACGACGCCGTCCAGGCGCTCCGCCGCGGGGTCGATGGCGAGATCGAGGTCGTAGGCGAGGACGTCGTAGGCCGCCTGGTCCGCCGAGAGCGGCCCGCCGGTGTCGGCGGAAAGCACCGACGCAGTCAGAGA
>JBPOHI010000084.1:0-2280 GCA_052035735.1 Acidobacteriota bacterium
GTTTGCAGCCCTCCGGGAGCCTCCGGCTCCCTCCGGTCCGCAAACTCCGAAGAGCAGCTCTCATTGAGATTTCAACCGGGACTGTCAGCTTGCAATCGGTAGCGAATTGGGGAGGGGCTCATCTGGAGTCATCTGTGTCCTAGGGCGGTCTACCTAACTACCGCTCAAGCGGCAAACACTGCAACGTGATCTGGGTGTGACAATGCCTGGATTGCGGGTGGCGCGTTTCGTCATCGGAGCCCCCGTTCCCTTGTCTATGGCTGGGTTCGTCGCAATCATAGCCTTGCAGCCGCCACTCGCAAGCACGGGTGACAATGCCGCCTTTCAGGCTCGCGCGGGCCGCTCGCGGACGCACCGTTGCCATGGAATTGCCTTCTGAGTTCGCTGGCGAGATGGCGGCATTCCACCCGGTTGCGGCGTGCGGCCCGGAGCCCGCTACCTCTCCCACGACTGCAGCTCGATCCCATTGCCTTCGGGATTGGTCACGTAGACCCAGGTCACCCTCGCGCCGGTGGCGGTCGCGAGGGTGACGACCGCCCCGACCGGTCGCCCGCCTGCGGCGAGCACCGCCTCGCGGGCGGACGGGACGTCGTCGGCCTCAAAGGCGATGTGGCCGAAGCCGGGGCGGTTGACCGCGACCTCGGGTCTTTCCAGCAGCATGTCGTAGTGGAAGATCTCGAGCGTCGGCCCGGCGGCACCGTGGCCGGGCAGGCGCAGATGCACGCCTGTCAGGTGCGCGCCGGGAAATCCGGTGCCGCGCTCGAGATCCGGGCCCGAAAAGTCCCTCTCGGGCGGCACCGGCGTGCAGCCGAACAGCTGCTCATAGAAGGCAGCGAGGGCCCGCCAGTCGCGGGCGATCAGGTTGGTGTGGCCGTAGAGCGCGCCGGAGATCATCGTTCTCGCTCCGTGCCGACTCTAACTCCGCAGGGCAGACGCCCGGCACGGCGGCGCCAAGCGCGAGCGGCCCGGCGTGCTGGCTGGAGAAGCGTCGGCTAAAGAAGCGTCGGCTAGAGAAGCGTCGGATTATTCCGCCAGACCGTCCACGACAGCGCCGTCGCGAGGCAGACCCAGGCCAGGTACGGGACGAGGAGCAGGCCGGCGGCGGGACGAACTTTGTAGAACGTGACCATCGTCGCGATGATCAGGCCAAGCAGGAGGACGATCGCGACGAACGCCCCCGCGCCCGACTTCCAGGCGAAGAAGAACCAGGACCACGCCGCGTTCACGGCGAGCTGACCGATGAAGACCGCGAGCTCGTTGCCGACCGGCCGCCGCCGACGCTCGCGCCAGACCAGCCAGGCCGAAACGGCCATCAGCGTGTAGAGCGCCGTCCACACCGGCCCGAAGGCGCTGGCGGGCGGCGCCCAGGAGGGCAATACCAGTTGGGCATAGAAGGCCGGAGCGTCGGCCGAGGCGACACCGCCGACGGCCGCGGCGACGAAGACGACCGCCAGCCAACCGAGAAGGCCTAGGGCCTGGGTACGGCGAGAATCGTGAGCCACGTCATCTCCTTGCCGGCAGCAGCGCCGGAGTGGAATGGTCGAATCCGTCTCTGCGGGGTGGGTGCAAAGCGCGGACCAGCTGGGCCCGATGTCGACGTGCGGCCAGGCGGCGCTGAAGCTCGTAGGTCAGTCGCCAGGACTCCTGACCGGGCGCGGCCCGAGAGGGCAAGGCCGCAGGCAAAGACAGCTAGATCTTGATCTTGCCCTCGAGATACCCCTTCACGAAGATCTCAAGGGTTTCAGCCACCCAGGTCCGGCTGTCGTCCTCGTGATTCCATACGAACACCTGGGATCCGACCTCGCCCGATCCGAAGACCGGAAAGAAGAACTGATCTCCATTGCCGCCGTCGCCGAAGAACATCGCGGCATCGAAGGACATGTAGAGCTTGCGGAACTCCTGGTTGTAGCGGAACGCGAGATTGTCGCGCAGGATTCTCTCCGCCGACCAGACGAGCTCGAGGGAGTAGGGCCCGAAGACGCCATCCGATTCGCGAAGCAGCGAAAGAAGATCTTCCGGAGCTCCGGGACCGAACGCCCGCAGGAGCTCCTGGATCGCGCTCTCCGAAACGGGCGCCCGAAAACTCAACTCATCCGCCAGTCCGCTCCACCGCTCTCGCCAACTCGTCATCACCGGTCTCCTTGCAGCCTGGAGATTATGGCCTCGCATCGTTCGGCGCGCCGTCCACCCCTGCATCGCCGTGAGGCGGGCCAGGGCAGTTCCGGGCAGCCGGAACCGCCCCGGCTGATAGAATGCCGGGTTCCATGATTTCGATCACCA
>JBPOHI010000060.1:0-34823 GCA_052035735.1 Acidobacteriota bacterium
TGGCGATCGAGACGGCGCCGCAGGCGAAGCTCGAGCGTATGCGGGCACTCGGTGCCACCCTGATCCCGGTCTCCTATACCGACGCCTGGAAGGCGCTCGACGCGCGTTCGTTTCCGGGCGTCGACGCGACGTTCATTCACCCGTTCGACGATCACGCTTTCATCGCCGGCCACGCGACGATCGGCCTCGAGATCTTCGAAGATGCCCCCGATACCGCTGCAGTCATCGCCAGTGTCGGGGGCGGCGGGCTACTCACCGGCGTGGGCAGCGCGCTCAAGGCGCTCAACCCGGCGATCCAGGTCTGGGCTGCAGAGCCCGAGACGGCCGCCCCGCTGGCGCTCTCTCTGGAGAGGGGCTCGCCGCAGCGGTTCGGAGAGTGGAAGGCCTCCTTCGTCGACGGCGCCGGCGGGCAGAGCGTCTTCCCGCGCATGTGGGAGCGCATGCGGCCGGTCGTGGACGGATCGATCGTGGTGACGCTCGAGGAGACGCGGCGGGCGATGCGCCTGCTGGCGGAGAAGTCGCGCGTCATCGCCGAAGGGGCCGGCGCGCTCACCGTCGCCGCCGCCCTCACCGGACGAGCCGGACGAGGGCCGATCGTCGCCATCGTCTCCGGCGGCAACATCGACCTGGCGAGTTTCTGCGAGCTCGTCCTTCGGGACGGCTCCCTGCCGGCGCCTTAGCGCCCAGTTTTCTCAGCCGGGCAGGCGGGCGACGAGGTCGATTTCGACCAGGGCGTTCTTCGGCAGGGCGGCGGCCTGCACGGTCGAACGTGCAGGTTTGTGGTCGCCGAAGGCGGCGGAGTAGATCCGGTTGAGGACCGGGAAGTCCGCCATGCTGGCGAGGTAGACCGTGGCTTTCAGGACGTCCGGAAAGTCGGCTCCGGCGCTCTCCAGCACCTGCTTCAGATTGCGGAAGACCTGCTCGGCCTGGGCCTCGAAGCCGCCGGTGACGAGCTCGCCGGTCGACGGGTCGATGGCGACCTGACCGGAGGTGTAGAGGATGCCGGCGTGCGAGACCGACTGGCTGTACGGGCCGATCGCCGCCGGCGCTGCTTCGGTGTGGTGGCTGGTGATCTTCTCGGTGCTCACTTGGCGTTCATCTCCACGACCCCGATGTAGGGCAGGTTGCGATAGCGCTCGTTGAAGTCGAGCCCGTAGCCGACGACGAACTCCTTGCCGATGCGGAAGCCGGAGTAGTCGATCGGTACTTCGACCTCGCGCGACTCGTGTTTGTCGAGCAGGGCACAGAGCTTGACGCTCTTGGCGCCGCGGAAGCGGAACAGATCGAGAATGGTGCGCAGCGTCCAGCCGGTGTCGACGATGTCCTCGACCAGGATGACGTCCTTGCCGCGGATCGACAGGTCGATGTCGCGCTTGATACGCACCTCGCCGGCAGTCGTGCCGGTGCCGTAGCTGGTGGTCTGGAAGAAGTCGATCCGCAGCGGCGTCGCGAGCCGCTTGACCAGGTCGGTGAAGAAGAAGACGGAACCCTTGAGCACCCCGATGGCGACCAGGTCCTCGCTGCCGGCGAAGTCGGCGTCGATCTGACGCGCCAGCTCGGCGACTCGCTTTGCGATCGTCTCCTCGTCGAGGAGGACGCGGATTCTGTGGCTATCCTTCTGGCTTTCCATGCTTTAGAATCCTCGCTCGATAAACCCAGACGACTGTGACGACACCCGACATCGCCGTTTTGCATCGACGTTATGTCGACCTGGCGAGCCGCTTCAAGTCGGCTTGGACCTTCCATCAGTTCCTGCAAGGCATCCAGAAATTCTTCACCGAAGTCGAAATCGGTCGCTATCCTTCCGACTTCCAGGAGATTCACGGCACCCTCAAGTCGATCGCCGACAATCTGAACGGCGGCGATGGCGACCGTCTGGCCCGGCAGCTCGACCAGGTCGAGCGCCAGCTGGCGCAGATGACCGGAATTCTCTCGGCGACCGACTCCCGGGTTTCGGCCTCGTTGCTGCGGCAGTTCTTCGACCGCGTCAAGAATTTCGACGAACAGATCCTAGCCCAGATGGTGCGGTTCTACCTCGCCAATTCTTCCGAAAGCAGCCTCGGCGGCGAGCGCCAGGACAAGCTCGATTTCCTGGTCTCCAAGCTCTCGGAGGAGCTCGACCGGGTGACCGGACTCTACGTCCTGCGCGACCGCACCCGCCTGCGCGAGCTGTTCGAAGGCTTCTGGGCAGCATTGCCCGAGGTCGTCATCGAGCCGCCGATGCTCGCCTCCCGGCGCTCGCAGATCGAGGAGTTCCGCCGCGAGCTCGCCGGCCTGGGCAGCTTCGAGGCGCTGACCGGCTCCGGCTTCATCCAGCGCTATCGCGAGCTCAAACACGAAATGGGACGCTACCTGTTCCATCCCGAGCTCATGGTCGCGGTCGTCGAGACGAATCTCGCGGTCAAGAACAAGGTGCGTCAGTACTACCGCACCGAGGAGCAGCGGATCCTCGACGAGTCGAACCGGATCCTCGAGCTCGAGAGCGAGGTCGGCAGTGACCCCCCGCTGGCGGCCGAGATCTCCGACCTCCGCCACTCGATGGAGCAGCTCGAGCGCAGCCAACAGCGCGACAACGTCAAGCTCGGCGAGCTCGACCTGTTGCGCCGGCAGGTTGTCGAGCTTGCTCCGCGACTGGCGGCGCGGCGGGAGCAGCGGGCGTCGGCGGCGGATCCGGCGGCTCCGGTCCGCACGAGCCGCGACCGGCCGCCGACCCAGGGCGAGATCGCTACCGCCCAGGCGCGCAGCGTCTCCGCGACCCACCTGCAGGAGATTCTCGACGCGCTCGATTCGACCGACAGCAAGGACGATCCGAAGTCGGTGGCGCTGGCACGCGACATCTACCACCTGCGTCTCGAGCCGCGCGAGATCATCGCCTACCGCAGTCTCTACGTCTCGCACAGCGGCGACAGCGAGGTCGAGACCTTCCTGCTCGAGGCGGCGGCCCTGCGGCTGAGGATCAACCAAGAGGCGGCCGAGATTGCCGAGCTGCTCGACGAGACCGCGGTGACCAAGGATGCGCCGGTGTTCGAGCGCGCGCGCGCCACGACGCGGGCCGCCGACGCGGTCGTGCAGCGCTTCAGCAGCGTCATCGACGTCGCCGTCCAGGACGGCAACTTCGCCGAGGCGCAGCAGCTGCAGTTGCTGCGCATGCGCCTGATCCGCGACTATTCCGGTCTCTGGTTGCTGGTCAACCGGCCGGCCTCGACCTGACCGCCCGGCCGTCCCTGGCGGTGGCGCCAGGGCCCCTCCTTCAGCAGAGCGCGGGGTCGGCGAGCAGAGCTGCGATCAGGCCGCGTACCCGCACCGCCGCTTCCCGCCCGGCTTCGAGCACCTCTTCGTGGTGGAGCGGCGCGTCGGTGACGCCGGCTCCCGGGTTGGCGACCAGCGAGAGCACCAGGCAGCGCATGCCGAGATGGCGGGCGGCGATCACCTCGTGCACGGTGGACATGCCGACGAGGTCGGCGCCCAGGGTGCGCAGCATGCGGACCTCGGCGGGAGTCTCGTAGCTCGGTCCGGCGAGGCCGGCGTACACGCCCTCCTGGAGCTCGAACCCGAGATGCTGCGCGTGCCGGCGCGCGAGCTCGCGAAAGGCCGGCGCGTACGCATCGACCATGTCCGGGAAGCGGGCGCCCCACTCGGCGGGCGGCTCGCCGGCGAGCGGATTGCCGCCGCTGAGGTTCAGCTGGTCGGAAACCGCGGCGAGCGTACCGGCTGGCCACTCCGGACGGACGCCTCCGGCGGCGTTGGTCATCAGCAGCACTTTCGCTCCGAGCAGCGCCGCGAAGCGGACCGGAAAGACGACCTCCGCGGGCGTATAGCCCTGGTAGCCGTGGATCCGGCCGCGGAAATAGAGCACGCGGCGCCCGCCGCCGACTTCGAGCAGCTCGATCTCGTGGCGATGCCCGGCCACCGAGTGCACCGGAAAGGGCAGCCATTGCGCGAGCGGTTCGGGGCCCGCTGCCGGGGCGCCGAGGTCCACGGAGAGGCCCGATCCGGCGACCAGGGCGATGTCGGGCGCGGGGCGCCCGAGCGACCGCCAGCGGGCGACGGCCTGGGCGAGCTCATCTTGCCAGTGACGCATGAGCGCGATCCTAACAGCAGGCCTCCGCGGCGCCTTTCGGGTATCCTTCGCCTCTCATGTCGGAGCTCGACGACCAGATTGCCAACCGCAGGAAGAAGCGCGCCGATCTCGCGGCGCGCGGGATCGACGCGTTCCCGGCGCGCTGCGAGTTCGACCTCGAGCCGGCCGCGGTTCAGCAGGAGTTCGGCAGCCGTACGACCGAAGAGCTGGCCGCGGACAAGCGCCGCCTGCGCGTGCCGGGCCGCATCCGCGCCATCCGCGAACAGGGGAAACTGGTCTTCATCGACCTCCACGACGGCAGCGGAAAGCTCCAGCTCTTCGTCCGCCGGAATCTGCTCGACGCGGCGTCGAACGAGCTGCTCGACGCGCTCGATCTCGGCGACTACCTCCTCGCCGAGGGGGAGCTGCTGCGAACGCGGGTCGGAGAGCTGTCGATCGCGCCGGAGCGCCTGACGCTCCTCGCCAAGTCGCTGCGGCCGCTGCCGGAGAAGTGGCATGGACTCGCCGACACCGAGATCCGCTACCGCCAGCGCTACCTCGACCTGGTCGCCAACGCCGACTCCCGCCGCGTCTTCGAAATTCGCGCCGGTATCGTCAGCGGCATGCGGGCCTTCTTCGATCGCCACGGCTTTCTCGAGGTCGAGACGCCGATGATGCAGGCCATCCCCGGTGGCGCCTCGGCGCGGCCCTTCGTCACCCATCACAACGCGCTGGACATCGACCTCTTCCTGCGCATCGCGCCGGAGCTCTACCTCAAGCGTCTGCTGGTCGGCGGCCTGCACAGGGTGTACGAGATCAACCGGAATTTCCGCAACGAGGGGCTCTCCACCCAGCACAACCCCGAGTTCACCATGCTCGAGTTCTACTGGGCGTACAGCAACTACGAGCATCTGATGGACGTGACCGAGGAGCTGCTGGCAGGCCTGGCGGAGAAGATCCTGGGGACGACGAAACTCTCCTTCAAGGGCAAGGAACTCGACCTCACGCCGCCGTGGCCCCGGCTCAGCATGGGGGCGGCACTGCAGCGCTTCGCCGGTCTCGCCGCAGAACAGACGGCGACGTCCGAAGGACTGCTGGCCGCCTTTCGCGAGCGCGGGCTCGAGCCTCCGAAGGCGGCGACCGGCGCTGCCGGTCCCAACTACGGATTGCTGCTCGCGGCGCTGTTCGAGGAGCTCTGCGAGGAGCACCTCGAGCAGCCGGTCTTCATCATCGACCACCCGGTCGAGATCTCGCCGTTGTCGAAGCAGAAGCCGTCGGATCCCCGCTTCACCGAGCGGTTCGAGCTCTATCTCGGTGGCATGGAGATCGCCAACGCCTTTTCCGAGCTCAACGACCCGGACGTCCAGGCGGAGCGTTTCGCGCAGCAGCTCGCGGCGCGTGAGTCGGGGGACGCCGAGGCGCACCACTTCGACAGCGACTACGTGCGGGCGCTCGAACACGCCATGCCCCCGGCGGGAGGGGAGGGCATCGGCATCGACCGGTTGACGATGATCTTCGCCGACCGCGCCTCGATCCGGGACGTCATCCTCTTTCCGCTGTTGCGGCCGGATCGCGGTCTGGCCGCCGGCGAGACCGGTGACCCGGGGTCCCGAACGGACGAGAGCGCGGCGACCGGCGCGGCCCCGGCGGGCGGAGACGCGGTAGACCGGAAGTGATCGCCGGCAACCTGCCGTTCGGCCTCGCGCTTGCGCTGCGCTACCTGCGAAGCACCCGTAAAGACGCTTTCGTGAGTTTTCTCTCGGTCGTCGCCGCCGCCGGCATCGGACTCGGCGTGGCGGCGATGGTGCTGGCGCTCGCCGCGCTCACCGGCATGCAGCAGGCGCTCACCGGCGAGATCCTCGCGCGCACTCCCGCGATGGAGGTCCAACTGCCGGCCCGCCTGCCGCCGGAAGCTCTCGCGTCACTCGTCTTACGTCTGCGTCAGGATCCGGCGATCACTTCGGTTCAGCAGGCCGTCACCGGCAAGGGCTGGATCGTGGCGGCGGGCCGGGTGATGCCGGTGGCGATCACCGGCTTCGAGGGGGCGGTGCCTTCGCCCTTCCCGGGCGCCGCCGGGAGACCCTCGGGTCTCTACCTGGGCGACCGCGAGGCGGCGCGTCTCGGCATCGCGCCGGCGAGCATCGTCACCATCGCCTCCCCGCGGCCGACCTTGACCCCTTTCGGGCCGCAGCCCCGCGCCATCAACCTCAGGCTCACCGGCCTCTTCCAGTCCGGCAGGTCGGAACAGGGGGCGCGAGCGGCGTTGCCGCTGGACCGCGCCGAGGTGCTGTTCGGCGGCGAGCGGTCGCGGCGCCTCTACCTCGGCCTCACCGACCTCGCGGCCGCACCCTTTGTGGCGGAGCGCCTGGCCGGCGTGCTGCCCTCGGGCTCGCGGGTCGCAACCTGGCAGGAGCTCAACCGGCCGCTCTTTTTCGCCCTGCGCCTGGAGAAGAGCGTCATGGCCGTCGCCGTCTCGCTGATTGTCGTGGTCGCGGCGCTCGCCCTGGTCGCCGACCTCTCCCTGATCGCCGCCAACAAGCGGCGCGAGATCGGACTGCTGGTCGCAATGGGAGGGACCGCCGGGACCTTGCGCGCCGCCTTCTGCTGGCTGGGAGCGATGCTCGGCGGCATCGGCACGCTGGCGGGTGCGGCGGTCGGTGCGTCGGCGGCCCTGATCCTCGACCGGGGCCGCCTGATCCGCATGCCCGGCGAGGTCTACTTTCTCGACTATCTTCCCTTCGCCGTGCCGCTCGACGATCTGGCGGTCGTGGTCGCGGTGACCTTCGCCTGGGCGGTCGCCTGTTCCTGGTACGGAGCGTCGCGGGTGGCACGTCTCGACCCGATGGAGGCGCTCCGGTCGTGACGATCGCGATCTCGATGCGCGGTGTCGACAAGAGCTATCGCGACGCCGCGCGCACCGTCGAGGTGCTGCGCGGCGTCGACCTCGAAGTCGACGCCGGTGAGCGGCTGGCGATCGTCGGACCCTCCGGCTCCGGCAAGTCCACCCTGCTGCACTTAGCCGGGGGCCTCGACCGGCCCGACACGGGGGAGATCGATGTCGGAGGGCGCTCGCTCGCGGCGCTGTCGGCGGCCGAACTGGCCGCTTTCCGCAACCGCACGATCGGCTTCGTCTTCCAGTTTCAGCAGCTCCTCGCCGACTTCACCGCGCTCGAGAACGTGATGATCCCCGGGCGGATCGCTGGTATTCCGGCTGCCGAGCTCGCGCAGCGCGCCCGCCGGCTATTGGCGCAGGTCGGGATGGCCGAGCGCGAAGAGCACTTTCCGTCGCAGCTCTCCGGCGGCGAGCAGCAGCGGGTGGCACTCTGCCGCGCCCTGCTGCTCGATCCGCCGCTGCTGCTGGCCGACGAGCCCACCGGCAGCCTCGACCCGGAGTCGGGCGCCGCCGTCGTCGAGCTTCTGGAGGCGCTGCAGAGTGGCCGCGGGATGACCGCCATCGTCGTCACGCACAACCCGGTCCTGGCGCGTCGGTGTGATAGAATTTTGACCTTGGCGGGGGGGGCGCTGCACGCCGAAAGTGTTTGATTTGCAAGCACTTCGACGCTTTCTCTGAGGGAGTCGACCGTGTTCGAGAAGTTCAACGAGAAGGCGCGGCGGGCGTTGTTTTTTGCCCGCTACGAAGCCTCGAAGCTCGGCAGCCGGGTCATCGAGTCCGAGCATGTGCTGCTCGGCATCCTGCGCGAAGGCGAAGAGTCGGTTACCGAGATCTTCCGTCGTTTCCACGCCCGCCCCGAAGACGTCCGGCGAGAGATCGAGGGGGAGCGCGTGTTCGTCGAGCGAATCTCCTCGACCGCCGAGCTGCCACTGTCCGAGGAGTCGAAGAAGATCCTCGCCTACGCCGCCCACGAAGCCGAGTCGATGCTGCACACGGCGGTGGGTTCGGAGCACCTCCTGGTGGGAATTCTGCGCGTCGAAGGCTCTGTCGCGGCGCGCATCCTCGGTCAGCAGAGCTTCGACGTCTACACCTTGCGCGAGGAGGTTCTTTCTCTCGCCAAGGAGCGCGAGGCCTCGCTGCAGAAGAAGGAGCTGCCCTTCCTCTCCGAGTACAGCCGTGATCTCACGGCACTCGCCACGCAGGGCACCTTCGACCCGCTGATCGGCCGCGAGCGCGAGGTCGAACGGATCGTCCAGATCCTCTCGCGACGGACCAAGAACAACCCGATCCTGCTGGGCGAGCCCGGTGTCGGCAAGACCGCGATCGTGGAGGGTCTCGCCCTGCGCATCGTCGAGGGCCGGGTGCCGATCTTCCTGGCCCAGAAGCGGGTGCTGGCGCTCGACCTTTCGCTGATCGTCGCCGGGACCAAGTATCGCGGGCAGTTCGAGGAGCGCCTGAAGGGGATTCTCAAGGAGCTCAAGGACGCCAAGGACATCATCGTCTTCGTGGACGAGATTCACTCCCTGATCGGAGCCGGCTCTGCCGAAGGCTCGCTCGATGCCGCGAACATCCTCAAGCCGGCGCTGTCCCGCGGCGAGGTGAGTTGCATCGGCGCGACGACGACCAAGGAGTACCGCAAGTTCATCGAGAAGGACCGCTCCCTCCTCAGGCGCTTCCAGTCGGTTCAGGTCTCGCCGCCGAACCAGGAAGAGACGCTGCAGATCCTCGACGGCGTCAAGGACCGTTACGAGTCGTTCCACAAGGTGCGCTACTCGGGCGAGGCGCTGAAGCGGGCGATCTACCAGACCTCACGCTACATCACCGATCGCTTCCAGCCCGACAAGGCGATCGACGTGATCGACGAGGCGGGGGCCAAGGTCAAGCTGCGCAAGGTCAAGGACACGCAGAATCTGCGCCGCCTGGAGCAGGAGATCCGCCAGGTGGTGCGCGACATGAAGACGGCGATCTCGGAGAAGAACTTCGAGAGCGCCGTTTTCCTGCGCGAACGCGAGATCGAGCTGCGCGAGGACCTCGAGCGGATGGGCGCGGTGTCGAACGAGGACACCGAGCTCGAGGTGACGACGCGCGACATCGAGGAGGTCATCGCGGCCTGGACGGGCATCCCCGTGTCGAGCCTGCAGGAGGACGAGGCGGAGCGCCTGCTGCACATGGAGGAGACGCTGCGCAAGCACGTCGTCGGCCAGGAGATGGCGATCTCGGGGATTTCCCGCGCCATCCGCCGTTCCCGCCTCGGTGTCGCCAATCCGCAGCGCCCCATGGGCTCGTTCATCTTTCTCGGCCCCTCGGGAGTGGGCAAGACCGAGGTCGCCCGGCGGCTCGCCGAGTTCCTCTTCGGCTCGCAGCACTCGCTGGTGCGTTTCGACATGAGCGAGTACATGGAGAAGCACGCGGTGTCGAAGCTCATCGGCTCGCCGCCGGGCTACGTCGGTCACGAGGAGGGCGGCCAGCTGACCGAGCGGGTGAGGCGCCAGCCCTATTCGCTGGTGCTGTTCGACGAGATCGAGAAAGCGCATCCCGACGTCGCCAATCTCCTGCTGCAGATCCTCGACGACGGCACGCTCACCGACTCCTACGGCAATCAGGTGGACTTCAAGAACACCCTCCTGTTGATGACCTCGAACATCGGTTCGAAGCTGGTGCTGCGCGGCGGCCGCATGGGATTCGGCAGCCAGGATGCCGAGGAGGCCTTCCGCCGGGTGGAGGACGAGATCCTCTCGGAGCTCCGGCGCTCGTTCAGCCCCGAGTTCATCAATCGCGTGGACGAGGTGATCGTCTTCCATCCGCTGGGCGAAGTGGAGCTGCGGGCGATCGTCGATCTGCTCCTGGAAGACGTCAACGTGACGCTGGCCCAGCGCAACCTGCGCGTCGAAGTGACGCCGGCGGGCAAGGAATGGCTGCTCCGGCGGGCCGGAATCGACGCTTCGACCGGTGCGCGCCCTCTCCGGCGGACGATTCAGCGCCACGTGCAGGATACAATCTCCGAGCTTTTGATTCGGGCAGGCAAGCAGGATTTCGAAGTCATCGAGGCGGATGTAAACGGTTCTGAGCTCACGGTGAGAGCGCGGCCCCGGGAGTTGGAGCCCACCAGGGCCTGAAAAGCTCCCGGTTCCCGGCCGACTGCGACCGCGGTCGTCGAGCATGGTACCCGTCTTGCAGCGCGCGGAGATTCTATGAGGCAAGTTCAGCGTTGGCTGCCGGTCGCACTTTTCCTGCTCGCTGCTGGTGCGCGCGCCGAGTCGATCCGTGGAGTGGAGTTCCGGGGTCTCCATCTGCTCGCCGAGGAGACGGTGAGGTATTACCTCGGCCTGGTCGACGGGCAGGAGCTCGACGAGGCGGCGCTCAACCGCAGCATCGAGGAGCTCTGGCGGCGCAACCTCGTCGACGACCTCAAGATCGAGCGGATCCCCGCCGACGGAGGCGTCAAGCTGGTGGTTACCGTGACCGAGCGCCCGATCCTCCGCTCCCTGGACTTCAAGGGGCTGAAGCGCCTGTCGCGCACCGACATCACCGAACGCATCACGAAGGAGTCGATTTCGGTCCGCGAGGGCTCGCCGATTTCGCTCGGCGAGGTCAAGCGGCTACAGACGACCATCGAAGAGATGTATCGCGAGAAGGGCTTCCGCTTCGCCAAGGCCGAGTACCTCCTCGAGGAGGTCGCGCCGACCGAACGCCGCGTGGTGTTCTCGATCGACGAAGCCGAGAAGGTCCGCATCGGCGACATCAAGTTCGCCGACAACAAGGTCTACGGCGATTGGCGCCTGAAGTGGGCGATGAGCAAGACCAAGGAGTCGAATCTCCTCTGGCGGGTGCTCAAGCGCGACATCTACAACCCGGCCACCATCGCCGAAGACCTGGTGAAGGTGAAGGATCTCTATCGCGGAGCGGGCTACAAGAACGTGCTGCTCGAAGACCCGGTCCTCGGGGTCAAGGAGAAGAAGAGCGGCAAGCGCAGCCTCAAGATCGAGATTCCGGTGGTCGAGGGAAGCCGCTTCAAGCTCGGTGAGATCAAGATCGAGGGCAATCAGGTCTTCAACCAGAGCTTCCTTGCCGCGCAGTACTCGCGTCCCCGTGGCGGCTGGCTGCGCTCGTCGATGGTGACCAAGGGCACCGAGGCGGTACAGGACGCCTACAAGAACTACGGTCATATCTTCGCCAACATCGATCTGCAGCTCGTCGAGCGCGAGGACGACGTCGCCGACATCGAAATCAAGATCACCGAGGGCGACCAGTACCGCGTCGGCCGGATGGAGTTCGAGGGCAATACCCGCACCCGCGACAAGGTTTTGCGGCGCGAGTTCCGCATCCAGGAGGGCACTCTCCTGAACATGGGCGCGATCAAGGGGAGCCTGTTCAAGGTCAATCAGCTGGGCTACTTCAAGCTCAACGAGACCGATCCGATCACCTTCGAGAACTTCGACACCGAGAAGAAGACGGTGGACGTCAAGGTCAAGGGCGACGAGAGCGACCGGACGGAGCTCCAGGTCGGCGCCGGCTGGAGCGAGACCTACGGCTTCTTCGGCCAGCTTTCCGTGCGCACGCAGAACTTCCTCGGCCGCGGCGAGACGGTCGGCCTGTCCTTCCAGTCCGGGCGCTACCAGGACGAGTACGGCCTGTCGTACTACATTCCGTGGTGGCTCGACCGGCCGCAGAGCGTCGGCTTGCAGCTGTTCAAGAGCAATCTCAACTACTCCCAGACGACGCTGCAGCAGTCCGAGCGTCAGAGCCAGGGCGCCGTGCTCACCTACGGCCGCAACTTCGGCCTGTTCGGCAGCGCCAGCGTCAGCTACACGCTGTCGCAGTCGAAGGACCGGCTGTTTTACTCCGGGCCGGAGAACGCCATCGTCGAGCTGAACTACGACATCGCCAACTCCTCGATTCAGCCGACCTACTCCTTCGACAGCCGGGACAGCCGGCTGGAGACGACGCGCGGCTGGAACCTCGTGGGTTCGCTGGAGTACGCCGGCGGCTTCCTCGGCGGCGACAACTACTTCTGGCGGCCGGAGGTGCACCTGTCGCGCTTCCAGCCCCTGACCTTCTCGCCGGTGAAGACGGTGGCGGCGTTCAACCTCGAGGCCGGGATCGTCAAGCCGTTCGACGGCCGCGAGGTCGTGCCGCTCGAGCGCTACTTCCTCGGCGGCGAAAACAGCGTGCGCGGCTTCCAGTTCCGCTCGGTCTTCGTGCGCGACGAGGAGACCAACCTCCCCGTGCTGCAGGACGGCTACTACAAGGGCGGCAACAAGTTCCTGCAGATGAACGTCGAGCTCCAGGTACTGGTGGGAGGGCCGTTCCGGGTCATCCTGTTCGCCGACGGAGGCAACGTCTACGACGACGACCAGAGCATCGACCCCTCCCGCCTGCGCTACTCGGCCGGCGGCGAGCTGCGGATTTTCGTGCCGATCTTCGGCGCACCGTTGCGTTTCATCTATTCTTCGAACCTGGATCCGATCGAGCGCAATGATGCGATCGGCGAGCCGGGCGACCGTTTCGAGAGCTTCCAGTTCAGCATCGGCGCAACTTTCTAGTCCCAACAAAGGAGCAAGTTCATGTCATCGAATGTGTGGAGGAGTACGACCGCTGTGGCTGGACGCATCGTGCTTTCGCTTTCGGCCCTCGCGCTGTTGCCGTCGACGGCGGCGGTGGCGCAGAGCGGCAAGATGGCGGTCATCGACGTGCAGCGCCTGGTGACCGATTCGGTTGCAGGCAAGGAGGCCCTGGCGCGGCTGAAGAAGCTGCAGGACGACAAGATCGCCGAAGGCAAGGCCAAGAACGACGAGGTCGACGCCCTGCGCAAGCGGCTCAACGAGGGCCGGTTGTCGCTCGCCGACGACAAGATCTCGGAGCTCGAAAAGCAGCTCGAAGAGAAGGTCACCGGCCTGCGGCGCTTCCAGGAAGACGCCGAGCGCGAGTTCAACAAGAGCCGCGAGACGACCTTCGGCGAAATCGAACGGCGCGTCTTCCCGGTCATCGAACAGGTCGGCAAGGAAGGCGGCTACACCTTCGTTTTCAACAAGTTCCAGAGCGGCCTGCTGTACGCCGACGACGCTGCCGACATCACCAACCAGATCATTCAGCGCTTCGACGCTTCGGCGACGCAGAAGGCGAACTGACCCTTGATCTGGACGCTCGGGGAGTTGGCCGAGCGGGTGGGCGGAGAGGTGCTCGGTTCGCCGGCCCGGGAGCTCGGAGGCGTGCGGACATTGTCCGAGGCGGGTCCGGAGCACCTCTCCTTCCTCACCAGTCCGAAGTATCTGGCTCAGGCCCAGGCCAGCGCGGCCGGGGCGATTCTCACCGGGCGCGACGCCCGCCTGGAGGGCAGGGACCTCCTGCAGTGCGCCCAACCACAGCTCGCCCTGGCGCAGATCCTGCGCCTCTTTCATCCCGCCACCCGGCACGAGCCGGGTATCCACCCGACCGCGGTCGTCGGTGACGACTGCCGGATCGCTGCCTCGGCGGCGATCGGCCCGTATGTCGTCCTCGGGCGCGGCGTCGAGGTCGGCGAGGGAACCGTGCTGCATCCGCACGTCGTGGTCGGGGAAGGCTGTCGCCTCGGGGCCCAGGTCGTCCTCCATCCCCATGTCGTCCTCTATCCAGGGGGGACATTGGGAGACGGCGTCGAGATTCATGCCGGTACGGTGATCGGCAGTGACGGCTTCGGCTACGCCACGGTGCGCGGTGTGCATCACAAGGTGCCGCAGGTGGGGAGGGTCGAGATCGGTGCGGACGTGGAGATCGGCGCGCTGACCGCCATCGACCGCGCCCTGCTCGGTGCGACGACGATCGGCTCGGGGACGAAGATCGACAACCTGGTCCAGGTCGGACACAATGTCGTCGTCGGAGAACGCTCGATCCTCTGCGGGCAGGCGGGAGTCGCAGGCAGCGCGCGGCTCGGTGCCGGGGTCGTCCTGGCGGGGCAGGCGGGGGTCTCCGGGCACCTCGAAGTCGGCGACGGCGCGCAGGTCGCCGCCAAATCGGCGGCGCTTCAGCCGGTCGCGGCGGGCACGGCGGTGGCGGGGATCCCCGCGTTGCCGATTGCCGCCTGGCGGCGCCAGCAGGCGATCTTGCGCCGCCTGCCGGAGATCTGGAAACGATTGCGGACGGTCGAAAACAGGATGGGGATCCAGGATGTCGGAGACGACGGTGACGCCGGGAACGAGCGAGAAGCCTAACTGGGACGTACGCTGGATCATGTCGGTCCTGCCGCATCGCTATCCGATGCTGCTGATCGACCGGGTCCTCGAGATGGAGCCGCGCCAGCGCATCGTCGCGCTCAAGAACTTCACCATCAACGAGGAGTTCTTCACCGGCCACTTCCCGCAGCACCCGGTCGTCCCCGGGGTCCTGCTGGTCGAAGCGATGGCTCAGGCCGGAGGAATTCTGCTGATGCACGACGATCCCGAACGCGAGAAGAAGCTCCTGCTGTTCATGTCGATCGAGCGCGCGCGCTTCCGCCGGCCGGTCGTGCCGGGCGACCGCGTGCACTTCGAGGCCACGGTGCTGCGGCTCAAGGCGAATCACTGCAAGCTGCAGGCGAAGGCGCTGGTCGACGGCGTGGTGCACGCCGAGGCCGAGTTGCTGTCGACCACGGTCGACCGGGACGCCGTGCGATGAGTGGCATTCATCCCTTGGCCGTCGTCGACGCGTCCGCCCGGATCGGCGCCGACGTCACCATCGGCCCGTTCGCGGTGATCGGGCCCGACGTCACCATCGGCGACCGCTCGGAGATCGGCCCGCACGTCCAGATCCACGGCCCGACGGTGCTCGGCAGCGAGAACCGCGTCTATCCTTCGGTCTGCCTGGGCATGGATCCGCAGGATCTGAAGTTCGCCAACGAGCCGGTGCGCCTCGAGGTCGGGCACCGCAACACGATCCGTGAGTTCACCACTTTCCATCGCGGCACCGGCAAGGGGGGCGGCCTCACCACCGTCGGCGACGACAACCTGTTCATGGTCTACAGCCACGTGGCGCACGACTGTCACGTCGGCAGCCGGACGATCTTCGCCAACTGCGCGACGCTGGCTGGGCATGTCGAGGTCGGCGACGACGCCGTCGTCGGGGCCTTCTCGGCCGTGCAGCAGTTCGGCCGGGTCGGCAAGTACGCCTACGTCGGCGGCTACACCCGGCTGCTCGTCGATGCCCTGCCCTACGTCAAGACGGTGGGCCTCCGCCCGGCGGTCTTCGGCGTGAACCGGATCGGCCTGCGGCGCAAGGGACTGGACGACGACCGCATCCGCACGGTCGAGAAGGCGATGCGCATCTTCCTGCGCTCCGGACTCAATACCACCCAGGCGCTCGAGCGGCTGGAGGCGGAGTTTCCCGGCGCCCCCGATGTCGAGTATCTGATCGGTTTCGTGCGCAGCGCCCGCCGCGGCGTGGTCAAGGCGCTGCCGACGCACCGGGGAGCGAGTGAATCCGGTGGCGACTGAACGCGGCGATCTCCGGCTCGGCGTCTTCGGCATCGGCGCGCTCGGGCGTCACCACACGCGGATTCTCTCGACCTTCCCCGGCGTCACCCTGGAAGGGATCTTCGACACCCGGCCCGAGGTCGCCAGTGCAGTCGCGGCTGAACACGGCGCCAAGGTGGCGGCGTCGTTCGACGAGCTTGCCGGGAAGATCGATGCCGCGGTGCTGGCAGCTCCGACGACGCTCCACGGCGAGCTCGGTCTGGCGCTGCTCGAGCGCGGCGTGCACCTCCTGGTGGAGAAGCCGATCGCTTCGTCGCTCGCCGAAGCCGACGCGCTGATCGCGGCGGCCGAAGCGCGCGATCTGGTGCTCGCGGTGGGGCACGTCGAGTTTCACAACCCGGCGGTGCAGGCGCTGCTCGACGCCGGCTCCGGCCCGCGGTTCATCGAAATCGAGCGCCTCGGTACCTACTCGCCGCGCAGCCTCGATGTCGACGTGATCCTCGATCTGATGATCCACGACCTGCAGATCCTGCAGGCGATGGATGGCTCGCCGGTGACCGAGGTGCGAGCGGTCGGCATTCCGGTGCTCTCCGAACGCATCGACATCGCCAACGCCCGCATCGCGTTCGCTTCCGGGTTGGTCGCCAACGTCACCGCCTCGCGCATTTCGGGGGAGCGTGTGCGCAAGCTCCGGGCGTTCTTCTCCGACCGCTATCTCTCCCTCGACTACCAGGCGCAGGAGATCAAGGGCTACAGGCTCGACCAGAGCGGCGGCACGCGCGCGATCCTGCCGGCGAACCCGCCGGTGGAGAAGTCGGAGCCTCTGCTGCGCGAGCTCCAGGCCTTCGTCGGCGCCTGCCGCGGCGAGCGGGTTCGCCAGGTGGACGGTCGCGCCGGACGCCTCGCCCTGGCCACCGCGCTCGATGTCGTGGCCGCTGCCGCGCCGGGCTCCTATGCTAGTCTTCGGGTTCCGTAATTCCGGCTGACCGCCGACCCCATTTCAGGCTCCAGACAGGCAGATTTCGGAGGAAGCAGATGAGTGATGTTCGGATCGGTGTGATCGGCGGCAGCGGCCTCTACGAGATGGCCGGCCTGAAGGTGGCCGAGGAGCGGAAGATCGAAACCCCATGGGGCGCCCCTTCGGACGCCTTCATCCTGGGCGAGCTCGACGGCCGCAAGGTGGTGTTCCTCGCCCGTCATGGCCGCGGTCACCGGCTGCTTCCCACCGAGCTCAACTTCCGCGCCAACGTCTACGGATTCAAGAGCCTCGGCGTCGATTTCCTGATTTCGGTCTCGGCGGTCGGCTCGCTCAAGGAGGAGTACGTCCCCGGCCACATCGTCGTCCCGGACCAGTTCTACGACCGTACCCGCCACCGGCCCGACACCTTCTTCGGCAACGGTATCGTCGCGCACGTCTCCATCGCCGATCCGGTCTCGAAGACGCTCGCCACGGTCCTCGCCGACGCCGCGGACGCCGAGGGAGCGACGACGCATCGCGGCGGCTGCTACGTCAACATGGAGGGGCCGACGTTCTCGACGCGTGCCGAGTCGAACGCCTACCGTCACATGGGCTTCGACATCATCGGCATGACCAACCTCCAGGAGGCGAAGCTGGCGCGCGAGGCCGAGATCGCCTACGCGTCGCTGTCGATGGTCACCGACTACGACTGCTGGCGGGTGGAAGAGGAGCACGTCACCGGCGAGGGCGTGATGGAGGTCCTGCGCAAGAACGTCGCGCTTGCCCAGCGCGTGGTGCGGCGGGCGATCGGCGCGCTCGGTCCGGATGTGGCGAACGACTGCGCCGACGCGCTGGCGATGTCCCTGATCACCGACCCGAGCCTGGTTCCGGCCGACACCCTCGCGGCTCTCGAGCCGCTTCTCGGCAAGTACCTCGATCGCAGCGGCGGAAAGCTCGCCTGGCGGCGCTAGTTCCCTTCCGGCGGGCAGGGACGAGCTTGCGATGACCCGCATCCTGATCACCAACGACGACGGCGTCTATTCCGAGGGCCTGCGCCTCCTGGCGCGGGCCTTGGCGCCGTTGGGCGAGGTGACGGTCGTCGCGCCGGATCGCGAACAGAGCGCCACCGGGCACAGCCTGACGCTGGGCCGGCCGCTGCGTCTGCAGCGCATCGAGGAGAACTGGTACGCCGTCGACGGCACGCCGACCGACTGCGTCAACCTCGCGGTGCTCTGGCTGCTGCGCGAAGCGAGGCCCGACCTGATCGTTTCGGGGATCAATTTCGGCCTCAACCTGGGTGACGACGTCACCTACTCGGGCACGGTGAGCGCGACGTTCGAGGGGACGCTGCTCGGCATCCCTTCGGTCGCCTTCAGCCAGGAGATCGCCGAGGGATACTCCTTCGAGCGCGCTGCCGCCTTTGCCGGGCGCTTCATCGCCGAATTGCTCACCGAGACGCTGCGCCCGGATCTCCTGCTCAACGTCAACCTGCCGGCGGGCGAGCTCCAGGGTCTGTCCTTCACCCGGCTCGGCAAGCGCGTCTACCAGCAGGTCGTGGTGGAGAAAGAGGATCCCCGGGGGCGCAAGTACTACTGGATCGCCGGCACGCCCGAGTGGCAGTCGGAGAGCGGCACCGACCACGAGGCGGTCGCCAGCGGTCGCGTTTCGGTGACGCCGCTGCACCTCGACCTGACGGACTATCGCGGTCTGGAGGGGCACGCGGACCTGCGCGGCCGACTGGGTCGCATCGTCAGCCCCGACGCAGGAAATGTTCGCTGATACCTTCTCCCGCGAGCAGATGGTGCGCGAGCTCATCGAGGCGCGCGGCGTCCGCGACCCACGGGTGCTCGCCGCGATGCGCGAGGTGCCGCGCCACCTGTTCGTTCGCTCTCATCTGCGCAGCCAGGCCTATGGCGACCACGCGCTGCCGATCGGCGACGCGCAGACGATCTCGCAGCCCTACATCGTCGCCCGCATGAGCGAGCTGCTCGAAGTCGATCCGAGCCACAAGGTGCTCGAGATCGGCACCGGAACCGGTTATCAGACGGCGATCCTGGCCCGCCTGGCGCGCTGGGTCTACAGCCTCGAGCGCATCCCGGAGCTCGCCCACCAGGCGATTCGCCGGATGCGCCAGCTCGAGATCCTGAACGTCAAGATCCAGGCCTTCGACGGCACCGTGGGCTGGAGCGATGTCGCCCCGTTCGACCGCGTGCTGGTGACGGCCGGGGCGCCGACGGTGCCGAAGCCGCTGCTCGATCAACTGGCGCCCAAGGGCAAGCTCCTGGTGCCGGAAGGTGGCCGCAACGGGCAGCAGCTGGTGCTCTACGAGCGTCTGGCTCGCGGTATGCGGCGGCGGGAGCTCGAGCCGGTGGCTTTCGTGCCGCTGGTCGGGCGATTCGGCTGGCGCGATCCGCAGGAGCGTCCCGAATGAAGCGCATGAGCTATCGCGTCACCGGCCGCGTGCAGGGCGTCGGCTTCCGCGCCTACGCGGTGCGGCTGGCGCGCGAGTGCGGCGTCGTCGGATGGGTGCGCAACGAACCGGACGGCTCGGTCGCGGCCGAGGCCTCCGGCACCGATCCGGCGCTGATGTCCTTCGGCGCAGGCATGCGGATGGGGCCGCCGGAGGCGCGGGTGGAGCGGCTGGACGCCGCTGTGTTGGACGATGTCGCAGGAAACCCGAGAACCGATTTCGCCGTGGAGGATTGAAAAGGTGGAAGACCTCAAGAGCTACATTCGCGAAGTTCCGGATTTCCCGAAGCCGGGGATCAACTTCTTCGACATCACGACGCTGCTCAAGGACCCGCTCGCCCTGCGCATGACGGTCGACCGGTTCGCCTGGCTGTTCGCGCGCCATCCGCCGATCGACAAGGTGGTCGGCATCGAGTCCCGCGGCTTCATGTTCGCGCCCTCGCTGGCCTACAGCCTGAACGCCGGTTTCGTGCCGGTGCGCAAGCCCGGAAAGCTCCCGGCCAAGACGGTGTCGCAGTCGTACGAGCTCGAGTACGGTACCGATCGACTCGAGATTCACCAGGACGCGGTCGCGGCAGGGGAGCGCGTGCTGATTGTGGACGACGTCATCGCCACCGGCGGTACCGCCCGCGCCACCGCGAAGCTCATCGAGAGCCTGGGCGCCAAAGTGGCTGGATTCGGGTTCATCATCGAGCTCACCTTCCTGCCCGGACGCGCCGGGCTCGAGGAGTACGAGGTCGAGTCGCTGATCCGCTACTGAGAACCTGCGAAGGGATGCCCGCCGCAGCCGCTCCGGCCCATATATAATGCGCTCCGCGCGGCTGTAGCTCAGTTGGATAGAGCAGGAGCATCCTAAGCTCAAGGTCGGGGGTTCGACTCCTCCCAGCCGCACCAGATAGCGCCGGCCCGAACTCTCGGCGCTCTTCATTCGCACATAGAAAGGCCTCGGGCTCATGGACTCGGTCACACGGGAAGATCTGAAGCGCAACGAACTGGAGGAGGTTCTCGGCAAGGGCATGCACTACGCCGAGGATCACAAGCGGATGATCCTCTACGGCGTGGGAGGAGTGCTCGTCGCGGCGCTCGTCGCGGCCGGGATCTTCTACTGGATCGGCAGCCGCAAGGACGGCGCCAACGAGCTGCTCGCGAAGGCGCTCGCGGCGGACTCCGGCACGGTCGTGGCGACCGGCGCCAACCCCGGCGACACGGCGCACCCGACCTTCGCTTCGGAGGCCGCCCGGCGCGCGCGTTCGAAGGAGCTCTTCGGCGAGCTCGACAGCCAGTACGGCTCGAGTGCGACCGGCCGGGTCGCCAAGCTCTACCTCGCGCAGATCGCCCTCGCCGAGAACGACAAGGCGCGCGCGGCGCAGCTCTGGAAAGCCTTCCTCGACGCCGAGCCGCAGGGCGCGCTGTCGGCCGCAGCGCGAGTGAATCTCTACAAGCTCGATCGCGAGCAGGGTCGTGGCGCGGAGCTTGCCGAGGAGCTCAAGAAGATGCTCGAGCTGGACGCCAAGCCGCTGCCCGTGGACGTGATTCTCTTCCAGCTCGCGCTGACCTACGACACGCTCGGCAAGGCCGACGACGCTCGCGCCACCTATCGCCGGATCGTCGACGAGTTCCCGCAGTCGCCCTACATCGCCGACGCCCAGCGCGAAGCGGGGCCGGCTTCGTCCGCACCCAAGGGCAGCTGAGACCGGAGCGCCGCTGAGCGCCTACGAGGTCTTGTCGCGGCTGCGCGCCGGCGAGCCTTTGCGCCCCGGTGACCTCGGCGAAGTGGCGCGCGCCGCCGCCGACGGGAGCTGGAGCGACGCCCAGCTCGCCGCCTTCCTGATGGGGGTGGCGATCCGCGGCCTCGATCTCGATCGCACCCGCGAGCTCACCGCAGCGATGCTCGCCTCCGGCGAGCGCTGGGAGCTGTCGCGCGAGCTGCCCGACCTGGTCGACAAGCACTCGACCGGCGGCGTCGGTGACAAGACCAGTCTGCTGCTCGCCCCGCTGCTCGCCGCAGCGGGGGTGCCGGTGGTCATGCTTACCGGGAGGGGCCTCGGGCACACCGGCGGCACGGCCGACAAGCTCGAGGCGATCCCCGGCTTCCGCCAGGAGCTCGATCGCAGCCGCGCCGTCGAGCTGCTCGAGCGGTGCGGGATCGCGCTCGGCATTGCGACCGCCGGGATCGCGCCGGCCGATCGCAAGCTCTACGCGCTGCGCGATCGCACGGCGACGGTCGACTCGCTGCCGCTGATCGTCGCTTCGATCCTGTCGAAAAAACTCGCCACCGGAGCCGCGGCGATCGTCTTCGACGTCAAGGTCGGCGATGCCGCCTTCCTGCCGCGAATCGAGCAGGCGCGGGAGCTGGCGCAGCTGCTCGCCGGGATCTCCTGCGAGCTCGGGATGAAGGCCGAGGCGCTGCTCACCGACATGAGCCAGCCGCTCGGCGACTGGGCCGGGCACGCCTGCGAGATCCGCGAGGTGCTCGACTGCCTGGAGGGGCGCGGCCCGCGCGAGACCGTCGATCTCACCCTGGCGCTGGCGCTCTCGCTCGGCGGGCAGCTCGGCGCCGGCTGGACGGATGCCGGACTGCGCCAGTTGCTCGCCTCCGGGGCGGCGCGCGACCGCTTCGTGCGCTGGGCCGTCGCCCAGGGCGCGGACGAGCGCTGGTTCGACTGCCCCGAGCTGCCGCTGGCGCCGCACGAAGTGGTGATCCGCGCCGAACGGGCGGGCTGCGTGACCGCGGTACGAACGCGTCAGCTCGGCCTGCTGCTGGCCGAGGCGGGCGGGGCGCGGCGCACCATCGGCTCGGAGATCGACCTGGGAATCGCGTTGCGCTACCGCACGCGCCTCGGTCGGGAGGTCGCTTCGGGGGAGGAGCTGGCGCGGGTCTATCTGCGCCGTCCGGATGGCGATCTCGAGCGGCGGTTTGCCGGCTGCTTCGAGATCGGCATGGCGACGCCGGCACCGGCGCTCGTCGTCGAGCGCGTCGATCGGGAGCGCACCCCACCTCCAGCGCACGTCTGATTCAGCGCAGCTCGACGACGCTCTCGCCGCTGGCCCAGCGCAGGCGGACTGCGCCGTCCGAGGTGGCCTCGACCGCCGGCCGGGAGAAAGGCACGTCGACCGCGCGGCCGCGGCGCCGCGGCCTGCCCGCGCCGTCGACCTCGGCTACTTCCCAGCCGCGCGGCAGGCTGTTCGCGTAGGTGAGCCAGGCCGCCGTCGTCTCGCCGCCACCTCGCCCGGTGAGTGCCTTTTCGGGTCGCGGGATCAAGAGGGGAGCGGTCGAGCCGGGGGGCCCCGCCCAGGCCGGCGCCGACCATTCCCGGCCGTCGAAACGGCAGATCACCACGCGATAGTCGTGCCCGTCGTAGCGGCTCCAGGCGGCGAGAGCGCCGCCGGGCACGGCCACGACGGTGGGGGTGACGTCTGGTACCGGGTTGTCGGGAGCGATCGGCTGCGGCGGGCCCCAGGCTCCGTCGGCGAACCGGGCGGCGACGATCTCGTCGTCGTGGCCGTCGAAACGGCTCCAGACGAGGAGGCGCGAGCCGTCGTCCAAGGTCGCCGCGGCGAGCGCGAGCTGGCTGCCGGCGGCGGGTTCGGCGAGGGTCTCCGGCTCCGACCAGCGCAGGCCGTCCCAGGCGGCGTGGCGCACGGCGTACGACTGCCGATCCCTGCCCTCGAGCCAGACCAGCCCCGCGAGCTCGCCGGAGCCCGATGTCAACGGGACGGCGTTCTCGCGCGCGCCGTCTTCGTCGCGGGCCGGCGCGGGCAGCGGGTGGGCGCCCCGCTCGTCGAGCAGGGCGAGGAAAAGGTCGGGCCTCGGCGAGGGTGCCGAGCCGCCGCTCGCCGCCGGCGCGAGAGCGCTCAGAAAGGCCCCGCCGCGCAGGGGAAAGAGCTCTTCGACGCGCACCGACGCCGGCAGGACGACACGGCGTTCGACCCCGGAAGCCGAGAGACGGAAGTCGCTGTCGGCGGCGCGCAAAGTCGTCGATCCGGCGCTCCACAGGCCGGTTTCGGCAACGGCAGGGACCGCACCGGCGGCGGCCAGAAGGACGAGCGGAATCGCGAAGCGGGCGTTCATGACAGTGCGGGATCGTAGGGGCCGCACCGCCAAGAGTCAAATCGCGCGGCAGTCGGGCCGGCCGCCGGTTGCTATCATGCCGATTGTGCGCGCCGCCATTCTCGCCGTGGGCTCGGAGCTGCTGTCGACCGAGCGCCTCGATACCAACTCGCTTCGCCTGACCGGGCTGCTCGAGCGCTTCGGCGTCGAGTTGGTGAAGAAGAGCGTCGTCGGCGATCTCGACGGCGAAATCGCGCGCGAGCTCGCCGCGCTCTGGGCAGCGAGCGACCTCGTTCTGGTGAGCGGCGGTCTGGGACCGACCGGCGACGACCTGACGCGCGAAGCCGCGGCGGCGGCGCTCGGGGTCGGGCTCGCCGAGCGCGCCGAGATCGTGGAACGAATCGAAGCCCGTTTTGCCGCCATGGGACGCCGCGGATCGCCGAACAACCGCAAGCAGGCCCAGGTCCTCGCGGGGGCCACCGTGATGGACAACCCCAACGGCACCGCGCCGGGGCAGCTTTTCGAACGCGACGGCAAGGCGCTGTTCCTGTTTCCCGGCGTGCCGTTCGAGCTCGACCGCATGGCGGCGGACTATCTGGTTCCTTGGCTCGGGAAGCGAACGGCCGGAGTGGCCCGCGAGACCTGGACGATCAAGGTGGCGATGCGCCCGGAGTCGGAGATCGACCAGGCGTTGACGCCCGCCTACGCCGAGTTCAAACAGGAGTGGGTGACGGTGCTCGCCGGTCCCGGCGAAGTCCGCATCCTGCTCAGCGCGGTGGGCAGCGACGAGGAGCGCCGCGAGCGTCTGGCCGCGATGCGCGCTCGCACGCTGGCGCTCCTCGGCGAGGGGGTCTTCGGTGAAGGGGCCGACGCGACGCTCGAAGGCGAGGTCGTACGCCTCCTCTCCGCGGGCGGCTGGACCCTCGCGACCGCCGAGTCGTGCACCGGCGGCTTGGTCTCCGAGCGATTGACGCGAGTCCCAGGAGCGAGCGCTGTCTTCGCCGGCGGCGTCGTCGTCTACTCGAACGAGCTCAAGAGCGCGCTCCTCGACGTGTCGCCCGAGCTTCTGGCGCGCTGCGGGGCGGTCTCCGAAGAGGTGGCGCGGGCGATGGCGACGGGAGTGTGCCGCAGGCTGGGAAGCTCCGTCGGCGTGAGTCTCACCGGCATCGCCGGCCCGGGGGGCGAAACTCCCGGCAAACCCGTGGGAACCGTCCACGTGGCGGTCGCCGGTCCCGGCGGCACGGCGGTCGAGCACCGGGTGGCACGCTTCCCGGGGAGTCGCGAACGGGTCCGCATGTTCGCGGCGCAGATGGCGCTCGAAATGCTGCGCCGGCGGCTCACGGCGACCCTCGACGCCCGCGCCTCGGGAGCGCCGGGATGAGCGGGCGTTGGATCGGACTGGTGGCGGGCTCGTACCTGCTCGGCTCGTTGTCCTTCAGTCTCGCCGTCGTCTGGCTGCTGCAGCGCGCCGACGTGCGCAACCTGGGGAGCGGCAACGCCGGGGCGACGAACGTGTTGCGCACCGCCGGGCGCTGGCCGGCGCTGCTCGTCCTGCTGCTCGACATCGCCAAGGGCATCGTGCCGGTGCGGGCGGCGCGCACCCTCGGAGCGCCGGCGGAGATCGTCGCCGCGGCCGCTTTCGCAGTCGTCGTCGGGCATGTGTTCCCGGTTTTCTTCGGTTTCCGCGGCGGCAAGGGCGTTGCTACCGGCTTTGGCGCCCTGCTCGCCCTGCTGCCGCTCGTCGCCTGCGCGGCTGCAGTGACCTTCGCGGTCGTCGTCATGGCGACGCGTTACGTCTCGCTCGCTTCCGTTTCCGCGGCGGTCGCGTTGCCCGCGCTCGCGCTGCTCTTCGCCCGGCTGGGATGGACGGCGCCGGTGCCGGAAAGCGTGCTCGCCTTCGCCTGCGGTTGCGCGGGTCTGGTCCTGCTGCGCCACAGCGGCAATCTCCGGCGCCTGGCGGCCGGCAAAGAGCGCCGCCTGGGTGCGGATCGAAAGTAAGGGGTCATCGGGGTATGGCGCGAATCGGAGTTCTCGGGGCAGGCTCGTTCGGCACGGCAGTGGCCGTCCATGCGGCGCGCGCAGGCCACCTCACGACGCTCTGGGTGCGTCGCGAAGAGGCTGCTGCGGAGATTCAGGGTGCGCGCGAGAACCGCCGCTATCTTCCCGGTGTCACGCTGCCCGAAGGTCTCATGATCACCCACGATCTCTCCCTGCTCGCCCGCTCCGAGGCGGTCGTCGTCGCGGCGCCCTCGCACGGCTATCGCGCGGTGCTGCGCGAGTTTCTCGCCGCGCGCTCCGGGCGGGAGGCGCTGACGGTGGTCTCTGCGACCAAGGGCATCGAGGCCGAATCGCTCGCGCGCATGAGCCGGGTCTCGGCCGAAGAGTGCGCCGCCGCCGCGACTCCGGCCCGCTTCGCAGCTTTCTCCGGTCCGACCTTCGCCGCCGAGCTGGCGCGCGCCGTACCTTCCGCGGCCGTGGTGGCGAGCGCCGAGGTCGATCTCGCCGCGGAACTCCGCGAGACTCTGGCCAGCCCGACCCTGCGGCTCTACTCGTCCTCCGACGTCGTCGGCGTGGAGCTCGCCGGCGCAGCGAAGAACGTCATCGCGATCGGCGCCGGTGTCGTTTCGGGCCTCGGAATGGGGCACAACACCCTGGCCGCGCTGATCACCCGCGGCCTGCACGAGATCACCCGCCTCGGTCTCGCTTATGGGGGCGATCCGAAGACCTTCTCGGGCCTCGCCGGCCTGGGAGATCTCGTGCTGACCTGCACCGGCGGCCTGTCGCGCAACCGGCGAACGGGCATGGAGCTCGCCCAGGGCAAGACCCTGCAGCAGATCCTGCAGGAGACCACCGAAGTGGCGGAGGGGGTCAAGAATTCGCGCGTCGTTCTGCAGCTCGCCCGCGCCGCTTCGGTCGAGATGCCGATCAGCGAGCAGATGGTCGCCGTGATGTACGAAGGCAAACCCGCGAAGCAGGCGGTGCACGAGTTGATGACCCGCGACCTCAAGCACGAGGCCGCACACTAGTCACGATCCGCGAGAGGAGAAGCGATCGCGCGGCGCCTCCGTCCGTGGCTCCCGGGCGATCCGATAGACTGCCGCATGGCAACCCACCAGACCGTCCTCATCCTCGATTTCGGCAGCCAGTTCACCCAGTTGATCGCCCGCCGGCTGCGCGAGCAGCGGGTCTACTGCGAAGTTCACCCGTTCTCGATGCCGGCCGACGAGATCCGCCGCCGGGCCCCCATCGGCATCGTCCTGTCGGGCGGGCCGCAAAGCGTCTACGACGCCGGCGCGCCGCACGCGGAACGGGCGCTGCTCGAGCTCGGCATACCCGTCCTCGGCATCTGCTACGGCATGCAACTGGTCGCCCACCTGCTCGACGGCAAGGTCGAGCACGCCACCCGGCGGGAGTACGGGCGGGCAGAGGTCGAGGTCCAGGAGCGCGGCCTGCTGTTCGCCGGCCTCGACTCTGCGGAGACCGTGTGGATGAGTCATGGCGACCACGTCACCCGGCTTCCCGCGGGCTTCGTGCAGACCGCGCGCACGCCGAATGCCGCCGTCGTGGGCATGGAGGATCGCGCACGCGGTATCTACTGCATCCAGTTCCACCCCGAGGTCTCGCACACCGTGCACGGCTCGGCCGTGCTGCACAACTTCCTCTACAAAGCCTGCGGCGCCACCGGCGACTGGACGATGGCCTCCTATCTCGACGAAGCGGCGGTGGCGATCCGCGAGCGCACGCGCGGCCAGAGGGTGCTGTGCGGCATCTCGGGCGGCGTCGACTCGGCGGTCACCGCGGCGCTGCTCAAGCGGGCGATCGGCGACGACCTGGTCTCGGTGTTCGTCGACACCGGCCTGCTGCGCAAGGGAGAGCGGGCGCAGGTCGAGGCGAGCCTCACCGACGGACTCGGCATCCCGATCGTCACCGCCGACGCCGGCGCGGACTTCCTCGGCGCTCTCGCCGGCGTCACCGACCCCGAGGCCAAGCGCAAGGCGATCGGGCGGATCTTCATCGACGTCTTCCAGCGCGAAGCGCGGAAGTTCTCCGGCGTGAAGTTCCTCGCCCAGGGGACGCTCTACCCGGACGTCATCGAATCGACCTCGGTGCGCGGGCCGTCGGCGGTCATCAAGTCGCACCACAACGTCGGCGGTCTGCCCGAGAAACTCGGCTTCGAGCTCGTCGAGCCGCTGCGCTGGCTGTTCAAGGACGAGGTCCGTCAGCTCGGCCGCGAGCTCGGCCTGCCGGAGGAGTTCATCGGCCGACATCCGTTCCCCGGTCCCGGCCTCGCGGTGCGCATCCTCGGCGAAGTCACCGCCGAGAAGGTCGCGCTGTTGCAGGAGGCCGACGCCATCTTCCTCGCCGAGCTGCGCGAGAGCGGCTGGTACGAGAAAGTTTCGCAGGCGTTCGCGGTGCTGCTGCCGGTCAAGACCGTCGGTGTCATGGGCGACTTCCGCACCTACGAGAACGTCCTCGCCCTGCGCTCGGTCGAGACCCACGACTTCATGACCGCCGACTGGAGCCACCTGCCGTACGAGCTCCTCGGCCGCGCCGCCAACCGCATCGTCAACGAAGTCCGCGGTATCAACCGCGTGGTCTACGACGTCACCTCGAAGCCGCCGGGGACGATCGAATGGGAGTAGGCGTGCAAGTCGCCGCTGGCCCGCCGCGAGAGGCTTGCACGTTCCTGCTATTTCAAGGCTGGCGGGCCTCTGAGCCCGCCAGCTTTCAGAGTCATGGCAAGCCGAATGACTAAAGCGCTCGAGAGTCTGCGAGGTGCATCGGCGAGGAGCAGTCATCTTCACCGATAGCGAGATATTTGCCTCAGACGCTCGCAAGACCAACTAGGCGGGAGGCAGTTTGCCAAACTACTTCAGGTTCATTCCCGGGCAGGAGCGTCCACCCATAGCAGGGGAGTGGAGCGCGTTTCTGACAGACGACGGCTGGGACGACTTCGGATTCAAGACCATGTTTTGGCTTACGGTGAAGTCAGGGGGCACGCTCACAAGAATTGGACCGGTCAAGATAGGCCGATTTGGACTGGCTCCGGGACACGGCCGACCAATCCTCCCTGGCGAATTTGAGTTTCTTGATGAGAACTACTTCTCGGTTGGGCAAGAGGAGATGTACTACGAGAAGCTGAACGAATTCGGTGAAGGCGTGCGGCTCGACCTGCTTCAGCGTCTGAGAGATTGTGCCCTTGACAGAGCGTTGTTTGAACGCGCCTATCCGGAAGAGGTACTTACAACCTCCTTGCTCCGGAACATCAGCCCTCGAACCGTAACAGGCCAGTTTAGGCGGCTTGCCAACGGGGGAGTTCGCTTGTCCGAGTTCGAATTTCAGTTCGTAGAAAGCGCGAGACCAAGCCCGATTGTAGAGCCACTCGAACTGAAGTTTAAGGTGGTCCCAGATTCTAATCCCCCTACGAACGTTCACGTACTTATCGGAAGTAACGGCGTTGGGAAGACCCACCTTTTGAACCAAATGGCCCAAGCGCTCCTTTTGGACTACTCTCACTTGTCCGGCGGTTGGCGATTCGAGCCCGCCAATGAGATGGAGGACACCTCTGGGTTTTTTGCTAGCGTCGTTTCAGTTTCGTTCAGCGCCTTCGAGTCGTTCGATCCGGCCTCGGTGATAAGAAACGCCTACAACAAGACGCAGTATCAGTATGTAGGCCTTCGGCGCACGTCAGAAAGCCAGTCGGCACCAGGTTCGTACCCGAAATCGGTGGAAGAGCTCGCAGGTGACTTTTCGCGGAGCTTTGCAAATTGTCTTACTGATTCTCGAGCGCACCGGTTGAGGAAGGCTCTTCAAGTTCTGGAGTCCGACCCCGTCTTTGGTCAAGCCGACCTGGTATCTCTCACTGCAGGAGCCGACCCTGATGAATCAGCTTCAGCGCTCGCAGCTAGTGTATTCAACAAGCTGAGTGCAGGCCACAAGATTGTACTTCTGACCGTCACGCGCCTCGTAGAGCTAGTTGAGGAGCGCACGCTCGTTCTGCTAGACGAACCCGAGGCGCACCTGCATCCGCCGCTGATCTCTGCCTTTGTGCGAGCGCTATCGAATCTGTTGATTGATAGGAACGGCGTAGCGATTGTGGCCACTCATTCGCCAGTAGTGCTGCAGGAGGTTCCTCGCCGATGCGTTTGGAAGATTCGAAGAGTCGATGCAATCTCAAGGTTCGAGCGACCGGATGTTGAAACGTTTGGCGAGAACGTTGGCACGTTGACTCGCGAGGTCTTTGGACTAGAAGTCACTCACTCGGGATTCCACACCATGATCGATCATGCGGTGGAGGAAGATCTCGACTTCGAACGTATTGTTGGTCGATTCAGGGGAGAGCTTGGAACTGAAGCTCGGGCGGTCGCGAGGGCTCTACTGGCAAGTCGCGGATCGAATGGGATGGATCGATGATCAAGCTGTCTAGGCCGCCACATTCTGCATCGAGCGCTTTCAGACTTTGCGCCTCAGGAGTCAGGAGTCGGGGACTTCGTAGAAGGCTGGAGAGCGTCGAGCGAAGCGTGGAGCGTGCGTCTGAAGAGTTCGAAGTGGCGGCGACCAGCAACCGGCTATTTCAACTGTCTCAGCACCGAATCGTAGGCGGGGCCGTGACCAGGAAGGAGATGGAGGATCTTTATTCCTTCAGAATGGCGCGGCCGGGAAGCGCCGGATATGGCATTTACGCTTCCATACTGTCTCTTGCTCCGCTCGAACGATGCCCACTTTGTGGACACGGTAGAGCTTCTACGTTGGATCATCACCTTCCGAAATCGAAGTTCCCCTCGCTAGCTGTTGCTCCGCTCAACCTGCTTCCTGCATGCTCTGACTGCAATGCAGCTAAGCGTTCAGCGATTCCGCTTGTGCCAGAAGACGAGACGCTACACCCCTACTTTGACGATCTTGGTTCACACCAATGGCTGCGAGCTCAGATTCTCGAGAGCGCCCCAGCGGTCGCAAAGTTCTTTGTCGAGCCGGGACCGGATTGGTCACCTACTCTTGCGGCGCGCGTTCAGAAGCACTTCTCCTTGTTTCGCTTGGCTCGGCTCTATTCGTCCGAAGCAGCAAACGAGCTCTCAGGAATTGCTGACAACGTTCAACGCCTCTTTGAGAGCGGTGGTCCAGAACTGGTAAGGCTTGAATTGGGCGCGCAAGCGAGGTCTCGTGTTCGCTCTCGGATCAATTCTTGGCAGAGCGCGACGTATAGGGCTTTGGTCGAAAGCGAGTGGTACTGCGCTGGTGGATTCGTGCAGCGGCGAGTTGAGTATCCGCGCTGAACCGTTGAGAAGCGGGGGGGTGAAATGGACCTCGAAATTGAGCTTGGCGCCTGGAGGACAGGGCTTGAGGCTCCGCTCGATCAGATGGAGCAGTGCGACCGCGAGGTCAAAGGTGACCCCAGTTGATGCCAGGCGGTCAGATTTGGTGGAGGCGAACCTCACACCCTCCGTTGACGAGAAGTACCTGGAGCCGCGCGGCCCGGCTCTTGGGCACGGCGATGGCGAGCAGGCGCTCAGCCCGCGAGGCTCCGACGTAGATCTTGCGAGCCTCTTCTTCAGCGCCCGTTGAGGCTTGGCCTTCGAGGAGGTCGATGATCGCGCCGGCTCTCTTCGTTGTCATAACCACGCACACTCCGGGAAATTCTTGCCCCTTGACGGAGTGGATCGTGCGGGCCGGCGAAGAATTTGTCGGCGCGTGTGCGATCGCCGTCGTCAGGTCTGGGTGCCACTTGAGGCGCTGACTGATGGTGGAGTTTATGACGACGCCGGCGGCGAGAAGACTGCGCGCTCTGTCCAGCCATTGTCTAGCGGTTTCCGCCTGGTCGAAACGGAAGCCATTGGCGAGCTTGATAATCTCCGGGCGCCAACGGCCGTCCTCAAGCCCTTTGCTCGATAGGTAGCTATGATAAGCACCCAACGCATCGATGTGGCCTTGAACCAGAAGTACGATCCGGTGCAGGTTGACGAGTGCGTCACGGCGATTTCCAACGGCGAACGCGAAATGATAGTTCATGGCCGCTTCCGCCAGAAGAAGCGTCATGTGAGCGTTGGGCTCTATCGTCGGTTGACCGATGGCTTTTGAAGCGCTCGCCCGCGTGGACGCTACTACCGGCGCGAGATGCAAGGGGATGCTCAGTTTCTCGACGAGGTCTCGGAAGCTTGAGCCGATGGCCAGAGAAACCGAGCTTCCCCCATACGACAGGATGTGGACCGGCGTCATATCGGCGCGATGCGGACCCAACGGTTCGTCCGGATCGGAGCGCGATGACGGCGGTCGAAGCATCACAATCGCCGCGCAGATTGCCGGACTGGATCTGAAATTCCCGCTCATCGGCAGACGATCTGATGAGTTGAACGTCGCTGCAAACCGTTGAAGTTCGTCGGTCACGCCGCCCCGAAATTGGTAGATCGATTGGTGGGGGTCGCAAATGACCTTGACGGTGATTCCGGATGTTCGCAGCCAGTCAACAATCTCGAGATCGGCAGGATTACAGTCCTGAGCTTCGTCTACAATGATCTCCCGAAATCGGGCGGCGAGTGCGGATCCGAGGCGCTTGGCGAACGCCAAGTCTGCCAGTCTTTCACGGACACAGACACGGACATCTTCGAAGTCGATTTGCCCCTGGCTTCGCGCGCGTCTGATCGCTGCAAGCGCACCGGTCTCATGCGCCGCGATCTGGCGCTTGTCGACGTCGAAACCCGCTTCTCTTGCGATGGCGGGAATAACCTTGCCCGTCGCTCGGTCAAAGCACTCCAACAGGAGCGGCTGCGCGCCATCGTAGGGCGGACGCACCTCCCATTTGCTCTTGTCGGGCACAAGCTTCGGCAAGCGGTCGCAACCCGGTATGCCGAACGGCGCAATCAAGAACTGCCAAAGGAATCGATCGAACGTTCCAATGAAACTGGGGAACAATGGAGCCGGGAGTACGCCGAAAGCACGGAGGCGTGCCTCTAGCTCATCGACCGCAGCGTTTGTGAACGACAGGAACGCGACGCCGCGCCGGTCATCGGGATGAGACAGCAACTGACGGGCGCGCTCGACCATCGTCCTAGTCTTACCCGCGCCTGGGCAAGCCGTTACGAATGCCGTTCCAACGTGATCGATGACGTTCTGCTGCTCTTGGGTCGGAACATACGCGGAGAAGGTCACGAGACGACGACCTCTTCGATGGCCTTGGCGATGTAGGCGGGCACCACGAACTCGTCGCCATCCTCGATTAGGCGCGCGAGAATCTGAGCGAAATCGCCTTTGCGCGTTTTCTTGAATATCTCATGGATCTTCTTCGCGCGCTTATCGCCGCTGAGCGCAACGGCGTTGTCCCACTTCTTTTCAGATCTTGGGTGAAGCGTCAGGTACGCCTTGCGAAGGATGGCAGAATTTCCCGCCTCGAGCAGTTCAGCTTCCAGCGAGTAGACGCTCGTAACCGCTGCGAGATGCTCGCTCGCGCCGAGTGAGCCAGCCAGGCTCATCAAAGCAGCCTTGCGAACCTCGCCCGGAATCGGTGGCTCTTCTGAAATGGTCTCAACATCCCCGTCGGAGACCACGGATACGTCTTGCTCCGATGCGGGACTGGCGGTGACTTCTTCGCCGGTGTCACTCGGAAACTCCTCGTCGCCATCTTCGTCATCGTGGGTGTCGCCGGTCCCTTTGTCTCCGTCCGTCAGGATGACGACGCGGTCCGCTACACGAGCTCCATTGACCGTCGTCAGCAGCAGTGTCGCGTATGGGATGAAATCGACGCCATCGATGGGCACAAACACAGTTGATCTAAAAAGGCGAAGTTGGTCAGGGTGGTCTTTCAGAGTGCGGTGCTTTGCGATTGCCGGGAGGAGAAGCGCTTCAGCAATTCCTTCGACGAGCAAGACTCGTCCGCCGAACAATAGCGCCGCCTTGGTGACATCGAGATAGCGATCGACTTTGCGGCGCTCCAGTGCATCAAGCGGCATCAGCGATAAGGGGATGCAGCGGGTGGACCTGCGAAGTGCCGCCGCTGTCATGGTGGCGGTGAGCGCATCGGTGCCCGCCACGTCGGTGCCGGTGTCGTCGGTGCTCAACCCACTTCCAATAACCGCCGCGTCCGCGACGGTCGGCTCGATGGTGGGTTCGCCAACCGGTGCTTGCTCGGTGTTCGCCACAACGGACTTGAACACTACCAGTCGGTCGCTGTTAACCCATGCCGAGAGGTTAGGCGAATGCGTAGCGACTATCACTTGGAGCTCACCAGATGGAGAGTGGTCGACGGGCGCGTCTTTGCGCGATTGCTCGGCCTGGTCTCTCAGGAAGGCGAGGACGGCTGCCTGAAGCTGGGGATGGAGATGCGCCTCTGGCTCCTCAACGAGGAAGAGCGTGAGGTCGGCTGATCGGACCTTCTCAAGCTCAACGGCAATGATCGCCATGAACAGGAGATTTGCGTATCCGTGTCCAGAGTACCGAAGGTCTTCGGGGTCGACGCCGTGGTCGGCGAGTTTGAAACGCAGGTCGCGGGCGATATCCACCAGAGCTTCGTCCGTGGCGAACCCGAGCGAAGCTGTTTGTCGGCGAATACCCGACGTAAGGGCTGACAAACCCCTCTCGACTGCGCGGTCTACTTTGACGAGTACATCATGGGAGTGCGTCCTCGCGAGTTCTTTTGCGAGCTGTGCTGGCGTCGTCCCCTCGAGGAAGTGATTTAGTAGCGCCATGATCCGCGTAGGATTGCCAGACGCCAGAGAGCGCTTCGCGTCGCGGAGCGGCGGCAGGTAGACATGGCGAACCATCTCGTAACAGCCTGGTTCGGCTGAGTTTCCTTCCTTGCCGGCCCAGAGCACCGGCTTGACGCCCGATCGGGCGCCATCGAAACGCATGCCGAAGCGAGCCTCTGTCAACGACGCGTCAGTGGCGGCCGAAATGAAGCGACCTTGTTGCCCCGTCGAAAGCTCAGCGAAGCAAGCCTCCAACTCGAAGTAGCTGGTCGCGCTCTGAAAGCGAACGTCCGTGGACTCGCAATAAATTTCGCGCCGTCCCCCGAGAGGCATTGTAAGTAGGCGAACTGCGTCGATCGCGTTGCTCTTACCGCCGTTGTTTTCGCCCACGAAGACGGTCAAGTCTCTCTGAAGTTCGACGGTACCTTGATCGAACGAACGAAAGCTGTTGAGCTTTATGTTCTTGAGGTACATTGAATCCTCCCTAGACTCATCAAGCATAGGCAACGTGAGGTGTTCTCGATAGGGGCCGGTCACCCGACGGTAGCATTGTCCCGGAGTTAAAATATGAGCGATGCAGGCGGCGCTCGGTATCGGGTTTGAGGTGTGGTGCGGGGCGTCGATTTCGGCTCTAGGAAGCCACCTCTTGATGCGATTGCCGAGACCATCGCGACGGCAGTTCTTGGACTAGCTAGGGTTCACTCGCGCAGGGCAAGACTGCGGTGCAACTTGCAGCCGTTTTCGATAGATCAAGGAACCGCGATTCTCGTGCACGACAGCGAAACTCCAGCGATTGCGAGAGCTGGAGTTCCTGATGGTTAGGCTGACGGCATGAGACTTTCAGAACGATATTTTGCGCACCACTACAACGCGTTGTCACGTCAGGAGACAATCGAGTGGGAGTAGGGGAGTCCCGGGGTTGACCGAGAGCGCCGAGAAGTTTTCGCCGGACGATGTCGATTTCGGGCATTCTCGTTCGTCGTCCATATGAGACGCCAATGGAGTCGGCTCGAACCAGGAGACAGACAATGCGCGTGATGGTGATTGCGAAGGCGAACGAGGAGATGGGGAAGAGCATGGCCAACCCGACGCCCGAAATGCTCGAGGCGTTCGCGGCGATGGACAAGTTCACCGAGGAGCTGGTCCAGGCAGGAATTTTCATCGCTGCGGCCGGCCTCCAGAACAGCGCCCAGGCCAAGCGCATCGTTTGCGAGGGCCCGAAGCGCACGGTCGTCGACGGGCCGTTCGCCGAGTCCCGCGAGCTCATCGCCGGCTTCTCGATTTGGGAGGTCA
>JBPOHI010000053.1:0-5153 GCA_052035735.1 Acidobacteriota bacterium
GCAGCGGCTGGAGACGTTCGCCGGCGCGCGGTCCGTCGAGGGCGATGCCGGAGGAGCTCCAGGCGGTGCCGGTCGATCGGTCGAGGAAGCGGGCGCGATCGGCGCTGGGTGCGAGGTCGAGACCCGGCGCTTCGAAGGCGCGGAACGACGTCTCGTCGGCGTCGAGCATCACGATCACGACACGGTCTCCGACCCGGTCGCTGAGGATGCGCTCGCGGACCAGCTCGTTCCAGTCGAAGGCGCGTGCGGCGCCACCGGCGAGGACGCCGACGACCCACGACTTCCTGCCCCAACTCGCGGCGTCGCGGCCGGTCAGCGTGCTCTCGTTGGTTCCCTCTTCGAAACCGTCCATTCGCGCGTAGCTCGCAGCGAAGCGCGGATCGGGGTCCATGACATCGGTGTCGGGGTTCTCGGCTGCCCACGCGGCCCAGGTCATCTGCCGAGACGGGATCTCCTCCAGCCGCAGGCCCTTCCTTCGGCCGGTGACCGCTTCGCCGGTCGCCTGGCGCCACCAGCTGCCGGTCGACTCGTCCTCGAACATGGCGTTGAAGTGGTCCATGCCGACGAGACGGAAACGCTCCGAACGGCCTTCCACGATCGGCCTGAACACCCTCGCGGTGCGGCAGACCGTGCAATAGGTGACCATCACCGGCTGGCCCGCCACTTCGTCCCGCACCTGATGGTGATAGCCGATGAAACGCACCGGATAGGCGCGTGCCTGCGTCCGGCCCTGCGCATCCGCGAGCGCGATCCCGACGACGAGAGCGGCGGGCGCGAGTCCGGAGGCGGGTCTGTCCGCCGCAGCCCGGGCGGGGCTGAATCGGAGCGTCTCCGGCTGGCGGAACATGACGTCGGCCGACATCGGCCCATTGGCCTGGTAGGCGACACCGGCTACGGCAGCGAGGCCCGCGACGGCCGCGACCCGGGCCCCCCAGCCCGGGCGGGCGAAGAGGCGCGCCGCCGCCCAGAGCGCGGCCGCGCCGGCGAGAAGACGGATGGCCCAGATCGAGCGATGCATCGCCCAGGCGAAGCCGAGCGTCTGCCCGTGCTGGCTGCCGGGGAACGGCATGATCCAGTAGACCCGCAGGACCTCGCCGGCCAGCAGCGCGAGGATCGCGAATCCGAACAGCCAGCCGGCTGCACGGGCGGGTGAACGCATGGGGAGCCTCCGGCGGCGATTCTATCCGGACCCGCGAAAGTCGCTGGCCGCGGACGCCGGCCGCCGCGAACGGCGCTTGAAACGCTCGCGGCGCGGCTGCGTAGAATCTCTGCAGGAGGAGTGCGAACCATGGCAGAGACGCGGCTGCGACGCTCGCGGGAGCAGAAGGTGGTGGGCGGGGTGATCGGAGGTTTCGCGACCTACTTCGATCGCGATCCCGGCCTGCTGCGGCTGCTCTACGTCTTGATCTCGATCGTTTCGGCGGCCTTTCCGGGCATCTTCGTGTACCTGATCCTGTGGGCAGTCATTCCGCTCGCCGAGGCGAGGGCGAGCGCAGAGATCGGCGCCGGCAGCGCTCCGGTGGCGGTTCCGTGAGGCGGGCGCTCGAGTTCCGCTGGGGTTTCGCGGAGCTTGCGCTCTCCCGCTCCGACAATGGTTCGAAGATCGTCGGCAAGAGCCTCGATCGCCATCCCTAGCCACGCATGGCGCGGCGAAAGCTTGGCGTTTACGCTTCGCTTCTCCCGTGCGCCACTGGCATTTCGAAGAGTGACGGCTAGAATCGGCCGAATGGGAAAGACGATCGCACGCCCCGAAGCGCCACAGAGCTCGATCGCCCGAGCGCGCGACTTGTCGAAAGGCAGCCCGGGGCGGTGGAGCGCGCTGCTCGCCGCCGGTCTGGTCGCGATCTCCTGCAGCTCCCAGCCGCCGGTGCGGACTCCTGCTGCGCCCGCGCCGGAGAGCGTCTCCGCTCCGGTGCCGCCGGCGTCCGGGCCGAGCGGCGCGCCGGCCCCGGTCGCTCCGGCGGCCGCGCCCGGAGGGGTCGCACCCAGCGTTGATGCGCCGACCGTCGAAGAGCCCGGCTCGCTCGAGCTCGAGCCGGGCGAGGCCGCGGACGCCGACATCGCCGGCGACGAGACACCGGCGGCCGAGCCGGCGATTGCCGACGACCCCGGCACCCTCCTGCACGAAGCGATGGACGCCTATGCCGCCGCCGGGGTCTCGTGGGATCGCGGCGCGGCCGACGAGGCGATCGCCGCGCTCGACCGCGCTTACGAACGGATGACGCGCATCGGAGTCGCGCCCTCGCCCGAGGGTGAGGTGGTGCTGTCGCGCGAGAAGGAGAACCTGCGCCGGCTGATCTCGCGCCGCATCGTCGAAATCTACGCCGCGCGCCAGACCTCGCTCGGCGACACCCAGGCGTCGATTCCGCGCGACATGAACCCTGACGTCGAGCGCGAGATCGCGAGCTTCCAGGGGCGCGAGCGCACCTTCTTCCTGGAGGCCTACCGTCGATCGGGCCTGTACCGGCCGATGATCGTGATGGCGCTGCAGGAGGCCGGGCTTCCGGAGCAGCTCTCGTGGCTGCCCCTGGTCGAGAGCGGCTTCAAGGACCGGGCGCTGTCGTCGGCGCGCGCCCTCGGGCTCTGGCAGTTCATCGCCTCGACCGGCTACCGCTACGGGCTCGACCGCTCCTCGTGGGTCGACGAGCGGATGGACCCGGAGAAGTCGACCAAAGCGGCGCTCGCCTACCTCACCGCCCTGCATGACCTGTTCGGCGACTGGTTGACCGCCCTCGCGGCCTACAACTGCGGCGAGCACAACGTGCTGCGCCAGATCAACAACTCGAAGGTGAGCTACCTCGACCAGTTCTGGGATCTCTACTCGCGGTTGCCCTCGGAGACCCGGCGCTACGTGCCGCGCTTTCTCGCCACGCTCGCCATCCTCGAAGATCCGGCCCGTTACGGCTTCGAGCTGCCCGAGGTCTATCCGGCGGTGCCGTACGAGACCGCCGAGCTCGCGCGGGCGGCCCAGCTCGAGACGCTCGACAAGACGCTGGGGCTCGAGAACGGAACGTTGGCGCGGATGAATCCGGAGCTTCGCCGGAACGCGACGCCGAAGGAGCGCTATCTGCTCAAGGTGCCGCTCGGCGCGGCGCCGACCCTGCTCGCCAGCCTCGACACCCTGCCGAAGTGGGATCCGCCGGCGGTGTCGGCCGCCCAGATCGAGGGCGGTTCGCACCGCGTACGCTCCGGCGACACGCTTTCGGGCATTGCCTCGCGCTACCACACGAGCGTCTCGGCGATCATGGCGGCGAACAACCTGCGCAGCGATCGGCTGTCGCTCGGCCAGCGCTTGCGGATCCCGGGCCGCGGCGCCAGCACGCGCGCATCGGCCTCGACCACCCAGGGCACGGGGGCCGCGTCCGTCGCCGCGCAGCCGGTTCCCGCGGGCGGCCAGGTGCGGCATCAGGTGCGCTCGGGCGACAGTCTTTGGCTGCTCGCATCGCGCTACGGCACCACGGTCGAACAGATCCGGGCGGACAATGGATTGCGCGGCAACGCCCTGCTTCCGGGCCAGGTTCTCGTGATCCGCTCCAGCCTCTCCGCCCCCTCCGGCGGCGGCTGAGCCCGGGTCGCGGCGCCAGCGCCTGCGATAGACTCTCCCCGCCGTGCAGGCTCCCCTCATCTTCGAGGATCCACCCGTTCCCTCCTCTCCCCTCCGGGCCGCGGTCCTGGGCTCGGGGAGCGGAGGCAATGCCGTCGTGGTCGAATCGGACGGCTTCCGCGTCCTGATCGACGCCGGCTTCTCCTGCAAAGAGCTCGAGCGGCGGATGCGGCTCGCCGACATCGGGCCGGAGACGATCGGCGCGGTGCTGCTGACCCACGAGCACGAAGATCACGTCAAAGGAGTGGACCGCTTCGCGCGCAAGCACCGCCTGCCGGTCTATCTCACCGCGGGGACGATGGTGGGCACCGTCCTCGGCGAAGAGGTCGTGCCGCGCACGGTGCGGATCGAATCGGGCCGGCCCTTCGAGGTCGGCCCTTTTGCCGTCGAGGCGTTCGCGATTCCGCACGATGCCCGCGAGCCGGTGGGATTCGTCCTGCAGGACGGCAACGGCCGCCGGCTGGGGCTGGCGGGCGACATCGGCTGCCGCACCCAGCTCGCCTGGGGCCGGCTCGCAGACCTCGACTGCCTCCTGATCGAGACCAACCACGACCTGGAAATGCTGCGCAGCGGGCCCTATCCGTGGGCGCTCAAGCAACGCGTCGCGGGCCGCCACGGACATCTTTCGAACCGCGAGGCCGCCGACGGGTTGCCGGAGCTCCTCGCCGCCCGCCTGCGCTTCGTCGTCCTCTACCATCTCTCGCGCACCAACAATCTGCCGGCGTTGGCCGCCGCGGAGGTCGCCGAAACCCTCGCCCGCGAAGGCTCGGCGGCCGAGATCGTGATCAGCAGTCAATTCGAACCCTCGGCGTGGCTCGAGGTCGGAACCTGATGCCAGCGGTTTCGTCCTCCGACGCCTCGCGCAGCAGAAAGGCTGGTGAGTGATGCGGGCCAAAGTGACGGTGTATCCCCGGCGCGAGATTCTCGATCCGCAAGGCAAAGCGATCCGCACGGCGCTGCAGCGCGTCGGCTTCGCCGAGGTCGCCTACGTGCGCGCCGGCAAGAGCTTCGAGATCGATCTCGGCGCGATCGAGCCGCAGGCCGCCGCCGAGCGCGTCGCCGCGATGTGCGAGCAGCTGCTCGCCAATACCGTCGTCGAGGAGTATGCGATCGAAATTCTCGGCGCGGAGCCTGCCGGAGCCCGGGCATGAGGTGCGGCGTCGTCCTCTTCCCCGGATCCAACTGCGACCACGACGTCTACCACGTGCTGAAGCACGTGCTCGAACAGGACGTGGTCTACCTCTGGCACGAAGAGACGACGCTCAAGGGTTGCGACTTCATCGTCCTGCCCGGCGGCTGGTCGTACGGCGACTATCTGCGCGGCGGCGCGATGGCGGCGCTCTCGCCGGTCATGCAGTCGGTGCGCGAGCATGCGGCGAAGGGCGGTCCGGTGCTCGGCATCTGCAACGGCTTTCAGGTGCTCACCGAGGCGCGGCTGCTGCCCGGTGCGCTGCGGCGCAATCGCGGCCTCAAGTTCGAGTGCCGCGACACCTACCTGCGGGTGGAGAGAAACGACCTCGACTTCACCAGCTGTTACCGCGAGGGGCAG
>JBPOHI010000213.1:0-8322 GCA_052035735.1 Acidobacteriota bacterium
ACGGGGTGGAGGGCGCGGCTACCGCTTGCGCGGTACCCGCCGCGCCGGGGGAGGTGCATGGAAGCGGGGAGGCCTCTTCCGGTAAAGTCCGGGAACGGTTGGGCCCTCGCGAGATCGATGGGAGGAGCACGACCCCCCTTTACTGAGAACAACGACGGCAGTTCACTGCTGTGAGTCGAGCGCATGCGAGTCCCTAGCGCTCGCAGTCGAGACAACAGAATCTTCGCCCTCCGGGCGCAACGGGAGTCGCAATGGCCACCGAAGTCGTGATGCCGCAGATGGGCGAGTCGATCGCCGAAGGGACGATCACCAAGTGGCTGGTGGGTGTCGGCGAGAAGGTGGAGCGCGACCAGCCGCTGTTCGAGATCTCGACCGACAAGGTGGACGCGGAGATCCCGTCGCCGGCCGCCGGGGTGCTGCTGGCGATCCACAACGCGGCCGGCGAAACGGTGCCGGTCAACAAGGGGGTCGGGCTGATCGGCGCGGCGGGAGAGACGGCCGGGGCCACGCCCGCCGCGGCGCCCGCTCCGACTGCGGCCGCTGCGGCGCCCGTGCCCCCGTCTGCGCCGGCCGCCCCGGCGACGGCATCGCCCGCCGCTCCGGCTCCAGTCGCCAGTGCGCCTGCGCATGCGTCGGCCCCCGCGGCGCCGCAGGGCGAGTTCGATTACGACCTGGTGATCGTCGGCAGCGGTCCCGGCGGCTACGTCGCGGCGATTCGCGCCGGCCAGCTGGGGATGAAGGTCGCCTGTGTCGAAAAGGATCCCAAGTTCGGCGGTACCTGCACGCACCGCGGCTGCATTCCGACCAAGGCGCTGCTGCACTCGGCCGAGCTGGTGGACCAGATCCGCCACGCCGGCGACTTCGGTATCGCGGTGGGGGAGCCGACGGTCGAGATCGAGAAGGTCCACGCCTACAAGCGCGGCATCGTCGACAAGAGCGCCTCGGGGATCGAGTCGCTGTTCAAGAAGTACAAGGTCGAAGGGGTGCGCGGTTACGGGCGTCTCAATGGACCGCACTCGGTCGAAGTGACGGCGGCCGACGGCAGCCGGCGGACCCTCACCACGCGCTTCGTCATGATCGCCACCGGCTCGGTGCCGCGCGACATCCGGGTGGCGCCGTCGAACGGCACGACGATCCTCAATTCCGATCACATCCTCGAGATGGAGCGCATCCCGAAGTCGATCGTCGTCCTCGGCGCTGGCGCTGTCGGTACCGAATTCGCTTCGGTGTTCCGCTCGTTCGGCGCCGACGTCACCCTGGTCGAGATGCTGCCGCGCCTGCTGCCGATCGAAGACGAGGAAGTTTCGAAGGAGCTCGAGCGCCAGCTGAAAAAGCGCGGCATGAAGGTGATGACCAGCACCCAGCTGACCCAGGCCGAGCCCTACGACGGCGGGGTCAAGGTGACGCTCAAGCAGGGAGAGAAGGAGTCGCAGATCGACGCCGAGATCCTCCTCGTCGCGGTCGGCCGCGCGCCGGTGACCGAGGACATCGGCCTCGACAAAGTCGGGCTCACCACCGAAAAGGGCTACCTGCAGGTGAACGGCGTCATGCAGACCTCGGTGCCGCATATCTACGCCCTGGGCGATGTCGTGCCGACACCGTGGCTGGCGCACATCGCCTCGGCGGAAGGGATCCTCGCGGTCGAGCACATGAAGGGCTTGCCGGTGCATCCGCTGAACTACGACCGGACGCCCTCCTGCACCTACTGCGAGCCCGAAGTCGGCAGCGTCGGTCTGACCGAAGCCAAGGCGAAGGAGCGCGGCTACGACGTCGGGGTCGGGAAGTTCAGCTTCATGGCGAGCGGCAAGGCGCGCATCCTCGGCAAGGCGCAGGGGTTCGTGAAGATCGTGCGCGACAAGAAGTACGACGAGATCCTGGGCGTCCACATCATCGGTCCGCATGCCACCGATCTGATCGCCGAGGCCTGCGTCGCCTTGCAGGCCGAGATGACCACCGAGGAGCTGATGCACACCATTCACGCCCATCCGACGCTCTCCGAGGCGGTGATGGAAGCGGCGCACGCCACGCTCGGGCCGGCGATCCACTCCTGATGAGCTCGCTCGGCCCGCTCCATCCCGGCGCGGAGGCGCCGCAGGACCGCCTCGCGAAGACCTTGCTCCCGCGCGACCGGCAGCTCGAGATCTACCGCCTGCTCAAGCTGAACCGCCTGGTGGAAGACCGCCTGATCAACCTCTACCGCCAGGGCAAGGTCGTCGGCGGCCTCTACGGCAGCCGCGGCCAGGAGGGGATCTCGATCGGCACCGCCTATGCCTTGGGGCCCGACGACGTCGTCGCGCCGCTGATCCGCAATCTCGGCGCCATGCTGGTGCGCGGCGTCTCGCCGCGCGAGGTCTTCACCCAGTACATGGCGCGCGGTGGGAGCCCGACCGGCGGCAAGGACTGCAACCTGCACTTCGGCGACCTGAAACGGGGCCTGATCTCGCCGATCTCGATGCTTGGCGCGCTGGTTCCGGTGATGGCCGGAGTGGGGCTCGCGGCGAAGCTGCAGAAGAAGAGCTACGTCGCGATGACCTACATCGGCGACGGCGGCACTTCCACTGGCGACTTCCACGAGGGGATGAACGTCGCCGCGGCGCTGGGTGTGCCGCTGGTCGTCGTCGCCGAGCACAACGGCTACGCCTACTCGACGCCGACCGCTCGGCAGATGAAGATCCGGGATCTGGCGCAGCGCGCCTCGGCCTACGGCGTGCCGGCGCGCATCGTCGACGGCAACGACGTGCTGGCGGTCTACGAGGCGACGCGGGCGATGATCGAAGCGGCGCGCTCGGGCTCCGGCCCGCAGCTTCTCGAGGTCAAGACCTTCCGCATGAAGGGTCACGCCGAGCACGACGACGCCTCGTACGTGCCGAAGGAGCTCTTCGAGCAGTGGCAGGCCAAGGACCCGATCGACCGCTTCGAGCGCCACCTGCTGGGCAGCGGGTTCACCTACCAGGCCGAGCTCGACGCGATCACCGCCCGCCTTCACACCGAGCTCGACGCCGAAGTCGACTTCGCCCTCGCCTCGCCGTTGCCCCCTCCGGAGCGCGCCCGCGAGGGCGTCTACGCCGAAGGAGGCCTGGCATGAGCGGCGACCGCAAGGAAGTCACTTTCCTCGACGCCATCCGTCAGGGCCTTTGGGACGAGATGAAGGCCGATCCGACGGTGTTCCTGATCGGCGAGGACATCGGCGTCTATGGCGGCGCCTTCAAGCTGACGGCGGGCCTGCTCGACGAGTTCGGACCGGAGCGGGTGATCGACACGCCGATCGCCGAGTCGGGCTTCGTCGGCGCGGCGATCGGCGCGGCGATGATGGGGATGCGGCCGGTGGTCGAGTTCCAGTTCATCGACTTCATCGCCAACGCCTTCGACATGATCGTCAACTTCGCCGGCACGAACCACTACCGCTGGGGCCAGAAAGTGCCGATGGTGATGCGTGGACCTTCGGGCGGACGGGTCTCCGGCTCGGCGTTCCACTCGGCGAACCCGGAGGCCTACTTCAACCGCGCGCCGGGACTGAAGATCGTCTACCCGGGCACGGTGGAGGACGCCTACGGCCTCATCCGCTCGGCGATCCGCGACGACAATCCGGTGCTCTTTTTCGAGCACAAGTACCTCTATCGCCGCATCAAGGGGACGATCCGGCCCGATGCGGCGCCGATTCCGCTCGGCAAGGCGCGTCTCGCCCGACCCGGCCGGGATCTTTCGATCATCACCTACGCCGCCATGCTGCATGTCGCGCTCGAGGCTGCCGAACGCCTGGCCGCGGAGGGCATCGAAATCGAGGTCCTCGATCTGCGGACCCTCAAGCCGCTCGACGAGGAGGCGGTGCTCGCCACGGCGCAGAATACCGGCCGGGTCGTCGTGCTGACCGAGGAGCCGCAGACCGGCTCGTTCGCCGGCGAAGTCGCGGCGCGGGTGGCGGAGAAGGCGTTCTGGCATCTCGACGCCCCGGTGGCGCGCGTCTGCTGCCTCGACACTCCGGTGCCCTACTCGCCGCCGCTCGAGGACGAGTACCTGCCGAATGCCGATAAACTCATCGCCCGCGTCCGCGAACTGCTTCGCGCCTGACCGGGATCGACGGATCGCTTCAACGGAGAGAGCAATGGCAACCGAAGTCGTGATGCCGCAGATGGGCGAGTCGATCGCCGAAGGGACCATCACCCGCTGGCTGGTGAAGGTCGGGGAGCAGGTCGAACGCGACCAGCCGCTGTTCGAGATCTCGACCGACAAGGTCGATGCCGAGATTCCCAGCCCGGCGGCCGGCGTGCTGCTCGAGATCCGCAACCAGGAAGGGGAGACGGTGCCGGTGAATCAAGTCGTGGCGATGATCGGCGAGGCCGGCACAGCCACAGCCACCGCCCCGGTCGCCGCGGCAGCTCCCGCGCCCGCTCCTGCCGCCGCTGCGGCGCCTGCTCCGGCTGCAGTACCGGCACCGGCAGCGCCCGCCGCGGCTGCCCCGGCCGCCGTCCCGGCGCCACCGGCCGGCTCGCTCGAGGAGCGCGTGCGCCAGCTCTCGAGCCCGCTGGTGCGCAGCATCGCGGCGAAGGAGGGGGTCGATCTCGCGCAGCTCACCGGCAGCGGCATCCACGGCCGAGTGACCAAGGCGGACATTCTCGACTACATCGCGCAGGGCAAACCGCAGCGCGTCGCCGCCGCCGCTCCGGCGCCGCCGAAAGCGGCCGCACCCGCTGCCCCGGCGGCCGCCGCGGCTCCGTCCGGCAAGATCGACACCGGCTTCCACGTCGCCGCCTACCAGCCGGGCGACAACGTCACTATCGAGCCGATGTCGAAGATCCGCCAGATCACCGCGGCGCACATGCGTTACTCGAAGGACACCTCGGCGCATGTGACGACGGTCTTCCACATGGACTTCACCAAGGTGGACCGGATCCGCGCGCGGGCGAAGGACAAGTTCTTCAAGATGAACGGCACCAAGCTGTCGTACATGCCGTTCATTTTCAAGTCGGTCGCCGCGGCGCTGCGTGCGCATCCCAAGGTGAACGCCTCGATCGACGGCACCAACGTGGTGTTCAAGAAGGACGTCAACATCGGCATGGCGGTGGCACTCGACTGGGGGCTGCTGGTGCCGGTGATCCGCAACGCCGACCAGCTGAACTTGCTCGGCCTGGCGAAAACCGCGAACGATCTCGCCGATCGCGCGCGCGCCAAGAAGCTGGGCCCCGACGAGCTCAAGGGCGGGACGTTCACGATCACCAACCCGGGCGTCTTCGGCAGCCTCTTCGGCACGCCGGTGATCAACCAGCCGCAGGTCGCCATCCTGGGGATCGGCGCGATCGAGAAGCGTCCGATGGTGATGACCGACGCCGACGGCTGCGACACGATCGCCATCCGTGTCATGTCGTACTTCGGCATCACCTACGACCATCGGCTGGTCGACGGCGCCGACGCCGATCACTTCATGAATTCGGTGAAGAAGATGCTCGAGTCCGACGCCTGGCCGGAGCTCGAGCCGTACCTCTGACCGCCGCCTAGGGCGCGTTCGGGTCGAAACGCAGGTCCGGCTGGTGGCGGACCTGCGCGAAGTACTGGCTGAGCCGGGCGAGGAGGCTCAGCGTGACCGCATCCTCCTGCGCGAAGCGCTCGAAGATGGACAGCGCCGCGAACGCCTCGCGCGCGACGCCGAGGCTCCGGAACACTGCGATGAGCTCGGCGGCGAGGAGTTTCAGCTCCTGGCGCCGCCCCTGCTCGGCGAGCAATACCGCGAGATCGAGCGCCACCGAAGCGGCCTCGTACGGAATCCGCGCCGCGACGAAGCCGTCGTGCGCCTCACGAAACGCACGCTCCGACTCCTCCGGCCGCCGGAGATCCTTCGCCAGCCGGGCCTCCATCCAGCGCAGACGGAGCAGCAGCATCTGATCGCCGAGCTCGAAATAGGTCGGGCGGATCGCCTCGAGCTCACGCAAGGCCTCTTCGGACCTGCCGGTGACCATCAGCTGCCAGACGAGGTTGTGCTGCACCGCGAAGGCCAGTCGTCGATTTCGCGTGGCGTCTATCTGTGCCATCGCCTGCCGGCAGAGGGCAATCGATTGCTCGACGTTTCCCCGCAGGTCCTGGATCGTCGACTCGCACATGATCGCCCGACCTTCGAGGTGGCGGTCGCCGATCATCCGGTAAATCCGACGGGAACGATGGATCGTCCGCAGGGCCTCGTCGAGTCGCCTTTGGGCCCGGAGCAGGGAGGCGGTGTAGTAGAGATGCTCGGCCTCCTCAAGGGGTTCCCCCGAGCCCTTCTTCAGGTGCTTCGCGGCAACGGCCAGCGCTTGCTCGGCTCCGGCGAGGTCGGAGGTGGCGCGTAGGGCGTTGGCCGTCCGCCCCCACGCTCTCGCTTGCATGTCCTCGACCAAGCGTTCGCCGTAGGACGCGGCCGCGAGACGTTCGGAGATTGCGACTCCCATGCGGCACAGATCGAGCGCGCGATGCGGATCGTCGAAGATCACCTCGACGCCGGCATCGAGGACGAGCTCGCAGAACGACCAGCTGTCGTATCGACTGCTGTTGCGCAGCAGCGTCCACTGGCGCGCCGGGGGATGGCGCAGGAACTCGCGAAACTGCTCGGTGGCGAGGGCGCGCTCCTGGTTCATCTGGTGTTCGACTTCGGCGACGTTCGCCAGCACACGGCTGATCGAGAAGTCGCTGGGCCGGTTGTCGCCGATGAGGCGGATCTTGGGAGCCAGGGTCGCCCGGCAAGTGGGGCAACCGGAAACCAAGTGCTTCAGAACTCTGCGCCGCTCCGCCGGGCTGGTTTCGCCGTCGGCGAAACGAGCCAGTAGCTCGTCGTCGAAACTGCAGTCGGCCATTGCCTGTGTCTCACTCATTCGGGCGCTGCCTGGGGCGCACCGGTCGGCGCCGCCGCTAGGATCGCGGGAGCCGGATAGCCTCCGGCGAGCATCTGATGGGTCAGGGCCGACAGACAGCGGTGCGCGATCTTCCGGATCCCCGTCGGGCTGTAACCCAGCCGCTGGGCGACCTCGGGATCGTCGCAGCCGAGGCCGTAGCGCAGACGAAGCAGCGACCGGCAGCGATCCGGCAGCTTGCCGATCGCGCCCGAGAGGTCCCGCGCGAGGTCGTCATTCTCTTGTCTCGGTGACGCGCCGGAAGCGAGCTCCAGTAGCAGGGTCTCATCGACCGTCTGGAAGAGGCGTCGACGGCGCTTCCGCCAGTAGAGCAGGCAGCGATTGCGCAGCGTGCCGATCAGCCAGGCATCAGGAGTGACGATCTGGCGGCGCTTGGTGATGAAGAGTACGAACGCGTCCTGGAGCAGGTCTTCGGCGTCCTGCGCCGGGATCCGGAAGTAGCTGAAAAGCCGCGCGAACTCCGACTCCAGCCGGTCGACCAGCTGGGGGAGTTCGTTCTGGATGCGGCCCGGATCGAGTGCGCTCACGGTGGCCTCGGATGCTCGACTACTGAACTAAGTCTAGCACCGCCCCTGCCTTGCGCATCGTTCCGGGCCGCTGGGTACAGATCTCCGGTCTGTAGCTCGGCCCGTTCCGGCAGTCCAGATCCTCAGGGGGTCGTCGGGGGGGGCGTCGGCACCACCGGCGACTCGACGATGTGGCCATGCTCCGCGGCAATGATCGCCTGGAGCCAGTTCAGAGCAGATCGCCCCCAAGCAACCCAGGACCCGAACAGACCCACACCGGAATTGGCGCCCTCAGCGACCGCCGAGATCTGCTGGGCGTCGCGTTGGGCTGCCGCGGGCGTGGAGACTGCGGCGAGGAGGAGAACGGCGAGGCAGGCGGCGGCGGCGACGGGGCGAAGGCGGGTCATGGAGGTCTCCTCGTGAGAGGGTCCGACCGTCCGGCCTGGCTGGCGGGAGGGGCCCTTTCAATTGGATAGTTGCTTTGCCCCCGCTGAATTGTGACAAGTAGGGGCAGATTCCTCGTCCAGGGAAATTCCTCGTCCGACTTGTCACGTTTTCGACCCCCTCGAGCAACTATCTAGTTAGGGGGGCTCTTTCGGTCGCCCCGGGGAGCGGCGAATTGGAACTGGAGCGAGAGCGAGCGCCGCGCGGCGCGGATGGGCACGGACGGGAGGTAATGCTCCTCGGCGTCGGCCTGAGCCCGGCCGAATGGCGGGCTTTGCGGGCTTTCGAGAACGAGATCGAGGGCGCGACCCCCATTCGCTGGCTCGAGGCGGCGACGGTGGACGGCGCCCGCGCACGCCTGCGCCTGTTGCGCGAGCGGGGGGTCGCCTGCGCGGCCCTGGCCAGCGCCACCCTGGGCGAGCGCGAGATCGTGCGCCTGGTGCGCTCGCTCGCCGGCGTCGAGCGGCTGTCGCCGGTGATCGTGCTGGCCGGCCGCA
>JBPOHI010000286.1:0-5540 GCA_052035735.1 Acidobacteriota bacterium
CTCGCGAAGGCGATCGGCGATGGCGCGGATCTCGGGATTCTCGACGATGCGCGAGCGGGCGTTCTCGCCGGCAACCTCGAGCATCGCCCGCCCTAGATCCTCACCCCGGACGTAGTAGCGCCGGGAGGGGAAGATCCAGCGCATCGTGCGAATCGTCGCCGGATAGAAGAACGGCCAGCCTTCGGTACGGCGGGCGTCGATCGCTCCCGGGCGCCAGCAGACCGCTGCATACCGTCCGAGCAGAATCTGCTCCGACTCGGCTTTGACGCGCGCCCACATCTGGCGGCTCTCGAGGCTCGCGCCCTGGCCGCTCAGGTAGTGAAATGCCGCTTGCGGGCTCGCGGTGGCGAGCGCCTGCGCCGCGACCTCGGCGGCCTCGCAGGCCAGCTTGCGATAGGCCGCCTCGTCCCCGATCTGGCTCACCGAGCGGCCGATGCAATAGAAGGCGGCGTCGAGGCCGGCGAAGGCCGTGGCGACCGCCGAGTAGTCGAAGAGATCGGAGTGCAGCGTGCGGACGAGCTTGCTGCTGCTTTCGGCGATCGGGCGCCGCGAAAGCGTCCTCACCTCGCTGACGCGCGCGCTCACGAGCGCCATGTCGAGAAGACTGCCGCCGGCCGCGCCGGACGCACCGAGAATGAGAATGCGCATGGCCGGGAGAATAGCCGGTCGCGAAGCGCCGGGAGAACGAAAAATGGGGACTGTCCCCCTTTTTTCGCGTGCCAAGAACCGGTTGGCAAGCCCTCGCAGAAGGCTTAGACTGGCTTTGATCTTTCCGGAATAGCCTTCGCCACCCCGGGTACCGGGGGACGAGTTTGTCTGCCGCAAGGGGAGAGACCGATGATCGCTGACCTCCGCCGGACTCCGAAGACGATCGCCCTGCTCACGACGATGCTCCTGACGGCCCACGATGCCAGCGCGGCGCAGCCGCGGGTCGGCACGCTGCTGCCGGACGACGCGGTCAAAGGCGCTCCGCCGGAGCGTCTGCCGGCCCCCAGCCCACGGCCGCCCGGACTGCGCGTTCCCGCGAGTCCGCTCGGTCAGGGCTATCAGAACGAGGTCGAACCCAACGGCACGACCGCCACGGCGACCCCGCTCTCCGGGACGAACGTCGTGGTCAAGGGCAACATCTTTCCGGCGACCGATGTCGACTTCTACTCCTTCACCGCCGCGGCCGGAGACCGGGTCTATGCGGCGACGATGACCTCGTTCTCGGGCGGCAACAGCACCGACAGCCAGCTGACGATCCTGGACACCGACGGCACGACCGTCCTCGAGTTCGACGACGACAGCGGCATCATGGCCGGGTTCTCCTCGGCGATCGGCGGACTGGTGATCCCGGCGAGCGGGACGTTCTTCGTCAAGGTGAACGATTTCACCCCGGCCACCGGCATGGAGAAGCCGTACGAGCTCCACTTCCGGCTCCAGAGCGGGGCGCCCACCGCCGAAGTCGAAAGCAACGACACTCCCGGCACGGCGAATCCGCTGCCGGCGAGCGGCTGGGTAAGCGGAGCGCGCAACCCTGCGGCGGCGACCGAGCAGGACTGGTACAGCTTCACCGCCAACGCCGGTGACACCGTCTACCTCAGCCTCGACCTCGATCCCGAGGACGATCTGGTGGTCTGGAACGGCCGCCTGGGGGTCGCCCTCTTCGGCGATGCCACCAACCAGATCCTGCCCGTGGACGACGCCGGCACGAGCGACACGACCTCGACGCCACCGACGACGAACCGGCCGGCGGAGGCGCTCTTCATGACCGTCAAGACGACCGGGACCTACTTTGCCTTCGTCGATTCCGCGACCGCGGCCACCGGTGGCCCGACGGCGACCTATCACCTGAGCGTGAGTATTCACCCCGCGACCGCGGAAGGGGTGAACTGCACCACCTACACCAGCACGGATGTGCCGAAGACGATCGGACCGGCCACCGGGCTGGTGAGCTCGACGATCACCGTTCCCGGCAACCCGCGGATCGCCGACCTCGACGTCGAAGTCGTGCTGAATCACGTGCTCATGACCGAGATCGACGCGCATCTGCGATCGCCTTCGGGCAACGACAACGGCTTGTTCACCGACATCGGCTCCAACGCGCTCAGCGGCCAGGCCCAGATGGACACCCTCTTCGACGACGAGGCGGGGGTGACTCCCTCCTACACCGCGTTGCGCGGTATTCAGTACAAGCCCGAGCTCCTCTACCGGCTCGACTGGTTCGACGGCGAGAACGCCGGCGGCGTCTGGACCCTCGACCTGCGTGACGACGTCAACAACGCGAACGGCGGCACCCTGACCGCCTGGTCGCTGCGGATCTGCGAGCCGCCGCCTCCTCCCACTTGTGCGCCGGGCTTCGTTCCGACGACGGTCTTCGCCACCGACTTCGAGAGCGGCGCGGCCGGATTCACCCATGCGGGCACGCTCGACGAGTGGGAGCTCGGTCTGCCGGCGACGCTCGCCACGACGACCGGCAATCCGCCCCCGCTCGCGGCGTTCAACAACTGCAACAGCGGGGTGAACTGCTGGAAGACCGACCTCGACGGCAGCTACGAGCTCAACAGCTCGCAGGATCTGCTGTCGCCGAACATCAACCTCGCCGGCCTCTCGGCGCCGATCGTGGTGACCTGGGCGCAGCGCTACCAGATGGAGAACGCCTCGTTCGATCACTACTTCGTGGACTTCCAGCAGGTCGGCGGCGCGACGCCGGTGCGTCTGTTCGAGTGGCTCGGAGCGACGATGACCGACGCGCCCGGAAATCCGGCGGTCAACCTGGGCGCGACCGCCGGTTGGGGCGTCTTCTCCCGCCGCGCCGACAGCCTGGCGGGGCTCAATTCCGAGGTCAGGTTCCACGCCGACGGCGACAACACGGTGGCGCTCGCCGGCGTGGCGATCGATGACGTTTCGGTCACCGGCTGCCGCGCCGCCTCCGCCGATCTCTCCATCACCAAGACGGACGGCGTCGTCACGGCCACACCGGGCGGGTCCGTGACCTACACCATCACGGCGTCGAACGCGGGCGCCGATCCGGTGACCGGCGCGACCGTCGCCGACACGTTCCCGGCGATCCTCACCTGCACCTGGACCTGCGTCGGCGCAGGCGGCGGCACCTGCACGGCCGGTCCGACGGCGGGCAACATCAACGACGCCGTCAACCTGCCGGTCGGCGGCTCGGTCACCTATACGGCGTCCTGCGCGATCAGCGCCGGTGCGACCGGGACACTCTCGAACACGGCGACCGTTTCGAGCGGCGTCACCGATCCGGTTCCGGGGAACAACTCGGCGACCGACACCGACACGTTGGCGCCGCAGGCCGACGTCGCGATCACCAAGACCGACGGCGCGGCCACCGAGGTGTCGGGAACGCCCGTCACCTACACCCTCACCGCTTCGAACGCCGGCCCGTCGAATGCGCCGGGCACGACCGTGGCGGACACCTTCCCGGCCAGCCTCAGCGGCTGCAGCACGACCTGCGTCGGGGCGGGCGGGGGCATCTGTACGGCAGGGCCGACGGCGGGCAACCTCAACGATGTCGCCAACCTCCCGGCCGGCGGCAGCGTCACCTACACGTCGACCTGCAACATCTCGCCGTCCGCCACCGGAACCCTCTCCAATACGGCGACGGTGACCACGGCCGGGGGGATCACCGACCCGGCAACGGGTAACAACAGCGCCACGGACATCGACACCCTGGCGGCCGAGGGCGACCTCTCGATCACCAAGACCGACGGTGTCACGGCCGTCCTGCCGGGGCAGGCGGTGGTCTACACAATCGTCGCTGCCAACGCCGGTCCGTCCTCGATCACCGGCGCAGCGGTCGCCGACACCTTCCCCGCGGTGCTCACCGGCGTCACCTGGACCTGCGCCGGGGCGGGCGGCGGCACCTGCACGGGGGCGGGGGCGGGCAACATCGCCGAGGCCGTGAACCTCCCCGTCGGCGGCTCGGTGACCTTCACGGTCAACGCGACGGTAAGCGGCTCGGCGACCGGCACGGTGTCCAACACCGCGACGGTCACCGCTCCGGCGGGGGCCACCGATCCCAACACGGCGAACAACAGCGCCACCGACACCGACAGCGTGACGCTCCAGTCCGACCTCGCGATCACCAAGACCGACGGGCTGGTCAACGCGTCGCCGGGCCAGGCGACGACCTACACCCTCGTCGCGAGCAACTCCGGGCCCACCGCGGCGACCGGCGCCAGCGTCAGCGACACGTTCCCGGCCGCCTACACCGGCGTAACCTGGACCTGCGTCGGCGCCGGAGGCGGCACCTGCACCGCGGCCGGCGCAGGCAATATCGCCGACACCGTCAACCTGCCCGCCGGCGGCACGGTGACCTACACGGTGAACGGCACCATCAGCGGCGCGTTCCTCGGCACCCTCTCGAACACCGCGACGGTTTCGGTACCGGGTGGATTCACCGATCCGACGCCGGGCAACAACTCCGCCACCGACACCACCGCCGTCGCCTCGGCGGCGGCGGTGACGGCCACCAAGTCGGTGATCAGCAGCCCGCCGTATGAGCCGGGGGACTCGATCTTCTACAACATCGTCCTGACCAATAACGGCTCGGGGACGCAGCTCGACAACCCGGGCGACGAGTTCACCGATACCCTGCCCGCCGGTCTGACGCTGGTCACTGCGACGGCGACCAGCGGCACGATCGGCACAGTGGGAAACACGGTCACCTGGAACGGCTCGATCGCTGCGAGCGGCGGCTTCTTCTCGATCAGCATCGAGGCCACCATCGACGCCGGCACCAACGGCCAGACGATCTCGAACCAGGGTCTCTTCAACTTCGATGCGGACGGCAACGGTACCAACGAGTCGACCGGCACGACCGACGACCCGAACGTCCCTGGTGGGGCCGACCCGACCGATATCACCGTCGGGCTGCCGCCGTCGGTGGTCGAGATTCCGGCGCTCTCGGCGTTCGGATTCGGAGCTCTGACGCTGCTCCTCGCAGGCTTCGCGATCGCGATCCTGCGGCGCAAGCGCATCGCCTGAGGTCTGCGGTTTCGCATTGCCGTCCGCAGGTCCCGTCTCACGACGACGGGACCTGCGGACGGGATCCCTTCCACCTCCTCGTGGCACGTCCAGGGAGGATTCGGCGTATCAGGGTATGAACCCAGGACTCGAAACCCGGGTCCGGGGAAGAGGTCCGACCCACACAACCGCCGGAGGAGATCCATGCGCCACATCGTCCTGTTACTGCTCGTCATCGCCGCCCTGGGCTGTCAGTCGAAGAGCGAAACTGCGGCACCCGCCGCTCCAGCAACCACGCCGGTCGCGAGCACGACTCCGGTCGCAGCGCCAGGTGAAACCGGTGTCGCGGAATGCGACGACTACCTGCGCAAGTGGGACGCCTGCCTCGCGACCAAGGTGAGCGGCGAGGCGCGCGAGCAGGTCAAGGTCGCGCTCGACGCCACGCGCGACGCATGGAAGCGCGCCATCGCGACCCCCGAAGGCAAGGCCGGCCTCGCCGCGGCCTGCCGCGAGGCGACGGAGATCGCGAAGATGCAGGTCTCGGCCTACGGCTGCTCCTGGTAAGTCGC
>JBPOHI010000065.1:0-72423 GCA_052035735.1 Acidobacteriota bacterium
ATCAGGAGGGAGCCCACGCGCCATGCTCACGATGAAGACGGTAGGACGATTCAACCGGCGGCCTGCTAACTCGCCGCTCTTCGCGGCCTTTCTCGGCGGCCTCGCGCTCGTCGGCGTTTGGCTGCCCGGGCCGCTTCAGGCCGCGGACTACTGGGTCGGAAGTTCCGGTCCCTGCACCCACGCCTCGGTCGGCGCTGCCTTCGCGGCTGCGCTCGCCAACGGCCCTACGCCCGACACGATTCGGATCGCCGGCGGAAGCGCCCACTACCCACTGACCGCGCTGGTGGAGGTGACCAACGATGACATCACCGTCATCGGAGGGTACAGCACCTGCGGCAACCCGGTGCCTTCCGTCAATCGCCCGGTCTTCGATGTCACCGGCGCGCACGACGCCTTCCGGGTCTTCGGCCCCAGTGCCGGGGCCAGCGGCCGCCTCCGCCTCGACACGGTCTCCATCGCGATGGACCCCGGCGCGGGGCGGCCGCTCAAGATCGAGGACAACGGCGCCGTCGAGCTCTGGTACGCGAGTCTCGCCAGCGGTCACGCCGTCGACGGCGGCAACGTCCACCTGAGCGGCGCGAACAGCCGCCTCGAAGTGCGCTTTCATTCGGCCATCTACGGCGGAACGGCGAGCCCGGGAGACGGCGGCGGCATCTACTGTGAAGCCGGAGGTCAGATCGTGCTCGAATCGGGATCGGGGGTCGGGGGCAACAGCGCGCAGCAGTCCGGAGGGGGAATCTACCTCGACGCCTGCGACCTCACCTTTACGACCTGGGTCGAGGCGGCCGCCGGCCCGCACGGCTACTCGGACATCTACGAGAACAGCGCCATCACCGGTAACGGAGGGGGCGTCGCGGCGGTCAACGGCGCAACGTTTCACGCCCTCGGCGCCCACCCCGACGATCCGGCCCGAGTCTCTTCCAATGGGGCCGGCGGCAGCGGCGGCGGCATCTACGTCGAAGGAGCGGGAACCGAGGCCCTCATCGCCAACGGCGATCTCTGGGGCAATAGCGCCACTGGAGCGGGAGGCGGGGCCGCGGTCGCCGCCGGGGCGGTCTTCGAGATGGACCAGGATCCGGACCACTGCCGGCGGGGAAGGGGCTGCTCCAGGATCCGGACGAACTACACCTACTCCTACGGTGGGGGGCTGGTCGTCGGGGCCGGGGGCGTGGCCAGGGTCCTTCGCACCACTGTGACCGAGAACTACACCAAGGTCGCGAGCGGAGCCGCGGCTCTCGGGGCACTTGGCGCCGGAGCCAACCTGCTGGTCGAAGGATCGGAGATCTACGACAACGATCCGAACGGCTTCACCGGCGTCGAATCCTCGCGGATCGGTGCGGGTGTCTCGGCGACAGTGACGGTCGCTCACACGACGATCGTCGAAGGGACCTCCGGTGCTTCGACGGCGACCTTCGAGGTTGCCAACGCGTTCTCGATGTCGCTGCAGTCGTCGATCGTCCAGGCGAATCACACCTTTACCGCGGTCTCGCCGGCGACCCAGGTGCGTTGCGCCATCGTCCGCGAAGCGGCTTCGCTGCCGGTGGGGAGTCTGGGGATCGCCACGATTGCCGATCCGGCGCTGATTTTCCGTCTCTCGCTACCGAACGACTACGCGCTGTTTCGATACTCCGAGGCCGAGGACTTCTGTGACACTTCGACGTACACGCCGACGAGATCCGATATCGAAGGCCAGGGGCGCGGCTACGACGATCCGACCTTCGGCAACCTCCTCGGACCCTACGACGTGGGGGCCGACGAGTGGCAGGCGGAAGTCTTCGGTGACGGCTTCGAATCCGGGGACACTGCCGGCTGGTAGGGCGCGCCCGGTCTAGCCGGCGACGGCGCCGAGGCGGAGGGCCAGCCAGCCCTTGGCTTTGATCCAGTCGCGATGGACCGTGCGCCAGGAGCAGTCGAGCGCAACGCCGATCTCCTCCTCGCTCATGCCGCCGAAGACGCGGCACTCGAGGACGCGAACCAGGCGGGGCTCGGAGGCCTCGAGCTCGCAGAGCGCCCGGTCGAGATCGAGGAGCCGCTCGGGCTCGGCCGCGCGTGGCGGCAGCAGGTCGACCGCGCCGAGCGTGAGCGGCTCCGAGCCGCCGCCGCGGCGCTGCCGCGAGCGCCTGCGGAGCTCGTCGATCAGGACCTGACGCATCGCGCGGCTGGCGAGCGCGAGGAAGTGCTCGCGATCGGCGACCCTCACCTCCTCGGCCTGCGACAGGCGGAGGTAGGTCTCATGGACGAGCGCGGTCGTATCGAGGCCAGCGGCGTGCAGCCGGCGCCGCTGCGCATGCGCCGCCGACCGCAGCTCCTCGTAGAGGAGCGCGACGATCTGATCGAGTGCCGGCGCTTCCCCCGCCCGGGCTCGTTCGATCGCCTGGGTGAGCTCCCCTCGCGCGGCGGCCACTGGCGGACCTTAGCGCAGATTCCCTTCCGAGGGCCTGCCTCATCGCGCGGGCTCCTGTCAGGTTCCGCCGAGAAACGGCGTGGAGCCCCATGAACACTCAAACTGCGAGGCCAGAATGCACCCTTCAAGCTCCCGTTTCGCGACGCTCTCCGCCATCTTCAGCATGATGCTCCTCCTTCTGGGTCTTGCAGCAGCTCCCCTCCCGGCGACGATCTTCACCGTGGGCTCCGACGGCGCCTGCACCCACGCCAGTATCTCCGCGGCGCTTTTTGCCGCCCTTCCGGCCGGGGCCGACGAAGTCCGGATCGCCAGGAACCTGACCTACACCAATCAGTACCTCCATCTCACCGATTGGAGCCCAGCGACAGTCGGGCCGCTCACCCTGGCCGGTGGATATGACACTTGCTCCGACGTCACGCCGTCTGGGCAGACGGTTCTCTCCGGCCAGGCCGGGAATCCGGTGATCGAGGTCGACACTTCCCTGCAAGCGACTTCCGAGGTCACGATTCGCGGACTCGAGCTCAAAGACTCCGGGGCCGAGGGGCTGCGCGTGGTAGGGGGAGGGCAGGTCGTCGCGCAGAGCAGCCGGCTGAATAACAACGGCGGCGGCGGAGCCGCGGTCGTCGATGGCGCAGAACTGAGCCTCGACGTGAACAGCGAGGTCGGTTTCAACCTTGACTCTGGCATCTCCTGCCTCACCGGCGCGCAGGTTTTCACCGCGGCGCACGTGCATGACAACTCGGCTGTGGCTGGAGGCGGCGTCGTGGCGGGCTCGAGCTGCACGATGAACATCCTCGCGAGCAGCTGGATCGTCGGCAACGCAGCCTCGTTCGGCGGTGGCATCTACGCCAGCAGCAGCGCGACCGTCCTGGTCGATGGCGTCCAGTCCGGGGGATTTGGTACCCGGGTCGATTCGAACGATGCAACCGACCAGGGGGGCGGGATCTACGCCACGGGCGCAGCCACGACGGTCACCGTGCGCAACGCCCACGTCAATGCGAACGTCGCCGGCCTCGAAGGCGGCGGACTGTGGGCCAGTCTCGGTGCGAAGATCCTGCTCGATCGGGTGAGCAGCACTTGCTTCGACCAGGGGCGGTGCTCGAGTCTCTCGGGCAACCAGGTGACCCAGAACAACCTCGCCGTTCCGGGCGCCGCCGCCTGGGCCGAAAGCGGGGCCGACATCGAGATCTACCAGACGTTCATCGAGGAAAACTCGGTCAATGCCGCCTCCAACAACGGCAGCGTGCTCTACGCCACTGGCGCCGGCTCGACGATCACCGTCGAGGGGGTCCAGCTCTGGAACAACCTCGAGGCCGACGCACTCTTCGAGGGAGCGAGCGGCGCCCACCTGTCGATCGCCTTCGTCACCGCCTCGCACAACGTCTACGACGGCGAGCAGGAGACGAGTCCTCTTGCCCTCACGGGAGGCTCGACGGCGACCCTCAACTCGAGCATCTTCTTCCCGAACCTCCCGGTCGTCGTCGCCGGCGGGTCGACGATCACCGAGGCCGATTGCCTCATCGTCTCGAACAGCACAGGACTCGGCAGCTCGTTCATCGACACCAGTGATCCCCTCTTCGTACAGGCGACCACCGGAAACCTCCGCCTGCAGATCTCGTCACCGGCGATCGACTTTTGCGACACCTCGCTCTACTCGCCGCTGCATGAGGATCGCGATCACGAGGCCCGCGGCTTCGACTTGGCCGCGAACGGCAACGGTAGCCCTGGGCCCGTCGGCGGGATCTTCGACCTCGGAATGGACGAAGTGAGGCCGCTCTTCGCCGACGGCTTCGGAACCGGCAACACCTCCGCCTGGTCGGCGACCGTGCCCTGATCTGCCGCATCTGTTTCGCCCGGCCGGCGCCCACGGAGCTGGCCGGGGCGCAGGCCCCGCCGCTACACCCCACCGGCGAGTGGTGTCGCGGCGCGGCGGGGGGAGGCGGGGTCGGTCCGCTGGCGGAGCCGTTCGCGGAAGCGGAGGTGGCGACGGCGGCTCCACTCGACGAGTGGGCGCCAGAGGCGGGCGGTCAGGCGGTGGCGGATGATGAAGTACCAGAGCCGGTTGGCGCGCTTGTAGAGGTAGGCGCCGGCGAGATACGCCGGCACTGCGCGCGGGTCGGCGGGGCGGCGGCGCCAGATCGAGCGGTGCGAGAAGAGCCGCCGGTAGCTCTCGGCGTAGCCTTCTGCGAGCTCGGCGATCGTCATCCCCTTGGGGCGGAAGACGACGTGCGCGGTGTCGTAGAGCGTCCAGTCGCGGTGCAGGATCCGCCCCTCGGCCTCGAGGCGGGCGAAGAGCGGGGTCCCCGGATAGGGCGTCAGGATGTGGAAGGTCGCGCACTCCAACCGGTTCGCCTCGATCCACTCGACCGTCCGAGCGAAAACCCCCGGGCCGTCGTGATCGAAGCCGAAGACGAAGCTCGCGTTGACCTGGATGCCGTGGTCGTGGAGGAGCGCGACGCGCCGCGCGTAGTCGTCCGGGCGCGGACTGCGCTTGCCGGAGTCGGCGATGTTGTCGGCGTCGAGCGACTCGAAGCCGACGAAGACGCCGGTGCAGCCGGCGAGCGCCATCTCGCGGACGAGATCCGGATCGTCCGTGGTGTCGATCGAGATGGCGGCGCTCCAGATCCGCTCGAGCGGCGCGAGCGCGCGGCAGAGCTCGCGCAGGTACTCGCGCTTCGAACCCAGGTTGTTGTCGACGAAGACGGCGTAGGGCTGGTCGTCGGCGAGAATCTCGGCGGCGATCTGCGCCGGGCGCTTCGTCTGGTACGGAAGATGGAGTCCCTCGGTCGAGAGGTAGCAGAAGTCGCAGCGGTTGTGGCAGCCGCGCGTCGCGATCAGGCTGCTGGTGGTGAGAAAGCTGTCGCGCGGCAGGAGGTCACGCCGCGGCGCCGGCTCGTTCCGGTAGGGCTCGCGGTAGCTCCCGCTGTAGACCCCCTCCAGGCGATCGCCCTCGACGTCGCGCAGGATCCGCTCCCAGACGCCGACGCCTTCGCCGACGACGATCGCGTCGGCATGCTCGGCGCACTCGTCGGGGCAGGAGGTGACGTGCAGTCCGCCGAGAACGACGCGTGCGCCGCGCGCGCGGTACCAGGCGGCGAGCTCGTAGGCCCGCGCCGCGAAGGTGAGATGCACGGTGATGCCCACGACGCGGGGGAACGGCTCGAGGGGTGGCGGACCCTGGAGGAGGTTCTCGTCCCAGTAGGCGACCGTCCAGTCCGCAGGCGTCGCTGCGGCCAGGCTGGTGAGGGCGAGGGACGGCGTGAGGACGTGCTTGCCGAAGCTCGCGACCGGGTCCTTCGGGTAGAACGGATTGAGCAGCAGGGCGTGCTTCGGAGCGATGCGCGGCGCCGTGTGCGTCGAGGGCAGCGCCGGCGGGAGTCGCATCGCGGCCGGCCACCAGCGTCCTTTCCACGACACGCCTGGCGGGCCGGACCGGGGTCGATCGCGCGCTCCGAGCATCCTGCGGCCGATCCTACCCCCGGACCTGCGCGCCGCTTTCATCGCCCGATACGAGCCGGCGCACGATCTCCGACACCTCGTGCGGTGCGAAGCCGAGCGTCGCATCGCCTACCGCGAGCTCGACGACGCGGATCGCTGGCGTCTCTCCGGCCGCAGTTCGTGACCAGGTGAAGAGACTCTGCTCCTCCGCCATGCGGCGCGCGGCGGCAAGGAAGGCCTCCTCGCCGACGCGCAGGTGGAGATGCATCATCGGTGTCTGCGGCGGATCGGGAACGACGGTGACTCCGCTGAGAGCGCGGAGGGACGCAGCGATCGCCAGCGCGTGTTCGAAGTACTGCGGCATGAGCGGCAGGCGCTTGCGCAACGCCGCCAGACCCGACGCGGCATGCGGCCAAAGCCCGAAGAGCGTGCCGCCGTGCCGTTTTCGCCAGAGACGGGCCTCCGCGATGACGTCCGCCTCGCCCGCCAGGCAGCAACCGGCAAGCCCGCCGAGCCCCTTGTAGAGCGAGACGTAAACGGTGTCGAAGAGCGCCGCGATGGCGGCGGGCGAGCGGCCGTAGTAGGGCGTGCACTCCCACAGCCGCGCGCCGTCGAGGTGCACGGCGGCGCCTCCGGCGCGCGCGCAGGCGACCTGCTCCTCGAGGTCGGTCCACCCCGGCAGGCGGCCACCGATCTCGCGCTGCGGGAGCTCGAAGAGGACCGCCGCGAGCGGTTCGGGGCGGCCGCGCAGGTCGTCGAGCGTGATCAGCTCGCGCGCATCGCCGATCGGGAACCCCGAGAGGCCGTGCAGATGTTCGTAGGCCCTCTCCTCGTGGAGCTCGAGGTGACATGTCGGATGGAACGCGACGCTCCGCAGGCCGCGCCGCTCCGCGTGAATCCGCAGCGCGATCTGCTGGGCCATGGTGCCCGAGGGCATGAAGACCGCGGCAGGCTTGCCGAGGACGGTGCGCATCTCGTCCTCGAGTGCCTCGACCGCGCCGCCCGCGCCGTAGCGGTCGACGCCCGCGTCGGGCGGGATCTCGGCCAGGAGCTCCGCGGCACTCCGGTTCCCGTGCCAGGCGAGCGCACGCTCGCAGGTCCAGCGGTAGCGCTCGAGATCGCTGCAGTCGGCCATGGTGGGGGAATGTACTCCATTGTCGCCCGCCATCCGCCGCTCCTTCTCGACGGCTTCGAATCCGACGATGCCGCAATCGTCTTGCTCTGCGGATGGGACTAGCCGGTCTCCTTGCGGACCTGCCGATCTTCCGCCTCGAGCACCCGTGAAAGGACCTCCACTCCGCGGCGGATCTCGGCCGGTTCGGCGGCGGCGAAGCCGAGCAGCAGGCCTTCGGGTCCGGGCGTGCCGCGGTAGTAGCGCGCGAGCGACAGCAGCTCGACGTCGTGCCGCGCCGCCGCGGCGACCACGCGCGCGGCGGAGGTTCCGTCCAGGAGCCGCGCGGAGGTTTGCAGGCCCGCCTCGACGGGCGAGAGCGCGAGCCGGCCCGCGAGCTCCCTGCGCACCCCTTCGACGAGGGTGTCGAGTCGTTCGGCGTAGATCCCGCGCATGCGGCGCAGGTGGCGCCCAAAGTGACCTTCGGCGAGAAAGTCCAGGAGCACGAGCTGTTCGAACAGAGGGCGGTGGCGGGTGGTAATCGAGATGCTCGCCGCAGCCGCGTCGAGGAAGCCCGGCGGGACGACGAGGTAGCCGAGACGGAGCGCTGGAAAGAGCACCTTGTTGAAGCTCCCCGCGAAGAGCACGACGCCGCGTTCGTCGAGCCCTTGGAGCGCCGGGATCGGCCGCCCGGAGTAGCGGTACTCGCTGTCGTAGTCGTCCTCGAGGAGGAAGGCACCGGTTCCCGCCGCCCAGTCGAGCAGCGCGAGCCGTCGCGCCAGGCTCATCGTCACGCCGAGGGGATACTGATGCGCGGGAGTGAGGTAGACGATCCGCGCTCCGGAGAGGGCGCGACGGTCGAGTCGGAGCCCCTCGTCATCGACCGCCACCGCGCGGATGCGGGCGCCGGCCGCCTCGAAGGCAGAGGTGGCTGCGGCGTAGCCGGGCTCCTCGACGGCGGCGCAGTCGCCGGGGTCGAGCACCAGTCGCGCGGCGAGGGCGAGCGCCTCCTGCACCCCGCTGACGATGACGACCTGGTCTGCGCTCGCGCGCACGCCGCGCGAAGTCGCGAGGTAGTCGGCGACCGCGGCGCGTAGCGGCGGAAAGCCCAACGGGTCGCAGCCCAGAAGTTGGCTCGCGGAGAGCCGCCGGGCGCGCCGGGAGGCGAGGCGCGCCCAGAGCGCCGTCGGGAAGAGATCGAGCGCCGGCAGGTCGGCGCGGAAGGCTCGCACCGGACGCATCTCGTTGGCGGAGAAGCGCCGCACACGCCGCGCGAAGTCGGATAGTCCAAGCGTCTCCGAGATGCTCGCGCGACCCTTGGGCACGGCGTGACGCGACATCTCGAGAAAGTCGTCTGGCAGCGCGCGCGCGACGTAGGTGCCCGATCCGACGTTGCCTTCGACGTACCCCTCCGCGAGCAGGAGCTCGTAGGCGCTCACGACCGTGCCGCGCGCGACGCCCTGCTCGCGGGCCAGCTCGCGTGTGCCAGGCAGGCGGGCGCCCGGGAGCAGGCTCCCGGTGAGGATCGCCTCGCGCAACGCGCCGTAGATCGATCGATAGGCGGGCTGACCCAGAGTGTCCGTCGGCAGCGAGAGGGGCAGGGTGGAGGTCTTCTTGGCCATGAAAGTGGTCCAGTCCAAACAGCATAAATGGACCTTATAGAGTGGTCAACATGACCGTAGTCTTCGCCCTGAAAGGAGAGCTTCGATGGCATCGCATGCCGGCGCAGCAGCAACCAGGACCGAAGATCGTGGAGGGCGACGGTGAGCGCGCCGGGAACGGCGGAGGCGCTCGCGCCGGCGCTCACCGCGCCCATCGACGCCGAAGGGCCGCGAGCGTCGCAGCTCGTCACGCTGGTCCTCCTCTTCGCACCGGCGACGATCTGGGGCGCCTCCTTCCTCTTCATCGCCGAGGGGCTTTCCGCGGTGCAGCCGTTCGGTCTCACCTGCTTTCGCCTCCTCGCCGGTGCGGCGACCCTGGCGCTGCTGCCTGCATCCCGGCGGGCGATCCCGATTTCGGCCTGGCCGGCGATCGCGCTGCTCGGCGCGATCTGGTTCGCGCTGCCGCTCACTCTCTACCCTTTCGCCGAGCAGCGCGTCTCTTCGGCGCTCACCGGCATGTTGAACGGCGCGCTGCCGCTGCTCACGGCCATCGCCGCCGCGGCGCTCGAACGTCGGGCCCCGGGGCGGCGCGAGCTCACCGGACTCGGCGTCGGCCTCGTCGGCACGCTGCTCGTCGCCGCACCGATGGTCCGCGAGGGCCAGAGCAGTCTCCTCGGGCTGGCCCTCATCCTCACCGCTCTGGCGAGCCTCGCGTTGGCCCTGCCGGTCGCACGGGCCGTGCAGCAGCGCTACGGTGTGCTGCCGGTGCTCTGGCGGGCGCAACTGGTAGCGCTCGGGCTGTCGCTGCCGCTCGGCCTGCCGGAGCTTGCAGCGGCGCGCTGGAGCCCACGCCCGCTGCTGGCGCTTCTCGCCCTGGGCGCGCTGGGAACGGGGGTCGCTTATGCGCTGCTCGCCATCTCCGCGGCGCGCTTCGGCGCGACCCGCGCCTCGTCGGTCAACTTTCTCATCCCCGGCATCGCCCTCCTCCTCGGCACACTCGTCCGCGGCGAAGAGGTTGCCGCGATCTCGATCCTCGGCGCGCTGGTCGCGGCCGCGGGCGTCCGCCTCCTGCATCACTGACCAGAAACCTCGAAAAGGAGATCTCATGAAGAGCCGCCTCGATTACTCCCGCGTCGCCCCTGGCGTCTACGACGCCATGGAACCGATCGACAACTACCTCGCCGACGCGAGCCTCGAGCCTCGCATCCTCCACCTCGTACGCCTGCGCGCCTCGCAACTGAACGGCTGTGCCTACTGCATCGACAGCCACTGGAAGGACCTGCGCGCTCTGGGGGTCGACGAGCGTCCACTCTACGGCCTCGACGCCTGGCGGGAGAGCCCGTACTACAGCGAACGCGAGCGCACCGCACTCGCCTGGACGGAGGCGGTTACCGCGATCTCCGCCGGCCATGTCCCCGACGCGCTGTTCGCCGAAGTGCGTCAGCAGTGGAGCGAGCGGGAGCTCGCCGATCTCACGCTCGCGGTGGCGGCGATCAACGCCTGGAACCGCCTCTCGATCGCGGCGCGCCTCGTGCCGGCAGGGTGCGCGACGGCGTGAGGAGGTGCCTGCCGAAGCTCGCGACCGGGTCCTTCGGAAAGAACGGAGAGAGCGGCATTGCGTGCTTCGGCGTCCTTCGCGGCGCCAGGCTGAGCGGTCAGTGAGGCCGCTGCAACCGGTGGACCCGATCCGCAGGCAGGGTGGGGAAGGTGGTCGATTCGCCGTCGGTCCAGGTGACTCGAATCCCCTCGACCTCGCGCTCCGTGGCGAGACCGAGATGGATCCTCGGGTCGCTCGCCGAAAGGTAGCTCGAAGCGCTCCGGACCTCGCGCAAGAGCAGGGCGCCGTGGACGCGCGCTTCGAGGCGCGCGCCGATTGCCGGAGCGCCCGAGCGTTCGCGGAGGTCGAGCAGCACCCAGTGGCCGCGCCCGGGAGCGAGGTTGCGCAGCAGCGAAAGCGGCGCGTCGCGGTTCGCGACCACGATGTCGATCGCCCCGTCGCCGTCGACGTCGCCGAAGGCTGCGCCGCGGCTGGTGGCGACGAGCGGCTCGAGGGTGCCGCCGCGCGGCAGAACCTCCGCGAAGCGGCCGCCGGGGAGTCCGCGAAACAGCAGGTTCGATTCGGCGAACGGATCCCCCTGCCCGGCGTCCTCGGCGAGCGTGACGCGGCCGTTCGCCTGATAGAGGTCGAGCCGCCCGTCCTGGTCGAAATCGATCAGGCCGAGGCCGAAGCGGGTGAAGGCGCGCGAGGTCGCGCCGAGTCCGGCGCGCACGGTCATGTCGCTGAAGTAGGTGCCGTCGTTGAGAAAGACCGAATCGGCCTCCTGGCGGAGGTTCCCGACCAGAAGATCCGAGTCGCCGTCGCCGTCGAGATCGGCGATCGCCACCCCCATCCCGGCTTTCGGCACGCCCTCTCGTCCCACGGCGCAGCCCAGCTCGGCCGCCATGTCGAGATAGGTGCCGTCCGCCTCGCGCCGCCAGAGGCGGTTCGGCATGCCGTCGTTGGCGACGAAGATCTCCGGGCCGGGGCGGCCGTCGAGGTCGGCAGCGGCGACACCGAGGCCGGTGCCGCGCAGCGCTGCGATGCCCGAGGCGGCGCTCACGTCGACGAACCGCCCGCCGTCGTTGCGCAGCAGCGCTGACGGGGCCGGGGCGTCGTAGCTCTGCGGGCTGCAGTAGTCAGGGAGACCGCTCGCGCTGCGGCAGTCGAGCTCGCGGGCAGCATCCCATTCGATGTAGCGCGCGACGAAAAGGTCGAGGTCGCCGTCGCCTTCGGCGTCGAAGAACACGGCGCCGGTGCTCCAGCCCGAGATCCCCGTGGCGCTCGCGGCGGTGATGTCGCGAAAGTGACCGGCGCCATCGTTCTCGAGCATCGCATTGGTGCCGACGCGCGTCAGGTAGACATCGAGATCGCCATCGCCGTCGATGTCGCCGAGCGCGAATCCCATGTCTTCGCCGCAGAGCTCGCCGAGCGCCGCACGGGTGTCGTCGACGAACCGGCCAGCACCGGAGTTGCGAAAGAACCGGGTGCAATCGCGCGCTCCCGACGCTCCCAGGCCCGCCGTCTGGCCGGCAAGGAGATCGAGGTCGCCGTCGTCATCGAAATCCGCGAGCGCCAGGCCGCCGCCCATGATCTGCGGAAACAGGCGCCGCTCCTGGTGGCGGGAGCGGTAGACGAAGTCGAGCCCGCGCGGCGCCGCCTCTTCGCTGAACCAGGCGGGTGCTGCGTCCGTCTGCTCCGGGGTCGGCGCGGCCGGCGAGCGTGCGCAGGCAGCGGCGCCCAACGCGACGAGGACGGAGAGGGCCGGGGCGATTCTCAGGATTCGAGTCTCCGCAACAGCTCGGCGACGCGCGCCACGTCTTCCGGGCGGGCCCCCAATCGCCCGGCGTCGGCGAGCGCACGCTCGGCGGCCGCGCGTTCTCCGGCCTTGGCCGCGCACTGCGCCTCGGCGAGAGGCAGATCCGCCCGTGTCGGCGCCAGGGTGCGGGCGGCGCGGTAAGTCCCGGCGGCCTCGCTCCAACGGGCGAGGCGCGCTTCAATCTCGGCAGCACGCAGCAGGAGCTCGAGCTTGCCGGGCGCCAGACGGCGGGCGCGGGCGAAGTGCCCGGCGGCCTCCTCGAGCCGCCCCGTCCCGGCGAGAATCGTTCCGGCGAGCTCTGCGGCCTTGGCAGAGTCCGGCTGAAGCTCGAGAGCCCGGAGCGCAAAGGGGAGAGCGCTCCCGGGCCTCCCCCGCAGGTGTTCGACGGCCGCGGAGTTGAGCGCCAGTGCGTACTGTTCCGGACCGATGCGGCGGGCCTCGGACAGGGTCCGTTCCGCGTCGTCGAGCCGGTTCGCCGCAAGGTACGCACCACCGAGCAGGGCCAGGATCGGGCCGCGCTCGCCGTAGCGCGAGCGCAGCGCCTCCATCCGGACGACCGCCGCACCGGCGCGCCCCAGAGCGAGCTCGCGCGCCGCAAGCTCGAGGCCTCCGGCGAGGCTCGCTTTCGACGCCAGGAGCTCCTCGTCCCAGCGATCCGGCCAGCCGCCGAGAGCGCCCTCCGTTGGCGCGAGACTCGCCGCCCGGTCGCGCTCGCCGTTGGCGCGGAGGGCGGCAGCGAGCGCGGCGGCGAGGGGCGGCCACTGCGCGGCCTGCCCCTCGTGCGGCAGCAGCCGCGCGAGCGCCTCCTTCATCTGGCCGGAGGCGAGCTCTACCTCGGCGAGGCCCACGATCGCAGGCAGGCCGTCGCCGAGCGCCTGTGCGCGATCGAAGGCCTCGCGCGCGCCGCGCAGGTCGCCGACGGCGAGCAGCACGCCGCCACGTCGGCGCCAGGGCAGGCTGTCCTCGGGCTGCAGCGAGGCGGCGCGGGCGAAGTGCCGCGCCGCTTCGTCGAGGCGGCTGGCGGCCTCCAACGTGGCGGCCAGGCGGTACTCGCTGCGGGCGCTTTTCGGATCGAGCTCCAGCGCGTGGGCATAGAAGGGGATCGCCTCTTCGAGCCTCTCGTTGGCCTCGAGCGCGACGCCCAGACTTCGCCAGCGCTCGGCGTCGCGGGGCCGGCTGGCGCAGCCCGCGATGCGCACGGCGACCAACTCCTGGACTCCGGAGTCGTCGGCGAAGCGGGAGAGATCGGGAAAGGGCGGTGGGCCGGGGGACGCGCCGCATCCGGCGACGAGGAGCGCCAGGCCCAGCCGCGCCGCTCGTCCAAGAGAGCGTCTGGCCGCACGCCCGCGAGCGCGACCGGTTCTTGAGGCGGAGGGGAACGCCCGCAGGCAGGGGGGGCGCCGGTCCTCGCTGTCGGGGCGCATCTCCACCCCGAAAGTCTATCGTTCTGCCTGCCTCCGGCCGAGCCGACGGAGCTGGGCGTCGGCTCGGTCTGCAAGATCCTCGGAGTCTGACCCGGTGCGCGGAGCGCTGTTCAGGGGGTCCCTTCGCAGCCTCACATCGATCTCGAGAGGATCGGTGCGCCGTCGAGGAGCCTGCGGCAGGCGCGTGAAATGCCGGCGAGGCCGAGTCGATCGGCCTCGGCCAGAACCTCGGCAGCGAGCTCGCGGGCCGCCGGCGTCTGGCCGATTTCCGAACGGAGCTCGGCGATTCGAAGGCGGTGAGCGAGAATACTCGACGGGTTGCCGAAGCCGCGCGCGAGATCAGCGAGGCGCTCGCGGAGTGCAATCGCCGGTTCCACCTCACCGAGCGCCTCGAGAATCTTCGCCTCGGCGACCAGCAACACGAAGCGGGCCGACTCCGAGTCGCCGCCCGCGGCCTCTCGATGCAGGCGTTCGATGTGCCGCAGCGCGCTCTTCCGTTCGCCGCGGGCCGCCGCGATCCAGGCGAGCACGCCTTCGACCTCGAGCGCGGCGCGCTCGTCTCCGCCCTTGCGATGGAGTGCAATCGCCTCGCGGGCGGGCGCCTCGGCGAGTTCCGGATGATTCTCCGTCGCCTCGAGCCAGGCGAGCTCCGACAGGAACTTGGCGACATAGGTGGCGGCGTCGGCCTCGCGCGAAAGCGCAATGGCTGCGTCGTAGGCGGCGCGCGCCTGCGCGTAGTCCCCGCGTTGCTCGGCGAGATAGGCGCGCAGTGCCGCGACGCGTGCACGAGCTCGCGGAACCGCGAGCTGGACCGCGAGCCGCTCCGCCTCGGCAATCGCGGTGTCCGCGGCGGCGAGCTCGGCGCGTTCGGTGTACGAGGTTGCGAGGTTGCCGAGCACGGTCAGCAGCACTTCGCGGTTTCCCGATTGGCGCAACTTCTCGGCGGCGATGGGCAGGAGCTCGTGCGACGCCTGTGCATCGCCCTTCCAGTTGAGCAGTGCGGCCTCGGCCGAAAGCGCCGCGCCCTCGCCCCATAGCCAGCCGATGGCGCGGGCCTGATCGCGCGCTTCGTGAACGGAGGTGAGGCCGGCGTCAATCTCTCCCGTCTCGCCCTGCAATCGCGAGCGCAGAACCAGCAGTTCGACCTGGAGGCGACCGAGTCCGAGCGGCTCCGCGCGCGCCAAGGCTTCGGCGAGCAGGCTCTTGGCCTCTTCGGCGCGGGCGCCTTTGCGCGCTGCGTCGGCGCGTACGAAGAGGCTCTCGGCCAGGACTGCCTCGTCGCCCGCGGCCTCGGACGCAGCCGCAAGGGCGTCGAGGCGCCGCTCGACCTCGGCTGGCGAACCGAGACGCAGCAGCGCCCGCGCTTCCACGAGACGGGCGCGGCGTTCGGCAGCGCCGTCTCCAGCGGCCGCAGAGCTCTCGGCCGCAGCAGCGGCGGCGGCGAGCGCGCGCTGAAACTCCGAGGTAGCGAGCGCCGCTTCGGCCTCGACGAGGTCGATCCCCGCCCCGCGCCCGAGCGCGCCCGGTAACTGGCGGAGGCGGGTGACGGCGTCGGCGGCCTCGGCGCCCCGGCCGGCGTCGAGCAGGGCGCGCGCGAGCTCGAGGCCGTAGTCGACACGCTGTGGGTGCTCGGCGAAGCGGGAGGAGAGAGTGCCCAGACGATCGAGAGTCGGTGCCGGCGGCGGCGCAAGGTGGGAGAGCGGGCGAACGGCCGCACCTCTCGACCATGTCCAGCCGAGGACGCCGAGCGCGGCGAGCAGCGCCGCCATGGCAGCCCCTGCCAAGGCTGCGCCGTGACGGCGAAGCCTCTTTCCCGCCCGGTAGACGAAACCGCCTCGCCGTGCGAGCACCGGACGACCGGCGAGAAACCGGTCGAGATCCTCCGCGAGCTCGGCGGCCGACGCATAGCGCCGCTCCGGCTCCTTGCGCAGCGCTTTGAGGCAGATGGCGTCGAGGTCGCGACCCAACCGCAGCGGCGCCGTCGTCGGCACAGCGCCTACGGTCGCTGGCCGTCGCCGCGCCGCTGTCGACGGCGGCGCCGGTTCCTCTTCGAGGACGGCGCGTTCGAGGGCCAGAGCCCCATCGGCCGTCGAATCGAACGGCCGCCTGCCGGCGATCAGCTCGTAGAGCACGACGCCCAGCGAGAAGACGTCCGAGGCGGTCGTGGCGGCGCCGCCGCGGATCTGCTCCGGACTCGCGTACGCGGGGGTGAGCGCCCGCTGCTCGGTGCGCGTCGCCGCCCTGTTCTCCACTTCCGGCTCGAGCAGTTTCGCGATGCCGAAGTCGAGCAGCTTCGGTCTGCCGTCGGCACCGACGAGGATGTTGCCCGGCTTGAGATCCCGGTGAATCACGCGCTGGCTGTGCGCGTAGTCGACCGCCGTGAGAACCTCGTGAAATAGCCGGAGACGCGCCTCGAGATCGAGGTTGCGCTGGCGCGCATGGGTCACCAGGTCCTCACCCTCGACGAACTCGAGGACCAGAAAGCTCCCGACTCCGGGATCGTGACCGCCGTCGAGAAAGCGGGCGATCCCGGAGTGCTCGAGCGCGGCGAGGATGCGAACCTCTTCGGCGAATCGCCGCGACGCCAGCGGCGAGATGCGCTGTCGATCGAGTCGCTTGAGCGCGACGCGGCGGACGAAGCCTCCACCGCTCTGCTCGGCCAGGTAGACCCGGCCCATGCCCCCGCGCCCGATCTCGCGCACGATGCGATAGGGCCCGACACGCTCGGGTAGGCGCTCGTCCTCTTCCTCTTCCTCGTTGTCGGCGAAGTCGGGAAGCTCGCGGTCGAGAATCGAGCCTGGGCGCCCGGCGGCCTCGAGCATCCGGTGCAGCTTGGCGCCGAGCCCGGGACGGTCGCGCTCGACCTTGTCGAGAAACTCCTCCAGGGGCGTGCCTTCGAGCTCGGTGGCGCGCTCGAAGAGCTCGCGCAGATCGGCCCCATTCATCGTGCGGCAGAGAGCTCGTCGAGCAGCCAGGCGCGCGCGAAGCTCCAGTCCCGCTTGATCGTGCGCTCCGAAAGCTCGAGCGCATCGGCGATCTCGGCGAGCTCGAGTCCGCCGAAGTAGCGCAGCTCGACCACGCGGGCCAGCCGGGGATGATCCCGTTCGAGCCGCTCGAGCGCGCGATCGAGATCGAGCAGCTCCTCCGGGGTCGTGGCGCGTCCCGGAGCGGCCGCCAGAACGACCTGTTCGGGGTCGCGCTTGACCGCGGCGCGGGCGCGGGCGCGATCCACCAGGACGCGCCGCATGCACGTGGAGGCCAGGCCGAAAAAGTGAATGCGGTCGCGCCACTCGATCCGGTTCTGTCCGGCGAGCCGGATGAAGGCCTCGTGGACGAGGCCTGTCACCTCGAGAGTCTGGTCGCGGCGCTCGCGGCGCATCTGGGCGCCGGCAATTCGTTTGAGCTCGAGATAGACCCGATCGAGCAGCTGTACGCGCGCTCCCTCGTCGCCACGCCGCCAGGCGCGCAGCAGCACGGTCAAGTCGCCGGGATCGCGGTCCGCGCCGCCGTCCGCATCGTTCGGAATCACACCGCGAGTCTACCAACCCCCCAGCCCTCCGCTTTCCGGGAGGGTGGAATCTGTCTGTCCCCTTCTCGCGCGCAGCGCGCGTAGTGGGTGAAGCACATCCTGGAGAGAAACCATGAAACGAAGCCTCGGTCTCTCATGTACGCTGGTCGGCGCACTGCTTCTCGGAGGGAGCACCCTTCGGGCAGACCTCGCGATGAGCCGGAGCCGGGTTTGGCAGGATCTTCCGGGATCCGGACTCGAAGGCGTCACGAGCGCGAACGACAACTTCGGAGCGGCTCTGGCTGCCGGCGACTTCGACGGCGACGGCCACGACGATCTCGCCGCGTTCGATCGCGAGGGTGCGGCGTCGCCGAACGCCGGCGCGGTCCGGGTTCAGTATGGCGGGCCGCTCGGCCTGTCGCTCGACGACAGCCTCGTGGCCGACTTCTGGCCGGGCGTGCTCATCGGCGATGCCGAGGACGGCGATGAGTTCGGCATCGCGCTGGCGGCGGGGGACTTCGACGGCGACGGCTTCGACGATCTCGCGATCGGAATCCCCGGGGAGGACGCCGTGCTCGCTCCGCCGCCGATCGCCCTGGAGGTGCTCAACTGCGGCGCCGTCCTGGTGCTCTACGGTTCGTCGGAGGGAATCGCGCTCGCCGGAGTGAAGGTCCTGCCGACCTTCGGCGGCAACCTCACCACCGCGCGCTTCGGCGCATCGCTCGCGGCCGGGGACTTCGACGGTGACGGCTTCGACGATCTCGCGATCGGCGCCCCCACGGCCGAGGTTTCGGGACAGGAGGGGGCCGGCTTCGTCGCGATCTACCGCGGCGGCGCAGCGGGGATCTCCGCGGTCGCGCGACGGATCGACCAGGATGCCAGCGACGCGACCGGCGCGGTCTCCGAAACGGCGGAGGCATCCGACCGCTTCGGCTATGCGCTCGCCGTCGGCAACTTCAACGGCGACCTCAACGGGCCGGGTGGGCCGCCCGTAATGGACCTCGCGATCTCCGCGCCGGGCGAAGGCAATGCCGTGGCGGGAACCGACTCTTCGGGCCTGGTTCATCTCTTCTACGGCAGCGGCGCGGGCACCGCGCTCGGTTTCGAATCCGACCAGATCTTCGAGCAGAGTGCCGTGAGCGCATCCGAGACGATCGAGAGCTTCGACAACTTCGGCTTCGCTCTCGCCGCGGGAGATCTCGACGGCGACGGGCGCGACGACCTGGTGATCGCGGCGCCGCAAGAGCAGCTCATCGTGGGCGGCGTGGGCCTCACCTCCGCGGGTGCGGTGTCGGTGCTTCGCGGAGACTTCCCCTTCGTCGTGGCCGACGGTGGGGCCCTGACCCTCGATCAGTCGGACCTGGGAATCGGTGAAGCGCCCGAAGAGTTCGACCTGTTCGGGTTCGTGATGACGGTGGACGACTTCGATCGCGACGGCCTCGCGGATCTCGTCGTCGCGGCGCCGTTCGAGGAACGCCAAGATCCGTTCGGCGCCAAGGGAGAGTTCGTCGGGGCCGGCGCGGCCTATCTCATTCCCGGATGGACGACCGTCTTCCCGTCGCCGAGCCGGCCGCCGCGGGCTTTGGCCCAGCATTGGGACGGCCATCCTGGGGCGCTCGACAACTTCGACGGCCACGGCCTGGATCTGGCCAGCGGAGACTTCGATGGCGACGGCCATCCGGACCTCGCAATCGGCGCCTCGGGCGAGACCGCTCAGTTGGACGACGGCCCGCTCGCCTCCGCGGGCGCCGTCTTCGAGCTGCGCGGCGCGCTCTTCGCCGATGGCTTCGATCGCAGCCTCGCTGACCGTTGGTCCACCGTAGCCCCTTGAGACCGGCGGCGGCGTCCGCCGAACTTGCGCCCCACGCGAAACCCAGGGCGCAAGTTCGGCCCCACTCGACCCGTTGCCGTACGTCGTGCGGATGGATCAGCAGCTGCGGCGTCGCCGGGAGCGCAGCTGCCAGAGTGCCGCGCCACCGAGGGCCAGCGCCAACCCGGTGAGCCCGGTGCCGTCGAGTGCCGGTACGTCGACCGTGGCGATCGGTGCGTCGTCGTTGAGGATCGTCACGGTCGCTGTGGCGAGCACGTTGTGCTCGACGGGCGTACGGATCTGCACCAGGAAGGTCTCGTCCATCTCGACCGTGAGGTCCCCGACGACGTCGAGCGAGAAGGTCTCCTGCGCGTTGCCGGCGGCGATCTCTGTCGGCTGCGGGATCGAGAGGAGTTGCAGGTAGTCGTCGTCGGCCACTGCTGCCGATCCGTCGAAGAGGACGACTTCGAGGGGTAGCGTCTCGGAAAGCGCCTGCGAGAGCGTGAGCGTCATCAACGCCGGGGTGAAGCCGTCGTTGCCCTCGACGACCGTGGCGTCGGCGAGGGTGAGAAGCGCCTGGGGTCCTTCGGGCCCGATCACGATGGTGAAGGGCGCCTCATACAGGTCGGTTCCGGGGTCCGGGCCCAAAGGGCAGGAGAGCTGCAACGTGAAGTCGTAGGTTCCCGCCTGCGTCGGCGTGCCCGAGAGCCGTCCCCAGAGCTCGGTGTCGGGCCCGGCGAAGGTCGAGAGGGCGATGCCGGGCGGCAGCGCGCCCGAGAGGACCGTCCAGCCATAGTCATCGGCCGGTTGCTGGTTGCCATCGGGCTCGAGGTCGACCGGACCGCCAGGCGTGTACGGCTGGCCGACCGGCCCCAGCGGCAGGTCGCCGCCGCCGACGTAGTTCAGGATGTGGCAGGTCCCGTCGAGGTTGTCGTCGTCGTGGAGCGTGCCCGTCGCCACGGCCTGCGCAAGAGTGACGAAAGGCGAGCTCGGATTCGAGAGCGTCAGGGTCATCGTCTCGGTTGGCGGCGGCGTCTCGTCATCGAGGTCGGAGACGATCGGAACCTGGATCAGCTTGGTCGTCTGGCCGGGTTGGAAGGTCAGTTGCCCGTTGGTCGTCTGGTAGTCGGCACCGGCCGTTGCCGAGCCGTTGGAGGTCCCGTAGTCGATGGTGAACGGCTCGGCGAACTGCGCCGAGAGCGAGACCCAGAAGGTCAGGTTCGCGCCGCCCGGTGGGTTGAACTCGTAGTTCGAAGTGTCGTGGACCTCGATCTCGAGCGGTGTCGTGTCGAGGTTCCAGGTGTTCAACCCGAGCGACGAAGTCCCGGGGTCGATCGGGCAGTGCGCCACGTCGCCGGGCTGCGCGTGCGAGTCGACGACCACCACGATGCGGGAGAGCGCCGGCACGACAGCGCTCGCGAAGACCAGGTTGTCGAGGTGGTACTCGATGCCGGCGGCGCGATAGTAGCCCGGGCTGTAGCGGTAGTCGTTGGGATGGCCGCCGGTGCCGACGTCGAAGAAGTCGTAGTTCCAGTCGAACGTGTGCGCCAGGAGGTTCTCGGTCGGATCCGCCGGGTTGAACGAGTCGAGGTAGAGCCCGGCACCGATCTCGATATTGCCGCAGTCCTGATGCGTCCAGACGAGCTGGATCTGGACGCAGCGCTCGGGACCGTTGTTGTAGTAGGTGTAGGCGTTGTAGAGATGGTCTTCGCCCGGATCGCCGTTGCGGAAGGCGAAGTTCCCTGGAAAGACCTCCTCGGCGTTGGAGTAGGGGGAGCAGGATCGGTTCGGACCCGCCTCGAGGATGCCCTGCATCACCGAGGCGGTCGTGGAGTCGAAGGGAATGCTCTGCCAGCCGGAGGCCGGCACAGCGAGCAGGGCGAGCAGGAGCGTCAGACGGGTGAGAGCTTTCTGGATGTGCACGGTCAATCCTCCGAAGGGGCCATGTGTCAGCGGGATCTTGCGACTCGCGGGGCAGGGCCGCCATCGCATGGCGATGCGAGGGGCGCTCGCTCCGGCTTAGACTGCGAAGGTGGTCCGTCGCCCGCGAGCTGCGTTCGCCCTCCTCTTGAGCCTGCTCGCGACGGCTGCGGGCGGCGAACATCTGCCGATCCGGAACTACGAGGTGACCGACGGGCTGGCCGGCGACGCGGTTCGCGATCTCCTGCGCGACTCTCGCGGGTTCCTCTGGATCGCGACCACCTCGGGCCTCTCGCGCTTCGACGGCGCGGAGTTTCGCAACTACGGCACCGGCGAGGGTCTGCCCAGTCCGCGCATCCTGAGCCTTGCCGAAACCGCCGACGGGTCGATCTGGGCTGCCTCCGCCGAGGGCCTGGCGCGACTCGAGCCCGGCGCACGGCGAGCGGGTGCGCCCTTTGTGCCCGAGAGACTGCCGGTCGAAGTCCAGGCCGCCGCCTGCCTCCTCGCCGCTCGCGACGGCAGCCTCTGGGTCGGTGGGCAGGGGCTGATGCGGCTCGATCCCGGGGTGGGCGCTCCGCGCCGCTGGGAGGCCGTGTCGCTGCCCAGCGGAGATGCGGATGTCGGCGGACTCGCCGAAGACCGCGACGGCAACCTCTGGGTCGCGACCTCGGCCGGGCTCGTCCTGCGCCGGGCGAGCGGCGCCGCTGTGCTGATCGTGACGGGGGGTCCGAGCGCGGGGGTGGGCGCGATCGCGATCGACTCCGGCGATCGCCTCTGGCTCGCCGATGTCAGGGGCCTGTTCGTGATCGATCGCGCAACGGTCGCCGCCGGGGGCGGAGAGGGCCGGTCGATCTTCGAACGCTCCCGCCGCCCGGGGAGTCCTGGAGAGCTGCCGGGGGAGCCTGGCGAGGCGATTCTCTACGACGCTGCGAGTGGATTGGCGTCGAATCACATCTACTCCCTGGCTTTGGCAGGCGCTCGGCGCGACGGCGTTTGGGTGGCGACGAACGGGGGCGTCACCGAGCTCCGCGCGGGGCGAGCGCGGACGATCGCGGTCGACCAGGGGCTCACCGAAGCGGCACAGGAGGTCGTGCTCGAGGAGCCGAACGGCACGATCTGGTTCGGCGGCGAGAGCCGTGGCCTCTCGCGTCTGCGGCCCTCCGGCTTCGTGGCCTTCGGCGAGGCAGACGGCTTGGTAGGAGACCGGGCCGTGACGCTTCTCGATGGGCCCGACGGCGCGCTCTACGTCGTGACCCGCTCCCGGGAGCTCCACCGCCTCGAGCGCGACCGCTTCGAGCGCATCACGCCGCGGACCCTCTTTGCCGCGCACGACTCCGGCTGGGGTTGGAACCAGTTCGCCGTTTTCGACCGCAGCGGCGCGCTCTGGTTCCCGGCGAACGGTCGGCTGGCCCGCTTTCCGCCTGTCGCCGATCCGCGCCGCCTCCGCGACACGCCGCCGGAGCGGGTGTGGACGACTCGTTCGGGTCTGCCTGGAGACGACATCTTCCGTCTGTTCGAAGACCGCGCGGGCGATCTCTGGGTGTCGTCGATTGAAAGCCCACCGTTGGTCCGCATCGCGCGCGACGGCCGGGTCGTGCCCGTCCCCCAGGTGCGCGGAGGACGGGCGACCGGCGGATCGCCGACCGCTTTCGCGGAGACGCCGGACGGCGCGCTCTGGATCGGCTTCTACGTCGGAGGGGTCGCTCGGGTACGCGACGGCGTCTGGCGCTTCTTCCGTGAGGCGCAGGGGGTGCCTGCAGGGCAGGTCGGAGGCCTCCACGTCGATCGCGCGGGCCGGCTCTGGATCGCCACCAACTCCGGCGGCGTGGCGCGCGTCGATCAGCCCGAGGCGGCGGAGCCGGTCTTCCGGACCTACACGACGGCGCAGGGCCTGTCGACCGACAACTGTCGCTGCGTGACCGAGGATGCCTACGGGCGGATCTACGTCGGCACGGTGCGCGGCATCGACCGAATCGATCCGCTTCGCGACCGGGTTCGTTCCTACTCGCTCGAGGACGGCCTGCCGAACTCGCAGGTCTGGGCATGCCATGCGCGCGCCGACGGCGCGCTGTGGTTCGGGACGCTGCACGGCCTGGCGCGATTCGAGCCCGGCCGCGAGAGTCCAGCTGCGCCGCCGGAGGCGCGCATCTCCGGCGTGCGCGTCGGTGGCAGGGAGGTCCCGATCCCCGAGCTCGGCACGCGCCGCGTCGACGACCTGACGCTGCCGCCGGGGCAGAACTCGCTGCAGATCGACTTTGCCACCGTCGCCCTCGACTCGAGCGCGCGCCCCTGGTTCGAGCACCGGCTCGCCGAGGGCGATACCGCCTGGAGCGCTCCCACCCGCGAGCGGTCGGTCACCTTCTCGCGACTGGGCGCCGGGAGCTACCGCTTCGAGGTCCGCGCCAGGACGCAGGAGGGCGTGGCGGGGGAGAGCGTCGCGAGCGTCTCCTTCCGCGTCGTGCCGCCGTTCTGGCGGCGGCCGGTCTTCGGCGTCGCTTTGGGCGCCGTGGCGGCGCTGCTGCTCTGGCTGTTCGAGCGTTTTCGGGTGGCGCGCCTCCTGGCCGTCGAGCGGGCGCGCACGCGGATCGCCTCCGACCTGCACGACGACGTTGGCGCGAGCGTTTCGCGCATCGGCCTCTTGGGCGAGCTCGCGCGGCGCCGCCTCGCGGACGAACCGGCGGCAGCGGAGTCGATCCTCGAAGAGATCGCGCGCGAGTCGCGCGATCTGGCAGAGGCGACCTCCGACATCGTCTGGTCGGTCGATCCGGAGCGCGACGATCTCGCCAGTCTGGTTGTTCGCCTCCGCCGGTTCGCCGCCGATCTGCTCGAGGCGCGGGCGATCCGGCTCGAGTTTTCGGCCCCCGAGGAGGCGTCTGCGATCGAGCTCGATCCGGAGGTGCGGCGCGCCCTCTACCTCTGCGTCAAGGAGTCGATCCACAACGTCGCCAAGCACTCGCAGGCGGAGAGTGCCATCGTTCGCCTCACGGTCGACGAGGGCGCGCTGGCAGCCGAGGTGCGCGACGACGGCTGCGGCATCGCGTCGGAACGGGCGGCAGAGGCCGCGGCGACGGGGCACCGCGGCCTCCCCGGCCTGCGCCGGCGGGCCGCGGCGGTCGGCGGCACGGTCGAGATCGCGAGCACGCCGGGCGAGGGGACCTGCATTCGCGTTCGACTGCCACTTTCGCCACCGTCGCATGGGCGTGCGAAGCGCGAACGACGAGAGTGAGAGAGACTCTTCACCGATGAGCCCTTCCGATTCCGCACTCGAACCGCGCGCCGCGCCGCAGGCGATCCGCGTCTTCCTCGTGGAGGACGATCGCCTGCTGCGTGACAGCCTGCGCGCCCTGATCGCCGGCAGCCCTGGCTTCGCCTGCGTCGGGGCGGCTGGATCGATCGATGAGGCGCTGCGCACGCGCCCTGCCGGGGAGCCCGACGTTCTGCTCGTCGACATCCACATGCCGGGCCTGCGCGGATCGATCGGCGTGGGTCACCTGCTGGAGCGCTGGCCGCGAAGCGTGGCGCTCATGCATACGGTCTACGAAGAGGACGAAACGGTCTTCGAGGCGATCTGCCACGGAGCGTCGGGCTACATTCTCAAACGGACCCCGCCGGCGCGCCTGCTCGAGGCGATCTTCGACGCGCGGGCGGGCGGCTCGCCGATGTCGCCCGAGATCGCGCGCAAGGTCCTGGGGAGCTTTCGCCGCCTGGCACCGGGTGCGGCCAAGGCTCCCACCGCGCAACTTACGCCGCAGGAGACCCGGCTGCTCGCCGCGATCGCCGCCGGCAAGAGCTATCGCGAAGCCGCTGACGAGCTCGCCGTGACGATCAACACCGTCCGCACCCACATCCGCTCCATCTACGAAAAGCTCCAGGTCCACACCCGCTCCGAGGCTGTCGCCAAGGCGATGCGGTCGGGCCTCATCTGAGACGCAGCGCAGCAGGTTTGAGCCGGGGGCCGTCAGGCTTCGAGGGTCTCGACCGGAGGAACGCGCCTCTCGGGACCTAGTGACCAAGCCCCAGGACCGTGCGAGCGGCGCCGCGAGCGGTCGCGAGTCCTGGCCCCAGCCACGGCGCGATTCCGTATCGATGATGAGGGCGGAAGAACGAGGACGACCCATCCTGCCCATGGAGATTCGATGAGCAACTCGCCTCGAGACCATCTCTTTCCCGGCGCATGGAATCGCGGACTTGCCGAGCGGGCCAGCGTCCCGGCAGGCCTGGTCTTCGCCATCGTCGCCGTTCTGGCGCTCGCCGTCACGGCGGAGCCCGTCGCAGCGGTCAAACGCCGCGCCTTTGTGACCTCGGTCTCCGGAACCGGCGACCTCGGAAGCTGGCCCGACGCGGGGAGCGCGACCGGGCTCGCCGCCGGCAACGCGATCTGCCGGGCGCGTGCGACCGCGGCCGGCCTGCCGAACGCCACGACCTACCGCGCCTGGCTGTCGAGCGACACCACCGACGCCTACTGCCACCTGCGGGGTCAGAGCGGCGTGAAGGGCGCCTGCACCGGCGGCGCGCCGCTCGCGGCGGGCCCCTGGTATCTGGCAAACGGGATCACCAACTTCACCGGCTCGCTCGACGAGCTCACCTCGAACGACCCGGTCCTCTACCGGCCGGTGCTGCGTGACGAGTTCGACGACATCCTGCCCGCGGAGGCCGACCTGCGGACCTACTGGACGGGAACGAGCCCTGACGGTAAGCGATGGGACGACGCCGGTCCGCCGTGGACCTGCACCGGGTGGACCAACGGCGTGAGTGGCTCGGCGCCGATCGGCGACGGCCTCGCCACGGTTTGGGTCTGGACGCAGGGCGGTTTCGTACCTGGATGCTCGGAGTCGCGAAGACTCCTCTGCTTCGAGCCAGGAGAGAGCGAGTTCACGACCCTCGCGTGGGGCCCGGGGAGTATCGTCTTTCAGACCTCGATCAGCGGCCCGTCGAATCTCGGCAGCTGGCCGCAGGCTGACGGAGCGACCGGCCTCGCCGCAGGAGACGCGATCTGCCGCAATCTCGCCGCGGCCGCGCACCTGCCCGCTCCGGACTCGTTCGTCGCCTGGCTTTCGACTGCGGCGGTGGACGCGCGCGACCGGGTGACCTCGCACGGTCCGTTCCGCCGCCTCGATCACTTCGTCGTGGCCAACGACGAGGCCGACTTGCTCGACGGCTCGCTCGACACGACGATCCACCTCGACCAGCACGGCGTGGCGGTGAATGGGACGCCGGACATCGCGACCGGCACCGCCGCGGACGGCACGGCCTCCGGCGCCGACTGCAACGGCTGGACGAGCGCCTCCGTGAACGACGACCAGACGACCGGCCGACCCAACTTCGCGGGTCTCCCCGACTGGACCAACCGGACTGCGGCCGGTAGTTGCAGCGGGAACTTCCGCCTCTACTGCTTCTCGAACGAGATCGTCCTCTTCTGGGACGGCTTCGAGCTCACTGGCGACACCAGCCGGTGGTCGGCGGCGGTGCCGTAGACGACCCTCCAACCGGACCTCACGCAACGCGTCCGCCGCGAGAATCCTCAGGGTGCGACAGCCGACCAATAGCCCGAGTTCCCGATCTCGAAGCCGTCGGAAAACAGCGAACCTGCGAGTACGAACAAGCCCCCCGAGTCGGTCGCGGTCTCGCTCGTCGTCGAGACATCCTCGCCGGGGGAGCCGACGGCGAGGTCGGGATGGCCGTCGCCATCGAAGTCGCCCGCCGCGAGCGCCGTGGCGTACTGATCGCCGACTTCCAGAATGCCGGAGTGGCCGTTGAACCGCTGCCCGACGAGGCGAGGCGGCAGCGTCGTTCCGGGAAAGGCTCCGCTCCAGCCTGGGATGCAGTGGGCGATCCCGGCGTCGGTCCGGGTGAGGAACGTACTCGGATCGACGACGTCTTCGAACGGGCTGCCGACGACGATGTCGGCCAGCCCGTCCCGGTCGAAGTCGGCGACGGCCATCGCGAGACCAAAGTAGTCGAACGCCTCGGGGTTCTCTCCCACGGCGACGTCGGCCTGACCAAAGGTGGTTCCCGTTGCCGTCGTGATGACGAGCGGGAACGCGCCGGGAACGAAGGTCACCACACCGGCGTCGACGATGGTCGTCGAGCCGACGACGTCTTCGCTCGGCGCGGCGACCAGGAGGTCGTCCATGCCGTCGCCGTTCACGTCCCCCGCGGCGAGGACGCGGCCGAACGCGTCGCCGGTCTCGATCGACTGCCCGGGCGAAATCGCCTGGCTGAACGACTGATCGTTGCTGAACGCGAGCGGCGTACCGAGAGTGCTGCCGTAGAAGAGGTGGACGAGCCCCGAGCCGGTGGTCGCCGCGGTCGCATCCCCCTCGCCCGGGGCGCCGACCGCGAGATCGACGACCGGCGGTCCCCCGGGACCGTCGGTATCGCCGTTGAAGTTGCCGACGACGAGCGCCTCCCCGAAGCGGTCGAGCGGCTCGGCGACGTCGGAGACCGAGCCGGTCACGTCGGTCGAATCCTGGTGAATGTGGCGCTGAAGGGTCGAGAGCCCGCTGGGACCTCCGGCGAGGACGGCGATCACCCCGGACTGGTCCTGGCTGGAGGTGTCGAGTCCGGGGGCGCCGACCACGAGCTCGTCATAGCCATCGACATCGAAGTCGCCGGCCGCGACGGCATGGCCGAAGCGGGCGAAGTTCTTGTCGCCGATCGCGGTCGGATAGAGCTTCAGACCCACGTTGGTGAGGCCAACGGCGGAGCCTTCGAGCACCAGAACCGAGCCGCAGTCGGTATAGGGCGCCCCCCCGAGGAGGACGTCCTCTCCCGGAACTCCGATCGCGATGTCGTCGAAGCCGTCATTGTTGAAGTCGCCGGCGGCGATCGCGAAGCCGAACTCGTCGCCAGCCTCCTCGTCCTGCGGCCCGTTCGGTGGAAAGAAGTCGGTGATGAGAACGTCGGCGTTGCTCACGCCGGTGATGTTCCCGTACTGCACGCGAACCGCCCCGGCGTTTGCGACCACCGAGCTCTCGCGGTCGAAGGCGGCGAGATCCGCGTGGCCGTCGCCGTTGAAGTCTCCGGTCGCGAGACTCTTGCCGAAATTGTCGTTGTCCTGCGCCGAGCCGACGAGGCCCGAGCCCGACGTGTCTTGCCAGAAGGCGGTGCGCTGGAAGGCGAACTGCGCCTCCGCGCGCGGGCTCCATGCCGAAAGCAGCGTACCGATAGCCTGAAGAAGAAGGGCGAAGCGCTTCGTCGTGTTCATCGATCCTCCGAAAGGTGGTGTCGACTGTCTACGCGCACTTCGCGGGAGAAGGGGCCATTTCCCGAGCCGGGTTCGATCGCCGAGCCCTCCTCGGGCCTGCTAGATTGCCCCCTCGAGACGGGAGGAGGGGCGGTTGATCACCCAACCGAAGGCGGCGGTCGTGCTCATCGAAGCTCTGCTGGCGAAGGACTTCGTCCGCTTGGGCGAGGCGCTCGCGCCGGCGGTCCGGTTCCGGGCGCTCGTCCCGGGCGAATCTCCTGTGCTCGACTCGGATCGCGCGGTGGCGAACGCCTTCGAGCGCTGGTTTCGCGACAAGGAGGGCCTCGAGCTCATCGCCGCCGATGCCGACCGGATCGGCGATCGCTGCACCCTGCGCTACCGCCTGCGACTCGAGCGCAAGGGGGAGCCGATGGTCGTCGAGCATTCGATCTGCGGCGACCTCGAAGGGGATCGCTTCGTCGCGCTCGACCTTCTCTGCTCGGGCTTCCGCCCGACAGGAGCCGCACCCGCCGCCGGCAAGCTGCACCGGTTCGACGCCGGAGACCTCGGATGCGGCACCGGGTTGCCGCGCGAGTTTCGTGCCCGCATCGGGCAGATTCCGGTCGGACACCTCCTCCAGGTCGTGACGCGCGACGCGGCCTCGCGCGAGGACCTGCCGGCGCTCGCCCGAATGCTGGGGCACAGGGTGCACTCCGTCGACTCCGCCTCCGGAGGCGATGTCACCATCATCGTGGAGAGAACGAAATGAGCCAGCGCATGCTGTTCAACTGCACCCACGGCGCCGAGAATCCGGAGCGCGCGACCCTCCCTTTCGTCGCCGCCAACGTGGCGGCGACCGCAGGTCTCGAAGCGATCGTGGTCTGCACCGTCGAGGCGGTGCGGTTGGGCACGCACGGCGGGGCCGATGACGTAGCCGCGCCGGGGCTCCCGCCGCTCGCTGAGCTCCTGCGTGAGTTCGTCGCCAACGGTGGCCAGATCTGGCTCTGCGGTGCCTGCACGAAGCCGCGCGGCATCGGCGAAGAGGCGCTCGCCGCCGGCGTCAAGATCGTCGGGGCGGCGAAGATCGTCGAGACCATCGCTGCCGGCGCCACCCCGATCGCCTTTGCCTGAAGACGGGCGCGCCCCGGCCGGAGAGCCCAGCTCATGGCGACCTCGACCACTCGAGCGGCGATCGTCATCGGCGGCGGGATCGGCGGCTTCTCTGCGGCGATCGCGCTGCGGCAGCGGGGCATCGCCGCGACCGTCTACGAGCGGGCGGAGGCGTTGGGCGATGTCGGGGCGGGGCTGTTGCTCGTGGCGAACGCAATGCGGTCGCTCGGTCGTCTGGGTCTCGCGGAGGCCACGATCGCCGCGGGCTCGTTCGTGACGCGCGCTCAGATCCGCGCCGCTGCGGGCTCCGTCCTCACTGAGACCGACATGGGAAATTTCGCGGCGCGCTGGCGAGCTTCGCCGGCGCAGGCGGCGTGCCTGCGGTCCGTTGCCGGGCGAGAGCGGCGCAGTGCCCCGCCCGGGCCGGTCGTTTCGGCTAGCATGCGGCCGGATGAGCCGGGACACGTCCTCCTCGCTGCAGGAAGCCTTCGAACGCGCCGAGCGCGGCGACGCCGCCGCGCGGGAGGCGCTCTTCGCGCTGCTCTACGACGAGCTTCATCGGCTCGCGCACGCTCACGTCGCGCGCGCCCGCGGTGCGATGACCTGGAACACCACCACGCTCCTGCACGAGGCCTACCTCGGCTTCGCGCGCCGGGACGGGCTGCAGTTTCCCGACGAGAACCGTTTTCTGGGCTACGCCGCGCGCGCCATGCGCGGGCTGGTCATCGACGCGATCCGCTCGCGGCATACGGAGAAGCGCGGCGTGGATCTGTCGTTCGTGCCGGTCGCGGAGGCGATGCTTTCGGCCGTCGGATCGCCGGCGGAGGTCGAGCACCTCAACGACGCGCTTGCCGATCTGGCGCAGCTCGAGCCGGCACTCGCCGAGCTCGTCGATCTGGCCTTCTTTTGCGGCTTCACCTTCGCGGAGATCGCGAAGATGCGTGGCGTCACCGAGCGGACCGTGCAGCGCGACTGGGCCAAAGCGCGGCTGCTCCTCCACGGCGCGCTCGGGCGAGCCTAGCCCGGCGTCAGCCGGCGGAGCCCGCAAGAGCGGCCGCGGCCTGCCGCTCGGCGCGCCGCGTCTCGGGCGCATCGGCGCCCACGGTATCGCGCAGGTTGTCGAGCGCGCGCGTAAAGCCGGCCCGCGCGGCGGAGAGATCGCCGGCCGCGGCGGCGGCCCGCGCCGCTTCGAGCTCGGCGAGGCCGAGCTCGCGCGAGTGGGCGAAACCGCCGAGGCCGGCCCGGGCCATCTCCAGGGCGCGCGCCGTGTCGGTGGCGGCCGCGCCGTGGTGGCCCAGGTCGTTCTCGGTCCGCGCCGCGATCAGCAGTGCCTGCAGCAGGTCTCGCGCCGGCTGCTTCTCGCTCTCGAGGAGCTCGAAGGCGCGCCGGGCGAGGGCCCCCGCGGCGCCCGGGTCGCGGTCCACGGTCGCCCGGGCGCGGTAGAGCTCGCGCATGCCGGCAAGCCCGGCGGGCGGCGAGGGGATCGCTTCGAAGGCACGGTCCATCGCGGCGAGCGCGAGATCGGCCTCGACGAATCTCCCGGCCTGGGCTTCGACGCGGGCGGCGATGCAGTAGATCCAGAACGGGACTTGCGACCCCATCGTACCCGCAGCGCTCCGGATCGCCTCGGCGGCGACGGCGATCGCCTCTTCGTGCCGCCCGGCGTAGGACAGCAGGCTCGCCCGCGACGAGAGTTTGTAGGGCGAGACCGGTCCGCCGCCGAACTCCCGGGAGACGGCGACGACGGTGTCGGATTCGGCGAGCGCACGCCGGATCTGGCCGGCGTTGACCAGGGCGAGCGTCCAGTTGTGGCGAGCGGTGAGGGCGAATCGGGTGCGGGTCCGGCGCTCGGCGGCGAGGACCGCAAAGAGCCTCTCGAACGTCGCGTTCGCGGCCTCGAATCGGCCCAGCTGGCCCTGGGCGAGCCCTAGCGTGTTGAGCGCTTCGGCGCCGCGGCCAGAGAGACCCGGGCGCGAGGCTTCGAAGCGCAGTGATTCCTCGGCGGCGGCGATCGTGCGCTCGAACTGGCCGCTCCAGCTGGCGACGATCGCCTCGTCGAGCCGGCAGCGGGCGAGCTCGGCGGCGGCAACGGCAGGATCCTGGGCGCTGAGCTCGACCCTGGCCTGGGCGAGCAGCGCCTGCGCCCTTTCGGGGTCCTCGTCGGTCACCGCCATCGCGAGCTCACAGGCCGCCACGGCGCGCAGCCGCGGATCGGAGGCCTGCCTGGCGAGCTCGTCGGCGCGCTTCAACACCCGCCGCCAGCTCGGGTAATCGGAGACCTCGTAGTACCGGCTCGAGAGCAGCACGAGCATGTGGGCCTCGAGCGCCGCGTTGTCCGCGAAGCGTCCTTCGATCATCGCCTCGGCGCGCGCCAGGAGGTCCGACTTCGACATCGACTGACCGTCAGGGTTGGCCTCGGAGATCAGGAAGCCGGAGAGGTCGTTGGTGATCTCGGCGCGGCGCAGCTCTTCGAGCGCGCGGTCGCGCTCGGCGGCCGATGCCCGTGCCTGCCGCCAGCTGATCGAAGTTGCCGCGAGGAGCGCAGCGACAACCAGGCCCGCCGCGCCGACCTCGACACGGTGGCGCGCGACGAGTTTGCGCAGCCGGTAGCCGGGGCTGTCGGGACGGGCGCGCACCGGCAGATCGCGCAAGTACCGCCGCAGGTCGTCAGCGAATTCGCCGACCGTCGGATAGCGCTCGGCGACCTGCCGCTTCAGCGCCTTGCCGACGATCGTGTCGAGGTCGCCGGCCAGCGCCCGCGACAGCCGCTCGGGCGTCGCCCCGCGCACCTCGAACCGCGACGAGTCGCCATTCGCCGCGCCGGCACTCGCGGCGCTCTGGCGCACACGCTCGCTCATCCGCGGCGTCTCGCCGGCGGTGATGGCGCGGACGAGCTCGGCGGGTGAACTGTCGGCGCGCACCAGCGGATGTTCGCCGGTGAGCAGTTCGAAGAGCAGCACGCCCAGGGCGTAGACGTCGGCGGCGGTGGTGATCGCGCCGCCTTCGAGCTGCTCGGGGGCCGCGTACTCGGGTGTCAGCGCCCGCGCTGCGGTCACCGTGCGGCCGACCGCGACGCCGGACGCCTGGTCGAGCAGCGTCGCAATCCCGAAATCGAGCAACTTCGCCTGCCCGGTGCGGTCGACGAGGATGTTCGACGGTTTGAGATCGCGGTGCACCACGAGGTTCGAGTGAGCGAAGGCGACCGCATCAGCGATCTGCAGGAAGAGCTCGAGCCGGTCGCGGACCGGCAGACGATGGGCGTCGGCGTATCGGTCGATGCGGTCGCCGTCGACCAGCTCGAGGACGAGGTACGGCTGGCCCGCGGGGGACACTCCGGCATCGTAGAGGCGCGCGATGCCGGGATGAGAAAGCCGCGAGAGGATCGAGCCTTCGCTGCGGAAGCGTTCCGTGCTGCGCTCGTCGAGGAGCGACGGGTGAAGGAGCTTCACTGCGACATCGCCCTCGAAACGCCCGTCGCTCCGCCGCGCCCGCCAGACGGTGCCCATGCCGCCCGCGCCGAGGCGTTCGACGAGCTCGTAGGCGCCGAACGTGCGACCCTCGAGGGAGATCGGTGCGGTCGGAAGCGGCAGCTCCAGAAACCCCGAGTGCAGGGCGCGATCGTGCTCCGCGAGGTGCCGTTCGAGCGCCGCGGCGAGGGCGGGATCGCGATCCCAGAGCGACCTCACGAGCTCATCGCGCGGCTCCCCCTCGAGCTCGAGCGCCTGGTCGAGAAGGGGCGACAGCCGGCTCCAGTACCCCTCGTCTGCAAAGGCCACGGTCTGGGTATCGTAGTCGAAGCGGAGCGCCGTGCCTGGAGCGGTGGGACTTGCGCCCGTTCAACCGCGCTCGAAGGTCGCGAGAGCGAGTTCGCAGACCGCGCTGCCCGCGAAGCGGATGGCCGAAAGGTGTCCGGCTTCGGGCACGACCAGGGCGGCGCCGCCGCTGAGCTCCGCCAGGCGCCGGGTCTCGGCGGCCGGAATGCCCCGGTCCAGGGCGCCCGAGACGTGGGCGGTGGGGATTCCCAGGTGCCGCGCGTGGAGCCGAAGGTCGAGGAAACGATAGGCGCGGCGAAAAGCGAGGCGAAAGAAGAGGTACGCCGGCCGGCCCCAGGGGGCGGTGAGCCAGGACCACTCGAGCAGGTGCGGCGAGACATCCTCGAACATCGCCGCGCCGACACCCGGCTTCCGGGCGAGCGCCGGGTGGGCCCAGTAGCCGCCCGAGCTCACGCCCCAGAGGAAGAGGGGCAGATCGGGCACCCGTTCGGCGAGACCCGCGAGCGCGTCGTCGACATCGCGGTCGATGAAGCCGTTGCGCGGCCCGCTGCTGCCGAAACCCGGCAGGTCAATGGTCAACGCGTGATAGCCGGCGGCGCGGACCGCTTCGATGCGGCCCCGGCGGTGGAAGTACGCCTGACCCCAGCCGAGCCAGGGATGGAGGAAGAGCACCGCGCCGCGGGCGCTTCCGCCCGCGGGATACCAGGTCGCACCGAGGTCGCCCGGGCCGTTCCGGCGCGCCATCCGGAAGCTCTCGAACGGTGCGAGCTCCGGCCCCGGCGCCGCTACTTCGACGCGCGGAAAGCGCGGCCCGAGAGCGAAGAATAGCCGCGCCGCCCAGACCTCCTCCCGGCGACCCGGGCGGGGTGGGGCGGCGAGGGCTTCCCGCGACGCGTGGACCACTTCGGGCATGTCGAAGGGAGTGTAGTACGTCACACGACTGCGACGGCCTCGATTTCGACTCTCGCATTCTCCCGACGGCAAGGGAGAGTCGTGGGCGCCGGCCCAGGGTCCGCCGATGTCCGGAAGCGATGCCCTTTCGCGACTTCTGGAATGGGAGGACGAAGAATGCGTTTCATTTCAAGGCTCGTCCTGGTCGGCTCGTTCGTCACGTTGCTCTGGTTCCCCGCCGTTGGAGGCGCCGCTGACGGTGACCTGGACACGACATTTTCCGCCGACGGCCGGCAGCGCGTGGCCTTCGATCTCGATGTCGATGCGGCGGACATGGCGACCGCGGTGGCGGTCGGATCAAGCGGGACGATCGTGGCCGCCGGCCTCGCGTCGATCACCGACCCGAACCACAGCCATGCCGTGGCCCTCGTCCGCCTCCTGCCCAGCGGCGCGCCAGACGGTGGATTCTCGAGCGACGGGGAGTTCTCGTTCGTTCCGACCGACGGCGTCGATCCGCTCTTTCCCCCGGCTGTCGCCGTCGCCACCGACGGCTCGATCTTCGTCGCCGGGAAGAGCCGCGAAACCCCCCAGGGAGGGGGACGCTTCGTCTGCAAGGTCCTGCCGGCGGGCGGGCTCGACACGACTTTCGGTAGCCTCGGCTGCGTCTCGGAGAGCGACTGCGCGATCGGCAACGTGCCCGACTCGCGCTGCCACTACTCTGCGATCGTCGAATCAGCGGGCTCGCTCTATCTCGCCGGCTCGTACCTCGACTTTCCCGTCGGCGCCCCCTCCTCGGCGGACTGGGAGTTTCTCGTCGAGAAGCGCAGCGCCAGCACCGGCGCAGCCGACCCGACGTTCTCGGCGGACGGGCGAGTCGTCGTGCCGTTCGACCTCGATGGCGAGTCCGCGGACGAGACGCGCGCCCTCGCGTTGGGCCCCGACGGCACCATCTTCGTTGCCGGCGGAGCCGATGCCGACCTGACGCTCGGCCTGCCGGTGCTCGCTGTCGCGGCGCTCACTCCGGCCGGAGACCTCGACACGGGCTTCGGCGTCGGCGGCCGATTCGCGGAGGTCGAGGGCGTCGCGACCGGCGTCGTGGTCGACGCTCTCGGGCGCTTGGTCGTGGCCGGCGGCAGTTCCGGCGAGACTGCCGTGCTGCGCTTCCTCGCCACGGGCGAAATCGACCTCGCCTTCGGTACAGGCGGCCTCGCTCTCCATCCCGGCCTCGGTGGCGCGGCGGGCCTCACGCTCGGCCTCGCAGTCGGAAGCGACGGTCGCCCGGCACTTGCGCTGAAGAGAGCGGACGGCCTCTTCTCGGCAGCGCGCCTGACGGCGGGAGGCGCGCTGGACCCGTCGTTCGCCAGCGACGGCGTCGCCGAGATCTCCTTCACGGATGGGTCCGGTGGAGACTTCGCGTCGACCGCCGCAGTTGCGCTCGAGGGCGGACGAGTGCTCCTCGCCGGTCTGGCGGAATGGAACGGCGTCGACACCGACTTCGGAATCGTCCGGCTGCGTGGAGAGCTGGTGTTCAGCGGTGGTTTCGAGTCGAGCGGCGTCTGGAGCTGGGGCGTCTCTGTGCCCTGAGCTAAGCGAAGTGCGGCTCCTCAGCTCCGCAGGGGCGTATCCCATGCGAATGCGACGCTCAGAAGAGAGCGCAGGTACGGCGCTGCGGTAGAAGCTGGCGAGAGGGTCAGGCTAGATCGACAGCCCGGGGTCGCCCTCGAGGACCGTGGTCTCGAGCCGGGGGCGCTCGCCGCTCTTCCACAGGGCGGCGGTGTGCACGACCCGATAGCGGAGCGGTCCGCCGTCCGGGCTTTCGCTGCGCGCGATCGGCCGCGGAATGCAGACGAACTCGGTGCGCAGCTCCTCGGCCGACAAACGGACCTTCGCATAGCCGTGTCCCCCCAGATCGACGAACTCCAAGTGCGGAGCCAGATCCGGGTTGGACAGCGACCGCGCGCGCTCGAGGTCGAAGCTCTTCGCATATTCGAGGCACGCACGAACGCCGTGCCGGAGCAGCATGTTGTGGGTCCAGTCCGGCGGACCCGCCGGCTTGTCGGCGAGAAACAGCGGCCGGAGCGGAATGTCCTTCGGGAGATTGTGCTCCTGCGCCTCCATGGCGCCCGGGCTGATGAGCGAGGCGCCGACGAAGCTCAGGCCGACGGGGTCGAACTTGCCAGGTGGAAGCTCGGCGGCCGCATAGCCGGCCCAGAAGCTGTGGAGGTCGCCCGAGACGATGGCGAAGCCCGACAACTTCTCATCGCGCACGAGCTGGTAGATCTCGGCGCGCTCCATGAACGCGGAGCCGTAGTCCCCGCCGCTCATGGACGCGTACCCGCCGTCCGCAGGCCAGGGCTCCTTGGTGAGACCCGGGGGGAGGTTCTGCGGGTCGGCGCGCTGGTCGAGCGTGCCCTGGGAGTTGGCCCAGATCTTCCACGCCGCCGTCGAGCTCCGGAGCTTCTCTTTGAACCACGCCTTCTGCTCCGCCCCGAGGATCGTCTGCGGCGGCGCGTTCCGTCGCGGGTTGGGGACATGGGCGTCGTTGAAGCGGATCTCCGCCGGAGGATGGCCGCCGTTCGCGGCGCGCCCGCCGTCCAGCACGCGCATCAGCGCCTCGGGAAACATGGCGATGAACTCTTCGCCGCCGAGCTTCCCCAGCGACGGATCGCCGAAGCAGTCCGCGCTGCGGTAGCTGTGCTGGTCGGTGACGATCAGATCCAGGTTGCGGCCATAGCGCAGCGTCCGGTAGGCCTTGAGGCTGTGGATTGCCGTCAGGTTGTTCGCCTCCATCCCTAGCCCGTTGTCGTCGAACTCCTGGATGGGAACACCGTCCTTGACGGCGGGCGGACCGAACTCGTCGAGCGACCCGCTGGGCGGCGCGACGCGCGCCGGGAGGTACTCGAACCAAGCCTGATTCGCCGCGATCTTGATGCTCGGGGCGGGCTGCTCGAACCTTCCTGCCTTGAGGGTGCTCTGCCAACCCTGCCAGGAGAACTCGTGGTTGTCCCAGATGCAGACGAACGGCCAGCGCGCGCGCGCGTCCTGGAGGTCGGGATCGGCGAGGTAGCCCTTGTAGATGACCCGGTAGCCCTCGAGGGTCAGCGGAATGTGGAAGTTGCCGACCTTGCGGCCGTCCGGAAGGCGCGCAACCTCATAGATCGTGCGGTCGTAGCGGGTCTTCACCTCGTCGGGATACTGGACGACCTCGTAGATGAAGTCGCCCAGGTGCAACACGAACCCGAGTTGTTCGGCGGCGGGGGCGCGCTCGTCCTCGTAGATCATCCGGCGATAGCCGTTGAGCTTGCCTTCGTTGACGTCCTGGCAGCTCACGAAGGCGAAGTTCACCGTACGGGGATCGTCGGCGAGCGGCGCCGTGATCGTACGGCCGACCCGGCTGCCGTTGCCTTCGCTGTCGGTGAACCGATACCAGTAGGTGCGCGCCGGCTCGAGTCCGCCGATCAGCACCCGCGCCGTCCAGTCCGCGGCGAGGGAGACCGGGGCTTCGGCGTGCGCCACGACCCGGCTAAAGGCCTCGTCCTCGGCGACTTCGACGGTGAGGATCTCACGCGTGCCCTGGTCGAACGGACGCCGCGTCCACAGGATGACGCTCCCCGCGTCGGGATCGCCCGAAGCGACCCCTTGCGGATAGAGATCCCGCCGCTCGTGCCAGCGGACCCGCGAACTGCAGGCCGTACCGGCCCACGCGAACGAAGCCCCGATAGCGGCTGCTGCCTTGAGAAAGGATCGGCGGCTGATGCTCATCGTCTCACTCCGTTCCGGCTGCGGTCGTTACGGCTGATACGCGCCGGGAGCGGTTAGGTTGCGGCGTGAACTCGGCTGATCTGCCTCGAGCACAAAGACGCCTACGCTGCCGGCGAGGTGGGCTTCCTCGCGCGGGCGCTGGTACAGGCGACGTTCCCCACAGTGATTCGAAGGCCGACGAGTTCGCCCGGCGGAACGGACACTTCACGCTCTCGATCCTCGCGCCGACGGACGTGGCCTCCCGTTTGGTCGCTACCCTCGGCTGGTCCTGGCCTACCTGACGACGGAGGCGGTGCGGCGGAAGAGCCCCGACATCCGGACCTGGCGGGGATTGTTCGGCTCGGCCTTGCGCCAGTCCCCGACGACCCCGCGCTGTCCCTTTTGGCGCGCTGGTGACGGTCAGTATGAAGGGACCGGATGACACCGAGCGCGAAGGCGGTCACCACCAAGGAGGGGGAGCTCTCGATGAACAGCAAACACCAATACGCCGCAGCTTTCGTTCTGCTGTCGCTAGCTGCCACGCCGTCCGAGGGCCTCCGAGCCTTTCTCTCCTCGGCCATGGGCAGCGGCGATCTCGGCTCCTGGCCACAGGCCGGGAGCGCGATCGGAATCGATGCCGGCGACGCCATCTGCGTCTCGCTCGCACAGTCGGCCGGGTTGAGCAGTCCCACCAGCTATCGCGCCTGGCTCTCGGACTCGGCGAGCGACGCCTACTGTCGAGTCCACGGTCTGTTCGGAAAGGTCGCCGACGACTGCGGCCAGGCCACTCTTCCGGCCGCAGCCGGCCCCTGGTTTCTCATAGAGGGCGCGCAGCCCCGGATCTTCGCCGCACAAATTCCGTTGTTGCTGAGCCCCCACTACCAGGTCTTTACTCCCGCCCAGGTCCTCGAGACCGGCGCCGCGGTCGTGCAGGACGAATACTGGACCGGCACCAAGCAGGACGGCACGTACGATGAGGGCTTCGGCAACGCGTGCGCGGACTGGACGAGCGGTGATTCCGGCGACCAGGCCAGTATCGGCTCAACCGCGGGCACCGGAGCATCCTGGACCGACGCCGGGGGATCGGGCCACACCTGCAGCCTCCAACAGCGGCTGCTCTGCATGCAGGCCGCCAGCGCGGCCCCGGTCGGCCCCTCCGCGTTCTACTCCTGGGGGCGACTCGCCTTTCACTCGTCCGCGACGGGCAGCGGCCGACTGCAGACCTGGCCGCAAGCGAACGGCCTCGCCGGTCTTGCGGCTGGAGATCAGATCTGCCGCACGCTCGCCGTCGGCGCTGGGTTGCCCCATCCCGAGTCGTTCAAGGCCTGGCTCTCGACGGCAACGGTTGACGCCCGCGATCGGTTTCAGCACGACGGCCCCTGGATCCGCCCCGATCGAACCAGGATCGCTTCCAACATCGCTCAGCTGACACATGGGTTCCTCAACACCAGCCTGAACGTGAACGAGTTGGGGGATTATGGCGGCGGGTCCTATGCCTGGACCGGCACGACCTTGTTCGGAACGGTCGACGAGAACCACTGTGCCGGCTGGACGAGCGCCTCGTCCGGGCTCTACGGCGGGCGGGGCTACTACACCGACGCGAACGCGCAATGGACGGACGAACCTGGGCTTAGAAACTGTAGCTTCGCCGAATCGATCTACTGCCTGCAGGATCTGCCGCTCATCTTCGGCGACGGCTTCGAGGCTGGAAGCACCATCACCTGGACCCTTCCCTGACGCGCTGAGGGTGGTTCTTCTTCGCCGCGACGACAGCTGCATCCGCTGTCCGGCGATGGGTGTGTCTCGGAACACCGCTACTTCGACGTTACCGTGGACCCGACCGGGAGGGCGCGAGAAGCTCGGATTTCTGGTTCGGAACGCTCCTTGAATCGTGAGGCGATCTCGCGCGAGGGGTTGGTCGAGGTGGATCGCGCCCTACATCGATTGAGGTGGTTTCCGGCGTTGTGGTGCGGGCGACCGACCGAACGAACGATCTTCGTTACTCTGATCCGCCGAACTCCCTGCGCATCGAAATAGGTCAGCGGCGCGCTCAACGCAGCTCGCCCCGTATGGAGAGCTCCGTTTCCTCGAACAGGTAGGCGCCGAGCGAGCCGCGGCGGTAGCGCGGGCGAGCGGCTCGGGCTCGAGCTTCGGGCAGCCCGTAGACTCGCCTACGTCGCCCGCATGGCAAGCTCTAGCGCCTGCAGGTTGCGCCGGAACTCGAGCAGCGGGGCGAGGTCCAGGAGGTTTGAAGAGGCGCCTTCTTGAAGTACCGGACCAGCGCCCGTGACCGCGAGATCAAGCCGACGATCAGGGCCGTCGACCGCTTCGTCCAGTCGTCTGTTCCTCCTTTGTGAGCGCACAATGCTGGCAGCTCCCTACCGAGCTGCTTGCAGGCTCCGCGCGACGCCTGCTCGCTTTCGGCGGCTCGCCTGCCTGACGGAGTCAGGTTGATACGGATCGGGTTGTTCGCCGAAGAAGATCGCCAACGAAACCCACGACGTCCGCCTGGATCGCGACGTCGGTCCCGCCCGTCTGAAACTCCGCGACACGCCGAGGACCCACACTGTTGTCGCTCAGGAAGTCCCGCCGCAGGATTTCGAGCGCCTTCATGGCGTTCTCGTCGTCGAGGAGCGGTCTCAGGCACTCGACGACGTTCTCGATGCTGGCGCCATAGTTGCGCAGAACGTAGAAGAGGTCGTAGGCATCCTTGTTCTCGCCCCGGAGGCCGAAGGCCAAGGCCTTCAGAACGACGAAGGCCCCGGCGCCGCAGACCCAGATGTCGCGGGTCGCATCTTCGCCGGCGATCGTCTGGCCCGATAGCGAGACAAGGACGCGGTCTCTGAATGCCAGCTGCAGCCCTGGGGCGACGACGGCAGCGAAGTCCGGCTCGAGATCACGGAGCGAGCCACCGCGTTCCTCCGCCGACGTCGGTGGCATGAGGAAGTCGATAGTCACCTTCTCCCGGGCCACGATCTTCCAGCGCTGGCGTGTCGGATTCCCGGCGTCGTTCACGTCCTGGGCGAACCCGGACCGTCGCAGCCGGTCCGAGATCTCCCGGTACGTGCCGTGGTAGAGGAGTGCGGCTGTCAGGCCGATGTCGAGATCCATCGTGCCAGCATGTCGTTCGAAGCCCGCCTCACCACTTTCCTGATCGACGAGCAGCGAGGGGACCAAGCCGCCGACCACGACGAGGTCGTCCATGAGGTCGCCCAGCTTGGTGGCGATGTAGAGGCAGGTCGCTCGGACGAGCGCGAGGTGCTCCCCGCGGTAGCCATCTGCCGTCCTGGGTTTCTCAGGCATTGGATCTCCACTTCAGCAGGTCCTTTCGCAGCTGCTCGGCCGCCTCCTTGGCCCGCTCTGGGTGTTCCTTCAGATCAAGGTAGACCTGGACGGGGTGGACGCATCGAACGCCATCGTGGTCGCTCGCCCCCTGAAACACACCCTCGTCGTTGGGAACGACAAGCCAGGTGTTCGCTCCGGGCTCGGCCTCGCGAAAGCCGAGTTGTTCCAGGAGCGGCGCCTCGGGATCGCTCGCGAGATAGATCGTCACGATTCGAAACCCCGCGAAACGGTCGAGGAGCCACGCCGCGGCAAGGCCGGTCGCGGCATACGGCTGGCGCTTCTTCGCAAGGATTTCAGTCACAGCGCGCAGCTGCGCTTCTGCGCTGCGCGCCGGGACGTGACCGCGGAGGATGCGGTGCTTGGTGAAACTGTAGCTCTCGCCCCAGGCGTCCAGGAGCAAGTTCGAATCGCGAGCCCGGATCCTTCCGTTCTCCTCTCGGACGATGAGTTCGTCGAACGCGAGCTTGGCGACGATCCGGCTGGTGAAGCCCTCGTCCATCTTCGTCGCCGTCGCGAGCTCTCGTTGGGTCAGCGGCTGGCCCGGGTGCATGAGCAGCCAGCGAGCGATGCGCGAGCTCTTGGGAGCAAAAGCGCTCGCCGGCCGGCCCGGTCCCTTGTAACGATTCGCCTGTCCTTCGATCTGCACGCGGAGGCCAGGGGCGACGAGGCGGGCGTTGCCGCTCAGGTCGAGCCAGCCGACATTCAAAACTTCGCAGCGCTCCCGACCTGCGGGTCCCATGAAGGGCACAGCCACCACGGGAATCGCGCGCTTGCCAACCTTAGGGGCTTGCTCTTGAGCCTGCCGTGCGGCGTCTGAAACGCGAGCGATGGTGCCCGAGCCCGTCCATTGGACAATGAAGGTGAAGCCGCCGAGCCCGACGACTGCGTCGGCGTTGAGCGCCCCTCCCAGCTGACGTCGGATCTTGGCGTCATTCGGCGCGAGGCCGAGGAGCTCGGCCAGGCGTCGCGGAATCTGTTGGAGAGCTTGCTGCTCGCTGGGCGCCCGCATACTTGTCTAAATACACTTACTTGACAGGCCTGTCAAGTGCCCATGTTGAGTCCAACTGTCGAGGGCTCGAGGCTTACTCAGGGCGGGAAGCGAACCGGCGGAGGGAGCGGTCACCCTCTCGGTGCCGAGTTCGAACCGCACGGTTAGGGCGAGGCACAAGTCCTTTCGAGTCCATTGGATGAGCTGTGCCCGTCACGAAACAAGCCGACGTAGCCCGCCATGCTGCAGGCAGAAGAAGCTTAGGGGAACTGCCTGAAGATACTGGAGTTAGAGAGCCTGGTAGCCCATACGGTGGCGAGTTCGAACCCAGCATGGGATTCGAACCGCATTTACGCTTGGCTCCATGAAGTCGCGGCGTTGAGGCAAGCGGCTTGAGAATCAGTAACTTCAAGCCATTCGCTTCAGTCGTTGCAAGCTCCACCGCTCCGAGTCCGTTTTTCGGCGCAGCAGGGGCTGTCCCTCTCCGACGACCGCCAAATCGTGGCGGAGTGGAGGGGCCGCATGGCCTGGAAGCCCGCAACCCCGCAGCTCGAGTTGGTCCTTCCCGCAGCCTCGGCGTCACAGTTTCATCCAACAGCTGTTGAGAAGCAGGACCGCCCGACGCGACGCTCGGGCAGCCTGATCCGGCAGGCGCTCTACCTCGACCAGGAGGACGCCTACGCTGCGGGCGAGGTGGGTTTCCTCGCCCGGGCGCTGGTCCAGGCGACCCTCCCGCACAGCGACCCGAAGACGAACGAGTTCGTCCGGCGCAACGGACACTTCACGCTCTCGATCCTCGCGCCGAAGGACGTGGGGCTCCCGTTTGGCCGTTACCCTCGTCTGGTCCTGGCCTACCTGACGACGGAGGCCGTGCGGCGCAAGAGCCCCGACATCGAGCTCGGCAGCCACTTCTCCCACTTCTGCGCCGCTCTCGGAATTCCGCCCACCACCGGGCCTCGCGGGTCCCTACCGATGCTCCGGGACCAGCTCCAGCGGCTGTTTGCCTCGACCTTCCAGTGCATCTTCCACGACGAGAGTCAGGGTCGCCACGCCGGTGACGGCTTCCTGATCGCCGAGAAGCGGGAGCTCTGGTGGGATCCCCGGCCGGGGAAGGGCGAGGCGGCTTGGGGTTCGCACGTCCTGCTCTCGGACCGGTTCTTCCGAGAGGCGACCGAGGCACCGGTCCCGCTCGACCTGCGAGTCCTGCGCGCCCTCCGGTCGCCGTTCGAGATCGACATCTATGTCTGGCTGACCTGGCGCTTTTTCAAGCTCCGGCGGCCGGTCATCATCCCGTGGGCCTCGCTCGCGCTCCAGTTCGGGTCGCGGTACTCCAATCCCCGCCATTTCAAGAAGCGGTTCCTCGGCTACCTGCGAAGCGTCATCGACTACTACCCGGAGGTGAGGCTCGAGAGCTCGGTGGCAGGGCTGCTGCTCAAGCCCTCACCCACGCACATCCCGCGGCGTCCGGCGGCTTTGGTGTGATCGGCGCGGGTATGGCGAGGGCGCGGGCTTCACCGGACAAAGCTTGTCCGAGTCAAGAAGAAGGCGTCTTGGCTTCCTGCTGAAGACCGGCTGGGGTGCCGACTCACTCGCGGTCATGGCCGACGTGCCTGAGGTCAGTCCTAGGGCTCACAGCAAGCGCGGCTAGTTCCTGCTATAGGTCAGAAGCGATGCGGGAGAAACGAACGAGAAGCACGAGCCCCAGCCCAGCTTGTCGAGCAAGCACAGCGTTGATGGTGCTTTACCTCTCGTCCTGGGGTTTCATCTTCAGCGCTTGTAGCGGCCCTCGAGACCTTCCTGCACCTGGCGCCCCAGTGCAAATCTACAGCTTGCGCGCGGGGACCCTTCGCGCCATCTCGTTGTCTCCGAACGCAGAGCTTCTCCTTGTTCGAATGGCTTCAACGAATTCTGGAATCGGCTTCTCCCTGATTAGAACAACTACAGGGGAGGTGATGCAGATACAAGTTGACCCAACTGCACAGACAATTGAGCTGCAATCGCTGACGCCTTCGGAACGACCCATGCGATGGGCGGCGGACTCATCGAGAGCCTATGTCCCTTTCGGCACCGCGACATCGGGCAGCCACAGCGAACTCGACGTGACCTCTGCCGGAGTTTCTACCGAACGAGGATCCAAGGATGTCTCGTGGCTAGAAATCGGCGTGGAACCTCAGCCCCGCATTTTTCAGTTGCTGGTAGCGCCTCCCGTTGCTTTGGCAACCAATGAGGCCCGAGATTACTTGGATCCGAAGATCTCGATTCGCCCAGTCGGCCTATTCGGCATTGAACTGGCTGACGCGAAGTTGGGTACACCGTTCGCCCGTCTCACCTACTTTGGCGTCCGCAAGCTCTCTGCTAGGCATGTCTCGGGCCCGTCTCGGAGGGACGTTGTGGGAATCATTGTTGGCGGTGAGCGCCTGTTTGCCTGGGGCCCACGCGCCCGTGTCGTTTGGCTAGACGGGAGACATAAGCCTCTGGAATTGTCGGGCGATGTCTTCCCCCCCCTCGTTTGGCACCCACTCCTCCCAGACGTTTTCGCAATTGCACGGAATCGCGCCGGAACGTTGGAAATCCGGCGTTGGAAATATGAAAGGGGTTGCCCCATCCTCTGTTGAATTTCGCGTTATAGCGGCGGCCAGTTGAAACACTATGCAGCCTCAGAGTTGCGGTCAATGAGCGCGGCGGACCGATCGGCAAGGGCTTGAAGCAGCTTCGGGAGCTCACGATAGCCCTTGATGCGGCGGAAGCGCTTCGCGGCTTCGTTCAGCCCGACGGCAGTCCAGCGTCTTGCCATGTCACCGCCACGCCACCGCTTCACGTTTCGAGTCACGCGCCGCAGGGTGCCCATGGTGTTCTCGATGGCGTTCGTCGACGAGAGGCTTCGGCGAAGGGTGTCGGAGAGTTTCAGCGAGACGACCGTGAGCGTCTCCTCGAGCCCTTCGCGCAGGCTAGATGCAGCCCCATCGTGGCCTTCGCCTTCCAGCCACGAGACCAGGCTCTTCAAGCGCTTCCGCGAAAGCGCGACGTTGTCTCCGCTGTAGGCCTCCGCCAAGAGGCGAGAGACGTTGCCGTGAGCCTTCTTCGGAAGGTGCCCCAGCACGTTCCTGCGCTTGTGAATCTGACAGCGCTGGATCACGCCCCGTTCACCGAAGACGTCCTGGATCGCCTTGCGCAGACCCTTGCCACCGTCGATCACCCAGAGAATGGGGCCCGTAATCGCGAGCCCTCGATCGAAGAGACTCTGCAAGAGCGCCGTGCAGACTGTCGCGTTCTCGGTCGAGCCCTGCCACAAGCCAAGCGGCTTCTTTGCGCCTTCTGTCGTGATCCCGAGCGCCACCACGACCGTTCCATCGCCGATGGCAATGCCGTCGATCATCAGTGCCGCGAGTTTGATCTCATCGAGGCGCTCAACGAGCTGAGCCTTCATCGTCGCTCGCATCCGGACCTGCAGGTGGCGCGCTGCCGAGCTCTTGCTCGTGCCTCGACTCTGTGCCTTGGGCTCGACCGGCTCCAGGCTCGATCCGTAGCCACGCGTCGAAACGCCCAAGAGGATCTGCTGCAGAACTCGTTCTGGAAGTGCGTCCGACTGGCGAAACGCCTCGATCGCACCCAGGCGCGCTTCACCGCATCCCTTGCGACGGATGCGAGGGCGATCGATCTGCACGCGACGGCCCCCAAGCGGCAGCTGCGTCTTCGTCGAGCCCCAGCGAAGATGCGTTCGCTCCGGTTGATGCTTGCCTTTCACTCCAGTCAGCTTCTCAGCCTCGCTCTCGAAAAGCTCGGTCAACGCCTTCATCCCGACCTCGTGCACCCACTGCAGCAGCTCGACCTTGGTCTCAGCCATGCCCGCGATCAGCGGCACCAACGCCCGAAACACTCCCTGCCCTTGCTTCACCGGGTCTTTCTCTGCTTTCCTTCGCATCGGCGGCTCCTTTTCCCCGAAGGGAACGGTTGCTTGACACAGTCATTCTCTGACTGGACAAGGGGCCGCCGCTACTTCACGTCAAATTCAACAGAGTTCGGGACATTGCCTTTTTCAGCTGCTGGACCTGCCGAGCGCGAACGCTGTTTGGTCGAATTTCCCCGCTGGCTCCCTCATCGCCTCGGCGGCCCCGCTTCCGGTATCAAAGCAAGCTGATACCGCCCAGGCGCCGACCGGAGACGCGATCAGTATTACTTCTCCGGCGCCATCGACTCAGGTCGAGCCCGGCGCAACGATCCACGTCGTCGTCGAGCCGTCACTTGGGCTCACACTGACCGACCTGGTTGTCGTCGGACCTGGCGCGACGATGCGGATTGGCTCCCCGCCCTGGGAAGTCGACCTCCCGATTCCGGCGACTCAGCTTGGGCTGTTTTCGATTCAAGCCTCTGCCAAGACCTCGGGGGGGGGGTTCCTTTTCTCTCAGGCGGTTTCACTCGAAGCTCTACCGGCGGCGACTATTCAGAACCTGAGGCTCGCGCCAGATCCGGCCATCGTCCTTGGTGTAGGAGGTCGAGCGCAATTGATTCTCTATGCAAGCTACAGTGACGGAGTCGAACGGAAGGTAGATCCCGCGGTGGCGGCCTGGTCCTCCAGTTCAAGTGCAACAATCGCAGTCAATTCTCTCGGTGTCCTCGAATCCCATGCCTTAGGGAACGCCACGATTTCCGCAACGATAGCGCCACACTCGGATGGCGTTCTGGCGACCGCAGTTCGATTCGTGCTTTTCGAGGACGGTTTCGAGACCGCCGACGATTCGCGCTGGAGTGCCATCGTGAACTAGAGCTCGAAAGAACGTGGCGCCCGGAGTTCGGTCGCACCGCGCCTCCGAGTCTCCGGGGTTAGGTGAGCGTGACTTCTCGGCACACCCGTCTTGCGACCTGAAATGAGGTCAGTCTTTGCTTCGAGCGAAGGGCGAAGTCAGAGAGCCAGATGAGAAGTGATTTGTGTGTGGGCGCGGCCGGGGTGAACAGGTCCGCAGAAGACGGAACTTACTGAATCGATGTAACTTAATGTCCTGGTAGCCCTTACGCATCCGAGTTCGAACACTCTAGGAGATTCGAACACCCTCTGGTCCTGGCTCAGGGAAGTCGCGGAGCTGCGCCAGGCGGCGTGAGGTAACTCGCTCATGGCACTGGTCTTCTTCTCCGCGCGCGGTTCGTGGCGCCGCCCATAGGGCGGTGTTCGGAGCCGCGCTCCTCACGGCAGACGCTGCGTGAGCAGCGGAGCGGAGGTGCAGGATGGCCTGGAAGCCGGCAACGCCGCAGCTCGAGCTGGTGCTCCCTGGAGCGCCAGCGTCACAGTTTCATCCAACAGCTGTTGAGCGGCCGAGCCGCCCGGCGCGACGCTCTGGCAGCCTGATCCGGCAGGCGCTCTACCTCGACCAGGAGGACGCCTACGCGGCCGGAGAGGTCGGCTTCCTGGCCCGGGCGCTGGTCCAGGCGACCCTTCCCCACAGCGACCCCAAGACCAACGAGTTCGTCCGGCGAAATGGACACTTCACGCTGTCCATCCTTGCCCCGAAGGATGTCGGGCTGCCGTACGGCCGGTATCCACGCCTGGTCCTCGCCTACCTCACGACCGAGGCGGTGCGCCGCAAGAGCCCGGACATAGAGCTCGGCAGCCACTTCTCGCACTTCTGCGCTGCCCTCGGGATCCCGCCGACCACGGGACCCCGTGGGTCCTTGCCGCAGCTCCGCGATCAACTCCAGCGTCTCTTCGCCTCGACCTTCCAGTGCATCTTCCACGACGAGAGTCAAGGCCGACACGCCGGCGACGGCTTCCTGATCGCCGAGAAGCGGGAGCTCTGGTGGGACCCTCGTCCAGGGAAGGGCGAGGCAGCTTGGGGCTCGCATGTCCTGCTCTCGGACCGCTTCTTCCGGGAGGCGACCGAGGCGCCCGTCCCGCTCGACCTCCGGGTGCTCCGCGCCCTGCGGTCGCCGTTCGAGATCGACATCTACGTCTGGCTGACCTGGCGGTTCTTCCGGCTCCGGCGGCCGGTCACGATCCCCTGGGCCTCGCTGGCGCTCCAGTTCGGGTCCAGGTACACGAACCCACGGCACTTCAAGAAGCGGTTTCTCGGCTACCTGCGGAGTGTCATCGACTACTACCCGGAGGTGAGGCTCGAGAGCTCGGCTGCGGGCCTAGTACTCAAGCCCTCCCCAACGCACGTCCAGCACCGACCTCGGAAGCGTTGAGCTGCCGGTGCGCGTTCGGCGCTGAGGCGAAATCGACCGTGGGCTGACCATCGCGCGCTGCCGAAGCCGCCTCTCCGAAGACACGGATTCCATCGGAATAAGGGGATTTCCTCGCAGTCGCTCTTCTCGACCAGTTGGGCGAGCATCGGCTCTTCCTACCGGATGAGCTTGACGATTTTCGCGGTAGTCGCCGGATTCCGAACCATAGGTTCTCGGCTCGACTGCGCGTTTCTCCTCGTTCGATTCGAGGAACCTCGGCGGTTCTTCCGCCTGCAGGCTCCGGAGTCTCCAAGAATCGGATGGCACATGTTCAGGCGAGCGCCCGGCGGCCGTTTGCACTAACATAACCTGAGCCCCAAGAGCTACGAACTCTACATTGAGGCACTCCTACTGCTATGACAATGGGCGATCCTGTTGAGGTGGAGCAGCAGCAATCGACGGCCCAAGAAACGTCCGTCACGACTCATCTAGCGACCAGTCGTTCCTCTAGACTCTGGAGATCTCGGGGGGCGTTCGTGTTCGGCGCTTCGTTTCTGCTCTTCGTGGCAAACGGGCGAGTAGCGCCTTCAGGAGACAACCTAGGTACTAGGGCGTTGGCGGTATCCCTTGCGAGGGAGGGGACCTTCGATCTCTCCGGGGTACTCGCAAGTGGGTCTTCCAACTACTCAACCGTCGAAGTGTCTGGAAAACTGCGAAACAGCTTTCCACAGGGTACTGCGATAGTCGCCGCTCCGATCTATTTCGTTTCTGCGTTGGCTTCCGGGATCCCGCCTCAACGGCAGGCCGCAGATGCGAGCCTCGAACGGCTGGCGGCAGCGTTGATCACCGCCCTCGCTGTTGCAATCTTCTATTCCGCAATGACAGCAAGGTTTCCGGCGCAAACGGCCCTTCTGGCTTCGATTCTCCTAGCCGCCGCAACTCCAGCCCTTACAACGATGAGTCAGGGACTCTGGTCGCACACCGGCGAATTCCTCTTCCTCGCGATTGCTATTCGAGCTGCAATTGTCGAGTCTAGCCAAGTGCCCGCTGCAGTGCTCTCTGGCGTGGCCGCGGGCCTCGCCATCTTCTGTCGACCCACGGCAATCTTACTTGCTTGCTTGCCCCTCGCTTGGATTACCGGTGTCCGGCGACGCTCACTCTACTTCGCAGCTGTAGCCGCGGGGGTTTTAGTCTTGGTCGTTTCGAATCAGGTGATGTTCGGAAGCTCGCTTGGTCAATATGGAGTCCTGAGCGAAGGTAAGTTTGGGCTTGAACTTTCGAGCTTGGCCTCGGGAATGCTTGGGGTTCTAGCAAGTCCGAGTCGTGGACTCCTCTTCTTCTTTCCAGTGTTGGTGTTTGGAACCGTCGCCGCGATCTTCCACCGAGGCAGCGAGAGAAGAGTGGCTCTGCACGTTGTTGTCGCAGCTCTCGCGGTCGTTGGCCTCGTTTCCCTCTATGAAAATTGGTGGGGGGGACACTCAGTGGGTCCGCGGCTCCTGGCAGAACTATCCTTGCCGGCTGCAATCCTCTTCGCGATCTCCTGGGATGCGAATCCATGCCGGCTCCTTCGCGTGTCGTTGGCGGCCTTGGTGGTGTACCAACTGCTCGTGTTTGGAGTTCTGCATTTCTCGCCGCGCCCTTCGGAATGGAGCCTTGATGTCGCCGTGGACGCCAATCCGAGCGTATTGTGGAGCATTCGCGACAGCCAAGTTATTTCGGCGATAACACCTGGATGGCGATACAGGGAATTGGGCAGGTACTTCGATGCAGAGAGGCTTGCGTCAGCGGCGGGAGACTTTCAGTGGCGCCCCGTAGATCTCAGCGAAGCGGCCAACGCTCGCTACAACTCGGATCCTTCCTGCATCTGGGACTCGGTCTCCAGAGCGCTTTGTCTCGAGCGTCTGGGTACTCAGCCGCCTCCGGCGTTCACGCACCTCAAGATCCTTCCTGTGGAATCCCAGAACATGGTCCGAGTCTGTCGGGGTGAAACTTCTCGCGCGATCGAAGTCGGAGGAGAAATCGCGAGGAAGGTCGACACGCTGATTCAATGGCGTGGCCCTGTAAGTGAGGAGCAGAAGGCCTCGCCGGCGGGCTACATCATTGTTGAGTTCGGCAGTGAGAAGGTCGAGTATCTCCCGCTGAGACTTGGTCGTGAGATATTCCTCAGGGAACAGTTGAACTCAACTTTGAGCTCGCCGGATGGACCTTTCTACGCCGGAGGGGTATCCGCACCGGACGCGCTTCAACGGCAGAGATTCACACTTCCCGGAAAGAACCGTGTCGTCACGCGCCTGTCGATTGACGTTCCGCGGGACGCACCAGACGGATGTCTCTATCTTCTCGCCGCGTCCTTGGGAAGGATCCGAGAGTCGGGAGCGTGATGGGGGGCGCGGGCCGAGATTCTCTCAGCCCGCGTCCACGCGCTTCGCGCGCGAGCTCCAACTCTGAGTCGCCAGACCCCTCCCTAGACTTGCTCTCTAGAGCTCAGAGCTATGGGCACGTATAGCAGGTCGGCGTAGTTTGGCAGTCAACGAGATAGTGGCTTTCGCTGGCTGCGCCGTTAGATGGGCCGTTCTTCGGTTCCATCCTCTGCTCGTCGGCGGCTCACGCGAGCGAGAGGTTCTTTCCCGCTCGCAACAATGGGGTCCCAGGAAGCTACGGCGTTACACTCCTGCGGCCGGTCGCGAGCTCAACCCCGGAGCTTCTGGTGGGAACACTTGGCGGAAGGCTCGGATACGTCTACCGCAGAGTGCTGAACGGCTTCGAGGCTGAATTGACCGAATACCAAGCGGAGCGGCTGGCGCGGCACCCCTTGGTCAAGAGCGTTGTTCAAGAGACGTACCTCTACGATCAGGTAAGTTATACCCTGCCGCACTGCTACGAAGACTTCGACACGAACACCAGGACCTTGCCGCCACTCCCAGGACCAGGCAACCCCGCTCCACAGCAGACCCTAGACTGTGCAGATCCAGCACCTGGAGGAGACTGCATCGACAATTGGGGAGTCGATCGTGTAGACCAGTACGGGCTACCGCGCGACGAAGAGTTCAACTACCGTCAGGCATCCGGGAATGTCAAGGTATTTGTCGTCGACAGGGGCGTTGCTCGGGACAACCGAGAGTTCGACGATGCCTCGGGAACGTCTCGCGTAGCCCCCGGCATCGACACCGCTTGCTCGAGCTTTCCGGACAACTGCAATCCAGGGGATGTCCCTTGCGAGGCCCTGGTTGTAGAAAAGGCCATGGCACTCACGTCGCTGCGATTCTGGGAGGAAGGACTTTCGGGTTGGCTAGGGATGTCGAGATCGTTCCGATCAAGACGCTCTGCCCGGGCTACACCAAAACGCACTTCAAGCGGGCACTCGATTGGATCCTGCTTGAACACCCAGTATCAGCACCAACCGCCGTGGTGAATCTCAGCGGCCTCAATGTTGCTTGCTACGCTGACCTGGGTTGCAGCTCTGGAGCTCAGCTTCGAGAGGCTGTTATCAACGTGGCAAGCCGCAATAACCTCCTGCTTGTGCAGTCGGCAGGCAATCAGTCATTCACACCATTGCCCGACCCGCCAGGAGGTTACAATGACTTGGTAAGTGCGTGTGACTATACCTTTGGAGACGAAGCTCGCTACAGTGATCCCGCTGAATTTGCGGCAATTTCCCGAATCCTCGTCGCGGCAGGGAGCGACGAGAACGATGGCCTCTGGCGGAGTGAATTCGGAGAGAACGGGCACCCGATCGGCTCGAACGTCGGCGAGTGCATCGACGTCTTCTCTCCCGCCGCTCATATCGTCTCGGCCTACTTTCCGCTGAATCCAGGTTCCGATGACCCGGATGAGATCGTCTGCCAGCTCTCGGGGACCTCGATGGCTGCGCCCCATGTTTCTGGAGTCGCTGCCATGATTCTCCAGAACACCCCCACCATGAACTCTGCGGCGTTGAAAACGATGATTCTCAACTGGACGGAACGAGACGCTTTGGAGTCGAATTCAACGGACCCCAATTACATCGGAGCCGGATCTCCCAATCTCCTCCTGCACTGGGATCCGAGTGCGATCTCCCGGGACGGTTTCGAAACAGGAGATATGCGTCTCTGGTCGGTATCGCCCTAGCAAGGTCATGAGAGACAGCCGAGACCTCGAACGCTTCCTAATTTCAAGGGCACTCGCCGCCACTTTGAGCGTGGCGGCGGTGTTCTCTCTCCCCGCTGGCGCCTTCGCCGCCACTTTCCGAGGGCTGGGGGTATTGCCAGGAGGGGAGTACCCTTACAGCAAGGCCTTGGATATCTCAGCGGACGGCTCTGTCGTCGTCGGAGAGAGTTTATCAGCCAACGGCCTCGAGGCCTTCCGCTGGACGGCAGCGACCGGAATGGTGGGCCTAGGCAATCTCGGCGGGGAGGAATCCTTCAGTAACGCACTGGGGGTCTCGGCGAACGGTCTGGTGGTGGTGGGCGGAAGCTCATCGCCGCTGTCGGGATCTCGGAGCGAGGCTTTTCGCTGGACAGCAGCCACCGGGATGGTCGGCCTGGGCGATCTGCCGGGTGGAGAGGAATATTCGAGTGCTGCCTCCGGAGTTTCGAACGACGGATCCGTCGTTACAGGCAGCAGCACGTCCGACCTCTCGCCCTACTGGGGAGAGGCGTTCCGATGGACGGAACCGACCGGTCTCGTGGGTCTCGGGGTGCTTCCCGGGAGCGAAATCCCTACGACCGTTCCGCAACGAATTTCGGCGGACGGGACGGTCGTGGTCGGCTGGGCTTCCACCGAAAACGGCCGCGAGGCGTTCCGATGGTCGGAGGCTGACGGGCTGGTCGGCATGGGCGATCTTCCGGCTGGCAATTTCGATAGCTGGGCCAGGGGAGTCTCGGCGGATGGGTCGGTGATCGTGGGGTCCGCACTCAACCCGGGTCCGACGTCTTTTCTCTGGACGGCGGCGACGGGCTTGGTGGATCTGGGGAGGCCCCCTGGAGGCAATAGCAGCGCGGCCTGGGGTGTCTCCGCCGACGGCTTGGTCGTCGTGGGTGATGCGGGCGTCGCCGGCGAACGTGTTCCGGCCATCTGGGACGTGAGCCACGGGATGAGAAACCTTGTCGATGTTCTGATCGATCTCGGCCTGGAGTCCGACATGGCGGGCTGGGATCTGGAGCAAGCGAAAGCGGTCTCGGCCGACGGACTGACGGTCTCAGGTTGGGGGTACAACCCTGCTGGTGGACAGGAGGCCTGGATCGCGAACCTAGGGCAGCCGAGTCTGGTCGAGATTCCGACCGCGTCGAGCGCGGCGCTGATAATCTTCGGTGCTCTTCTAGCAACTGTCGCGCTCGCAACACTCCGCTTGCGCTGAAGTTGCGCAGCGGGGCCATTCCGCGTCTCGAGCGACGAATCGTCAGAGTCCGCTTAGTCGGTCTTGCGGAGCCTGGTCTAGGAGGGCGCCCCAAATATCCCGAACGACGAGAGACCCGGCAGGGTCGGCGCCTGAGGCTGCGCGCGCAGGAAGTAGGATTTCGAACACGGCCCAACCGCTGATGGGGCGCGGGCTATCGCCGGCGTGGCTCGCGCCGTGTCGTTTGGTACAAAGCCTAAGTGCTTACCTCAGAGTGACTTAGAAATGGTAGCCCAAACGGTTGGGAGTTCGAACACCAAATGGGATTCGAACACCCTGTTCGCCTGGCTCCACGACGTCGCGGCACTCAGGCGGGCGGCGTGAGCCAGAACCCACGCCAGCAACGTTCTCGAGCCTCTGCGCGGCGGCTCCGGACCGGCCTTACGGCTGGCTCCGGCATCGCCGTCCCTCTCTGGTATCCGCTGCCCGGCAGCGGAGCGGAGGGGCAGTATGGTCTGGAAGCCGGCAACCCCGCAGCTCGAGTTGGTGCTCCCCGGAGCCCCGGCGTCACAGTTTCATTCTACAGATGTTGAGACCAGGCCTCGCCAGGCGAGACGCTCCGGCAGCCTGATCCGGCAGGCTCTTTACCTCGACCAGGAAGACGCCTACGCCGCCGGCGAGGTCGGATTTCTGGCCCGGGCGCTGGTCCAGGCGACCCTTCCGCACAGCGACCCGAAGGCCAACGAGTTCGTCCGGCGAAACGGACACTTCACGCTCTCTATCCTGGCGCCCAAGGACGTCGGGCTCCCTTTTGGCCGGTACCCTCGCTTGGTCCTGGCCTACCTGACGACGGAGGCGGTGCGGCGCAAGAGCCCCGACATCGAGCTCGGGAGCCACTTCTCCCACTTCTGCGCCGCCCTCGGCATCCCTCCGACCACGGGGCCGCGCGGGTCGCTGCCGATGCTCCGGGAGCAGCTTCAGCGACTGTTCGCCTCGACCTTCCAGTGCATCTTCCACGACGAGAGCCAGGGCCGACACGCGGGCGACGGCTTCCTGATCGCCGAGAAGCGGGAGCTCTGGTGGGACCCTCGTCCCGGGAAGGGTGAAGCAGCCTGGGGCTCGCACGTCCTGCTGTCGGACCGGTTCTTCCGGGAGGCGACCGAAGCACCGGTGCCGCTCGACCTGCGGGTCCTGCGCGCCCTCCGCTCACCATTCGAGATCGACATCTACGTCTGGCTGACCTGGCGGTTCTTCCGTCTCCGGCGGCCAGTCACGATCCCTTGGGCCTCGCTGGCGCTTCAGTTCGGATCCCGGTACTCCAATCCTCGCCACTTCAAGAAGCGCTTCTTGGGCTACCTGCGAAGCGTCATCGACTACTACCCGGAGGTGAGGCTCGAGAGCGCAAGCGCTGGACTGATGCTAAGACCTTGCCCTCCGCATGTATCGCCGAGGAGAGGACCAGCGTTGACACCATGACGTGTGCCGACCGCTGACTGGCGCCCCGCGGCAGGGGGGCGGGGTTCTGAGTCTCACGAGAGCCTTGCCACCAATTGCTGGGAACCTAGTGCCCTGCGAGCGCCCGGGAAGCTAGATGTGCTGCATCTCGCACTCCCGCCTTTCTGGAGCCGGGTGATGAAACCCGCCCTCCCAGATACTGGTGTCAGCAGGGGGATGGTCGGCGTCGCGTCTGATCTGTGAAGGCCAAGACGTTGGATGCGACACACAGGGTGTAGGCTCTACACAGTCAGGCAAGATCGGACGCTAGGTTTCCAGGACTGGGCGTCCTGGCGATGCCATCTTCAGGAAAAGCGACACCGCGCAAGGGAATCATGGCGAAGGCAGATCAAATCAAGGCTCTCATTCGCAGCCACTCGGAGGGCGATGACAGTCGCTTTTACGCTATCGCTATGCAGGTGGCCGCCCAGGCCGCACGTAGCGGACAGGGGAAGTTCGCGCAGGAGCTGAGGGACCTGGTTGACCGCGCGAAGGAGCGCGCAAGATCTGCGCCCCCGACTCCCGGGCCCAAGCCGATCCCGTTGGCGCAGCCCCGAGGGGAACTCGCCGGGCTGCTGACTGTCGACTACCCAAGGACGAGGGTCGCCGACATGGCGCTAGAAGAGAGCCTGCGCCAGCGGATCGATCGCGTGCTCGTCGAGCAGCGGCAGCGCGAACGCCTTCGCGGGCACGGGTTCGCCCCTCTTCGTAAGCTGCTTCTCGTCGGGCCACCCGGCACCGGAAAGACGATGACGGCAGCCGCCTTAGCTGGCGAACTAGGCCTGCCGCTCTTTGCCATTCAGCTCGACGGACTCATTACGAAGTACATGGGCGAGACGGCTGCGAAACTACGTCTGGTCTTCGACGCGATCCAATCTTCTCGAGGCGTATACCTCTTCGATGAGTTCGACGCGCTCGGTGGCCAGCGGAGCGGAGCGAACGACGTCGGAGAGATCCGGCGCGTCCTGAATTCCTTCCTCCAGTTCTTGGATATGGACGACTCGGATAGCGTGATCATAGGTGCGACCAATCACGTGAAACTTCTGGACCGTGCCTTGTTTCGTCGCTTCGATGCGGTATTCGAGTATGGACTGCCCTCGAAGGAGATTGCCACGCAGGTCATGCGCGCGCGACTAGCGCTACTGGACACTTCCGCCGTCGACTGGCTAGAGGCAGCGGATGCTACAGAGACCCTCAGCCATGCCGAGATTGGCCATGCTTGCGAGCAGGCCGCCAAGAACGCGATCTTGGAGCACACCACCAAGGTGCGTAACGCAGAGCTGGTCGCGGCGCTGCGGGAACGGCGTGGCACCCATACCTAGTCGTCGAGGAGGAGGCTGACCATTGGCATCCCCTCGAAACCGTCGCCACATCCTCGTTCCTGGCTCGCCGAGCGTCGAGAGGTACACCCCACACGGTCGCAGGATTGAGCCGAAGAAGGCACCTGCTCCAGCGAGTCGCCCAGCTCACGGCGCTGCCCTGAAGCTAGCGATGGAGGTCGCGGCCGAGCAGGCCGTCGAGCGTCGGAAGGCCGCGGCCGATGCCGGCATCCTCGTGCACGAGGCTGTAGCTGTCCTCTACGTTCAGTTCGAGAGCCAGCCAGGCGTGCCGCTCAAGCTCACTAGCCTCGAAGACGCCAGAGCGGGAATTGAGCTCGTCGCCGTAACGCAGAGCAAGACGGCGGAACCAGAGCCGAGGACGATCGAGCGGGCGACAGTCCTTGTGCCGTACGGAAAGGTAAAGCACTTCATCACGCGCTTCGAGCAGTACTCGAATCCTACGCCCAAGAAGAAAGGCGAGCGTCGCCACGAGGACATGCTCGATCCCGTCGCAACGCTTCGCCTCGCCACCCTGCGCGGCCTCTGGACTGACGGCGAGGAGGTCTATCCCACGGACCAGGAGTCGATTTGGTGGGAGGTTTGGCTGCGGCGCCACGACGGCGAAGAACTCGCGCGCTTGATGGAGTTCGCGTCGCTCATGGAGCTTGAGGTGGCCGAGCGTCGACTGCAATTTCACGACCGCATAGTGACGCTCGTTCGGGCTACGCCAGTTCAACTTTCGGCTTCTGTCGACGTGCTGAACGACCTCGCTGAGGTGCAGCGGGCGAAGGAGTCGGCCGCGGTGTTCGTGGACATGGGCCCAGAGGAGCAGGCGGAATGGGCCAAGGAGCTGCTGGCGCGCATAACCGGACCGGATGTGAATTCACCGGCGGCTTGCATCCTCGATACAGGTGTCAACCGGTCTCACCCGCTGTTAGAGATCGCTGCCGCCGCTGAAGACTGCACTGCTGTGGACCCCACGTGGGGGCCGGAGGACAACGGTGGTGGCCCTCAGATGATGGGCCACGGCACGCAGATGGCCGGCCTCGCGTTGTTTGGCGATCTGACTCCAGTCCTCGCCGGGTCGCAGCCCGTCCTGCTCGAGCATCGCCTCGAATCGGTAAAGATTCTCCCGCCGAAGGGAGCAAACAAGCCCGAGCTGTATGGTGCCATCACGGCCGAGGCCGCAAGCCGGGCCGAAGTTCAGGCGCCGAACCGGCGCCGCTGTTTTGCGATGGCGGTTACCGCGACGGACAAGCGGGATCGAGGCCAACCGACCTCATGGTCCTCAGCGGTGGACGCACTGGCCGCCGGCCGGGCATTCGACCCCGCGACGCAGGGATTGATCTATTTCGATGACAAGGAAGACGGCCTGGAGCGTCGCCTGTTCATCGTAAGCGCTGGCAACGTGGACCCTGCCAGACTGGCCGTCGACCATCTCGATCGGAGTGACACAGAACCGGTGCACGATCCCGCACAGGCTTGGAACGCCCTCACGGTGGGAGCGTTCACCGAACGCGTGTCGATCGATGATCAGGCTTGGAACGCCTGGGAGCCCGTGGCCGCCGCAGGCGACCTCTCTCCTTGGAGTACGACATCTGTGACCTTTGAGAGGCAATGGCCGCTCAAGCCGGATGTCGTATTCGAGGGTGGGAACGTAGTCCGGAATCCCAAGAGTGAGGTCGACATCGGGTGTGCTGACCTCTGCCTCTTGTCTACGCACTACAAGCCATCAGCGAAGCCATTTGTCATCAGTGATGGGACAAGCGCGGCGACCGCTCAGGCTGCGCGCATGGCGGCCATCATCAGCGCGCAATACCCCACACTGTGGCCCGAGTCGGTTCGCGGACTCATCGTGCACTCCGCTGAGTGGACTCGAGCTATGCAAGCACACCTCAAGGGCGCCGCCGGCAAGCGGGAGCGCGAGCTGTTGGTGCGTCGCTATGGATTTGGAGTCCCAAAGCTCTCACGCGCACTGCGCAGCGCCAATGACGCGCTGACCCTGATTGCCCAGAGCACAATTCGGCCATTTGCGGCTGGAGAGAAGGACCCGCACAAGCGGCAGATGGGCGAGATTCAGTTTTTCGACCTGCCTTGGCCCAAGGACGTCCTCCAGGGTCTCGGCGAGCAGCCAGTTCGTCTCCGGGTCACGCTGTCGTACTTCATCGAGCCCAACCCGGGGCGCCGCGGTTGGACGAAGCGGCATCGGTATGCCTCTCATGGCCTGCGCTTCGACGTAAAGGGCCCCACTGAGTCGCTCGATGAGTTCCGCAAGCGTCTGAACCAGCAGGCTCTCGATGAAGAAGAAGAGAGGCCCAAGGCTGACGGCTCCGACAGCTGGTATCTCGGCGAGCAGGCCCGGAGTCGCGGGTCGATCCACTCGGACCTGCTATCGGGCTTCGCTGCAGACCTCGCCGAGCGCGGGGTAATAGGCGTTATCCCAGTCAGCGGCTGGTGGAAGGAACAGCCGAAGCGCGATCGGAGTGAGAAGGGCGCCCGCTATGCGCTTGTCGTCTCGATCGAGACCGACGCTTCCGACGTCGACATCTGGACACCGGTAGCTACCGAAGTGGGCGTTCCCATCGCAACCGAAGTAGAGGTTTGAACGAGAGAAGGTGCAAGCGGAGCGCGTCCGACAAGCGACAATTGCTCACTCGTCGATAGCTCAGAGGTGGCTCCCGCCCGCTGTTTTCTTGAACAAGGCTGATCTCGGCGACCAGGCCGGAGTCGCAAGCAGCGGACCAGCGTCCGCGACGGCACGGCCAATTTCAGGCACCTGTCTGACACGACGGCGTTGGACTCCTCGTGGCCGACCGATGAAACTGTGACGGGGCGGAGGTTCAGCGTCTACTCGACGCGAGCCGGCTGCGGCGCGCGGATGAGGATCTCTTCAGCCTGCCCCGGAGGAAGACTCGGCAGCTGTGGGCGGCTGGGGTGCTGACCGGCTGCCACCCTTGCCCAGTATCCGCGGGGCGGAACGGGAATCCGAAAGCGCCTGCAGGCCTTGGCGAGCCCGCGGCCGGACAGGCCCCATTCCTTCGCCAGGGTCTCTACCGGCACGGTCCAGACGCGCTCGAAGAGCGTCGAGCGATCGAGCCGGAGCTCGAGCCCCTTTCGGTGCCATCCCCCGATCCGCTCAGTTGGGTAAAGGCGAGCAGGAGGCCTCGCCGCCTTCGACTTTGGTCGTTCGACCCCCAGCTTGTCGAGTACCTCTCGAGCTCTGGCGGGCCGGACTCGGTCGAACGCGCTCCGGGAGTGCGGAGTTGCCGGGATCAAGCCGACCTTCTTCATGCGGTCTCGCATGCTCGGTGTACGGGCAAGCTCGGTAAGCACTTCCCGCGAGCAGTGGTCGGCCGTCGCGAGGAGCTTCATCAGGTCGGCAAAGAGGTAGTCGCTGCACCGGAGCAGATCGCGGCGGGCGTTGGCGATCTCCTCGACAGGGCTCGTCTGCCAACGCACCCCCGCCGCGAACAGAGCGCGGAGCGCCTCGACGGGTCGATGATCGTGGAAGGGCCAATTGGCGCGCGCGAGCTGTAGGGCAATGACTCTTCCGGAGTCCTTGGGCAGGGCGGAGCGCGCCAGAATCGCGATCACATTCTCGTTGGCGGCCGAGAAGAAGAGCTCCTCGTAGTCGTCTCGGGCCGGGTCGGGTCGCAGGCGTTCGAGGATGGAGGCGTGCCCCCCGCTGCACGCTTGCTGAATGGCGCTGCGCCCTTCGTCCTCGTCCTCTTCATCGTCTCGGATGCCCATGTAGTCCATGTCGGGAGCCGGAGCGTGGGGGTCCGCTCCGGCCCAGAGGCAGAGCAGCACTCCCTTCTCGTGGCCCTCTCTCGCGTGGTGGGCGAGCGCGATGTCGAGCGCCGTCTGAATCCTCGGCTCGTCGAGTCGGTGCCGCTTCGCGAAACCGAGGAGCGGCTTGTTGCTCGTGTGGTATCCGAGCGCATAGGCCAACGCATGGCCCGCAGTGAGATCGACCCCCAGCTCGCGGAAGCGCTCGAAGAGCTTCGAATCGTAGGTCTCGAACAAGATGTCCAGGTCCACCCGTCGCGGGTTCGCCCCCCACTCCAAGAGCAGGTCGAGGAGGTCTCTACGCCTCAACCGCAGGGCTTTGTCGAGGGGACACTCCGGCTCCAGAGCGAGGTCGTACCCGTTCGCGACGAGGAGCAGAACCAGGGAGTGATCCTGCCGATCCAGGGCGATCTCTAGGGCAGACCGATGGCGTCGCCGCTCGGCTGGAGAGCCCGCCGCGAGCTGAAGCGGTCGGCCGGCTCGGATCCAACGCTCGACATCGTAGAGGCATCCCAGCCGGCAAAGGCGGTGGAGCTCCTCCAATTCCGCGGCAGCTGCCGTTAGCCGTGCGGCGCTCCGCGATGCCCGGGGTTCCGGATTCGCCCGCGGATCAACGAACTGCGCGCCTGTTCCTGTCTTCACGGTCCCCCCTTCCCTGTCTCCTCGACCCCTTGGCTCACCCTAGACCGGCGAGCCGGCCGTCAAGGGTTCCCTGGCGGCGCTTCGCGCCCTTGACGGCTCGTCTTCTCCCGCCGGTCCCTCCCTCGCCGTGGTCGACAGCGACACGAAAGGGAGGATCCGATGAACCACCACCGCCTCGTTCGAATTTACCGCCCCTCACAGGAAACCGTCTGCTCCGAGTGCCGGCACCCGCTCCGGGTGGGCGACTATCACCTCGAGCCGATGTCTCGCGACTCCAAGACCGTCTGGTGCAGCGAGCGTTGCGCCGAGGTTGCCGAGCGCGCAGGTCACAGAGCTCCCCAGACGCTCACTTTCGTCCTCTGATCGGCTAGCCCGCGATCCGAGCATCGACAGTGCCAGTGCCGACGCGCCTACCGATGAAACTGTGACGCCCGCGCGTTCGCGGCGCTGCGGAGAGGTCTGCGGACTCCGCTCAGCCTTCCAGATGAAACGGTGACGGCCTCACCGATGAAACGGCGACGCCGGGCCGCGGTTCACCGCTGAAACTGTGACGCCGCACCGATGATGCGGTGACGCGACAGTGGGCCAACTCGCTGGCCCTGCTGCGCTTGTACGCCCCTCCTGTAGTTCCCTCTAGAGAATCCCTCTAGCTATCCGGTAGTAGCCAGCGGGCGACTGCGGAAATCGGGCTGGAACGACGATTCGAGGAACCAGATTCCACCTCCCGCTGCGCTCTTCCCCCCAACGCACGACCAGTCTCATCGGCCGCTCCGGGGTGTCAAGGCCGAGCCCTCCGGGTGGCCTGCGGCCAGCCTTGACGCTTCCTCGCGGCCCGACTGGGTCGTCAGGTGCGTTGAGGGGAAGCCCTCAGGGTTCTCGGAATCCACCGAGAACGGCACCGAGAGGAGCTCGGCAATGTCGAAGGTCTACGAAGTGATCACCGATCAGATCCTGGCGCAGTTGGAGCAGGGAGTGGTTCCGTGGGCGCGGCCCTGGAAGGTGGATGGCCTCGCGCCGTCGAACCTGGTGTCGCGGCGGCCGTACCGCGGGATCAACGTTTTCCTCCTCGGTTTCCGCGCGGCATCGACTCCCTGGTGGCTGACCTTTCGCCAGGCCAAGGCGCTGGGCGGGGCGATCCGCGCGGGCGAGCGCTCGACGCCCGTGATCTTCTGGCGCTGGGTCGACCGGAGCGGTCGTGAGACCGAAGCAGGGGGCGCCAGCGAGGGGAGCCGTACTCCGAGGCGCGAGCGGCTCCCCGTTCTGCGTTACTACTCGGTGTTCAACCTCGACCAGACCGAAGGGATCGATCCGTCGAAGGTCCCGGCTGCCGACGCCGTGGCGGTCGCCCCGGTGCCGACGGCGGAAGAGATCGTCGCCGGCTTCCAGGAACCGCCGACGATCGAGCATCGGGGGCAGCCGCGTGCCTTCTATCGCCCCGCGACGGACAGCGTGACGATGCCGCCGCGCAGCGCGTTTGGTCGCATCGAGGGCTACTACTCGACGCTCTTCCACGAGCTCACCCACGCGACCGGCCACGCCAAGCGACTGGCGCGAATCGGCTTCGACAAGAACCACGCGGCGCCGTTCGGCTCCGAGCCGTACGCTCGCGAAGAGCTGGTGGCTGAGCTGGGAGCCGCGTTCCTGTGCGGGGAGGCCGGGATCGAGCCCGATATTCCGAACTCGGCCGCGTACATCGACCACTGGCGCCAGAACCTCTCGCGCGACTCGCGGCTGGTGATCACCGCCGCGCAGCAGGCCCAGCGTGCAGCGGACTACATTCTCGGCCGCACGACTAAGCTGCTCGAAGAGTCGGCGGTTCTCGCGCAGGAGCCTGCCGGAGACGAGCAAGCCGCTTGACGCGGTCCCGGGTCACCCGGTAGCGTCCGCATGTCAACGGATGTTGACATACGGACGCTACAACGGGAGGTTCCATGCTGAACAAGGTGCAGCTCATCGGTCACGTAGGGCAGGACCCGGAGATTCGCGAGACGCCGCAAGGCACGAAGGTCGCCGACCTTCGTCTGGCCACGTCCCGCTACTGGCGCGACGGCGAAGGGAATCGCCAGGAGGAGACGGAGTGGCACCGCGTCGTCTTCTGGGGCAAGACCGCCGAGAACGTCGCCACGGTGCTCGCCAAGGGGCGGCTGGTCTACGTCGAAGGACGAATCCAGACCCGCTCCTGGGAGGACGAGACCGGAAAACACTTTCGCACCGAGGTGATCGCGGAGACTTGGCAGGCACTGACCCGTGGCGCCGCTTCGGAGGAAGCCGCGGCGTAGAGGCAATTCAGGGCGGGAGACGACCTCCGGCTCTATACGACTCTCCCCCGCAATCCCCACTCCATCCCGACCGTCGAGCCGGGAGAACTCTCGCCAGGAGGCGCAATGTGCGACATCGATCGAATCTGCCCAACCACCACCGAGCTCGGGCCGTCGTCCGAGTTCTTCTCGTTCTCCTCGCCCTGCCGATCGTCCTCTTCGCTGCGATCGCGGGCGGGGCACTCTCGGCCACGCGAGTTCGGCCGCGGTTCTGAAGTGCAGGCCCTCGATGCCCGATCGTGGAGGATGCCCTTTGCCACGGCCGAGCGCATCTACCGTTGTCTGGGAGGGGGTCGGCCGGCGCGTGCGGGCGACGTATTCCAGCGGCGGGAGGAGGTGAGTCGTTCCACGATCCGTAGGTGGCGGCGGTCGGGATGGGTCGTCCTACGCGATCGCACTGTTCTCACCGCGAAGGGCTGTGCTGCCCTTCCGATCCACCAGGAGGTCGTGGAGTTCGCTCGACGATCGGGTCGCAGCACGCTCTTCCTGTAGGTCCGCACCGTGCCACCCGTTCCGACCCTGAGCTGCTCCGGCGTATCTGCCTGCTCCTCGGTGCCTCCCCTCCCGGAGCTCGAGCGGCTCTCCGACTGCTGGTTAGGAGCCAGCCATGTTTCCCGGCCCGGGAAACCGCGCCGCCGCATCCGCGGCCGTCGGGTTTCGCCCGGGCGGGAAACGGCTGGCCCCTGCTCGCTTGGGCTCGCAGGTCGAATCGGCGGCCGAAAGTTGCAAGTTTGCAACTCTACAGAGAGCACCTTCGACCGGGGGCCGCGGTGACCCGCAGCGGACGGCCGCGCAAGGATCCGGCGCGGGCTCGCGTCGTCAAGAACGGGGCACATTTCACCCCCGCCGAGGACGGCCGGCTGCGCGAGCGCGCCCGCACCCTCGGGATTACGGTCGCCGAGCTCCTACGCGCGTCTGCGCTCGGCCGACCGCTTCCCCGTCGTCACCAACCCGACCCGATCGCCTCCGATCAGTGGGTCGAGCTCGGGCGGCTCGCCGCGAACCTGAATCAGCTCCAGCGAGCGATCAATCGGGGGCAGGCCGAGGACGTGCCGGTCGCGCTTGTGGAGGAGCTCCGCTGCCTGCTCCACGAGGTCCGCCAGGCGCTCGTCGGCAACGCGGGTGCCGCGTGATCCAGAGCATCCACAAGGGCAAGGGCTTCCGTGGCGTCCTCAACTACGTCTTCGGCCGCGCCAAGTCGCCCGAGCTGGTCGGCGGCAACATGTATGGCGAGGACCCACGGGCGCTCGCGCAGGAGTTCGGCGAGTGGCGGGAGTTGCGGCCAGGCCTGACTCGGGTCGTCTTCCACTCCTCCCTGTCGCTCCCCCACGGACCGAGCGGGCGCGAGGAGCTCACCGACGCGCAGTGGCGCGACGTCGCCGAGCGTTACCTGGAGCATCTCGGCTACGGGCGCTCGCCGTTCGTGGTCGTGCGGCATCGCGACACCGAGCACGACCACGTCCACATCGTCGCGGCGCGCATCGGCGCTGACGGCTGCACCGTCTCCGACTCGCACGACTACCGACGAGGCGAGGAGGTCCTGCGGGCGCTCGAACGCGAATACGGGCTCACCCAGGTCAAGTCGGCGCACGAGGTCGACAAGTCCGCCCTGCGAACGGGCGAGATCCGACAGATCGAGCGGACTGGAGAGGTGAGCACGCGGCTCCGGCTTCAGGATCTCCTCGACCGCTCCGCCGTCGACCGGCCGTCGATGAGCGTCTTCCTCGAACGGCTGCGCGACGCGGGAGTCGAAGCGGTGCCGCGGGTCGCGACCACGGGCCACGTCTCGGGAATCTCATACAGCCTTGAGGGGGCGAGCTTCCGCGGCTCGGCCCTCGGCCGCTCCTACTCCTGGCGAGGGCTCCAGGAGCGCCTCGGCGTCGACTACCAGCCGGAGCGCGACCTCTCGGCGGTCCGAGCGGCCGCGGCGGCTCGGCCGGATCGTGGCGCCGGTCGCGCGCCCTCGTCTTGGTCTCCTGCGAGCCTCGACGCGCTGCGGAAGGAGCTCGGTGCACTCCCGAGCGCCGCGCGGCGCGGCGCCGTGTCGGGCGCCACGGCCGGCCTCGCCCGTAGCGGCGCCGGAGCGCTCGACGGCCCGGCCGACGCCGTCCGCGTGGCCTACGCTCTTCGCTCTCCTCGTTCTGCGCTTCGCCTCGCCGTGCGCCGGACGCCCGGACTGGGCGCCGTGGCGCCGATTCTCGACCTCGCCACGGCGGCGCGCTCACCTCTCGGAGTGCTCTTCTATGGCGCGCGGCTCGCGACGGCTGCCGGTCGGCTGGCGCTGCCTGCGCTCGCCCGGAGCGTCGCTCCGAGCCCGTTGTCGCGGAGCGTCGCCGCGGCCTACGTCCGAGCGGCAGCGACGGACGCACCGTCGATGAGCGTGCTCCTCGAGCGCCTCGAGTCCGCCGGCGTCCGGCCGCTCCCGCTGCTCGGACGCGGTGGCGAGGTGCGCGCGATCGCCTATCGCCTGGGTGACGAGGTGATCCCCGGCCAGGAGCTCGGACCGTCCTTCACCTGGACCGGCCTGCAACGGCGACTCGGAGTGAGCTATGAGCCGACGAGAGACCTTCCTCGAATCCGCGAGAGCCGTGAACGATCAGGCACTGAACGCGATCCCCGCTCCGGCGCGGAGCAGCACAACGAGCGGCGATCTGGCCGCGATCCTGGGCGCCATGACGGAGACGAACCGAAGGCTGGAGGCGGTCGAGCGAGCCGTTCAGGCAGCGCCGCAGGCGAGGCGCGATCCCACGACCTCGAGGCCGGCGAGGGAGCGCGCGGCGGGGATCGCCGTGTGGACTCTCGCCGCGTCCCTGATCACGCTGCTGGGGATCACGCTGCTCAAACCCGACTGGGCGCTCCGGCCCCGGCAGCGGGCCGAGCTGCTGCTGGGCGAGAGGCTCTACCAGCGCCTGCAGCACATGGAGGAGCCGGAGAGGCTCGAAGTGCTGGAGTCACTCTGGGTGGATCCGCCACCGACGAGCGACTAGCCGCGGCCGAGCTCCGTGCGGCCCTCCGGCGAACTGGGACGCCGGAGCTCGCGACGTATCACCAGCATCGCGCCTACTCCGCCAGTCTCGAGCGCGCGGACGCGGCTTGGGCGACCGCAGCCCTCCGGCGGGGCGTCGAGCCGCATGTCGTGCTGCGCGAGGTGGCGGAGCGGGGAGCCAAGGCGGCAGCTTCGAAGGAAGCCGCGCTCGCCCACGGAACGCGCGTCGTGGCGCGCGCGCTGGCGACGGTGCAGCCGGGGCGCGCCGTCGAGAAGACGGTCTCGATGACCGTGCAGGCGCTCGCCACTGCGGTCAAGGTGCCGCTCGCGGTGGTGAAGGCACTGCTGATCATCCGCACCATCGCGCGGGAGCTGTCGCAGGACCGGGGCCGATGATTCGGCTCAAGACGAGGGTGCCCCTGGTCGCGGTCGGTGTCTTCCTCCTGATCTACGTCGTCCCGCAGGCCGTGGGTCTCCGGATCAACACCTCGACGAGCATGCCCCGGGGCCTGTACCGATCGGTCGGTGGAAGCGCACGGCCGGGCGCGTGCGCGGCCGTCTGTCTGCCGGTGGCCGTTTCGAGGTTCGGGATGGAGCGTCACTACCTCGGCGCCGGTTCCTGCCCCGACGGCGCGGAACCGGTGGTGAAGATGGTTGCGGCGGTCGGGGGAGACGTCGTCGAGGTGACGGCAGCGGCGGTCCTCGTCAACGCCATCGCCCTGCCGAACAGCCGCCCGCTCGACCGCGATCGCGGAGGCCGCGAACTGGCGCCATACCTGCGAGGTCCCCAGCGTCTCGAGGCGGGGGAGGTGTGGCTCCATTCACCCTACGAGGAGCGGAGCTGGGACAGTCGCTATTTCGGTCCGGTGCGAGTCGAATGCGTCACGACGCTCGTCGAACCGGTGCTGACCTTCCGATGAGCGCCCAGCCGCCCTATCGGCATTCGTCCAACGGCGAGCTCACGGCCAAGGGCGTCGTCGTTCGCGGCCTCGCGGCGGTGATCGGTGTCGGCGTGCTGGTCGCCTGGGCGGTGACGCAGCACGCTGCGCTGCGGCTCGGGTTCCACCCGTCGCTCGGGAAACCCTGGCTTCCTGCGCTCCCCGGTCGGGAGCAGCTGTTGAACCTCGTGGCGTGGGCGCTGTGGGGTGCGGCGCTGCTGCTCCTCGTTCCGAAGCGCACGCGGTTGCTCTCTCCCATCGTCGCCGTGCTCGGCGCAGGAGCCTTCGCCTGGTCGCTGGGGCCGCTCTTCACGCCCTTCAACCTCGTCGCCTGGGCTCGGCGCCTCGGAGCAACGGCCGAGGCCCGAGAATTCTGGAAATCGGGATTCCAGGTTCTTGGCGTGGCGACGGGAGCCGCGGCGGCCGTGGTGGCCATCGTCGTTGCCGTCGTGATCCGGCGACTCAGGCCGCAGTCGGACCTGCACGGCTCGGCACAATGGGCGACGGAGCGGGAGGCGAAGGATGCCGGGCTGTTCGCTGAGACGGGGCTGATCCTGGGTCAGTGGCCTGGCCGAAAGGGGCGAGGGCGAACCCTCCGACACGACGGTCCGGAGCACGTCTTCGTCTTCGCCCCGACCCGGAGCGGCAAGGGCGTCTCGCTGGTCGTGCCGAACCTGCTCACCTGGCCGCACTCGGTGCTCGTCCACGACATGAAGGGGGAGAACTGGGTGCTCTCGGCGGGCTGGCGCAGCCGCGAGCTCGGCAGCCTCTGCCTCAAGTTCGATCCGACTTGCTCGGATGGCTCGGGGGCGCGCTACAACCCGTTGCTCGAGATCCGGATGGGCGACCAGGAGGTGCGCGACGCGCAGAACGTGGCCGACATCCTCGTGGACCCGAACGGCGACCGGATTCGCGACCACTGGGATCGGACGGCCCACTCCCTGCTCGTCGGCCTGATCCTGCACGTCCTCTATGCGGAGAAGGAGAAGACGCTCGCCGGCTGCGCGCATTTCCTGGCGAGCCCCGACCGCCCGATCGACCTGAGCCTCGAGGTCCTGCTGGGCACTGAGCACGCGCCACCCGGTCATCCTGGTTGGCGCGACCCGGTGACAGGCGAATGGCTGCGGACGCACCCAACTGTCGCCGCCGCGGCACGGGCTCTGATGGACAAGTCGCCGAACGAGCGCTCCGGTGTTCTCTCGACCGCGCTCAGCTTCCTCGACCTCTACCGCGACCCGATCCTGGCCCAGAACACCGCCGTCTCGGATTTCGCGCTCGAGGACTTGGTGAGCCACGAGCGGCCGGTCAGCCTCTACCTGACCGTTCCGCCATCCGACCTCAGCCGCACCCGCCCCCTGGTCCGGCTCCTCCTGAACCAAGCGTGCCGGCGCCTGACGGAGCGGATGGACTTCTCAGAAGGTCGCGGCAGGGGAGCGGGCAAGCACCCGCTGCTCTTGATGCTCGACGAGTTTCCCGCGCTCGGCAAGCTCCAGTTCTTCCAGGAGTCGCTGGCCTACCTCGCCGGCTATGACATCCGGGCGATGCTCATCACCCAGGACCTGTCACAGCACCAGGGCGTCTACGGCAAGCAGGAGCCGATCACCGCGAACTGCCACGTCCGGATCGCCTTCGCAGCGAACAAGCCGGAGACTGCCGAGCTGCTGTCGCAGATGGCCGGCGACACCACGGTGTCGCACAAGCAGATCTCCTACCGCGGCGGAAGCCTGATGATGGGCGAAAGGAACACCACACAGCAGGAGATTCGCCGGCGGCTGCTCACCCCGGACGAGGCGATGCGCCTCGACCCCGACCACGAGGTGGTATTCGTGGCCGGACAACAGCCGATGTACGCGGGGAAGTCGCGCTACTTCCAGGATCGCGAGCTGTCGAGGAGAGCCAACCTGGCGGCTCCGGCGTCATCGGTTCGAACCGAGCGCAGCGTCACGGCCTGGGGAGCCCTGCTACCCGCTTCGTCCACCGTGTCGCTCGCGGCCAGCCATGCTGGCGAGCTCAGTTCCCTGGCATCTGCGTTCGACCGGGAACGAAGTCCCGCAGACGCGGTCGACCGGCAGGTCTGAGCGAGACGGCCGCCATGTGATTACACCGTCCCGTCCTTGCCGACGCCGCTCTACGGCCTGATCAGGTGAAACACGAGTCCCAGCGACCAAGGTCGCGCGACTTCCTCCAGCGTCACTTCGACAAAGGGAAAGTCTTCGATCTCCCTCTTGGTTGGACGAGGATCGAAGAAGTCGGGCACACCCCGCTCGTACTTGAAGGTCTGTACCCATTGTCGCGACCGCCAGCCGAGCTGGGAAAAAATGGCCGCCCATTCCTGGGCGGTGAAGTTGGAGTGATGAAACTCGATCGAGCTGCTCTGCGCTCGAGATTCCTCGTCGACAATCCACGGCACGGCGAGAAGCATCTCGCCCCCTACTGTCAGGCCGTGACCGGCCGCTTCGAGGAATGCCACAGGATTTCTCAGATGCTCAATGACGTTTGAGCTGACGACTAAGTCCAGTGACGCCGGAGTGAGCTTCAAAGCTTCACAATCGGCAACGTCGAAGACGATTTCCTCAGTGCCGTAGTGACGCCTTGCATAGCGAACGTGTCGCTCGTCGAGGTCAACTCCGTGGGCAGAGGCAGCGCCCCGTTCCTTGAGCATTTGCGTGCCATAACCCGCGCCAGACCCGGCGTCCAGAATCCGTCGGCCGGATGCCCAGCCTGCAAAAAATGCGTACACGGCCTGATGTGCGACGAAGAGATCGGTTTTCCGACCGGGCCAGACGCACTCGCTGTGTAGAGGAAAGCCAGTTGCTGCCTTCTCAAGCGCGCCGAGAGCGCGGAACAGGCCTCGGCTGAGCCTCTCACGGAGATTGTGGCGGCGAGGGTCGATCACGCGACTTCCCTGGCTCCCACAGAAAGGAGTATCAAATGCACGGGCACCAGATAGGTCGGCTTGTGATGTTGCTGGCGTTGTTTAGCATCCTTCCTCTGATCGGAATCAACCAAAGTGCTCAAGGACAACTGATCTTCGATGGGCAGATCCTAGATCGCCCCGGCGCCTGGGACGGCTATCCGACAATCACGTTCATCAACGGCGTTCATCATATCTGGTGGTGCAGCAGCCATGCGGACAGCACGGGTGGCGACGCGGTTTACCACGCGACGAAACCCACTCAACTGGGACCTGGTGGGTGGACTGTTCATGGCGAGGTTGTGAATCACTTGCTTAGCCCGGTCGCTACGGATTTAACGTGCGACCCGTCGCTCGTCAAGGGCGACTTTGTCTTCGAGTCGGTGCACTACGCCTACGCGCTGTACTACACCTACAACACGGGGCCAGGCGGCACTGACAACGCAGTCGCGGTGGCCTTTTCGAACAACGGAGCCGACTTTGAGTTCAATGCGTCGCCGGTGATCTCCCCAGACGACGGCTTCACAGGTCTCTACGGTGCTGGGGCCAGTTCCGCCGCTTGGGGCCCGAATGTGGGTGTGCTGAACACTTGGTACTACGATACCAGCTACCCTGGAACTGGGCTCGGTCAGGTTCGATACAAGAGCTCTACTGACGGCATCGCATTCACTCCGACCCCTTCCTTACCGACATCCCTGGCACTCGGCTTCGGGCCGGCAAACTTCGCTGGAAGCCCGGACGTCGCCTACTCGCCAGTGCTTCGAGAGTGGTTTGCGGAAACTGGGCGGCTCGATACGTTGGACCCCAACAACGAACTTATCCTGGAGCTCCTGATCATTCGCAGCCATGACGGTTTGGAGCAGAATGCCGAATGGAGCGAGGTCGGTCGCATCGACACGGCGCTTACCGGCCAGGCTTGGAACGTTGAGGGCGGTTTGGCTCGATTTTCCGACTCGTCGCTCTATATCGACCGCAACGGCTACGGCTATGTTCTATTTGGTGCCGGACAGGAGGTATCGGCTGGTCCGACTTGGCGCATCTATCAAGTGCGATTCCCGGTGCTCTCCTCGCCTCCGCTGATTCTCGATACGTTTCAGCACTTCGGCATCTTTCGTACGCCAGGTGGGCACCTCAGCGGGACGCAGACGGAGCTCGGTCAACGAACATGGACTGCGGAGTCAACCTTGGTTTTGGATTCCTCGCCTGGCCGAATCACGAACTCCTCTGGCACCGGCTCTCACATCGGAGGGCTCCCCTTCGCGACATCTGAAGAACCGGCGGCGCCAGCTACCTACGAGGCTCTTCTGGAAAGAGGAGGCACGGGCTGGGGTGCGGTCGGCTTTGCGACAAGCCCGACGGGAGGACTGTTCGGGTCTGGTGGGGTTTGGACTCTTGTGCACAGCGGGCTAAATCAGTACGAGATCTACGCGAACGGTTTCAACCAGATTGCCTCCGGCACGGTTCCGAACCTGAATCCCGACGCCAACTTCGTGCGTCTCGAGTATGCGCAGGGGACAAATCGGATGTCGGTCGCCATCAACGGTACGACGGTGCTGAGTTCGCACCTGCTGAGCTTCACTCCAGCGTTCTCGAATGCGAGTGTTCATCTGGCAAGCCCCGTCGGCGGTGACACGCCGGGTGATCAAGGTGTCCGAAACCTGCGGATCAATGGAGCCTCGTATCACCTCTTCCTAGATGGGTTCGAGACTGGCGACATGCTGAGGTGGAGTGATTCGGCTCCATAGCAACGAAGCGATCGAGAGCATGTCGGGACCCTATCCGATAGAGCAGGATGGAGTTCCGAACCGACGTGGCTCCAGAATGAGGCAGGAGGATGCTCTCTCCTGAGTATTGCGCCGAAAGAGCGGCGACCTCCTAGCTTCTGAAGCCCTCGACTAGAGAGGCTACTCGTCGTTAGAGAGCGGGTGAGTTCTGGCATAGTCAACGAATGTTGACATGACCTCAACGCTTGTGTAGTGTCCCTCGCCATGCGGCAGGGGCCACACGACGAGCAGCGGCAGCGCTGGACTGAAGGGCTGATCCGCGAGCTGGGGGAGACCATAGTCAGCGCCCTCGGGGACGACGACGTGGTCGAGGTGCTCCTCAACCCGGACGGCCGGATCTGGCTCGACTCGCGCACCGAAGGGATGTACGACTCCGGCTCCCGCCTCCTGCCGCAGGAGGCGGAGGCGATCCTCGCTTCGATTGCCGGGATGCTCGGCGCGCAGATCGACGCCGAGCACCCGATCATCGAGGCCGAGCTACCGCTCGATGGGAGCCGGATCGAGGGGATGGTGCCGCCGCTGGTGGCCAACCCGAGCTTCGCGATCCGCAAGCGGGCGACGCAGGTCTTTCCCTTGTCGCACTACATCGAGTCCGGCTCGATGACGGTGACGCAGGCGGAGTTGCTCCGGGCAGCGATTGCCGAGAGGCGGAACATCCTGGTCTCCGGCGGCACCGGCTCCGGAAAGACCACGCTGGTCAACGCGATCCTCGACGAGATGGTTCGGCTCGGCGAGCCGAGCGAGCGCTTCATTCTGCTCGAGGACACCGTGGAGCTTCAGTGCACGGCTGAGAACCACACAGCCCTGCGCACTACTCGCCACGTCGACCTCGCGACGCTGGTCAAGGCGACGATGCGCCTCAATCCCGACCGGATCATCATCGGTGAGGTCCGGGGCCGCGAGGCCCTGGACCTCCTCAAGGCCTGGAACACGGGCCATCCCGGCGGCTGCACCACCGTTCACGCCAACAACGCGCTGGCAGCCCTGCAGCGCCTGGACCAACTCGCGCAGGAAGCGGGTGTGCCGTCACAGCGCGCCCTGATCGCCGACACCGTCGGACTCGTCATTCACATCGAGGGTGGGAGCCGCGGTCGCCGCGTCTCCGAGCTCGTTCGTGTCGCCGGCCTTGCCGGCGACGGCAGTTTTCAACTCGAGCCGACCGC
>JBPOHI010000229.1:0-4450 GCA_052035735.1 Acidobacteriota bacterium
AGGCGGGCGGGATCGGCAGCGGTACCGAGGCCTACTTCTCCTACAACAGCGGCGACCTGCACGTCGTGCAGCTCGACTCGGCGGACTCGGACACGACGCCCGGTTCGCTGATGCTCACCTGGCTCGCCGCCGACCTCGCGGCGAACACCAGGGCCTGGACGATCGTCGATTTCCATCATCCGCCGTACACCAAGGGCACGCACAACAGCGACAACCCGGCCGACTCGGGCGGCATCATGAAGCGGATGCGCGAGAACGTGGTGCCGATTCTCGAGGCGCACGGCGTCGACCTGGTGCTCACCGGGCACAGCCACGGCTACGAGCGCACCTTCCTGATCGACGGGCACTACGGCACGACGGACACCTTCGTGCCGGCGACGATGCTGCGCCAGGGAGGCGACGGCGATCCGTTCGGCGACGGCGCCTACAACAAGGCGCCGGGGCCGCACAGCGGCACGGTCTACGTGGTCTCGGGCACCGGCAGTCGCTTCGAAGGGACGATCACTCCGTGGCCGGCGCTCGCCGTTGGACTTTCGGAGCTCGGTTCGCTGGCGATCGACATCGACGGGCAGGATCTCGACGTGCGCATGATCCGCCCGGACGCGTCGGTCGCCGACCACTTCCGCATCCACCACCTGACGGATCTCTTCTCCGACGGCTTCGAGCGCGGCAACACCGACAGCTGGTCGTCGGCGTCACCGTAGCGCCGGACGCGCGACGCCGTTTCGGGCGCCGCCTCAGACTTCGGGTTCGCGGTCGCGCTCGTCCGCGCTGGACTGGTCGGCGAGGTGATGCGCCGCCGCGTCTTCCTCGAGGCCGTCGAGCAGCTGCCGCACCTCCGCCTCGCGGTCGCGTTCGACCAGGATGTGCACCGGTCCGGTGAGAATGCTGAAACCGGTGCCGAGCCGCCCGAGCCCGAAGAGGTCCTGGATGCCCTCGCCTTGGGTGAGATGCGGGACCTGCGCCTCATCGAGAATCGAGTGCGCCATCGCCAGCAGCCCCGGATCGCCGGTCTCGAATACCGTCACCAGATCGCGGTCCGTAGGATCCCCCGCCTCGGGCGGCAGCACCGCGACCAACGGAACGTTACAGCTCTCGCAGCGAGTGAACCCTTCTCGATACTCCGACCTGCACTGTGGACAGAACATGGGGTCTCCCTTCGATCCTGCTTGCAGTATGTGCCGAATCGTCGCCGGATGCATCCGGGTGCAGTACTCGAATACGCCGGCGAATACGCCGGCGGGAGGGACGACGACGGGCGACCCGCGGCGAACGTATATTCTGGCAGCGGATCCTGGGACTTCCGGCTGCAAGCTACTTCGAGGAAATGTTGATCGGCCCTCCACCGGACTATGCACTTCGATCGCGGTTGCGACCTTTCACGCCGAAGCTCCTGGCGGCGGTCCTCGGGAGCGCGGCGCTCGCGCTCATTCTCTGGGGTCCGGCGCCTGTGTCGCGAACCCGCGTCGATGTGCGCGCCGGCGGCGCGGACCTGCACGCGGCGGGCTTCGCCGTCGTGCTCGATGTCCGCGTGCCGTATCCGGGGAAGTTCGAGCTTCGGCTGCTGGGCCAGGGCACCCAGGGACGCGATGCGCGCTTCCGGGTTCGAGGAGACGCCCCTGTCGGAACCTTGCGCGCCAGAGTGGCGGCGGGCGATTCTCCCGCGTCGGTCCCCTTGCGGCGCGCCGCTGGCGCTCGGGCCTCCGTCGCGGTGCGGGCCGGGGGCTTCCGGGTCGTCGTCGAATCCGACGATCCTGGGGCGCGGTTCGATGCTCTACAGCTGATCTCTGCCGAGGGCCGCGGCACCTTGACCTTCGAAGGTGAGATGGGACGGTTGCAGTCTGGATCCGGCCTCGTCTTCCTCTCTCCGGTCGCTTCGGGCGGCGCGATGGTCGGATCGTTGGCGGCAGCGAGCGCTCGGGAGGAGTATGTGCAGACCTTTCGCGCCAGCGCCGACGGACTCGACGCCTTGCGGGTGGCCGTGCGACCTCGAATGCCTTCCGGCCGGGTGCGATTCGAGCTCGCCGAGTCGGGAGGTGCCGCGGCACATTTCGATCGGCGCTTCGAGATCGGCGATCTGTCGAGGGTCGGGGAAGTCGCGACCCTGCGCTTCGCGCCGCTGGCCGCCAGCGCCGGCAAGGAGTACGAACTGCGGGTGACCGTCGAGCCGGGCGGAGCGCTCGAGCTGGTTACGGGAGATGCCGGAGGAGTTGCCGAGGGCGAGCTGCGCCACGCCGCCGAGCGACTCGGTTCGGCGATTCGCTTCGAACCCGTCTACGCCTCCCCGTGGACGAACCTGGGTCTTGCCGGTCTTCTCGTCGCTGCGATCGCCGTCGCCTGGGGAGTCTGGCGCGGGTCTCGTCGGGCGATTGCGCTGTTGGCTCCGGCGCTGCTGCTGCCGGGCTTCGCCCTCTACCAGCGCGACTATCGCTGGCTGCATCCATCGCACTTCATGGCCGACAACTACGACCTCTACGCCCTGCGGCTGCACGATCTGCTGGCCGGGAGCTCGGCCAACGCCGTCGAGTGCCTGCGGACCTTCGCGCTTTCCTATCCGCATGCGCACAATCCCGGCGTTCCGGCAGCGCTGGCGCTTCTACTCTTCGGGGCCGGCAGTCTGCAGATCGCCTACGTCGTCCTCTCGGCCCTGGCGGCCCTCGCGGCTGCGGCGCTTCTGCTCGCACTGCTGCGCAATGCCGGGGTGGGCGAAGCGGTCGCCCTCACCGCCTTCGCGCTCGGGACGACGCACTTCCTCTTCGTGCGCACCGCCGCCCGCACGAGCACCGACATGCCCGGATACCTGGCGGTCGTCGCGGCCTTGTGGCTCGGCCTGCGACTTCTCGAAGCGGCGCGGCCCACGGCGCGAGACCTTGCGGTGCTCGTCGCACTGCTGGCGGCCGGGCTCTTCGTCCGGATCTCGCTGTTGCCGCTCGCGCCAGCCATCGCGCTGGCCGGCCTGCTGCGCGTGGCATTCTCCGCCGCGCCTGCAGGCGGAAGAGCGCACGGGGCCGGGGCGCCGGTCGCCGGGATACGCGGTGTCCTGCGCTCGCGCGACGCCTGGATGTGGCTGGCGGTGGCGGTCGCGCCGGCCGCACTCTTCTTCGGCCTCAGCTACGCTGCGGGATGGGGTGCCTCGTTCGGCGCCACGAGTAGCAAGGCTTTGCTGTTCGCGGGAGCTCGCACCGGCCCCCGCCTCGCCGCCTGCCTCGCCATCCTTCTGCAGGTGTTCCCGCTCCTCGCCCTGGTGCCCGGACCGCGGGCCCAACGCTTCTGGCGTCTCGAGAGCTGGCTCCCGTCGACGCTTCTCGGTGCGATCTGGCTCGCCGGGTCGATCGCGTTCGTGCTCGTCTCTGGCGCCCCATTCTGGAACCGGCATTTCTTGCCCGCGCTGCCCGGAATTCTGCTCGTCTCGTTGCCGGGACTTGCTGCGCTCGAAGCGCGGCATCCGCTGGCTTCGAAGATCGGCGTCGTCGCGATCTGCCTGGCGAACCTCGCGCTCGTGGCCGCCAATCTGATCCACGAGCTGCCGTTCGAGCTCGACTGGGCATGGTACGTGCTGACATGAATCGGCGCGCACTCGCTTCGCTCGGGCTCGCCGGGCTGATCTTCGCGATCGGCTGTCGGGCGGCGCCGAGGCCGGCGAGCGAAGGCGTCGGCGTCTTCATCGCCGGCGAGCGCTCGACCTCGATCTGGCTCCGCGCCGCTGACGGCCGGATGCTGAAGATCGAGATCCCACCCTCGTCCGGCGTCCCGGTGGCCGGAGACTGGGACGGAGACGGCCGCGACACGGTCGGCTACTTCGAGCCCGGTGAGGGTGCATTCCATCTCTCCGACGATTTCGGCGAGGGCGCGCCGCAGTTCAGTCGAGTGCTTGTCGGATGGGACTGTCCGGCCTGCTATCCGGTGGCGGGAGACTTCGGCGGCCTGGGCGTCGACGGCATCGGTCTCTACGACCCTTCGCGCGGCCTCTTTCTGCTGCGGGATCGGGCCGAGCCGGACGCGCCCATCCGGACCGTCGCCTTCGGCGACGCCGGGACGCCACAGCTGCCGGTCGCAGGTCGGTTTGCCGCCTGCCCGCAATCGCAGTTGGGCCTCTACGAGCCCGCCACGGGCACCTTTCGGTTGCGAGGTTGCCGCTCCGACGAGCCGACTCGAGCTTTCCGCTTCGGCCCGCCAGGCGGAGTGCCAGTGACCGGACGCTGGCAGGGTGAAGCTCTCGACGGGATCGGTGTGCTCGAACCGGCGTCCGGGCAGTTTCTGCTGCGCTCGACGGCTACGGAAGGAGCCGCAGATCGGGTCATTCCTTTCTTCCACGCGCCGGCCATGCCGATTGCCGGGCGCTGGAACATCGGGTCTCCATAGCGAGCGCGAGGTTGGGTCGTCTCGCGGAACGGCTCCAGTAGCGAGAGTGTTGGGCATCCTCATTGCGCCGGTGCTCGAGCCGCTGCCT
>JBPOHI010000017.1:0-2816 GCA_052035735.1 Acidobacteriota bacterium
TGATCCTGGGGGTTTCTCGATCCCCCCAGGCCCCCCGCCGGGGAAAACGCCGCTTGATCCTGGGGGTTTCTCTTCTGAACCTGGGGGTTTCTCGACCCCCCCAGGCCCCCCACCGGGGAACCTGGCCCATGCCGCCCGATGGGGTGGAGCCCTGGTCCTCGCGCTCGTCGGTGTCGCAGCGGTCGTGGCGCCTTTTCTCCTCGGGAGGTGGACGGGCTTTCTCGCCTTCCCGATCACCTACAGCTTCTTCTACGTCGTCTCGAACCCGGCTCTCCGGCTGCTCGGGGTCTTCCGGTACCACTCGCCGCTGCTGAAGGTCTCTCTTCGCAGCAGGCGGTACTACGAGGTCCACAGCGGAACGCTCTTCGACTACGTGCTGCTCTTTCGCTGGAAAGACCGGGGCTGTCGCGCGACCCGCCAGATCCTGGGGCTCTTTCTCGAGGGCTTCCTGGACATCGCCAACGCCGTCGAGCGGGGCGAGATCGCGCGGGACACGCACATCGTGGGGACCTCGTACTTCTTCAGCGAGAAGAGTGCGGAGCGCCTGGGGTTCCGGCTCGAGAGCGCCGGCCTGAGGCTCAGGCTCGTGCTCTTCGTGTCGTACGCCGAGCTGGCGCTCCTCCACAGCTTCGCGCGGGGGCGCCTCTCGTTCCCGAACGTCCTGAAGGTGAGGACCGCCGTCGTACGCGGAGACGAGCTCCTCTCGCACCGCGACGAGATGCGCCGCATCCTGACGCGGCTCCGCGAGCTCGAGGGCGGTCCCGAAGGACAGGCTCAGGCAGCGTAGGTCAGGCCATCCGCTATTTTCCGGCGCGCAGCAGGTCGCGGATCTCGGCGAGGAGCATTTCCTCGGCGCTCGGTGCGGGAGCCACCGTGGGTGCCACGGCCTCTTCCTTCTTGAGCGTGTTCATCGCCTTGATGACGAGGAACATCGCGAAAGCCACGATCATGAAGTCGAAGCTCGACTGGAGAAACTTGCCGTAGGAGAGGAGCACGGCGGGCTGATCCCCGGCCGCGGCCTTCAGCGTGACGGCGAGCTTCGAGAAGTCGACGCCGCCGATGAGGATTCCGAGAGGCGGCGTGATGACGTCGGCGACGATCGAGGAGACGACCTTGCCGAAGGCCGCACCGATGATGACGCCGACGGCCATGTCCACCACGTTGCCCTTCATGGCGAATTCCTTGAACTCCGAAGCAATGCTCATGGCGTCTTCCTTGTGCGGTTGGTATTGCGACTGGTTGCGATTGGATCTGGTTGTTATTTTTGGTTCGGGGTATCTCCCCGTCGCAGTGCAGCCTATGTCAACATCTCCCCGGGCGGCAACAACTCACTGCCCTGGGGGTTACGATGTTCCTGCATCCGACTGGCAAGTTCGACAACAGCGCGCGCAGCTACAAGCACATCGAGGTCAGGCCACTGGCCTCGGCCATGGGCGCCGAAGTGCTCGGGGTGCGCATCGGCAGCGAGACCGAAGCGCAGTTCGCCGAGATCGAAGACGCCCTGTTCCGCCACAAGATGATCTACTTCCGCGGGCAGAAGATCGGCCACGCGGAGCACCATTCCTTCAGCCGCCGGTTCGGCGCCTTCGCGGAAGACGCCTATACCGACGGCATGCCGGGCTTCAAGGAAGTCCAGCCGCTCATCAAGGAAGCCGACGACAACTCCGAGCACATCTTCGGTTCCGGCTGGCACACCGACTCCCCTTTCCTGCCCGAGCCGCCCGCCATCACGATGCTGCGCTCGGTGGAGATCCCGCCGTTCGGGGGCGACACCATGTGGGCGAATTCCGCGCTCGCGTATTCGATGCTCAGCGAGCCCATGCAGCGCCTGATCGCCGGCCTCAAGGTGCACTTCTCGATGCGCGACGTGCTCGCCTCCGCGCAGGCCAATGCCGAGCAGCGTGACAGCCCGATCGGCAGGCTCGTGGCGATGAAGGAACTCTCGCCCGCGGTGCTCACCAAGGTGCGCGGCAACATGCACCCCCTGGTGCGCACGCACGCGCGCTCCGGCGAGAAGGCGCTCTACATCGATCCTTCCTACGCCATCGGGCTGGAGGGGTTCCGCGACGACGAGTCGGCCCCGCTGCTCAAGTACCTGAACGACCACCTGACGCAGCCCGCGTTCACCTGCCGGCTGCGCTGGGAGACAGGCATGCTCGCGCTCTGGGACAACCGCCTGTGCCTGCACCAGGCCTTCAACGATTACCAGGGTTACCGGCGCGAGATGTACCGCACGACCATCGCCGGCGAGGTTCCGCGCTAGGCACTGGCAGAGGCCGGCGCGCAAAAGAAAAAGCCCCGGACGAACCGGGGCCTTTCGATGCCTTGCCGGGCGCGTAACCACGCGCCGCCGGCAGCGGGGCCGATCAGGCCGCCGCAGCTTTCTTCTTGCGCGGGGCAGCCTTCGCCTTCGGCGCAGCCTTGGCCTTGGCCTTCTTGCCGGCCTTGGCTTCTTCACCCGCGGCGGCAGCCGCGGCCGGGCCGTCCACCAGCTGCATCAGCGCCATGTCGGCGTTGTCGCCGGGACGCGGCGCCATGTGCAGGATGCGGGTGTATCCGCCGGCGCGCGCCTTGAAGCGCGGACCGAGGTCCGAGAACAGCTTCTCGACCACCTTGGCATCGCGCAGGCGCGAGAACGCCAGGCGGCGCTTGGCTTCGGTATCCACCTTGGCCAGCGTGATCAGAGGCTCGACGACGCGACGCAGCTCCTTGGCCTTCGGCACCGTGGTGCGGATGGTCTCTTGCCGCAGCAGCGAGGCGGCCATGTTGCGCAGCTTGGCGCGGCGATGCGGGGCATTGCGCGACAGCTGGCGGCC
>JBPOHI010000094.1:0-32944 GCA_052035735.1 Acidobacteriota bacterium
TCGTCCTCCTGCGCGATCGCCGGGAGACTGCGGAGCATGCGGCGCTGCTCGCCGATGCGCGCCAGTACGCCGGCCTCGGACGGCTGCTCGCCGGAGCGGCGCACGACGGCAACAACCTGCTCACGCCGCTGCTCGGGTATTGCGAACTGCTGCTCGCCGGTCTCCCCGCGGGCGGAGAAATGGAGCGCTACGCGCTCGAGATCGAACGCTCCGCCCGCCGCACGGCCGATCTGCTGCGCAGCCTGCTCGAACGCAGCCGCGGCCAGGAGCAGGAGATCCGTCCCCTGGAGGCCGATCGGGCACTGGGCGAGATCGCGGGCCTCCTGCGATCCCTGGTCGGTCGCTCGGTCGAGCTCGCCGAGCGCTTCGAGGCACCCGGCGTAGCGGTCGCCTTACGCGAGGGTCAGCTCGAGCAGTTGATTCTCAACCTCGCGGCGAACGCGCGCGACGCCATGCCCGGCGGCGGGCGGTTGACGATTCGCACCCGCGTCGAAGGGGACCGCTGCTGGGTTCTGGAGATCGAGGACGGGGGCGTCGGCATCTCCGCCGGCGACCTCGAGCGTATCTACGACCCTCGCTTCACCACCAAGGCTGCCGGCAAGGGAACAGGACTCGGCCTCTGGATCGTCCGTACGATCGTCCAGGAGGCAGGGGGGCGCATCCGCATCCTCAGCCAGCCGGGCCAGGGGACCGTGGTTCGTATCGAGCTGCCCGTCGTGCCGGCCGGGCCCCAGCCGGTCCTCGAACGCTAGCGCGCGAGGAATAGAATGAGCCGTGACGATGCGGCAGACTCACTGGACCCTCCTCGGACGTGTCCCCTATGCCGCCACCGCAGCGCTGCAGGTGGAGCTCCGCGAGGCGCTGCGGCGAGGCGAGGGACCGGAGCGCCTGCTGCTCCTCGAGCACGAGCCGGTCTTCTCGCTGGGGCGCAACGCCACCGCCTCGGATGTCTTGTGGACGGCCGCCGAGCTGGCGGAGCGCGGCGTCGAGGTGCAGCCGACCGATCGCGGCGGGCAGGTGACCTTTCACGGCCCCGGCCAGCTCGTCGGCTATCCGATCCTCGACCTCAATCCTGACCGGCGCGACATCCGGCGCTACGTCAAAGACCTGCAGGAGGTCCTCGTGCGGACCCTCGCCGACTTCGGCATCGCCGCCGAAGGCGGCGAAGGGGAGCGCATCGGCGTCTGGACGGGGCAGAGCAAGATCGCCTCGATCGGCGTTCACCTTTCGCGTTGGCGGACGACCCACGGCTTCGCGCTCAACGTCGCGCCAGAGCTCGCGCTCTTCGGCGGCATCGTCGCCTGCGGCATGCCCTCGGTCGAGATGACCTCGATCTGCCGCGAGACCGGCGTCTCGCCCACCCTGGAGGAGGTCGCGGCGCGCGTCCGCGTGCACTTCGGCGCGGCCTTCGAACGCGAGCTCGTCGAGGATCCGGCGCTCGCGCTCGCTCTGCCGCACGGATCGGCGGAGCGGCGGTGAAGACGGCGCTCGAGATCGGCCTGAACGCCGTCATCGTCGCGGTGACCGACGAGGAGCCGCGTCTGCTGGCGGTGCATCGCACCGACGACCCGGCGGCGGCGAGCGAGCTCGCCCTGCCTTCGGGACCGCTCGACCCCGAGCAGGACCGCACCCTCGAGCTCGCGCTGAGCGGCTGGGTGCGCGGGCAGACCGGGGTAGAGCTCGGTTACGTCGAGCAGCTCTACACCTTCGGCAACCGTTTCCGCGATCCCCGCGAACGCTTCGGTGGACCCCGCGGCATCGCGATCGCCTATCTCGCCCTGGTCCGCGAGGCGCCGCTCGAGCCGGCATCGGAAGCGATCTGGATGAACTGGTACGACTTCCTGCCCTGGGAGGACTGGCGCGACGGGCGGCCGGCCGTGCTCGAGCGCGAGATCGCGCCGGCGCTCGACCGTTGGGTGCGGCACGGTGCCGACCGCGCGGCGACCGCGCAGCGGCGGGAGCGCGCCGATATCTGCTTCGGACTCGGCGGCGCGCCCTGGAACGGCGAGCGGGTGCACGACCGATTCGAGCTGCTCTACGAAGCCGGGCTGGTCGCCGAGACGTTGCGCGATCGACCGCCGTCGTCGGTCCCGGCAGGCGTCGCGGCGTCGGTCGCCGATTCCGGCGTTCGCCTGGGAAGGCCGCTGGCGCTCGATCACCGGCGCATCCTCGCCTCCGCCCTCGGGCGTCTGCGCGGCAAGTTGCGCTACCGGCCGGTGATCTTCGAGCTGCTGCCCGGAACGTTCACCCTGTTGCAGCTGCAGCGCACCGTCGAAGCGTTGGCCGGCGTGCGGTTGCACAAGCAGAACTTCCGCCGCCTGGTCGAGCAGGGTGGCCTCGTCGAAGGGACAGGGCGCCTGGAGGCCGGCACGGGTGGGCGGCCGGCCGAGCTCTTCCGGTTTCGTCGCGACGTGTTGCGCGAACGCCCCGCCGCCGGAGTCGGTCTCCCGGGCCTGCGCTCCGGGAGCTGAGGGGTTGCGTAGCGTGTGACAAAGGCTTGACAATCAGTAATACTCAAACTTAGGATAAGACAGTGCCGGCGCGTGCCGGTTTTTCTGGACCTCATATATTCTCATGTTGAGCATAAGAAAGAGCGAACGATGACCGAGATGCACCTCTCCGCGAGCGGAGCCTCCGGAACGCTGCCCGCCTTCACTGCCGAGCTCGAGCGCGACCTGGCGCCGGTCTACTCCCGGCTGAGCCGGGTCATGCCGGCCATCGAGTGGCCGGTGCATGCGCCGTACATCGCGGCGATCGAGCGTTGGAAGCGCGAGCGCAACGCGGTCATCCTGGCGCACAACTATCAGACCCCGGAGATCTACCATGGCGTGGCCGATTTCGTCGGCGACTCCCTGGGCCTCGCGCAGCAGGCCGCGAAGACCCCGGCGGCGGTCATCGTCCAGTGCGGCGTGCACTTCATGGCGGAGACCTCGAAGGTCCTGTCGCCGGAGAAGACCGTGCTCATTCCGGATCTGCACGCCGGCTGCTCGCTCGCCGCCTCGATCACCGGCGCCGACGTCCGGCTGCTCAAGGAGCGTTTCCCGGGTCTGCCGGTCGTCACGTATGTCAACACCTCGGCGGAGGTCAAGGCCGAGTCGGACATCTGCTGCACCTCGGCCAACGCCGTCGAGGTCGTCGAGTCGCTCGGCGTACCGAAGGTCATCTTCCTGCCCGACGAGTACCTCGGCAAGTGGGTGGCGACCCAGACGCCGGTCGAGCTGGTGCTCTGGAAGGGGCATTGCGAGGTGCACGAGCGCTTCACCGGGAGCGAGATCGCGGCGCTACGCGCTGCCGACCCGGGAGTCTTCGTGCTCGCCCATCCCGAGTGCCCGCCGGACGTGCTGGCGGCCGCCGACTACGTCGGGTCGACTGCCGGCATGATCCGCGAGGTCGGCGCCGCCGGCGCCCGGCGCGTCGTGATGATCACCGAGTGCTCGATGAGCGACAACGTCGCGACCGCCCATCCCGACGTCGAGTTCGTGCGGCCGTGCAACCTCTGCCCGCACATGAAGCGCATCACCTTGCCCAAGATCCTGCGCAGCCTCGAGACCCTCGAGCATCGCGTCGAAGTGCCGGCGGAGATCGCGGTGCGCGCGCGCCGCGCGGTCGAACGCATGCTCGAGGTGGCGAGAGGAGCCAAACGATGAGCGAGACGAAGCGCAGTTTCGTCGAACGCCGCACGGCCGACGTCGTCGTCATCGGCACCGGCGTCGCCGGTCTCGCCTGCGCGCTCGAGCTCTCCGGCCGGCGCGTCGACCTCCTGACCAAGACGACACTGTCGTCTGGCTCGAGCCTGTGGGCGCAGGGGGGCGTCGCCGTGGCGATGGGGGCCGGCGATTCGCCCGAGCTCCACGCCGCCGATACCGTCGCTGCCGGCGCCGGCCTCGTCGATCCGGCGATCGCCGAGCTCCTCGCCGAAGAGGGCGTGACCGCGGTGCGGCGGTTGATCGAGCTTGGTGCCGAGTTCGACCGCTCGGCCAAGGGGGAGCTCGACTTCGGCCGCGAGGCCGCGCACAGCCGGCGGCGGATTCTGCACGCCCATGGCGACTCGACCGGGGCCGAGCTGGTGCGAGCTCTAGCCGAACGCGTGCGCACGGCGGATTGGGTGAGCCTCTTCGAAGGTGCCTTCGCCGCCGAGCTCGTCGTCGCGCCTGAAAGACCCGAGCAGGAACCCGCCGTCGTCGGCGTCCTCGTCCGCCACGCCGACGGGCGATTCGTCCTGCACGAGGCGACCCAGGTCGTTCTCGCGACCGGCGGTCTCGGCCAGCTCTTCCGTTTCACCACCAATCCCCCCGAGTCGACCGGCGACGGTCTGGCCTTGGCCGCGGCCGCCGGAGCGCGGCTGGTCGATCTCGAGTTCGTCCAGTTCCATCCCACCGCGCTCGCCGTCGACCTCGATCCGCTGCCGCTGCTCTCGGAGGCCCTGCGCGGCGAAGGGGCGACCCTGGTCGACGACGCCGGCGTGCGGTTCATGCCGGCGGAGCACCCCGACGCGGAGCTCGCGCCGCGCGACGTCGTGGCGCGCGGCATCTGGAAGCAGCTCGCTGCCGGCCGCAGGGTCTTCCTCGATGGCCGGCAGGCGATCGGCGAGCGCTTCCCCGCCAAGTTCCCGACCATCTTCGCCAACTGCCAGCGCGCCGGGGTGGATCCGCGCGTCGAGCTCATGCCGGTGGTGCCGGCGGCGCACTACTTCATGGGCGGCATCGCCGTCGACGAGTGGGGGAGGGCGAGCCTGCCCGGGTTATGGGCGTGCGGCGAAGTCTCGGCCACCGGCGTCCACGGCGCCAATCGGCTGGCCTCGAACTCGCTCCTCGAGGCCCTGGTCTTCGGCTCGCGCGTCGCCGAAGCGATCGGCGCCAGCGCCCGACGCGGGGCGCTGCCGGAGGCGGCTGCCGCGGCGGTCGCCTGGCGCCCCGACGCCCAGGAGAAGGCTCTCGATCCGATCGCTGCCTTTGCCGACCTACGCCGCGAGATCCGCGCCCTCTCCTGGGAGCGTCTCGGGCTGGTGCGCGACGCCGCCGGGCTGGAGCTCGCCTGCCGTCGCTTCGCCGAGATCCTCCGCCAGCTGCCGTCGTCGCCTTCCGAGGTGCGCAACCTGGCGATCGCGGGCTGGCTGGTCGCAACCGCGGCTCTCCACCGCGAAGAGAGCCGCGGCGCGCACTACCGCAGCGATTTCGAGACCGCGTCGGAGAGCTGGCGGTTCCGCCAGTTCGTCGAGGTCGGGATGGGGGAGGGCGAGCCCGTCGTCCGGTTCGCCGAGCCACCGGAGGCCCCCTCCGACGACGCCGAGCTTCTCGTCACGGCGATCGCATGATCCGTCCGACGCCGCCGTATCCCCTGATGTACGAGCCGCTTCTGCGCCTCGCCCTGGCGGAAGACCTGGGCCGCGCCGGAGACCTCACCACGGAGGCGACGGTGCCGCTCGAAGCGACGGCGAGCGCCCTGCTGGTGGCGCGTCGCGGCGGCTCGATCGCCGGCCTGCCGATGGCCGAGAGGGTCTTCGCGCTGCTCGATCCGGCGGTTCGATTCGAATCGCTGGTCGCCGACGGCGACGTGGTCACGGCGGCGACGACGCTGGCTCGGGTCAGCGGACCGGCGCGGGCGATCCTCACCGGCGAGCGCACCGCGCTCAATCTCCTCGGTCATCTCTCCGGCGTGGCGACGGCGACGCGGGCGCTGGTGCATGCCGTCGCCGGCACGCACGCGGCGATCGTCTGTACACGCAAGACCACCCCGGGCCTGCGCGCTCTGGAGAAATACGCGGTGCGCTGCGGCGGCGGCGCCAACCACCGTTTCGGTCTCGACGACGCCGTCTTGATCAAGGACAACCATCTGATCGCCGCTGGCGGCGTGGAGCCGGCCATCGAGCGGGCCCGCGCCGCCGCCGGCCACCTGGTGAAGATCGAGTGCGAGGTCCAGACTCAGACGCAACTCGAGGAGGCCCTGGCCGCGCGCGCCGACGTCATCCTGCTCGACAACATGACTCCCGCCGAGCTCGCAGAGGCGGTGCGCCGGATTCGCGGGCGGGCGATCGCCGAGGCCTCCGGCGGGATCACGCTCGAGACGGTGCGCGCCGTCGCCGAGAGCGGCGTCGACCTGATCTCGGTCGGCTGGATCACGCACTCGGCTCCGACGCTCGACGTAGCGCTCGACTTCGAAGAGCCCGCTGCGACCTGAGGGCGGGGACGATAGACTGGGCCGCGTGAGCGACAACTTCGTCCAGATCGGCGGCCGCGCCACGGCCACGAGCGACGCCTCCGACCGCAGGCCCAGCGGTGCCGGAGCCGCAGGCCGCCGCCCGCAATGGCTGCGCATCAAGCTGGCGACGCCGGAGAAGTACCACGAGGTCCGCAAGCTCGTCGACGGGCTGAGCCTCAACACGGTCTGCAAAGAGGCCAAGTGCCCGAACATCTACGAGTGCTGGGGCGAACACGGCACGGCGACCTTCATGATCCTGGGTGAGATCTGCACCCGCCGTTGCGGCTTCTGCGCCGTGACCTCCGGCCGGCCGAATCCGGGCGTCGATGCCGCCGAGCCCGACAACGTCGCGGCCGCGGTGGCGACGATGGGGCTGCGCCACGCGGTGGTGACTTCGGTCGATCGCGATGACCTGCCCGACGGCGGTGCCCGGCACTGGGCGGCGGTGATCGAGGCGATCCATGCGCGCAATCCCGCTTGCGCGGTCGAGGTGCTGACACCCGATTTCCGTGGCGTCCCGGACGCCCTCGACATCGTGCTCGCGGCTGCGCCCGAGGTCTTCTCGCACAACACCGAAACCGTGCCGCGGCTCTACCGTCAGGCCCGGCCGGGAAGCCGTTACGACCGCACGCTCGCCCTGCTTGCCGACGCTTCACGCCGGCGCGACGAAGGGAGTTACAAGGGCCGCGTCAAGACCGGCATCATGCTCGGTCTCGGCGAGACCGAAGGCGAGGTCCGCGCGACGCTCACCGATATCCGCTCCACCGGCGTCCAGGTTCTGACCCTTGGGCAGTATCTGCAGCCGACGCCGAAGCACCTGCCGGTCGACCGCTACGTCCACCCGGACGAGTTCGCCGCGCACAAGGCGTTCGCGATGGAGCTGGGATTCCTGCACTGCGAAGCCGGCCCGCTCGTGCGCTCTTCGTACCACGCGCACGAGCACGTACCGCCCGGAGACGCCGCCGCGACCGCCGTGCGCTGAGCTTCCACCTCCTTTCTTGAGGGCGCGGCGGAACGCCGCGTTTCCTGTGCTAGCTTGATTCCCGCAAAGCGCTGCGAGGCAAGGGAGGTCCGTCATGTGCGATTCACTTCGTGGGTTCGTGCAGCGTCGTGTTCCCGCCTTGGTCCTGACCGGGTTTGGGGTCGCCGCCGCTGGCGGCCTCGCCTTGCCGGCGGACGGTCAGATCGTCCCGGTGGGCGACGAGATCGCCGTCAGTCAGCCTGACGGTGACTACGAGAACGGCGCCAGTGTCGCCGCCGATCGCCAGGGTGGTTGGGGCGTCACCTGGCACTCGGAGGATCTGGATTTCGCCGACCCGACCGGCCGCCAGCGGCGGTTCGATCGCAACGGCGCGGCGGTGTCAGGAACCCTGATCGATCACGAGCTCGCCGACGCCGATCTGGGCCTCGATGGTGAGGGCATGGGCGTCCTGGTCGGCGTGCGCGCCCGTCCGGAGCTCGGCGGCGTAGAGGTCGATGCCCTCTGCGTCGACGCCCTGGGCGCTCCCCGCGGAGCGCGCGTGCGGGTCGACGCCGGAACGATCTCGGCGGCTTCGCGGCGACCGTCGGCAGCGCGGGTCGCAACGGCGACCGACGGCACGAGCGTCGTCGTCTGGCAGGAGACTCCGGTCGACTCCGTGACGCCGCCGAGCGTCTTTTTTCGCCGACTGCTGGCCGACTGTACACCGTCCGGGGACGTCGGGTCGTTGGGCGCTGTCGGCGTCGTCGGACGACGGGAGCCCGCGGTCGCATCGCGTCCCGATGGCGGTTTCGTCCTCGTCTTCCTCGAAGGTGAAGCGGCCGACAACCTCAAGGTCGCGGCCCAGCTGTTCGATGCCGGCGGCGACGCGCTGGCCGCTCCGTTCCAGGTCTCGCAGGGCGCCGTCCAGCCGTTCTTCGGGCAAAGCGTTGCCGTCGCCGGCGACGGAACGTTCGCCGTCGTCTGGCGGACCTCTGCCGCCGCCGCGTCCTTGGTGCCGGCAGGCTCCACGAGCGGTATCTCGGGACGCGTCTTCGGCGCCGACGGGACGCCGCTGGGGGGTGAGCTGCCGCTGCGCCTGCCGCGCCCGGCAAACGCGACCTCCCCTGCGGTCGCGGCGGTCGGCGCGGGCTTCGTCGCGGCCTGGGCCGAGAACGGCTTCGTCGAGGAGGGGAGCGCGGTCTACGGCCGCGCCTTCGAAGCGGCGGGGCCGCTCGGCGGGGAGGTCGTGCTCAACGCGGTGCACACCGACCCGGACAACGTGCGCATCGCCCCGCTGGGCGGCAACGAGTTCGTCGTCGTCTGGGACGACCTCGCCGAGTCCACCTTGCCGCAGGACATCGTGGCGCGGCGCTTCGTCCTGTTGCCTTCCGGAAGCGGCTGCACCGAGAGCGCAGCGACCCTCTGCCTCGGTGCGGAGCGCTTCCGCATCTCGATCGAGTGGCGCGACTACCAAGGGCGGCGGGGGACGGGCCACGCCTATCCCTTGACCACCGACTCCGGTCTGTTCTGGTTCTTCGCCGACGCCAACCTCGAGGTCCTGGTGAAGGTGGTGAACGCCTGCGCCGGCTTCTCCCGCCACTGGGTCTATGCCGGCGCGACGACCGACGTCGAGTACACCCTCACGGCGACCGATACCGTCACCGGGAGGTCGCGGAGCTACTTCAATCCCCTCGGGAGGCGGGCCGCGGCGATCACCGACAGCGACGCCTTCGCGACCTGCCCCTGAGGCGCGGCCGCAGCGTCACGGACGGCGCGAGACGACCGCGAGGCCGGCGACGATCAGGCCGAAACCGGCCGCCTGCAGCCAGCCGAAGCGCTCGGAGAGGAAGAGCGTCGCGAGGAGCGCGGTGAACATCGGCTGCAGCGTGGTGAACGCCGCCGCCACCGACGGCGAGCTGCGTCGCACCGCCCAGGTGTTGAGTGCGTAGGTGCCGACGGTGGGGAACAGTCCGACGTAGAGGATCGCCAGCCAGGTAGCGCCGTGGACGGCAGGCCAGTCGATCGTCGCCAGCGTCGGCAGCGAAATCAGCAGCGTCGCCGCGCCGCCCGTGACGAAGGCCCCCGCGACGACGGTGCGCCAGGGGAGACGGGCGAGCTGCGGCCGGAGCAGCACGAGGTAGAAGGCGTAGCAGAGGCAGTTGCCGGCGACGAGCAGGTTCCCGAGGGAGGTCCGGCCGCCGAGTTCGAGCCGCGCCGGATCGAGCAGGATCAGGGCGCCGATGGCGGCGAGGGCGACGCCGGCGAGCCGCCGCCGGGTGAGGCGCTCGGCCCCCAGGAGCGCCGCCGCCGCGACGGTGAAGACCGGGATCGACGGCATCAGGATGGCGGCGTTGGTGGCGGTGGTGAAGCGCAGGCCGACGAGGTAGAGCACCTGGTTGGCGAAGACGCCCAGCGCTCCGAGCACGGCGAGCGCGCGCCAGTCGCGTCCGGTCGGAATCACCCGGTCGTGGCGCCAGGCCATGAGGGCCAGGACCGGCGCCGCGATCAGGACTCGGCTGGCGGCGAAGGCCAGGGCCGGAATCTCCGTCAGCACGATCTTGCCGACGACGTGCAGGGTGGCGAAAATCACCTGCACCGCGAGCAGCGCGACGATCGCGCCGCGGTCCGCGCTCTGCGCCGCCTGCCCCTCTCGTTCGGACGTCATCGCCGCGGATCTTAGCGGCATCGAGACGAGCCGACGGGTTGCCGGATTCACCCGGCTCGAGGATTGGCGGACGCCCGGGCAGCCGATACAATGCCGTGGCGAGGTGCTCCATTGTCTGCTGAACCCGTTCAAGTCCGTTCCCTGACCGAGCTCGATCTCGACGGCATCGTCCGGATCGGCGAGAAGACACGTAACCGTTACGAGCCGGATCTCTGGGAGGGCCGGGTGACCTATTACCTGCGCCGGGCTCCGGAGGGCTCCGTGGTGGCGGAGGTCGAGGGCGAGGTCGCCGGCTTCATGCTCGGCGACATTCGCTCCGGCGAGTTCGGCATCGAAGAGAGCTGCGGCTGGATCGAGGTCATGGGCGTCGACCCCGACCTCGGCGGCCGCGGCGTCGGTCGTGCCATGGCGGAGGAGATGCTGCGGCGCTACGCGGCGCGCGGTGTGCGCCGGGTGCGAACGATGGTCGACAGCTCGATGCCGGAGGTCGAGGCGTTCTTCGGCCGGCTCGGTTTCGCCGTCGACACGCTGCGCGCCTACTCGATCGAACAGGACACGAATCTCGGCGCGAGCCGGAGTTGAGGGACTGACGAGCCATGGCGACGACGACGACCGAGATTCCGAAGCGGTTCCACCAGGCGGTGGAGAAGTGGCGCGACACCTATCTGCCCGATTTCGCCTACCTGATCGAGAACTGGGACCGCTACTTCCCGCGCGACGACAAGTTCCGCCTCTGCGCCTATCGCGAGTGCGGCATGCCGTGCAGCATCGAGTGCGGCGAGGACCAGGGGAAACCCAAGTACACCCGCGCCTGCGACATGAAGCCCGAAGCGGCGCATCATCTGGTGAGCGCCATCCGCGCCCAGGCCTCGACCGAGTTCGGCTCGATCCAGCAGCACCAGCTCACGCTCGCCCGCGCCCAGGACGAAGAGGAGCAGGCGATGGTGCTGCGCATGATGGCCGAGGAGCTGCGCCACGGCTATCAGATGCTCCACCTTCTGACCGATGACGACTGGCAGCCGATCACCGGCCAGACCCAGGACCAGACGGTCGAAGAGATCCTGTCGATGAAGACCGGCTCGCACGTGCTCGGCGCCTTCAACATCGACTTCGAGTCGTTCGTCGACAACATCGTCTTCTGCGCCCTGATCGACCGCGTCGGCAAGTACCAGTTGACGCTGCAGAAGGTCTCGGCCTATTCGCCGATGGCCGATTCGATGCCCCAGATGCTGCGCGAAGAGGCCTTCCACCTGGCAACCGGCGTCGTGCCGTTGCGCCGCTGGGTGGTCAAGGCCGCGGCCGGCTCGCCGATGATCACCATGGAGGTGATCCAGAAGCATCTCAACAAGTGGGTTCCCCGGGCTTACGAGATGTTCGGCGACGAGCGTGGTGGCGCGACCAACGTCAAGTGGGGCCTGAAGCCGATGAAGAACGCGGAGTCCCAGGAGCAGTACGCCAAGGAGTGCGCCAAGGTCGTGCGCGACCTCAACATGCGCTACCTCCGTGCACGGCTGCCCGAGCTCACGCTGGCCGAAGCCGAAGAGGGGCTGGCGGCGCTCGAGCGCGACCGCGGCTCGTTCCGCGGCGTGCGCTTCGACGACCTCCTGCGCCTGCCGCACCGCGAGTACGCGCGTCGCCGCGGCGTTCCGGCGTTTCGCTGGGTGGGCGTCGACGGCGAGACCTTCGAGAGCGTCGAGGCCTATCTCGGTCACCTCACCCGGACCCTGCCGGACGGCTACCGCGCGACTCGCGACTTTCAGGATTTCGTCGACAATCTCCGCGCCGTCGCGCGCGGCGAGAAGACCGCCGACGAGGCGCAGAAGGCGATGCCGCAGCTGCGCCGCGTGGGCGGCGTCTGTCCGTGCTCGAAGTCGGTGCGTTGGGTGGCCGACGAGGCCATCGAGCTGCCCTCGACCGCGGTCGGCGGCTGAGAACCCGGCGCGCCTTCGTTCATGGGGATCGCGAGCTGGATCATCGTCAAGGGCCTGCCTCTGGTCCCGAAGGCCATCGTCGGGCGGGTGGCGAGCCGCTACGTCGCCGGCGAACGACTCGAAGACGCTCTCGCGGTGGTGGAGAAGCTCGCCGGCGAAGGCGCCATGGCGACCCTCGATCTGCTGGGCGAAGAGGTCTCGGAGCGCTCGAAAGCCACCGCCGCAGCCGATGAGTACGTGCGCATGCTCGAGGCCATCGCGGCGCGCTCCCTGCCGTCGAACGTGTCGATCAAACTGACCTCCCTCGGCCTCAAGATCGACGCTGATTTCTGCCGCGAGAACGTCCTCCGCATCGTCGCCGCCGCGGCCGAGCACGGCAACTTCGTGCGCATCGACATGGAGGACCACTCGACCACCGACCGGACGCTGGCGATCTATCGCGAGATCTTCGCCCGCCACCGCAACGTCGGCGTGGTCTTCCAGGCGTACATGCGGCGCACCCTCGCCGACATCGCCGCGCTGCCCGCCGAGGGCGGCAATGTCCGCTTGTGCAAGGGGATCTACATCGAGCCGCGGACGGTCGCCTGGAAGGGCTACGAAACGGTGCGGATGAACTTCCTTCGCGCGCTCGAGAAGCTCCTCGTAGCCGGGGTCTACGTCGGCATCGCCACCCACGACGAGCATCTCGCCTGCGGCGCGGTGGCGCTCGTCGATCGGCTGCAGGTGCCGCGCGAGCGCTACGAGTTCCAGATGCTCTACGGCGTCGACCCGGAGCTGCGCAAGATCCTCGTCGCAGGCGGGCACCGCTTGCGGGTCTACGTGCCTTACGGGAAGGACTGGTACCCCTATTCGACCCGCCGCCTGCGCGAGAACCCCGAGGTCGCGACGCACGTGCTCAAGGGCATGTTCGGTGCCCGCTAGGGACCTTGCCCGGCTGCGCCTGCTGCTGCTCCAGATCCGCGACGAACCCGAAGTCGAGCGCCAGGAGCAGGAGTGCTTCGTGCATTTCTCCGGCCTCGCGCCGGAGCAGTTCGTCTACCGCAACCTGGTCGACCGGCCCGACGTCGCGCCGCGCGACCTCCTCGGTTTCGATGCGGTAGTGATCGGCGGCGCCGGCGCGCATTCGGTGACCGAGGAGTATCCGTTCACCGCGCCGCTCGCCGCGTCGGTCGCTGCGATGGTCGCGGCGGGCCAGCCGCTCTTCGGCTCCTGCTGGGGGCATCAGTTCATCGCCAAGGCGTTGGGCGGCACGGTGGTCACCGACCTCGAGCGCAAGGAGCTCGGCACCTTCGAGATCGAGCTCACCGCCGAAGGGGAGCGCGATCCTTGGCTCTCCGGGCTGCCGCGCCGGTTCGGCGTCCAACTCGGGCATCACGACCGGGTGGTGACCCTTCCCGAAGGGGGCGTCGAGCTCGCGGCGAGCGCGCTCTGCCCCAACCAGGCGTTTCGCCTGCGCGGGGCGCCGGTCTACGGAGCGCAGTTTCACGTCGAGCTCGACCGCGAGCGGATGCTCGATCGGGCGAGCGTCTACCGCGACGAGTATCTGGCCGACCACGGAGCCATGGAGAGCCTCGAGCAGGCCCTCCGGCCGAGCCCCGAGTCGGCCACGTTGCTGCGCCGGTTTCTCTCCCGGGTGGTCGCCGCCGGCAACAGCTGAGCGCCGTGAGCGCCGTTTGCCCTCGCCCGGCGCCGGGTAGTACGCTCTCCGCCAGTGAGTCGCGCCAGGCAAAGGCAGCCCTCTACGGACAGCTTCCGGCTCGAAGAGCTGGACGACCGGCAGCGCACCGGGGCCATTACGGTGGCCAATCGCGAGGCCGAAGAGGAGGCCTCCGGTCGCCCTGGCCTCGAGGCCAACGTCATCCTCATCGCCCATCCCGAGAACGCCCGGCTCGGCACCCGCTATCGCCTCGTTCCGGGCGCGACGCTCGAGATCGGCCGCGCCGACAGCGTCGAGATCAGCCTGCCCGAAGTACGCTCGATCTCGCGCAGCCACGCCCGACTGCGCTACCAGGGGCGCAAGGTCACGGTCGAGGATGCCGGCTCGACCAACGGCACCTTCGTCAACGACCAGCGCGTCGACGGCCCGGCACTGCTGCGCAGCGGCGACCGCTTCCAGGTCGGTTCGGTGCATTTCAAGTTCCTGCACGAGCAGGACGTCGAGCACGCCTACCACGAGGCGATCTACCAGATGGTGATGCGCGACGGGCTCACCGAAGCGCTCAACCAGCGCAAGTTCCACGAGGAGTTCGCGCGCGAGTTCGCGCGCGCCCATCGCCACGACCGGCCGCTCACCCTGGTGCTGTTCGATCTCGACAGCTTCAAGGACGTCAACGACACCCACGGCCATCTGTGCGGCGACATGGTGCTCAAGCAGGTCGCGGCGTCGGTGCGCGAGCACATCCGGTCGGAGCAGGTTTTCGCCCGGCTGGGCGGCGACGAGTTCGCCGTCATCTGCCCCGAGACCCAGGTCGATGGCGGACAGGCCTTGGCGGAGAAGCTGCGCGACCGGCTCGCCGAGCTCACCTTCTCGCGCGAGGGCGCCGTGTTCTCGGTGACCTGCTCCTTCGGCATCGCCGAACGCGACTCCGCCATGAGCTCCGACCAGAGCCTCTTCGAGGCCGCCGACCGGGCGCTCTACCTGGCCAAGGGGGCCGGCCGCAACCGGGTCGTCGCGCAGCCGAAACCGCCGCTGCGCTGAAGCGGGCCCATCTGCCGTCGGCCTCGGGCGTTCCACTGGCGACGGCGGCTGTTAGTATCCGTCAATGTCGCGCGAGCCCCGGTTCTACAACTGCTCCAAGTGCCCGGCGCACTGCTGTTCCTACGACTACATCGAGGCCAAACCGGCCGACGTCGAACGGTTGGCAAAGCACCACGGCGTCGCCGTCCCCACCGCCTCGAAGCGCTTCACGAAACTGGTGCAGGGCGGCAAGTTGCGCGTGCTCCGGCACCAGAAGGACGACGTCTTCGGCTCGGTGTGCCAGTTCCTCAACCTCGAGTCGCGACAGTGCACGATCTATGAGGCTCGCCCGCGAATCTGCCGCGAGCACCCAGGCAGCGTCCGCTGCGGGTTCTACGACTTCCTGAGCTCGGAGCGCGAGCTGCAGGACGACCCCGACTTCGTTCCTTCGTTCACTCGGGGATAGCTCTCCAAGCGACCATGCTGCGCCGACTCAGCGTGCGGAATCTGGCAGTCCTCGCAGGAGGCGAGATCGAGCTCGGGCCAGGCCTGAATGTGCTCACCGGCGAAACCGGCGCCGGCAAGTCCCTGGTGGTCGATTCGCTGGCGCTCCTTGCCGGCGCCCGCGCCGCGGCCGAGCTGATCCGCGAAGGCACCGAGGGCGCGACGGTTTCCGGGATCTTCGACTGCGACCCGGCGCTCGGCGACTTTCTCCGCGCGGCCGGCATCGATGCGTCCGAAGAGTCCGACGGCGATGAGCTGGTGATCCGGCGCGAGATCTCGCGCGAGGGCCGCAACCGGGTCTTCGTCCAGGACCAGCCGGTGACGCTGCGTCTGCTGCAGGAGCTCGCGCCGCGGCTGCTCAGGATTCACGGTCAGCGCGACGAGCTCGGCCTCGCCGATCCGGAGCTCCAGCGCCAGTGGCTCGACCGACTCGGTGGAGCGAAGGGACAGGCGGTCGCTACGCGCGTCGCCGCCCTCTATGCCGAGCACGCGACGGCCGCCGAGCGCCTCGAGCGCCTCCAGGGTGACGCCCGCCTGCGCGCCGAGCGCATCGACCTGCTGCGCTTTCAGATCGGCGAGATCGCGGCGGCGCAACCGGCCGCCGGCGAGGAGGACGAGCTGCGCCGCAGTCGCGACCTGCTGCGCCACCGCGAGGCGATCGCGCGCTCGCTCGGCGTCGCGTTCTCGTTGCTCTACGAAGGCGACGAGGCGGTTGCCGACCGGCTGGCGCAGGCGCGGCATGCGCTCTCCGAAGTCGCTCCGTGGGAGGGCGTGGCGGCCGCGGCGCTGCCGGAGCTGGGCGAGCTCGAGACTCGTGTGCAGGAGCTGGCGCGCGAGCTGCGCGGCCGGCTCGACGATGCCGGCGCCGACTACGAGCCCGGGAGACTCGACGAGGTCGAGGATCGCCTGGCGCTGCTCGAGCGGCTCTTCCGCAAGTACGGCGCATCCAGTGCGGAGCTGCTCGAGACCCAGCGCCGCCTCAAGGCCGAGCTGGCGCTGCTCGACGACTCGGAGGAGAACCGCAGCGCGCTCGAAGCGGCCGCCGCGCGCACGCTCGAGGCCTACCGCGGCGCGGCGACCGAGCTCAGCCGCTTGCGCGCCGGCTGGGCGACCGAGCTCGCGGACCGTCTGGGCAAGGAGCTCGCCGACCTCGCCCTGGCGCGGGCGCGATTCGCCGTCAGCCTCGAGACCTCGCGGCGCGCGGGGAGTGCGCTCGAGATCGAAGGCACCGGCGTCGACTTCGGTCCGCACGGCTACGACCGCATCGTCTTTCAGTTTGCGCCCAATCCCGGCGAGCCGATGATGCCGCTGGCGCGGATCGCCTCGGGCGGCGAGCTGGCGCGTGTTTCGCTCGCCCTGCAGCTCGCGGCGCGCGGTGAGGAGGTCGCCGGCGGACCGACGATGGTCTTCGACGAGGCCGACGCCGGCGTCGGCGGCGCCGAGGGCTCGGCGCTGGGCAAGAAGCTGCGCCGCCTGGCGAAGCGCGGGCAGATCCTCGCCGTCACCCATCTGCCGCAGGTGGCGAGCTCCGGGCACGTGCAGCATCGGGTGACCAAGCGCCTGCGCGCCGGGCGCACCTTTGCCGAGGTGGAACGCCTCGACCGCGCCGAGCGCGTTGCCGAGCTTGCCCGGATGCTCTCGGGCGAGAAGGTGACGCCGCTCTCGCTGTCGCATGCCGAAGAGATGCTCGCCGCCGCCGGGGAGAAGCGGTGAACGCGGCCGAGACGCTGGCCGCCGGCGGTGTCCTCGCCTTCGCCACCGAGTCGAGCTACGGCCTCGGCGTCGACCCGCGCGACCCGCGGGGCGTGGAGGCGATCTTTCGCCTGAAGAGCCGCGAGCGCGGCAAGGCGCTGCCGGTCGTGGCCGCCGACCTGGAACAGTTGCTGGCCTTGGGCGTCGACCCCGGGGCGGCCGCGCTGGCGTGGGCGAAACCGCGCTGGCCGGCGGCCCTGACCGTCGTCCTGCCCATGGCCGCGCCGCTTCCGGCGAGCGCCGGCGCATCGACGATCGCGGCCCGGATCCCCGCGCATGCAGAGCTCCGCGCCCTGCTCGGCGAGCTCGGCCATGCGCTCACGGCGACCAGTGCCAACCCGAGCGGCGAGCCGCCGCTCACCGACCCGGCCGGCGTCCGCGCATGGCTCGCGGCGTCGGGGGAGAGCTACCTCCTGCTCGACGACGGCCCCACGGCGGGCGGCCTCCCGTCGACGCTGGTCGAGCTGCGAGACGGGGAGATCGTCATCCTCAGGAAGGGCCGAGATGAAGTTCGTTGATGCTGTGGGCGAAGGCGACAGGCCCGAAGAAGCGAAGAAGCCTCTGGCAAAGGGGGTGACTGCGCGAGCGAACCTGGGTCTCGCAGTCCTTTGCTGGGGTCTTTTTTCCCTTGCCGGTCTTTTCGCGCTCCAGGGGTCGGCGACGTTCCCCGAAGTCGCGACGATCCCGGTGGAGGAGATCCACGCCGGCATGCGCGGATTCGGGCTCTCGGTCTTCCAGGGCACGGCGCCCGAGCGCTTCGAGGTCGAGGTTCTCGGCGTGTTGCAGAACTCGAAGCCCGACGGAAGTTACATTCTCGCGCGGCTTGCCGGCCAGAATCTCGAGCAGAGCGGCGTCATCGCCGGCATGAGCGGCAGCCCGGTCTATTTCGACGGGCGCCTTGCCGGAGCGGTCGCCTTCTCCTGGCCGTTCGCCAAGGAGCCGATCGCCGGCATCACGCCGATCGCTTCGATGCGCGCCATCGGCAGCGGCGCCGCGCCGCAGATGCCCGGTCCGCCGGGAAGCACCGGCACCGCCGCCGAGCTGGCCGAGATCGCCTCCGGCCGAATTCCGGCGTTGCGCCTGGACGAGACGCTCGCGCGCTTCGCTCGCGCGGTGTCGAACGACGGACGCTCCGCCCTGCTCTGGGGCGCCAGCGGTTTCGGCGCCGACTTCCGCAGCCTGCTGTCGCGTCACCTGCCGACGGCGGCGGTCCAACTCGCGGCGTTGGGCGGCGGAGAGCGCGCGGCGATCGACTCCGCGCTCGAACCGGGAGCCTCGGTCGCGGCCCTGTTCATCGACGGCGACCTGCGGCTCGCGGCGACCGGGACGGTCACCGACCGCATCGGCGACCGCCTGCTCGCCTTCGGACATTCGGCGGTCGGGTTGAACGAGCTCAGCATGCCGCTCGCGACCTCGGAGGTCATCACCGTCCTGCCGAGCGCGCTGTCGTCGTTCAAGCTCGCCAATTCGGGGCCGGCGGTCGGCCGTTTCGAGCGCGATCACACCTACGGCTCGGTCGGCCGGCTCGGTGCGATCGCGCGTACCGTCCCGCTGGTCGTTCGTGTGCTCGGCCCGGTGGAGCGCCGCTTCGACCTGCGTCTCGCCGAGATGCCGCCGTTCCTGCCGGCGCTGGCGGCGATCGGCTGCATGGGAGCCTGGGAGGTCGCCTCGGGGACCGGCGGCGTGCGCAGCGTCGACCTCGCTCTCCGCATCGATATCGACGGTCCGGCGACGCCCGAGCGGCTCGTTCTCGAGCAGAGCTTCGAAGGGGCCGGCGCCTCTTCCGATGCCGCCGGCTTCGTCGTCTCGGTGCTCTCCTATCTCGCCCAGAACGACCTCGCGCCGGTGGGCGTCCAGGCCATCGAGGTCGACGTGCGCCTCGGCGCGGAGCCGCGCGCCGCGACGCTCTCTTTCGTCCGGCCGAGCCGCACCCGCCTCGCTCCGGGAGAGGCGCTCGAGCTGCAGATCGATGCGCTCGGCTGGCGCGGCGAGAGCGTGCGCTGGAGCGAACGGCTCGTGCTGCCTTCCGGCCTGCCGGACGGCCGCTACTCGCTGCTGGTCGGCGACGGAGCGAGTGCCGATGGGGCTCGCCTGGCGCTCGCGCCGGCGCCGCCGGCGCGCATCGAGCAGGCGCTCGAGTTGCTGCGTTCCCTGCATTCGACGCGCGACCTGGTCATCCTCGGGGTCCTCCCCGGCGCCGGACTGTCGAGCGGCGGCGAGGTGTTGCCGCGCCTGCCAGGCTCGATGCGGTCGATCTGGGGCGCGATGGGGCCGAAGAGCGCGACGCCGGTACGCAACGCGATCGTGCAGAATGAGGCGCATCGGCGCGATCGCCCGCTCGCTGGACTGCTGCGGGTCGAGATCGAGATCCGGCGGCGGAGCGATCGGGTGGCGACCCCGGCAGGGCAGGGCGGCGGAAGATGAGCCGGACAGGCAGCTCCGACGGTGAGGAGAGGACGAGGATGAAACCCGATTTTCGAGACGCCGGGGGATGGTGCCGGATCGCGCTGACGCTCGCCGCCCTGACGGCTCTGCCGGCCACCGCGAGCCCGGTACGCATTCACCAGGTGAACTCGCAGGCGGGCTTCGCCGCCGGCACCCTCGAAGGGGTGCGCGTCGATGCGCGCGGCGTGCTGACGCTCGCCGCCGACGTCGACACCCTGGCGCAGGTTTCCGAACCGTTCGCCTTCGCGGTGGCCGCGCTTCCCGACGGGTGGGCGGTGGGGACCGGCGGCGACGGGCGCGTCTTGAAGATCGCGCGCGACGGCGCGGTTTCGGTGCTGTTCGATGCGCCGGAGTCGAACGTCTTCGCGCTGCACGCCGATGCCGACGGCACCCTGTTCGTCGGCACCTCGCCCGCTGGCAAGGTCTACCGGGTGCGCGCCGCTCTGGGCGGCGCCGGGGCGGTCGAAGCGGCGCCCTTCTTCGATCCGGAGGAGACCTACATCTGGGCCCTGGCGAAGGACGCGCAGGGAAGCCTCTGGGTGGCGACCGGAAGCGAGGGACACCTCTACCGGGTCGACGCCGCGGGCAGGGGCGAGCTGGTCTACGACGGAGAGGACCCGCATCTGCGCAGCCTGCTGGCCGAACCCGACGGCGGTCTATGGATCGGCACCGCCGGGCAGGGCCTGATCGTCCGGCGCGCTCCGGACGGCTCCTTGCGGACGCTTTACGACTCGGCGCTTTCCGAGGTCGTCGCCCTCGCTCCGGCACCGGGCGGCACCGTCTTCGCCGCGGTACTGGCCTCGGAGGCGAGCCTCGTCGACCTGGCGGCGCCACGTCCTGTCTCCGATGCAGCCGCTTCCGGCGACGCCGCCGCGGAGCCGGCCGCGACCGTCACCGTGACCCCGGAGGGCGAAGGCGAGCCGGCGGCCGGTTCCCGCCCCGCCGGCGCGCGGGGGCCGCGCAGCGAGCTGGTGGCGATCTCCCGCAGTGGCCTTGTCGAGCCGGTCTGGTCTTCCCAGGACGAGACCGTCTTCGCCCTTGCCTGGGCCGGGCGCCGCCTCTTCGTCGGTACCGGAGGCGAGGGCCGCCTCTACACCGTGCAAGGGGTCGAGGCGGCGGACGGCGCGGAGCGTGCACCTTTGCCCCCGCTCACCGTGACGCTCGATCACGACTTCGACCAGAAGCAGGTCGTCGGCCTCGCGAGCGGCGGCGCGGCGGGTGAGCTGCCCGCCGTGCTGACCACCAACGCCGCCGCGCTCTATCGTCTGAGCGCGCGCGCCACAGCGAGCGGCACCTACACCAGTGCGGCGCACGATGCGGGGCAGCTGGCGCGCTACGGCGTCTTCCGCTGGAGCGGAGAGACCCCCACCGGGACGCGGGTCCTGCTCAGCTTCCGCACCGGCTCGAGCGCGACGCCCGACGCCAGCTGGAGTCCGTGGCTCGCGGCCACCGAGGGGAGAGCGTCGGGCAACGGCTGGGAGGTGCCTGTTCCGGCGATCGGAGCGGGGCGCTTCCTGCAGTGGCGCGCCGAGCTCACTGGCGAAGGCGGGCGCTCGCCGCGTCTCACCCTTGTCGAGGCGTCCTACCGTCAGGTGAACCAGCGCCCGCGTATCGACCGCTTCGGCGCCATGGAGCCGGGACAGATCCTCGTGCCGGCGAACTTCAACCCCTCCGACCAGGCCTACGAACCGGCCGGCCCCAACCGCGACGGCATCTTCACCACCCTGCAGCCGGCGGCCGGCGCCAGCGACGCGCGCACCAAGCAGCTTTGGAAGCTCGGCCAGCGCACGTTGCGCTGGAAGGCGAGCGACCCCAACGCCGACTCCCTGCGCTTCCGCATCGAAGTGCGGCCGGAGGCGGCCCCCGGCTGGCTGCCGGTGGCGGACGATCTGGACGAAGACCACTTCGGCTTCGACGCCACTGTGCTGCCCGACGGCCGTTACCGCTTCCGCCTGACCGCCTCGGACCTCGAAGGGAACGCGGCGGACGAAGCGCTCCTCGCCGAGCAGGAGAGCGAGCCGGTGATCGTCGATCACTCCCCGCCGGCGCGCGGCCGCGTCGAGCGTCGCGCCGGTGGCTTCGAGGTCGAGGCGAGCGATCGCTTCAACCCGTTGCGCGAGGCGGCGGTATCGATCGATGCCGGCGAGTGGCGGGCCGTGGCCACCGCCGATGGCCTCCTCGACGGCCAGCGCGAGATCCTGCTGCTGGGGCAGATTCCCGCCTCCGCCAGGCTGGTGCTGCTGCGCCTGGCGGATGCGGCGTTGAACTACGAGACGTTCGACCTGACGGCCGAGGTGAAGCGATGAGCAGCCGCGTGGCGGTCTATCCCGGATCGTTCGATCCGATTCACAACGGCCATCTGGACATCATCGAGCGCTGCCGGCCGATGTTCGACGAGGTGGTCATCGCGGTGCTGCACAACGAGGAGAAGAACCCGCTGTTCACCGTCGAAGAGCGGATGGAGATGATCCGCGAGCTGGTCGGCGACGACGGCATCTTCCGCGTCGAGAGCTTCTCGGGCCTGCTGGTCGAGTTCATGGAGCAGATCCGCGCCCACACCATCGTGCGCGGTCTGCGCGCGGTCTCCGATTTCGAGTACGAGTTCCAGATGGCGTTGATGAACCGCCACCTGAATCCGCGCATCGAGACCGTCTTCATGATGCCGAAAGAGGAGTACAGCTACGTCTCCAGCCGGCTGCTCAAGGAGGTCTCGCGCTTCGGTGCCGAGATCACCGGCCTCGTGCCGCCGTCGGTTTTCGAACGGCTGCGCCGGAAGCAGGGGCGCAGCCCCATGGCATCTCATTCCCGGGGACCCGGTCCCGAGGAGGCACTCTGAGTCTCGAAGCGTTTCTGCGCGCCATTCCGAAGGTCGAGCTGCACGTCCACCTCGAGGGGGCGATGCGCCCGCGCACGCTCCTCGCGCTGGCGCGCCGCCGCCGGATGACCCTGCCGGCCGACGACGAGGCCGGGCTTCGGGAGTGGTTCCGCTTCCGCGACTTCGACCATTTCGTCGAGATCTATCTGACGTGTTCGAAGTGTGTCCGCGATCCCGAGGACTTTCAGCGCCTGCTGGCCGATTTCGCGATCGACCAGGCGGCCGAGAACATCCGCTACTCCGAAGTCCACTTCACCATCGGGACGCATTGGCAGAACGGGGTCGCGATCGACGAGGTGCTGGACGCGATGGCAGAGACCATCGTCGCGGTCGAGCGTGACGAGAACGTCCGCATCCGGCTGATCCCCGACATCGTCCGCGACGTCGGCAGGGAGACCGCCGATCCGACGCTCGACTGGGCTCTCGCCGGGCAAAAGAAGGGGATCGTCGTCGCGCTGGGGCTGACCGGGCGCGAGGCGCTCTACCCGAGCGAGCCGTTCGCCGACCATTTCGCCGCCGCCGCCGCCGCCGGCCTGCACTGCGTGGCCCACGCCGGCGAGCACGCCGGGCCACAGTCGGTCTATTCGGCGCTCGATTCCTGTCGCGCCGAGCGCATCGGACACGGCGTGCAATCGATCTCCGATGCGGGCCTCGTCGACCGTCTGCGCCGCGACCGCGTGCCGCTCGAGGTCTGTCCGACTTCGAACGTCTGCCTGGGGCTCGCGCCCGACGTCGCGCACCATCCGTTCGACCGCCTGCGTCGCGCCGGACTCGAGGTTTCGGTCAACACCGACGATCCGGCGCTCTTCGACACGACGCTCTCGGAGGAGTTCCGGCGCGTCGGCGAAGCGTTCGCCTACACGCCGGAGGTGCTCGCCGGGCTGGCGCTCGCCGCGGCCGAACACTCGTTCCTGCCGGAGCCCCAAAAGCGCGCCCATCTCGCCGCCATGCGGGAGGAGATCCTCGCCGCCGCCGAGCGCCATCTCGGCCGCGCGCTCGAGATCTAGGAATCTAGCTCTCGCCGCGATGCCGCGCCAGGCGCGCGGCGAGGTGCTTGCGGACGTCCGGCCATTCGCTGGCGAGCAGGCTGTACATCACGCTGTCGCGCACCGACCCGTCGCGCCGCGGCCAGTGGTGGCGGAGGACGCCGTCCTTCTTCGCGCCGAGGGCCTCGATCGCCCGCTGCGAGGCGAAGTTGAAGTTGTCGGTGCGCAGGCCGACCACCTTGCAGCCGAGCTGCTCGAAGGCGTGGGTGAAGAGCAGGAGCTTGCAGGCGGTATTGACGTGGCTGCGCTGCCGCGAGGCGGCGTACCAGGTCCAGCCGATCTCGACCCGGTCGGCCGCCGCGACGATGTCGTGATACCGCGTGCTGCCGACGATCGTGCCGCTCGCGAGATCGCGTACCGCCCACGGCAACATCGTCCCCGCGGCCTGACCGGCGAGCGCGTGATCGATATAGCTGCCGGTTTCCTGCGGAGCCGGCACCGAAGTGAACCAGAGATCCCACAGCCGGCCGTCCGCTGCGGCCGCGGCGAGGCCGTCGGCGTGCTCCGCTGTGAGCGGCTCGAGACGCACGCCGTGGCCTTCGAGGGTGGCGGGAACAGGCCGGATCATCGGTCAGAAGGCGACGAGGCTCTTGAACCCGCCGTAGGCCATGCGCTTCATGTCGAACGGCATCGCGTCGGGGCTCATCATCTTGGCGAGGCGGGGATCGCTCAAGACCTTCTTGAGCACCTTGTCGCGGTGGGCGCGCGACTTGTAGACGATCCAGGAGAAACCGATGACCTCACTGGGCTTTGCCAGGACCATGCCGGGAAAGGACACGCTGCCTTTCTTCTTCTTCGGGATGTCGTCGCCGAGGCACTCCTGGTAGGCGAGCGCGCCGTGCTCCATCCAGACCTTGCCCGCCTTCCTGGCGATCCGCTTGTACTCCGCGACCTTCTTCTTCGGCAAGGCGAATACGAATCCGTCGACGTAGCTCATGAGGCCTCCAGCGCAAGGTGCCCGAGATGGGGCGATCGGCGCAGTCTAGCCCGGCTTCGCCCTCCGGCAACGGCCTGCGACCCGGTCAGGCGGGCGGCTGGGGTGGCCGCGGCGGCGCGGCGCTCTCGTCGGCCTCGGTGTCGTCGCGTTCGTCGAGGAGGATCTCGATCTTTCTCTCTGGCTCGAGCTGCTTCTGGAGCTCGAGCAGACCCGTGCGCATGAGTCCGCGGCGCTGACTCTTGCCGTAAATCCGCTCCTGGCGCTTGCCCTCGAGCACGATCCAGACGACGAGGACGACGATTCCCAGGAGCAGCCAAACTTGAGCGCTCATCTATCGCAACTCGAGGACGAGTCGAAGTCCTGCTTCGAGCATGGCCAGGTCGCCCTGCGCGAGTTTTCCGACGCACTCGATCAGGTCGCTCTTCAGTACTTTCTGCAGGTCGTAGACGTTGGCCACCGACGGTTTCGACAGCCGGGTCGCGCGGGCATCGAGACGCACGTTCCCGGGCAAGCCTTCCAGATGTAGCCGGCTGGTCAACGGCACCATCAGGAAGGTGGCGATCCGCGGATCGCGCAGCATGTCGGTCTGGACGACCACTGCGGGGCGGCGCTTGTCGACCCGCACCCACCAGATCTCCCCGCGGCGGGGGAGCGGCAGATCACCAGTCATCTTCGGCGTATTCCAGGGCCATACGCGCGGACTGGTAGGCCCGCCAGGCGCTCTCGTCCTCCGCTACATCCCAACCGTGGCGATCGAGATAGGCCCGCGCCTGCGCCCGGATCCGCGCCTCCTCGAGAAGCTCGGCGAGGAGGCCCGAGCGCGTCGTTCCGCGCCGTTGGGCTTCGGCATCGGCGAACTCGAGCAGCTCCGCGGGCAGCGAAACTCCGATCTTCACGGCGCGAGCGTAGCACCGCGGGAGAGAATCGGGTATCTCTGCGGGTATTCTGCGGTCATCGAATTCGCCAGGCCAAAGTCGTTTCGCGGCAGGTCGGCTCTTCCGGTGGCGGAATGCGCTCATGAGCGGCAGAGGGGGAGCGGCAGGCCCTGGCGCGAGGCTGGGCGATCGAGATCGCCCAGCGACCCATCCTCAGGGAACCTTGGGCACGGCGGCGCGCTTCGCGCCGGCGATGGCGCGGCGGATCTCGTTCTGGATGGCGCGCTCGACGTTTTCGCTCCAGCCGGAGTACCGGAACACGATCGCCCCCTCGTGATCGGCCAGGATGTATGTCGGGTAAGCGTTGACGTCCATCTCGCGCACGAAGCGGTGCTGCTGGTCCCAGACCTGCGGCCATGTCATGCCGTGATCGGCGATGAATCCCTTGAGCGCCGCCTCGTTGGAGTCGTTCGCCACGCTGACGACGACCAGCGGCAGGCTCTTCGAACGCTGGACGAGCGCTTTGAGGCTCGGAACCGCGTCGCGGCAGGGGGCGCACCAGGTCCCCCAGAAGTCGAGCAGCACGACCTTGCCTGCGAGGTCCTCGTTGGTGATGTAGTCGCCCTCGAGCGTGACCAGCTCGAGCGACGGCAGCATGCTCTCCCTTGCGCGGCGGGGATTTTCGAGAATGTCCTCTGCTACCTTGGTGTTGGCTGATTTCGGAGCCTGATCGATGAAGAGCCTCAACTCTGCGAGTCCCTCATCGTCGCGGCCAAGACGCATCAGAGTCACTCCGAGGTTGAAGTGCGTCATGGCGTCCGGTACGAGAGTCAGGACCTTGCGAAACGAGCTCTCCGCAAGGCGGAGCTTCTCGGCGTCTTTCCCCGCGAGAGCGAAGTGGGAGAGCGCCAGTTGGTTCCAGCCGACGGCCTGCAAGTCCGGATCGTCGATGAGCTGCAGGGCGTCTTCGGCGCTCTTCGCTGCGTCGCGATGGGCACCGAGCGCCGAATAGGCCTTCCCCAGGCCCAGCAAACAGAGCGCGCAGCGATCGCCGGCCAACTTGTTTGCCTTCTTGTAGAGCTTGATCGCCTCTCCGTAGTCGCGCTTCGCGACCTTTTCGTCGCCGGCAAGGCGCAGCGCCTCGGCCTCTGGCGAGAGGGACGCCGCTGGCGTCGCATCGGCCGCGGGCGGCGCGGTCGCCGCGCCGGCGATCGCCGGAAGCAGGAGGGTCAGCAGAAGCGCCGGGCGCCGCGCTGTCATCGCCGCCCTGCGCTTTCAGTCATCGCCTCGAGCGCCCGCAGGCGCGCCGCTTCGAACTCGTCGCCGGGGTTCCAGGTCGGCATCGCGTCGGCATTGGCGACGGCGAGACCGACGGCCAGGGCGAGCTCGGTGTCCTCGATCATGCCGTCCCAGACCCAGGTCGCATCGATCTCGTCGCACGGCTGGTGGTAGCAGGTCGAGTCGTAGGCGCTCTGCCGGGAGCGCGCCGCCGCCGCATCCTCCCCGAGGAACTCGGTGCCCGGGTCGAGGTAGGCGGCCGGAACGCCGATGCGTGCGAAGTTGAACTGATCCGAGCGGTAGAAGGAGCCCTTCTCGGGGGCCGGGTCGCCGTGGACGACGCGCCCCTGCGCCGCTGCCGCGGCGGCGACCACGGCGTCGAGCGACGACTTGCCGAGGCCGACGAACGTCACGTCCTTCGTGCGGCCGTAGATGTTGGCCGAGTCGAGGTTGATGTTGGCGGCGATCTTCCCGGGCGCGACCGTCGGATGCGCGGCAAAGTGCTCCGAGCCGAGCAGCCCCTGCTCTTCAGCGGCGACGAAGAGGAAGACGATCGACCGACGCGGCGAGACAGGCAGCGTCGCGAACGCCTTCGCCAGGGCGAGCAGCTGCGCGCAGCCGGTGGCGTTGTCGACCGCGCCGTTGTGGATGGTGTCGCCCGAGGCGTCGGCGCTGGCCACGCCGAGGTGGTCGTGGTGGGCGGTATAGATGACCGCTTCGCCGGCGAGCGCCGGATCGGAGCCCGGCAGCCGCCCTGCGACGTTGGCGGTCTCGACCTGGCGGATCCGGTTGGTGAGCGCGAGGCTGGTGCGCACGCCGAGCGGCACCGGGCGGAACGCCTTCGACTTCGCGGCCTGGATCAGGTCGGCGAGCGAACGGCCGGCGAGGGCGACGAGGCGCTCTGCGGCGCTCTCCGTCGTCCAGCCGGTGACCGCGAGGCGCGGCTCGCTGCCCGCGGGGAGCTCGAACTGCTCGCTCGACCACGACGACTGCACGACCTGGAAGGGGTAGCCGGCAGAGGGGGTGGTGTGGATGAGGATCGCCCCGGCCGCTCCCTGACGAGCGGCGCTCTCGTACTTGTAGGTCCAGCGTCCGTAGTAGAGGCGGCGCTTGCCGGCGAAAAGCGTCTCGTCCCAGTCCGGGTCGTTGTTGAGCATCAGCAGGACCTTGCCGCGGAGATCGACGCCCTTGAAGTCGTCCCAGCCGAACTCGGGAGCCTGAATGCCGTAGCCGACGAAGACCACCTCGGCGTCAGTGAGGGTTGCCGTCGGCTGTTGCACCCCCGAGACGGCGATGAACTCCTCGCGGCGCGCCAGCGCGACCTTTCCCTGGGGCCCCGCGAACTCCCACGTCGGCGGCGCCTCGGAGGCGATGCCGACCATCGGGAAGGGCTGTTCCCAGGCGGGCTCCGCCGCCGTTCCCCCCGCCGGAACGAGCCCCAGGGCCTCGAGCTGGGTGGCGAGGTAGAGGCGCGCCAGGCGATCGCCGGCGCTCCCCGGTCCGCGCCCTTCGAGCGCGTCGGAGGAGAGGAACCGGACCGGTGCGGCGAGCGTCGCGGCGTCGATCTGCGCGCCAGCGGCGTGCAGCGCGTCGGGCAGCGCGAGGGAGACGAGAAGCTCTGCGGCGGCGAGGAGGGTCGTGAGCGGCAGCCATCGGGCTCGATTCATTCCGGCATTCTCCCTCGAATGTCGGCCGCGGCGCCTCTTTCCGCGCGCCTACGGCACCTCCTGCCGCGCGCCTCAGGCGCGCCGGCGCGGTGCCCCTTGCCGCTCGGCGGGAGACAGGCTAACTTCCCGGCGTGATCTTCGAAACGGCGCTCGCCGACGCTCTTTACCTGAACTGGGCGATTCCGCTCGCGGCGCTGCCGCCCCTGCCGCCGGGATTGCGCTACGACCAGGGGAGCGCGGTCGCCTCCGCCGGCGGCGCGCACGGCTTCTTCTCGCTGGTGCTGTTTCGCCAGGTGGGTCTTCATCCGCGCGCGGCGCGCTGGCTCGCGCTCTCCTACCCGCAGGTCAACGCGCGCCTCTACGTGCGCGACGCCTCGGGCAGCGCCGCGGTCCTGCTGCTGCGACAGCTGGTGCCGGGCTGGGTCGTGCCGATCGGCCGGCTGGTCGGCGGGCAGCCGCTCTCCGCCGCGGTCTTCGAGTTTCCCGGCGGCGCCGCGCGGGGGCGCACGTCCGGCGCTGCCGGGAGTGAGCCGGCAGACAAGGAGCTCTGGCGCTGGAAGTTCGCGGCCGGCTCGCGCCTCGCCGCCGCGGCGGAGATCGGGATGTCGGCCGGGGCGACGCCTGCCGGAGGCTCCTGGGAAGAGCAGGTCGCCTTCTTCCGCGACCGTCCGCGCACCTTCTGGAGCCAGGGCGAGGCGCTGCGCCGGATGACCATCGAGCCCGCGCCGGTGCCGGCGCTGCCGGTGCGGGCGCGCCTCGAGGTCTCCGATTGGCTCGACGTGCATCTGCCGTTCGCGCCGGCGGGCGGCTGGCAGGCGCTGCATTCCGCCTTTCTCGTGCCGAAGGTTCAGCTCGTCTTCGCCTTCGACACCGCGCGCGATCTGCCGGTGGCCGCACCGATGGCTGCGGCCGGATGAGCCGTTGATCCGCCGTCTCGGGCAGGGCTATGCACGCGCCTTCGCGGGCCTGCCGGGCGAGGTGTGGATCCTCGCCGTCGCGACGCTGGTCAATCGCGCCGGGACGATGGTGCTGCCGTTTCTCACCCTTTACCTCACCGGTCAGTTCGGTTGGAGCCCGGCGGCGGCCGGCCGGATGCTCGCCCTCTATGGCGCCGGGGCGATCGGCGGCGCCTTTCTCGGCGGCTGGGCGGCGGACCGCTGGTCGCCGGTAGCGGTGCAGCAGTTCTCGCTCGTCGGAACCGGCGTCGGTTTCCTCGCCCTGACGCGGCTCTCCTCGGAACACGCCTTCGGCATCGCCATGGTCGTCATCAGCCTGGTGGCGGAGATGTACCGCCCGGCGCTGCTCGCGGCGGCCGGCAAGGACGTACCGGCGGAGGTGCGCGGGCGCTCGATGGGGCTCCTGCGGTTGGCGGTGAACGCCGGCATGTCGATCGGCCCGGCCCTCGGAGGTCTCCTCGCGACGGTCAACTACGACCTGCTTTTCGTCGCCGATGCCTGCACCTGCTGGGCCGCCGCCGCGGTGCTCTTCCTCGTCCGCCGTCGTGCCACGCGCCGCGCCCGCGCCGCCTTCGCCGAGGCGGGCGGCGCCGTGGAGGCGCACCCTGGCGAAGCCCCTCCCTCCGGCTCGCCCTGGCGAGACGGCCCGTTCGTCCTCTTTCTCGGCCTGGCGACGCTCCTCGCGATCGTCTTCTTCCAGATCAACGGCACCTTCCCGCTCTACCTCCACCACGAGTACGGGCTCTCCGAAGCCGGGATCGGCGCCCTGCTCGGGTTGAACGCGCTCATCGTCGTCGCGTGCGAGATGCTGATCCTGCATCGCATCGAGCGTCTGCCACCGCTCTCGGTGATCGCGCCGGGGGCTTTCCTCCTCTGCCTCGGTTTCGCCCTGCTGCCGCTCGCCCGCGGCGCGGTCTACGCCGCGGCCACGGTGCTGGTGTGGACGATCGGCGAGATGCTCACCCTGCCGATGGCCAACATCTTCGTCGCGGCGCGCGCTGGCTCGGCGCGCTCCGGCCGCTACATGGGTGCCTACACGATGTCGTTCGCCACCGCCTTCCTCATCGCGCCGGCGCTCGGTCTTTCGGTTTACGGGCGCTGGGGCGGGGCAGTGCTGTGGGGGGCCGCCGGCGTCGTCGGCCTCGCGCTCTGGCTCGGCTTTCGCGCTCTCGGACGCGTGCTAGCATCGCCGCCGGCCGGAGCGTGACGAGCGCCAGCGGCCGCAGGACGCCCGGAAGACACCGACTTTTTCGCTCGACTTTCGAAGAGACCGCTGATGAATCTGACGGATCCCAGAAATCGCCGCCCGCAGCGCATCGCCGTGCTCCCCGGAGACGGCATCGGACGAGACGTCACCGCCGAGGCGGTCAAGGTGCTCGAGGCGGCGGCGGAGCGGCACGCGCTGCCGGTCGAGCTCGTGCACTTTCCGTGGAGCGCCGACCACTATCTCGAGACCGGCGTGTCGATCCCGCCCGGAGCGATGGAGGACCTGCGCGACAACTTCTCGGCGGTGTTCATCGGCGCCTACGGCGACCCGCGGATTCCCGACATGCGGCACGCCGCCGACATCCTGCTCGGCATCCGCTTCCAGCTCGACCTCTACATCAACTTCCGTCCGTGCAAGCTCTACGATGCGCGCCTCTGCCCGCTCAAGGGCAAGAGCGAAGCCGACATCGACTTCACCGTCTTCCGTGAGAACACCGAGGGGGCTTACGTCGGCGTCGGCGGCTTCTTCAAGAAGGGCACTCCCGACGAGGTCGCCGTGCAGGAGGAGGTCCATACCCGCAAGGGCGTCGAGCGCATCTGTCGCGCGGCCTTCGAGTGGGCGGCGGCGAACGGCAAGTCGAAGGTGCTGATGGCCGACAAGTCGAACGTCATGCGCTACGGCCACGACCTCTGGCAGCGCGTCTTCTTCGACCTGGCGAAAGAGTATCCGGCGATCGAGGCTTCGCACATGTTCGTCGACGCGCTCTGCATGCAACTGGTGCGCGCCCCCGAGCAGTTCGAGGTCATCGTGTCGAACAACATGTTCGGCGACATCCTCACCGACCTCGGCGCGGCACTGCAGGGCGGCCTCGGCGTCGCCGGCTCGGCGAACCTCCATCCCGGGCGCACCTCGATGTTCGAGCCGGTACACGGCTCGGCGCCGAAGTACGCCGGTACCGGCAGGGCCAACCCGATCGGCGCCATCCTGTCGACCGGCCTGATGCTCGAGACGCTCGGCCATGGACAGGCGGCGCGGGAGATCGAGAACATCGTCGCGGAGTCGATCCGATCGGGCAACACCACCCACGATCTCGGCGGCAGCCTGACCACCAGCGAAGTCGGCGACCTCGTGGCGCGGGCCGTCGCCGCCGGTTCCGCCGCCGCGGTTTCCTGAGGAGATCCGCCGATGCAACCCTCCGAGGCCGAGCTGATCTACGACTGGAACTGCGCCGAGGGCGACATGACGCCGGCGCGCGGGCGCATCGCGTTGAACGACGAGACGCTGCGCGACGGCCTGCAGTCGCCGTCGGTGAAGACGCCCTCGATCGACCAGAAGCTCGAGATTCTGCACGCCCTGGCCGGCATCGGCATCGATTCGCTGAACATCGGCCTGCCGGGGGCCGGCGCGCACGTCGTCGCCGACGTCACGCGTCTCGCGCAGGAGATCGTCGACCACAAGCTCGCCATCGCCGCCAACTGCGCGGCGCGCACCCTCGAAGCCGACATCCGCCCGATCGTCGACATCTCGCAGCGCACCGGACTCGCCATCGAAGTCGCCTGCTTCCTCGGTTCGTCGCCGATTCGCCAGTACACCGAGGGCTGGGAGATGGCGAAGCTCCTCGAGCTGACGCGCGAAGCGGTCGGGCTCGCAACCCGCGAAGGGCTGCCGGTGATGTACGTCACCGAGGACACGACGCGCGCCCGCCCGGAAGACGCCCGGGCGCTCTACACCGCGGCGGTCGAGGCCGGTGCGCGGCGGATCTGCATCGCCGATACCGTCGGCCACGCGACGCCCGAAGGGGCGAGGAATCTCGTGCGCTTCCTTCGCCAGGTGGTGGACGACACCGGCTGTGACGTCGCGGTGGACTGGCACGGCCACAACGATCGCGGGCTGGGTCTCGCCAATGCGGTGGCCGCGGCCGAGGCCGGCGCCGACCGCATCCACGGCACGATCCTGGGCATCGGCGAGCGCGTCGGCAACTGCGCACTCGACCAGTTGCTGGTCAACTTCGAGCTCTTCGGCTGGAGCCACTGGAATCTGCGGCCGCTCGCGGGCCTCTGCGAGCTGGTCTCGCGGGCGACCGGCGTCGCGATCCCGGAGAGCTATCCGGTCTTCGGCCGCGACGCCTACCGCACGCAGACCGGCGTGCACGCCGCGGCGATTCTCAAGGCGAAGGCCAAGGGGCACGATTGGCTCGCCGACCGCGTCTACTCCGGCATCCCGGCGGCGATGGTCGGCCGGCGGCAGGAGGTCGAGGTCGGCCCGATGAGCGGCCAGGCGAACGTCACCTGCTGGCTGCTCGATCGCGGCATCGAGGCGCGCCCCGAGCTGGTGCACGCGATCTTCCGCGCCGCCAAGGAGTCGAACGCGGTGCTCTCGGAGGAGCGCCTGCGCGCCCTCTGCGCGAGCCACGCCGGAGTCTGATCGCGCGGCGAGCGGGTCCGGCGCGCCGTAGAATCTCCGCATGCTGATCGAGACGCTCACCGTCGGGCCGCTGGCGGAGAACTGCTACCTCGTCGGCGCCGCTTCCTCCGGGCGCTGCGCGGTGGTCGACCCGGGCGCGGAGAGCCCGCGGATCTTCGCCGCCATCGATCGCCTCGGGCTCACCCCCGAGCGGATTCTCCTCACCCACGGCCACGTCGATCACATCGCGCACTGTGCGCACGTCGCCGAGCGCTACGGGCTGGGCGTCTGGATCCATCGCGCCGACCTGCCGTATCTCGAGCGGCCGCAGTGGCCGGAGCTCGAGGCCTTCCTGCAGGCGCGACCCTGCCCCAAGCCCTCGGGCTGGCTCGAAGAGGGGGTCGAGGTCGAGGTCGCCGGCCTCGTGCTGCGCGTGCTGCACACCCCCGGGCATACCCCCGGAGGCGTCTGCCTGATCGACGAGGCGAGCCGCGAGATCCTGGTCGGCGACACGATCTTCCACCGCGGCGTCGGCCGCACCGACCTGCCGGGAGGCGACGGGGCGAC
>JBPOHI010000239.1:0-4618 GCA_052035735.1 Acidobacteriota bacterium
CCCCACTGCTGCCTCCCGTAGGAGTCTGGACCGTGTCTCAGTTCCAGTGTGGCCGATCACCCTCTCAGGCCGGCTACTGATCGTCGCCTTGGTGGGCCATTACCCCGCCAACTAGCTAATCAGACGCGGACCCCTCCAGGAGCGGTGGCTTGCAAGCATAGGCCACCTTTCTGCGCAAGGCCGAAGCCCCACGAACGTATTCGGTATTAGCCCGAGTTTCCCCAGGTTATCCCCAACTCTTGGGCAGGTTGTCCACGTGTTACTCACCCGTTCGCCGCTCTACACGCGGCCGAAGCCGCTTTCGCGCACGACTTGCATGTGTTAAGCACGCCGCCAGCGTTCATTCTGAGCCAGGATCAAACTCTCCAGTTTAGATCCTGTAATTGCCTCGAGCCGGCTAAGGACTCGGGCAACATGTTTTGAAGCCAAATTGCTCACCGAAGTGAACAGAAAATTGACGTTGGTACTTATTTCCTCTGTTCAGTTTTCAAAGAACCGACTGCAATCTAGCCGGCCCAGTTACGGGCGCGGATTTGTGACTCTACAGAAGTGACGAACCGCTGTCAATACCCGGAGCAGAATTCGCTCCCTTCGTCACTTCCGACTGCTGCTGCTGTTCCTGGGGAGCGCTGAGCTCTCGGAGACTGCTGCAGAACGACCAGTCTTACTTGCTTCCCGTTCCCTTGCGGGGGTCTCTGTAGAGCCCGGCTTCTTTCGAAGCGCCGCGGGAGATGGATAATAGGAAACCCTCCTGAAACTGTCAACCCCTTCGATGAAGTTTTTTTCAATCGCGCGGCAAAAAGGGCGCCGAAGCCCGAAAACACAGGCGTTTGCCCTCCACCCGCCAACTCTCGGTAAGCAGGCGGCGGAGGGCCTCGGCGTAGGCCAGGTGCTCTTCGAGGAGAATTCGCGCGGCGAGAGTCGCCTCGTCGTCGTTGTCTTCGACCGGCACGGCGCGCTGCACGACGATCGGTCCGCTGTCGAGACCGGCGTCGACAAGGTGCACCGTGCACCCGGAGATCCGCACGCCGGCCGCCAGCGCCTGGCGCTGGGGATGAAGGCCCGGAAAGGCCGGCAGCAGGCTCGGATGGATGTTCAGGATACGTTCCGGCCATTCCGCGACGAGCTCGGCACCGAGCAGGCGCATGTAACCGGCGAGGCAGATCCACTCGACCTTGGCCGCGCGCAGCGCCGCAGCAAGCGCCGCCTCGTGGGCGGCGCGCGAAGCGAACTCGCCGTGCGGCAGCACCAGCGTCGGTATCGACCGCTCGCGCGCCCGGATTAGGCCTGGCGCGTCTGCGACGTTGCTCGCCACGAGCACGATCTCGGCAGGAGCCAGACCGCGTTCGAGAGCCTCTGCGAGCGCGACGAAGTTGCTCCCTCGACCCGATAGCAGGACACCCAGACGCGCGCGTCCCTGTGCGCTCCGTGGGATCACGCGGGTCAGTCCTCGAAGGCGGTCAGACCGAGGTCGTAGACCACGCCCTTCGGGCCTGCCACGACTCGTCCGATGGGCAGGGCGCGCTGCTCTGTGGCGGCGAAGCGCCGCGAGATCTGCGCGACGGCGTCCGCGGCGACGATCGCGACCATGCCGATGCCCATGTTGAAGACGCGGAACATCTCTTCGAGCTCGACGTCGCCCTTGTCCTGGAGGATCCGGAACGGCTCAGGGATCTCCCAACTGCCCAATCGGATCTCCGCCGCCAAGCCCTCGGGCAGGACGCGCGGCAGGTTGTCGGTGAGTCCGCCGCCAGTGATGTGCGCGAGCGCGTGGAGTCCCGGCTCACCGAGCAGCGGCGCGAGCGGCGCGAGATACGAGCGGTGCGGCGCGAGCAGCCACTCGCCGACCCGGAGACGGCTCGACGAACCGGGCAGACGGTCGTCGAGCTTCAGGCGAAGCTGATCGAAGAGGATCCGACGGGCCAGCGAATAGCCGTTGGTGTGCATCCCCAGGGATGGCAGTCCGAGCAGAACGTCCCCGTCCGCGACACGATCTCCCGTCAGCACCTGCGCGCGGTCGGCGATACCGACGATGAAGCCCACGAGCTCGTAGTCGCCGGGCTGGTAGAAGCCGGGCATCTCGGCCGTCTCACCGCCGAGCAGCGCGCAACCGTTCTCCCGGCAGCCGTCGGCTACGCCACCCACGAGCTCGACCATCCTGGCGGGTTCGAGCACGCCAGCACCGACGTAGTCGAGAAAAAACAGCGGTCGTGCTCCTTGCACCAGAATGTCGTTGACGCAGTGGTTCACGAGATCGCGTCCGACCGTCGAGTAGTCGCCGGCCATCCGCGCGACCGCCAGCTTGGTGCCGACGCCGTCCGCGGACGCCACCAGCACTGGCTCTTTCAACCCGGCCAGGTCCGGACGGAAGATGCCGCCGAAGCTGCCGATCTCGGACAGCACTCCGGCGGTGAAAGTCGATCGGGCGAGTTTCTTGATCGCGCGCAATCCCTCGTCCTGCGCCGCGATGTTCACACCGGCTGCTGCGTATGCCGACTCGTCTTTGGGTTGACTCATGCACGGCGATCCTAGCGCAGCCTCTCGCGCCGACGGCGGCCCTTCCGCCCACCCCTCCGGGTGGCTGTACGGCGCCGCTTCGCCAACATCATTGGAGCCGCGAGCCAACCCATGAAAACGATCATCGAGCCGTTTCGCATCAAGAGCGTCGAGCCGATCTCCATGACGACACGCGAGGAGCGCGAAGCGCTGCTCGCGGCCGCCGGCTACAACCTTTTCCGCCTGCCGTCGCAGCGCATCGTCATCGATCTCCTGACCGACTCCGGCACCGGCGCAATGAGTGCCGCGCAGTGGGCGGCCATCATGATGGGCGACGAGTCGTACGCCGGAAGCCCCAGCTTCAGCCGCTTCGAGGCGGCAGTGAAGGACATCACCGGCTTCCGGCACGTGATCCCGACGCACCAGGGGAGGGCAGCAGAGCGGATTCTCGCGGCGACGATGCTCCGTCCCGGCGACTGCGTGCCGAACAACACCCATTTCGACACCACGCGCGCCAACATCGAGGCCACCGGCGCCACGGCGATCGACCTGCCGTGCCGCGAGGGCAAGCGCCTCGGCGACTCGCATCCCTTCAAGGGCAACATCGACCTCGACGCGCTCGAGGCGCTGCTCGCCCATCCTCCCGGCCGGGTGCCGCTGGTCTTCGTCACCGTCACCAACAACGGCGGCGGCGGCCAGCCGGTCTCGATGGCGAACCTGCGCGCGGCCTCGGGCATCTGCCGCGCGCGCGGCATTCCGTTCTACCTCGACGCCTGCCGCTTCGCCGAGAACGCCTACTTCATCCGCGAGCGCGAACCGGGTTTCGCAGCGCTCGATCTGCTCGACATCGCGCGCGAGATGTTCGCGCTCGCCGACGGCTGCACGATGAGCGCGAAGAAGGACGGCATGGTGAACATCGGCGGATTCCTGTGCACCAACGACGCCGCCGTAGCGCGGCACGAGGAAGAGCTGCTGATTCTCACCGAGGGCTTCCCGACCTACGGCGGCCTTGCCGGGCGCGACCTCGAGGCGATCGCCGTCGGCCTCTACGAAGCGCTCGATCTGTCCTACCAGCAGTACCGTCACGCTTCGGTGCAGTATCTCGGCGAGCGCATCGCCGCCGCCGGCGTGCCGATTCTCCAACCGCCGGGCGGCCATGCCATCTACCTCGACGCGCGCGCCTTTCTGCCTCACCTGCCGCGCGAGTGTTACCCCGGCCAGGCGCTCGCCGTCGAGCTCTATCGCCACGCCGGCATCCGCAGCGTCGAGATCGGCTCGGTGATGATGGGCCGGCGCGACGCGGCCACCGGCGAGGAGCACTACGCGGCGCATGAGCTCGTGCGCCTGGCGATTCCGCGACGCGTCTACACGCAGAGTCACATCGACTACGTCATCGAGGCGCTCACCGAGATCGCCGCCCGGCGCGCGGAGATTCCGGGCATCCGCATCGTCGAGCAAGCGCCGGCGCTGCGGCACTTCAGCGCCGTCTTCGAACCTCTTCCGGCCGCCGCTCCACGACCCGCAGCGGCCTCGGGAGACGCCGCCGGCGTGCGCAGCTGACCGCGAGCCGCCACCGACCGGAGATCGCGATGCCACGCTCCCCTGCCCCCTCTCTCGGCCGCGTGTCCTCGCGCTGGAGCGATAGCGAGGCCGAGGCCCTCTCCCGGACGACTGTCGATCCGGCGCTCGGCGAACGGGTCTACGCGTCGCGCCTGCTCGGCGCCGAACCTTCGCTGGTGCTCTGCGGCGGCGGCAACACCTCGGTCAAATCGACGCTCGCAGATCTCCACGGCGACAGCCGCGCCGTGCTCTGGATCAAGGGGAGCGGCGCCGACCTCGGTGGGATCACCTCCTCGGGCTTCGCCCCGGTCGATCTCGCCGGTGCCCGCCGCCTGCTCGATCTGCCGACTCTGGGTGACCACGCCCTGCTCCGGGAACTGCGACGCCTCCGGCTCGATCCCGACGCTCCGACGCCGTCGTGCGAGGCGCTGCTGCACGCCTTCCTGCCGGCGCGGTTCATCGACCACACCCATGCCGACTCGGTACTCGCAGTGCTCGACTCGCGCCACGGCGAACGGCTGGCGGGGGAGATCTGGGGCGCAGACCACCTCATCGTTCCCTA
>JBPOHI010000008.1:0-8888 GCA_052035735.1 Acidobacteriota bacterium
GCGGACGCGCGAGATGCAGGAGGCGCGCGACGACATCGCCTTCGCGAGCTACCACCGCGACCCCGACTTCATCGCCCTGACCCAACTCGCCGCCGCCGACCCGGACTCGTATCACCGGACGAAGTAGAGGCGTACCGCGGCTGCCAGGCCCGCCAGTGCAGTGAGTGCTTCGAGCGACCGGCCGATGAGCGCTGCGCCCTCCCCTTCCTCGCTCGGGAAGACGGCGGCGGCGATCGCTGCAGTCCTCCTCTCTGTCCTCGTTCTCTACGTCTTCCTGCCGACCCTGGCGCAGGGCTGGGCGCCGCTCGACGACGACTTCAACTTCCTGGCCAACCCGCACTATCGCGGCTTCTCCGCGGAGAATCTCCGCTGGATGTGGACGGCGCGACTCGGCGGGCACTACATTCCGCTCTCCTGGATGAGCCTGGCCGCGGACCATGAGCTCTCCGGCATGGCGCCGCGCGGCTACCATCGCACCAACCTGCTGCTGCACCTTTCGAATGCGCTCCTCTTCTTCGTTCTCGCCTGGCGTCTCCTCGGAGCTGCTGCGGAAGCGGCCTCCGAGCCTAGAGCCCGGCTGCACGCGAGAGCTCTCGCGGCGTTCACGGCTGCAGCGTTCTTCGCGCTGCATCCGCTGCGGGTCGAGTCGGTCGCCTGGATTACCGAACGCCGCGACCTTCTCTGCGGTCTGTTCTGCCTGCTCTCCGTGCACGCTTACCTTTCTCAGGCGGGCGAGCAGGTGAGCCGTCGCCAGATCGCGTTCGGCCTGGCGCTGTCGGCGTTCGCGGCCGCCCTGTTGTCCAAAGGCATAGCGATCGTGCTGCCGCTAGCCTTCATCGCTCTCGATGTCGTCCCTCTTCGACGGCTCGATCTCGATCCGCGGCTCTGGTTCGGACAAGCGGCTCGACCCGTGCTGTGGGAGAAGCTGCCGTTCGTCGTTTTGTCTGCCATTTTCGCGGCGACGAGCCTCTGGGCCGCCGCGCCGGTGCTCGCGGCGGGCGGGCAGGCTGATGTCGAGCATCGCCTGCTCGCTGCCGGCTTCGGCCTCTCCTTCTACCTCGAGAAGACGCTGCTGCCGATCGCGATCCCGTTTCAATTGCCGGCGATCGCCCCGCTCTCCCTCGCCACCGATCCTTGGGTGGCGCTTCGCGGCGTAGCTTTTCTGGCCGTGCTCGGCGCGGCGATCGCGGTCTGGATCCGGCGTCGGCAGCCGGCGATCGCTTTGGCGCTCCTCGTTTTCACGGCATTCGTACTGCCGGTGAGCGGTCTCCTGCAGGCCGGCCCGCAACTCGCGGCCCACCGCTATACCTATCTGTCCTGCCTGCCGCTCGCGCTGCTTCTGGGAGCGGTCGTCCGGGACCGGACTCTCCGCCCGCGCGGCCGCGAGCGCGCGGCGCTCGCGGCGCTGGTCTTGATCCTGGGTGTCGGTTTGGCCGCGCTCGGCCGGGCGCAGGTCGCTCCTTGGCGGGACGAAGTCACCTTCCACCGCGCAGCGGTCGAGGCTGCACCCCTCTCCTGGGCCCCTGTCGGCGCGCTCGCGCGGGCGCTGGTCTTGCGCAACGAGCCCGTGGATGCCCTGCAGGTGCTGCGAGAAGGGCGGCAGCGGATGCCCGGCGCGATTCTCCTTTCCTATCTCGAAGCGATGATTCTCGCCACCAGCCCGGAGAAGGAGATTCGCGACGGGTCGGCGGCACTGGACCTCGCCGGGCGAGCCGCGCGGGCGACCGGATACCGGGATCCGGCCGGGCTGCTCGCGCTCGCCGCTGCCGCCGCGGAGACCGGCGATGCAGCCTCGGCGGAACGCCTGCTCGAGTCCGCGGTGACGCTGACGCGCGCCGGAGTGAAGCCCGAGCTCTCACAGGCGCTCGCGACCGCCTCGCGCGACCTCTCGCGAAAGGGCTACATCCGCTTCTCGAGTGAAGAGTGGAGGAGATTCCGACTCTAGAAAAAGGGCCTCCGGCAACCCTGCCGGAGGCCCGCTGTCAACGCTCTACTGGAGGCGCCGGGTGGCGCCGCGAGGTCAGTTGATCTCGAAGCTCATGAGCTCGACCGGCAACGGCGGAGCGCCGTCTAGGGTGAGCGACCAGGAGTTGAGCGTGCCGGTGATGATCGACGAGTCGTCGGCCGCAGTGAGGGTCCAGATGCCACCGGAGGCCGAGCCGTCGAAGGCGTCCATGGTGCCTCCGGCCGGCGACTGGAACGAGCCGGTGAACGGGGCTCCCGTCGTGCCCGCGCAGGGAAAGGCGCCGGCATCCTCGTCGATGATCGTGTTGGTGAAGTTGTCGGCGCTGCCGCCGCAGTTCTGGACCAGCAGCTGAATGGCGACCGCCGGGCTGGTGAGCGACACGGCCACATCCGAATCCCACGCGTGGGAGATGTTGAAGGTGAGGTTGGCGTCGGTGATCGTGCCGTTGACGCTGAAGTTCAGCGTGCTGATGGTCGAGGCGTTGTCCGGAATCGCCTTCGGCACGTCGGTCGAGGATTCGGTGACGGCAGCGTAGAGCTGGGCGGCGCCGAAGACGACGACCGAGAGGCAGAGCACGGCGAGAAGAAGGTTGCGGGTCTTCATGATTTGTAAACTCCAGAAAGTCCTGTTTCCGTAAGCGACGTTGCCGTTCGCCGACGCGGCGCACGGCGGAGCTGCATCACGACGCTCGCAGGTGCCCGATCAGGCACCGGTCCGGGAGGTCGTGAGGCGCTCCGCCGGAGGTCCGCGGCCGGAGACCGAGCCGCCGTGATGCGAGGTGCGGGCGAAAGCCCCCGGCGGGGCAGGAACGCCGGCCGCGGGCGGCAGGGAGAAATGGGTCGAAGTCGGCGCGGCGGCCTGTGCCGTCGGCGCCGCGCGACTGAAGGAGACGGCGGTCGGGTCGGCGGAGAACGCGTCCGGCCGGGCGGCGAGCGACGACTGCGGAGTCGGGTCGGCCTCGGCGATCGAGCGGCGCACGCCGAGCAGGACGGCATGGCCCGAAAGGTCGATCGCTTCGACGGCGGCGGCGACCGGCGCCGGCTCGTCGAGGGCGAGCGCGAGCTCGGCTGAGTAGGCGGTCAGTCCGTCGCCGACCGGCACGCCCGCGGCCGGTGCCACCCACCAGCGGGCTGCGAGGTTCCCCGGCAGTCCGTCGCCGGCGACCAGCGTGACGCGATAACCGGAGAGCTCGCCTTGCTCGCGCACGACCCAGTTCAGCTGGACCCTGTGGCTGCCGGCAGCCAGCGGCAGGCCGAGCTCCTCGGCGGGCGACGCCGCGCCGCCGTGGGCGCGCAACTCGGGCGGCAGCTCGGCGGCGCGGTCGGCCGGAATCAGCTCGAAGCGCTGAGCGGCGGGGGTTTCGGCGAGGTCTTCCCGGGCGGCGCCCGCGGGGCCACTGGCGCAGGCCAGCAGCAGGCCGAGCGCGAGGCTCCTGCCGACCGCAAGCGATGGCGAATGCCGGAACATGGAGAACGGGCGCATTATACCGCGGGCGCGCGAGCATCGCCCGCCGCGCGCCGCATAGACTTCCCTGGCGATGAGTCGCCGCTTTTCTGCCCTCGCCTTGCTCGCGGCGATCCTCGTCCCGGTCGCTGTCTACCTGCCGACCCTGCACTTCGGCTTTCTGTTCGACGACCGGCCGCTGCTGATCGACAATCCGATCGTCGCGTCGCCGCGCGGGGTGGGCGAGATCCTCACCACCGATCTCGACGCCAACGCGCGCAACACCGAGGCTCCGGCGACGAACTACCTGCGCCCGCTCTTCATTGCCGGCGCCGCCGCCCTCCATCGCCTCTTCGGACAGGCGCCGCTCGGCTGGCACGCCACGGCGATCGCCTTGCACGGTCTGCTCGCCGGCCTGGCGTTCGTCCTGCTGCGTCGCGAGGGGATGGGCATCGCGACGGCATGCGCAGGCGCGCTGGTCTTCGCGCTGCATCCCGCGCACGTGCAGTCGACGGCCTGGGTCTCGGGTCTCCAGGATCTGCTCTTCGGCGTGACCTCGCTCGCCGCCGTTCTTTTCTACCAGGCATCGCTCCGCCGGCCGAAGGCCGCGACGGCTTGGCTGCTCGCCCTCGCCGGCAGCTTCGCCGTCGCGCTCCTCGCCAAGGAGCCGGCGATCGGGCTGATTCTCTTCGCCGGTGCGGAGGCCTTCGGCTGGATCTCTTCCGCCCCGCGTGCGGGTGTCGATCGTCGGCCGCGCGCCGAGCTCCTGGTGCTTCTCGCCGTGGCTGGCGCGTACTTCGCCTACCGCTGGTCCGTGCTGGGGGAGCTGGCCCACCCCTTCCCGACGGCGCCGGCTCTGCCCGAAGCGCTCGCCAGCGTCCCCGTCGCCCTGCTCGCCTACGGTCGAGATCTCCTCTGGCCGGTCGGACTCTTCCTGCTGCATCCCGCGCGGCCGGTGGCAGCGGCGCTGAGCGGCGAGAGTCTCGGCGCCGCCTGCGGGCTGCTCGTGCTGCTCGCCGCCGCGTATGGCGCGATGCGCCGGTGGCCGTCCCTCGCCCGACCGCTCGCCTGGGTGGCGGCCTGGCTCGCTCCCGTTCTCGCCCTCTGGGCGGTCAATCCGGAGTGGATGGTGATGGACCGCTATCTGCTGCTGCCGAGCCTGGGTCTTGCCTGGGCGTTGGCTCTCCTGCTGCCACTCGAAGCGGCTGCATGGCGTTGGCGAGCATTGCTATGGATGGCGTTGGCGGTGACTCTCGCCGGCCTCTCGCTCGCGGCGATGCGGCCCTTCGCCAGCGAGGAGCGCTTCTGGTCGGCGGCGATCCAGGCCGATCCCGGAAGCTCGACGGCCTGGGCCGAATGGGCGCGCCTGCGCGCCGACGCGGGAGACCTTGCTGCTGCAGCCGAGGCCCTGCAGCGAGCGGTAGAGCTCGACCCGCGCGCCCAGCTGCCACGGCTGCGTCAGGCGTTGCTGGCGGTCCGCCGTAACGACCTGGCGACCGCGCGCGCCATCCTCACCGGCCTCGTCGAGCGCAACCCGGGGTACCTGCCGGGGTGGCGGAATCTCGTCGTCGTGCAGGCGCGCGGCGGCGATCTCGCTGGCGCCGACGCGACGTTGGCGCAGGCCCTGGTGCGATTTCCGGAGGATCCGCTGCTGTGGACGCAGCAGGCCATTCTGCTGCGCCAGCAGGGCCGCCGCGAGGAGGCGCTGGCTGCCATTCACCGGGCCGCCGCGCTCGCGCCACAGGATGCCGCGATGGCGGTGCGCGAGGCCTCCCTGCTGGCCGAGCTCGGCCGGACGGCCGAGGCCGCCGCGGCCGCGCGCCGCGGCCTCTCGCTCGTCTCCTCGCCGGAGATCAGGGCCGAGCTGGAGAAGTTGGCGCGGTGAGCGGACGGCTCGACGGCGCGGCGGATTCGAGCCTTGCGAGCGCCAGGCGCGCTCCCTCGTGGCCCGGCTCGACCGCGAGAACCTGCCGCAGCTTGGTCTGCGCCCGTGCTGTCTCGCCGGCCCGGAGCCAGGCGAGCGCCGCAGCGTAGGACGCACGCGTCGGGTCCGGCGAGCGCGTCGCGGCGCGCTCGAGAGTCGCCGCGACCCACTCTCTCGGCGGGGCTTCCGCCGGCCACGGTGCCTCGAGGATGACGACGATCGCCCGCCAGGGACGCGGATAGGAGGGCACCCTTTCGAGCGCTCGCACGAGATGGAGAAGCGCCGGCCCCGATTCGCCGCGCGCCAGGAGAATCTGGCCGAGGTTGTTGTCCGCCAGGCAACTGCCCGAGTGCGCGAGCACGTGCCGCCAGAGGGTCTCGTCGTCGCGCCAGACCTTCGCCTGACGGTGGGTCGCTGCGGCAGCCAGAGCGAGGAGCGCGAGCAGCGAGATCGCGCCGGCGATCCGCGCCGACAAACGAGCGGTGCCCTGCAGCCATCGAGCCGTGACGCAGGCGACGAAGAGCAGCAGAGGGATGGTGGCGAGGTAGGCGTAGCGATCGGCGACCAGTTGGATCCCCGACTGGGCGAGGCCCGCGACCGGCAACACGAGCAGGAGATAAGTGCCGGCGGCCGTGGTGAGTGCCGGCAGGCGGCGGCGCAGCAGGGCCAGCGCGACGATCGCCGCGACGGCAGCGAGGGCCGGCAAGAGATACCGCGCGGCAAACGGGTCGAACGGAGAGGGTCGCTCGTAGAGCGGCAGCCAGGAGGGGCGGTAGACCAGGGCCGCGGGGTAGAAGGCGAAGCCGTATCCCGCCTGCACCAGGCGGTCGAGCAGGCCGTGCTCGCTCGCCGAGGTGAGCGCGCCCGAACTCGCCTGGGCCCACAGCGCCGCTGCCGCCGACGCGGCGGCGACCGCGAACGACAGGCTCTTCTCGGCGACGAGCTGCCGCCAAGGGCGACCCGCGCCGGGAGTCCGGGCGGCCCGGCCGAGCGGCCAGACGTCGAGCGCCAGCAGCACGAACGGCAGACTCATCTGCGCGCGCGCCAGCGCCGCGAGGGCGTGCAGCAGCGCCACGAGGCCGCGATAGCGCGACGGGGCGGCGTCCGGCGGACTGGTGGTGAGGTGCAGCAGCACGGCGGCGAGCACCAGCACGGTCGACAGCACGTCGCGGCGCTCGGTCGCCCAGGCCACCGTTTCGACGTGGATCGGATGGAGCGCGAAGAGTGCCGCAGCCGACAGCCCCGCGGCAGCCCCCTGGACAAGACGTCGGCGCTCATCCCCGTCTCCGGGTCCTCGACGTGCGAACCAACCGGCGAGAGCCCCGACCAGCACGCTCGCCAGCAGGTGGAGGACGAGATTGGTGGCATGCACGCCGCGCGGCGACGCGCCGGAGAGCAGGCCGTCCACCTGGTACGACATCCAGGTGAGCGGCTGGTAGTGGCCGAAGAAGGGCGTCGTGAAGGCCCAGGCGATGCCCGCGGGCCCGCGGTCCCAGTGGGTGCGCGCCGCAATCAGGTTGGCACCGTCGTCCCAGACGAAGCCGTTGTCGAGCACCGGCAGGAAGGCCCAGAAGGTAGCGGCGGCGAGGATCGCGGCGGCCGCGAGGAACACGAGCCTGCCGGCGCGCGGCGCGCGGACCGGCGGCGGCGAAGCGGTCAGGGAGTCGTCCACTCTGCGACCTCCGCATCGCTCAGCCGGAAGAGAAAGAGCGAGGTGCCGATGCGTTCGTCGGCGGGCCGCAGCGCCAAGCGGGAAAGCAGCCGCAGTCGCCGCAGCGCCTCGAAGTCGTCGACCGCGTCGGCCTTCGCCTCCTTGGAGACGCGAGCCGTAGCGGCTGCCTGCTCGAAGCGCGCGATCAGACGCGGGTCACGCCAGCTCTCGGCGCGCGCCAGCGGACGCGTGAGCCCGAGCAGATCGCTGGCGCTGACCACGTAGAGCCCGCCGGCGACCGCCGCCGGGTAGGGAGTGTGGCTTCCTTCGCCCCAGAGCCAGCGCACCTGCATCCCGCGCGGCAAGGGTGGATGTCCGGCCTGCAGGAGCCAGACCGGCACCTCGTCAGGTTCCCTCGCGAGGCGCTCGCGCAGGCGCAGCAGGTCCTGCCCCCAGTCGAGATTGCTGTCGAGGAGATAGCGGTGCCCCTGGCGCCAGCCGCCGGCCGCCTCGTTGAAGTAGCCAATCCAGTGGGGTGCCGTCGCCAGGGTTCCCACGACCAGCCAAGCCAGAGCCAGGCCGATGGCGCCCGTGAGCGGACGCCGCCAGCGGAACGGGAAGCGGTTGGGTGCGAGGCCGCCCGCGGCGATGGCCAACACCGCGGTGACCGGCAGGAGGTGGCGGTAGCCGAGGTTGAGACCGCTCGCGACGAGAGTGAGAAAGTAGACCGCCGCGAACGCTGCCAGCCCGACGGCGAGAGGATGGCAGGTCCTCCAGCGGGTGCGCCAGCGCCAGCCCAGCGCTACCAGGCCACCGGCGTAGAGAAGCAGGGTGGGCAGTGGGGTCTTCACCAGTAGGGCCCATGGAAAGTAGCTCGCGAAGCCGCTCGTCGAGTACTCGCCGCGCAGGTAGGAGGCGCGGTGCACGGAGCTCTTGCCGACATAGGCCACGCCGTAGAGGTAAGCCTCCGGAAGCAGCCGCAGCGAATGCGCGATCCGCAGCATCGGGACGGTGAGCCCGCGACGGTCCATGGCCGTTCTGGGGTCGTGCAGGAGGGTTTCCCAGGCGGCCGCCGAGTCCGTTGGGGTCGGCTTGCCGGAGTCGCTCAAGACGATCATGTGGATGCCGGGCGGCGTCCCGGGCGCCGTGGCCGAGAAACGGAATCCGTAGGCGGCCCAAATGGCGAGGGCCGAAGACAGCAGGAGAGTCACCCCGGACAACACGACAGTCTTCGCGATCGCTCCGGAGCCGCCCTGCCAGCGTGCAACGAAGGCCATCGCGAGGAGTGCTGGAACCACCAGCACCCAGGAGAGTTTGACCAGGGTGAGTGCAGCGAAGCCCAGGGCGAGGAGAGCCAGACGGCCGGCCGTCGGTCGCTCGAGCCAGCGATGAGCGCCGGCGAGGACGAAGATGATCGCGAGCGAGAACGGCACGTCGATCGTCGCGAGATGGCCGTGAGCCAGAAAGCCTGGATCGAAGGCGACCAGAGTCGTGGCCAGCAGCGCGCCCGGCAGCCCATGAAGCTCACGCGCTATCCAGGCGACTGCGGAAAGGAGAGCGAGCAGGAAGCAGATGGCGACCGCCCGGCTCTTCAGAATGCGCTGCTCGCCTTCGTTCGGCGTCTCGAAGAAGTCCCTCCCGAGAGCGAAGATGTCGCCGCTCTGCCAGGCCTCCGTTTCCACCGCCGGCCATGGACCCGACTGCTCGAGCAGCGGCAGGGCGAGCAGCCAGCGCGCGAGCGGCGGATGGTCGGGGCTCAACCGGAAATCGCCGGTGACGAGGCTCGCATAGCCGGCGACGACGTGCGCCGGCTCGTCGACCGTCACGCTGTCGGTGGTCGCCGCGCTCCAGGCGAGGCCCGCTGCGCAGACGAGGAGCAGGGCGGCGATCCAGGGCGCGACGCG
>JBPOHI010000260.1:0-5005 GCA_052035735.1 Acidobacteriota bacterium
GGAGCGTGCGGGTCGCCGGCGGCGCTCCGATCCGCCTGTCCGGCCTCCTGCCCGTCGGCGCCTCCATCGACGACTTCCAGATCAGCGCCGACAGCCAGCGCGTGGTCTACAGCGTGGACCAGGAGACGACCGGCCAGACTGAGCTCTACAGCATCCCGATCGCCGGACCCGAGGGGTCCTGGATCAAGCTCAACGACACGTTGCCGGCCGGCGGCGACGTCTCCCATCTGCAGATCAGCCCGGACAGCACAAGCGTCATCTATCTCGCTGACCAGACGACCAACAACATTCTCGACGCCTGGACCGTTCCGATCGACGGCGGCACTCCGACCAAACTGCGGCCGTTCATCACCCTGGCCGGCTCCACCGTCTACGAGTTCTCCGAGACCCCGATCAGTCCCGACGGCGAGCGGGTCGCCTTTCGCGCCAACTTCTCGGATCTCGACAAATACGAGCTGTGGAGCGCCCGCGTCGACGGCACCGGCGGGGCGACCCGGATCAACGGCACGATGAACGCCGGCGGCAACGTCACTACCCTTCTCTTCAGCCCCGACAGCTCCCGTGTCGTCTACCGCGCCGACCAACAGTCCGACGAAGTCTTCGAGCTCTACAGCGTGCCCAGCGCCGGCGGCAGCGCGGTGAAGCTCAATGGTGCGTTGACTCCCGGCGGCGATGTCGGTGCCTACGAGATCAGCCCCGACAGCTCTCGCGTCATCTACCGCGCCGACCAGCAGACCGACGAGCAGGTAGAGCTCTACAGTGTGCCGCTCGCCGGCGGCGGGGCGACGAAATTGAACGGCGCCATGATCCCGGGAGGAGGGGTCATCGAGGCGCTGATCAGCCCCGACAGCTCTCGCGTCGCCTACCAGGCCAGCCAGGACTCGGCGAATGCCGAGCTCTACAGCGTGCCGCTCGCGGGCGGAAGCGCGGTGAAGCTGAACCCGACGCTCCCTGCCGGGGGAAACGTCTATGCCCTGGCCATCGCCCCGAACAACGAGCGCGTCGTGTACCTCGCCGATCAGATCGAATTCGGCGATTTCGAGGTCTTCAGCGTTCCGCTGGCCGGCGGAACCTCCTCCCGGGTGAGCGACGAGCTGGTCTTCGGGGGCGCTGTCGGAGACTTCAAGATCGCCCCGGGAAGCGACTTCGTCTTCTACCGCGGAGACGTGCGGACGAACGGCGTCGTCGAGCTCTTCCGCGGCAGGATCTCCGGCATCTCCGGAGCGGACGAGCGGATCAGCGGACCGCTGGTGGCGGGCAGCTTCATGAGCAGCACGTGGGCGGTCCTTCCGGACGGCCGCCAGGCGATCTATCAGGCCGACCAGGAGGTCGCCAACCAGTACGAGCTCTACCTCGGCGACCTCTGTCTTCTGTGCGACGGCTTCGAGGCCAGCGACCTCGGGCGCTGGGACTGAAGCCACTCTGTCGCCTTCCGTCGCCGCCCTGCGTTCTTCCTGGCGGGAGACACTCCATGAACCGTCAGCGCCCGCTCACCACCGATCGCGATCGCCCCGCCAAGCCGGTCTGCGATCGACTCGCCGCCGTCGCAGCCGGCGCGCTCCTGGCGACTTTCGCCGCCGCCACGCCGCCCGCGACCGCCGCTTCCCACCGCTTGAGCCAGGGGCTGCCGTTCAGTGACGTGGGCGGAAAGACGCCGAGCCCCGACGGACAGTTCGTCGTCTACACCCACGACGCGGAGATCGACCAGGCCCGGGAGCTCTGGAGCGTGCGCGTCGCGGGCGGCACACCGGTCCGCCTGTCGAACCCGCTGCCCGGCGGCGTCCAGGTCGACCGCTTCGAGATCAGCCCTGACAGCCAACGCGTCGTCTTCCAGGTCGCCCAGGAGACCGCCGGCCAGAGGGAGCTCTACAGCATCCCCATTGCCGGCCCCGAGGGGGCCTGGATCAAACTCAACGGCCCGTTGTCGGCGGGCGGCTACGTGGGCCATTTCCGGATCAGCCCCGACAGCAGCCGCGTCATCTACTTCGCCGTCCAGGAGGACGGCGGTGTCTCCGACGCCTGGACCGTACCGATCGACGGCGGCACGCCGGTTCGCCTGCGGCCGTTCATCACTCTGGCCGGCTCGAGGGTCCTGAATAGCTCGTGTTGCCTCGAGATCAGCCTTGACAGCGAGAGGGTCCTCTTCTACGCCAATTTCTCCGATCTCGCCTTCTACGAGATCTGGAGCGCCCGGGTCGACGGCACCGGCGGGATCGTGCGCCTGACAGAAACGACACCCGCCATCGGCGGACCCACCGACAGCAGGTTCAGCCCCGACAGCAGTCGCGTCGTCTACATCAGCGCCCAGGCCGACGGTACTCGAGAGCTCTACAGCGTGCCGAGCGCCGGCGGCAGTGCGGTGAAGCTCAACGGAGTGCTGACGCCCGGCGGCAACATCTGGTACTACGAGTTCAGCCCGGACAGCTCGCGCGTCGTCTACTTCGGCCAGCAGCAGACTGTCGGAATCACCGAGCTCTATAGCGTGCCGCTCGCCGGTGGCGGGGCGACGAAGCTCAATGATGTGCTCCCTTTCCCGGGCGGAGTTTCCGGCCCCACGATCAGCCCCGACGGCGCGCGCGTCGTCTACAGGGCCAATCGGGATACAGCCGACGTAGACGAGCTCTACAGCGTGCCACTCGCCGGCGGTGCGGTGACGAAGCTCAACCCCTCGCTGCCCACCGGAAGAGACGTCACCGACCTGGCGATCGCTCCGGATAGCTCGCGCGTGGTCTACCTGGCCGACCAGCGTCTCAACGGTGTCCAGGAGGTCTTCAGCGTGCCGCTGGCTGGCGGGGCATCGGTCCGGGTGAGCGACGACCCCGTCTTCGGGGGCGATGTCGCGGACTTCGAGATCGCTCCCGGAAGCGACTTCGTCTTCTTCCGCGGAGACATCCTGACCGACGGTGTCCTCGAGCTCTTCCGCGGCAGGATCGCCGAAATCTCCGGAGCAGACGACCGGATGAGCGGCCCGATGGCCTCAGGCGGCGAGGTCAGCCAGGCGTGGGCTGTCCTCCCGGACGGCCGCCAGGTGGTTTACAGAGCCGACGAGGAGGTCGACGAACGGGACGACCTCTACGTCGGCGACATCTGTCTGCTCTGCGACGGCTTCGAGGCTGCCGATTCCGCGCGCTGGGATTGAAGCAGCGGCCTACTTCGCCAGCTCGTAGAGGTACTCGACGTACGACATCACCGCGCCGTCGAAGCCTTGGACGTTCGGGTTCGTCGAGTCGATCAGAAAGTACTCGTCCGGGGCGTGCGCGCCGCTGCCGTGGCCGAGGCCGAAGTGGCCCGAGGCGAGCGAGAGCGGCGGGCCCGTGAAGACGTAGCCTGGATAGGAGCCGGGGTTTCTCGGCCAGATCAGGGGATCGATGCCGAGACGCTCGAGCAGCGCGATCTGCGCCTGGATGAGCGGGGCCGCGGCGGGCGTCTGGGTTGGGTCGTAGCCGCCGGTGACGTTCACCTCGAGGTCGCCGAAGCCGCGCTTCGCGAGATGCGCCTTGAGCGCGGCGACGGCATCAGCCATCTTCATGTCGGGCACCAGGCGCATGTCGATCTTCGCCACCGCGCGGTGCGGCAGGATGGTCTTGCCGCCCGGGCCGGTGTAGCCGCCCACCAGCCCCTCGATGTTCACCGTCGGCTGCGACACGAGGCGCTCGTTGGCCTCGCGCCACGGCAGGTCGTCGATCCAGTGCGCGACACCCCACTGCTTCTTGGCCTTTTCCTCGCTGCGGCGGGCGGTCGCCGCCGCGACCATCGCGCGCTCGTCGGCGGAGATCGGGCGCGGCTGCGGATAGCCGTCGATGGTGATCGTGTTGCCGTCCTCGGAGACCAGGGTGCCCAGGGCCTTCACCAGCCGCCACGCCGGGCTGTCCACCATCGCCTTGAGCGAGGAGTGAACGTCTTTCGCCGGGCCACGGCCCCAGACCTCGCCGCTCGATACCAGCTCGAGCTCGACGATGCCCTTGGCGCCGAGGCTCACCGTGACGATGCCGTCGGGGTCCTGCCCCGCTCCCGGCATGAAGACGCCGGTGCACTTGCGGAGCGCCGCTTCCACCTCGGGGCGATGAACCAGCTGGCCGATGTGCGGCGAGCCGATCTCCTCTTCGCCCTCGGCGACCAGCACGAGGTTGACCGGGAACTTCCGGCCGGCGCCGCGAATCGCATGCAGCGCCGCGAGGAGGGCCGCCTGCGGACCCTTCTGATTGACCGCGCCGCGACCGACGATCGCCTTGCCGAGACCGGGCTTGTCGACCATCCGCGCTTCGAGCGGCGGCGACGTCCACTCCGCCGGGTCGTACTGTTTGACGTCGTACATAAAGTAGAGACCGACCGTCTTCGCCGCGCCGGCGTCGAGCGTCGCAAAGACGCCCGGCTTGCCGTCGGTCGGGAGCACCGTCACCTGCTGGAAGCCGGCCTCCCGCGCGAGCTTCGCCATGTGCTCGGCCCCGGCCGGGAAATTGAGGTTCTCGGCGGCGATCGACGGCAGCGCGATCCAGTCGCGCAGGCGCTGGACGCCTTCGTCGTGGCGCGCCACGACCTCACGACGGATCTCCGCGAAGTCGTCGTTCGCGGCCCGGGCTTCGCCGGCGCCGGCGACTGCGAGAAGCGCGACGGCGACCGTGGCGAAGCGCCTCCCGCCGTGACGCGGAGGGGAGTCGCAGGTGGACCGGCTGAGGACGGCAAGTGCGCGCGGGTCGTGTCGGAGGTTCATGGGAACGCGAGGCTACCATCGCCGCGCGCGAACGCCACGCTCTCGCAGCGCTCGTTCCTGCCCGCGCGCTCCGGCCCCCGCCCGCGCCTCGCGGAACTGCGAGGGCGAAGCGCCGTAGCGGCGCCGGAAGGCCGAGATGAAGTGACTGAGCGAGCCGAAGCCGACCGCGAAGCAGACTTGCGTCACTCGTTCGCCTTCCCGCAGGCGCCGCGCGGCCTCGCTCAGGCGAGTGCCGACCAGGAAGCGGTGCGGCGGTTCGCCTTCGAGCTCACTGAAGACTCGCGCGAACGGATA
>JBPOHI010000140.1:0-1634 GCA_052035735.1 Acidobacteriota bacterium
GAAGGACGACATCGTCATCGCCGACAAACGCTTCGTGCGCTGGCCTCTGGGAACGCCGGAGGCCGATCTCGCCGTGAAGGCCAGCGTCGGACCGGATTGGAATCGGATCCACAAAGTCGAGCCTGGCTCAGGCTACCAGGGCGATTGCTTCGTTCCCCCAGTTCATCCCTGACGAGCGGGCGGCCTACGCCGCGCTCGACGCCGTCCCAGAAGATTCGCGACAGGGCGAAGCCGGGGTTCCCCTCGCTGGTGCGAACCATCTCCCGATCCTGTCTCTGGAAATGGACTGAACGCGAGAAGCCGGCTGCGGATTCCGTCTTTCCTCTGTCGAGGAGGAAGATCCGATGGAACCGCGACGACTGTTGCAGCGAATGAGAAAGGGAAAAGTCCTCAGGGTCTACTTCGAGGACTTCGTCGATCTGCTCACCGACCTCGACTTCGAGCGCGGTCCGTTCAGTGAGAACTACTGGATCTATCGCCACCCCGGAGTGCCCAGGCCCTTTCCGGTGCAGCTCGACGGGGAGTTCATCCGGCCGTTCCAGATCCGGCAGCTGCTGCAGCTCCTGGAGACCTACATTCCCCGGCAGGAGTGCGCGCCGTGAGCGGCGACTTCGTGCACCTGTTCTGGAGTGAAGAAGACCGCTGCTACGTCGCCGACATCCCGGAGCTCTTTCCCTGCGCGGCGTTCGGCGACTCGGAGGATCAGGCGCTCGAGCTGCTGGGGGTGCTGATGGACGATTGGCTCGACGCGGCGGAGCGATGGGGGATGCCGTTGCCCGAGGCGGCCGAGCGGCGGGCTCGAGAGATGCTCGGGGAGTGATGGAGGGGGGCGGGGCCAGCGGGCGCTTCGCGCCGGAACGGTTGCCGGAATTCTCGCCGATGTCGCCTTCCACTTCGGGATCGACCGCAACGACCTGCTGACCCGCCTCTTCGGCTGACCGAAACGACGCGCCAGACGACGCGGCCAGATTCCGTCTCTCCTCGGCCTGAAGAGGCCAGGGGAGAATCTCGTATATCCAAGAAGGTATGGTTTTCGATGAGGGGCGGGCGCCTCTCGCGAAGATGAGGTGAGCTATGGGCAAGAAGGTTGACGCCGTCGAGGCAGGCAGCGGAAGTGTCGTCGTCGACCTTGGGCTGAGCGAGCCCGGAGAGCGGGTGCTGCGGACGCGGCTGGCCCTCGAGCTCAACGAGCTCATCGCCAGGATGGGGTTGACCCAGACGAAGGTAGCGGCCCTGCTGGGAATCCCCCAGCCGCATCTTTCCGTGCTCAAGCACTACAAGCTGGCGCGCTTCTCGTCTGAACGACTCCTGCGTTTCCTGACACACCTCGACCGCGACGTGGAGATTGTTATCCGGCCGAAGGTCGGGCGACGAGCGACGGGGAGGCTGTCGGTATCGGTGGGGTAGACGGCGAGCCAGCAGAAAATAGGGACAGTCCCCATTTCTTTACGAGCTCGCTGGCGGGTGCTGCTCGTCGCCCGGGCGCACCGCCGGCGGGCGTTCAGCTCTCGCGAAGGCGATCGGCGATGGCGCGGATCTCGGGATTCTCGACGATGCGCGAGCGGGCGTTCTCGCCGGCAACCTCGAGCATCGCCCGCCCTAGATCCTCACCCCGGACGTAGTAGCGCCGGGAG
>JBPOHI010000227.1:0-5751 GCA_052035735.1 Acidobacteriota bacterium
CTCCCGCCTGGTCGGCAAGGGCGACCGCGTGAAGGTCAAGGGTCACTTCCGCGAGCGCACCTACCAGAAGGACGGCGAGACGAAGACCGTGCGCGACTTCGTCGTCGAGGACCTCAAGATCGAGCGCCACAAGATCCGGCAGCAGGCGGAGTAAGAAGCTCGCGGGACCTCGGGGCCGCCTCTCGAGCGGGGCGGTCCCGCAGGTCGCCGGGTCACGCGCGGCGGACCAGCATCCAGGTCAAGGCTTCGCTGCGTCTTTGGTCGGCTCCTCGAGCCTGACGATGTCCCCTTTTTCCGCATCGCCGGAAAGCAGCGTGGCCTGAGCGAAGTGCTCGTCGACGATGGCATCGATTCTCACGGCGCCGACCTTCTCCCGCTTGAACCTCGCTCCCTGCTTCGGGTTGACGCTCTTGTCCCGGGTCAGCCGAACGACATTGAGCTGTTGGCCAACCGCGGCACCTTCGGGAGCTCCGATGCACAGATAGATGCCATCGGCGGACGCTTCGATAACGCTGCCGGCCATGAAGACGGTGTGTCTCATGCCAGGGTCGCTCCCGGCGGCTGGGCTCGTGCCAGCGGCGAGGATGACGACAAGAACGAGAAGTGCGACTGCGGGAATGCTGCGGTTGTGCATGACTGGCTCCTATTCTTCGAAGGCGCACTGGCGACAGCCAGCCACTCGTCGGCGGTCGCTCCAACAGATACAGCGAAGGAGTCCCTCCTTCACGGGCGACGGAGACCTAGACGCAGTCCGGTGGCGCCGGTTGGGGCGTCTCGCGGTCGAAGCCGACGACATCCGCGAAGTGACCGGCGGACCGCCGCAAGACGGCGTCGCCGATCCGCCTGTTGGAGCCGCCGACGATGAGGATTCCGGGGGCCTGCTTCAGGGCATTCCTTCCCGTCGTCGTGATGAGTCGATGGCGCTACGACCTCTCGAGACCCTTGACACTGACGGTGCCGCAGCAAGCGCCCGCTTTGTCGACAACGGGCAAGCTCGTCGCGCGATGCTCGTGAAGCTTTCGTCGCGCCTCTTCAACCGGTTCATCTGCGCCACAGCAAGCCGACGCGGGCCGCATGATCTCTTCGACTCGGACTTCGGAAGCTCGGCGGTCCTCTGCCGCCACGCCGCAGCACACGTCGCGCTCAGTGACGGCTCCGACCAATTCGAGCTTTTCCTTATCCTTGACCACGGGCGCGCAGCCGCAGTCTGAATCGCGCATCGCCCGCGCAGCCTCTACTGCCGTATCTTGCTTGGTACAGCACGCAGAAGCTTCGATCGGTTTCATCACATCACCACAGCAACTCATTTGCGTTTCCTCCTGCGGTTCTTGTGAGAGAACCGCCTCAAATGGCCTCGGCGTTGCCGATGTCGTTGGCCGCCTACCGCCCGCTGAGAGTCTTCCGTCGGCTAGCGGCTGCCCCCCGAGCGCCGTCTGGAGAACATCCAGGCGGCCATGACGACCAGGATCAGAATCGGGACCGACCACCAGAGCCCCATGCCGCCCATCCCGAACCATCCTCCGTCGTGCATCATGGCTGTCCTCCGCGCTGGTCCTTTCCGCCCACAGGGGCTGTGTAGCGTCCAGGCTCCTGGTCGAACTTCGTCTTGCAGCCCCCGGAGCAGAAGAGGTAGGTCTGCCCCGCATGCGTACTTCTGTGCGGCGACTTGTCATCGACGGTCATGCCACAAACGGGATCCTTGGTCATTTCGAACCCTTCCTTTCGATGGGAGACGGTGGATTCAGGCACTGCCCGGGAACAGCAAGGCGGCGGGGGCCCCAACCGTGGCTCCGCCGTTCGGCGGGCTCCTCAGGTCTTGGGCTTCGTCTGCCCTGGCTTGGTGTCGTGAGCCATACCCATCTCCATCATCGGGCACTCCATCGCGCCCTTTCCGGCATGCATCTCCATGTGACGCATCATGTGCGCCATCATCTCGGGCTGCATTTCCATCATCATGGAGTGGGAGCTCTTGCGCTGCGCGACGAGCTCGGTGATGACCGCGGCCATCGGCTCTTCCATGGCATCCATCTCTTTGGAGCCCTTGGCTGCGTTCATCTTGGTCACGAGCTGGTCGAGTGCGGCGTCGTTCGCTTTCATCGTGCCGTGCATCTTCTCCATTTTGGACATCATGGCCTGACACTCCGCCTTCATGGCTGCGTCGGGAGCGGTCTTGGCGGCGGCGTGCTTCTCGTGGCCAGGCATCGGGGCCGCCTGCGTGCTCGTTGGTGCAGAGGGCGCTCCCGCTGGCGGGGGCGTTTGCGCCCCAGCGCCTACCGTCACGGCAAGCGCAAGAGCGGCGAAGATGCCCGGAACGAGGACTTGGAGGTTCTGCTTCTTCATGATCGGTAGACCTCTCTGGCGAGCGCTGAGCGCCGCCTGATCACTTCGTTGTCGCCGCAATCAACTCGCCGGGTATGGCCTGGCAGCTGATCGAAAGAGGAAGGAAACGACGCGATCCCAGGGGAGCCGGAACCGGAATAGTCATGCGCACGAGTCGCGCCCGTTACAACTCTCGCAGGCTAGAGCTGCGTGACGGTGGACGAAAGAGCACAAACTACCCGCGAAAAGGGGCCGCAACTTACGTAGAAACTACCTGCTCATGAAGGCCGCTCGAGCGCTCCGTTGTTGGGCCCTCATGTCTTGGCCCTCACCCCATCTTGGGGATTCCTAGCGAAGAGGGAGTTTGCGCTGCGAGGAGGCCGCTGAAGAGGAAGGCCCCCAGGGCCGCCATTAGGATCGGCGGAGCGTTCTGGCGGAGCTTCATGGTGTCTCTTCTTTCGCGATTCTCTGATTGGACTACGGTTGGCCTTTGGCCGCCGGTTTGCGCAGGCCTGGGGCCTGCGCGCGCCGACGGAGAATCGTGACCAGAACTGGCGGCAGCACCAGCCACTGGGCGAGCGGCGCGAGTCCGATGCCTCCGATCTGCGGCATCTGCGGCAGGTACTCCCAGGCGGCGCGCAGCGTGGTGTTGAGCCACTCGCTCCAGATCGTGTAGGCGAGCCCCGCGGCGAAGAAGATCGCGGCCGCTGGCCACCCCTTCGTCATGGGCCAGCGGCGAGTGCGGAAGAGGAGTGCCGTCAGCCAGAAGGCGGCGAGGAGGATGAGCACGTCCCCGACCGTGCAGTGGATCCTCGTCCACAGCAGATAGCGCAGTCCGCGCCCGGAGTCGGCGTAGAGGGGCGTCTGGCCGAACTCCCAGGCGAGGTTCAAGGCAAAACCCCAGCCTATGAGGAGTCCCTCGACCCGGAGGCCCGCGGCCGCCGCGGCGAGGACGCCCAGCCGGCGCCGCGGGGACTCGGTCTCCAGCTTCACTCCACCGTCTTCCGCGCCAGGCGGTTGTAGACGCCCGCGAGCACGAAGGCGCCGGCCCAGGCACCGAGAGGCCAGGCCACCAGCCCGGCGGCGAAGTCACCCCAGGTGATCGTGGCCGGGCCGCTGACCGCGATGTGGAACAGGGCCCTTACCGACGTGATGTAAGCCTCCGGCGCTAGCACGACGACGAGCACGCAGAGGCTATAAAGCAGCGCCATCAACAAGGCGCTGGCGAAGGCGAGGGCACGGGCGTCGAGCTTCATGGGATCTCCTTTCGGCCCTTTCGGGCGTCATTGCCGAGCAGCGTGGACAAGTCGTAGTCGAGCAGCTCGCCGATGCCGGCGTCGGCGGCAAGCGCATCATGGATCTCGTCGTGGACCTCGAAGAGCGCCGCGGTGGCAGGCGGCGCATCCTCCGCGCGCGCGGCGACGCCCGCGACGACTGGGAGTGCCGGAATCAGGACCTTGCGGATCAACATGGGGAGCCTCCGTTTCGTTGGTTTCGATGGACATCGGGTGAAATGGGGACCGGAGTCATGCCACGCTCGGCTCGAGCTCCGGTGCCGAACCGGACCGCGGCTCGGGGTTCTGTTCGATCTCGCGACGCCGCCAGAGCTTGTAGATGGCCGGATACACCAATAGCTCGAGCGCGAACGAGGTGACGAGGCCGCCGATCATCGGCGCGGCGATCCGTTTCATGACGTCCGACCCGGCCGAGGTCGACCACATGATCGGCAGGAGGCCCATGAAGGCCGCCGCCACGGTCATCATCTTGGGTCGGGCTCGCTTGACGGCGCCGTGGACGATGGCCTCGTCGACCTCGCCCTCATTGCGCAGCAGGCCGCGCCGCTTGGCGTCGTCCCAGGAGAGGTCGAGGAAGAGCAGCATGAAGACGCCGGTCTCGGCGTCGAGGCCCAGGAGAGCGATCATGCCGACCCAGGCGGCGATCGAGACGTTGTAACCGAGGAACCAGAAGAGCCAGATGGCGCCGATCGCGGAGAACGGCACTGCGAGCATCACGACGGTGGCCTTGAAGGCCGAACGGGTGTTGGCGTAGAGCAGGACGAAAATCAGCACCAGCGTGATCGGAACGACCACCTTGAGGCGCTCCCGGACGCGGATCATGTTCTCGTACTGCCCGCTCCAGGTGAGTGAGTAGCCAGCCGGGAGCGTTACTGCGCTTTCGACCCGTCGCTTGGCCTCCTCGACATAGCTGCCGACATCGCGCCCGGCGATGTCTACGTAGACGTAGCCGGCGAGGAAGCCGTTCTCGTCGCGAAGCATGGACGGCCCTTGGAGCAGCCGGACATCGGCGAGTTGGGCGAGGGGTACCTGGGCCATCGTGGGCGTCGGCACCAATACCCGACCGAGCCTCTCGGGATCGTCCCGCAGCTCGCGCGGGTAGCGAACATTCACCGGATAGCGGGCGCGGCCCTCGATGGTGGTGGTGACGTTCTCGCCGCCGATCGCCGCCGCGATCACCATGTGCAGGTCGTCGATGACGAGACCGTAGCGAGCGAGCTGGTCGCGGCGCGGAGCAATGTCGAGGAAGTAGCCGCCGGCGACACGTTCGGCGTAGGCCGACCGCGTTCCGGGTACGTCGCGGACGGCCTGTTCGATCTCGGCGCCGAGGCGTTCGATCTCGGTCAGGTCGGCGCCGAAGATCTTGATCCCCACGGGAGTGCGGACCCCGGTCGACAACATGTCGATGCGGGCTTTGATCGGCATCGTCCAGGCGCTCGTCACGCCCGGGCTCGCCAGGGCGCGGTTCATCTCGTCGACGAGCTCGTCCCAGGAGATGTGGTCAGGCCAGAAGGGGCGGAAGGCAGGCTTCGTCCAGTCGGGCCAATCCGAGTACCACCGCGCCTTGGCTCGCCACTCGTCCTCGGACTTCAGCACCACCGTGGTCTCGAACATCGAGAACGGAGCTGGGTCGGTGGACGTGTCGGCTCGCCCCGCCTTGCCGAAGACCCTTTCCACCTCCGGGAAGGCTCGCAGTACCTTGTCCTGGGCAATCAACAGCTCCTGCGCCTGTGCCACGGAGATTCCCGGAAGCGTCGTGGGCATGTGCAGGATGGTGCCTTCGTTGAGTGGCGGCATGAACTCGGAGCCGAGAGTGAAATAGGCCGGCACAGAGATCGCGACCAGGAGCAGCGCCGCGCCGATTACCTTCTTGGGGTGGCGGAGGACGAAGCGACAGGCCGGCTCGTAGACGCGGAAGATCGAGCGGCTGATCGGATGACGCTCCTCGGCATGGTAGGTACCGACGAAGGCGCCCGTCGCCAGCCGGGCCAGCCACCGCGGCCGGAAGTGGAACGGATCGATCCGGGCGAACATCATGCGCAGCGCGGGGTCGAGGGTGATGGCGAGGAGCGCGGCAATGGCCATCGCCAGGTTCTTCGAGAAGGCGAGGGGCTTGAAGAGGCGCCCCTCCTGGTCG
>JBPOHI010000300.1:0-3648 GCA_052035735.1 Acidobacteriota bacterium
GCTTTTTCCATTGCCGAGAGCCTCTCGACCGCGTTGCAGATCGCGCTGGCGCTCGAGGAGGCCCACGAAAAGGGCATCGTCCACCGCGACCTCAAGCCCCAGAACATCAAGGCTTCCAGTGAAGGAAAGGTCAAGATCCTCGACTTCGGGCTGGCCAAGGCGATGGATCCGACGGCAGGGGCGGCCTCCGCAGCCGATCTCGCGCGCTCGCCGACGATCATGAACTCGCCGACCCTGACCGCCGCGCACGGGACGCAGCTCGGAGTGATTCTCGGCACCGCGGCCTACATGGCGCCGGAACAGGCGCGCGGCGCCGCGATCGACCGGCGCGCCGACATCTGGGCCTTCGGTGTCGTGCTCTGGGAGATGCTCACGGGCAGGTCGCTTTTCTCCGCCCCGACGGTCTCCGACACGCTTGCCGGCGTCCTCAAGACGGCGATCGACTTCGCAGAGCTGCCCGCCGACACGCCGCCGGCGATCCGCCGCCTCCTGCGCCGCTGCCTCGAGCGCAGTCCGAAGAACCGCCTGCACGACATCGCCGACGCGCGCATCGTGCTCGAGGAGGTGCTCGCCGGCAGGAGCGATGAAACGCCCACAGCGGCGCCGGCTGCAGCCGGTTCGCTCCCGAGACGTCCCGCGTGGTGGACCGTCGCCGCCCTCGCCGGGGTGCTGGCGCTCGGGTTTGTGGCCGGCCTCTTCCTGCAGCGGCCCAAGCCGCCGCAGGCGGGCGCCGGCGCGCGCTGGGCGCTGGCGATTCCCGAGGGGCTCGCGCTCGTGACCGACAACGTTCCGCAGATCGCGCTCTCGGAGGACGGCCGTTTCCAGGTCGCGGTCGTCGTCGACGCGCAAGGGGAGACGCGCCTGCTGCTGCGCACGGTCGACGAGGCCGAACCTCACCCGGTGCAAGGGACCGAGGGCGCGCTCGCGCCGTTCTTCTCGCCGGACGGCGCCTGGATCGGGTTCTTCCGCGAGCGGGAGCTTCTGAAGGTCCCGACCGTCGGCGGTTCTGTGGTGCGGATCGCAGCGATCTCCGGGCAGGCAAACCAGATCCGGGGCGCCTCCTGGAGCCGCGACGGCTTCATCTACTTCGCTCCGAACGTCGGCGAGCCGATCTCGCGCATCTCGGCGAACGGTTCGACTGCCGAAGTGGTCACGAACCTCGACGTCGCGCGCGACGAGCGCACGCATCGCTGGCCGCAGGCGCTCCCGGGCGGCAAAGCGGTCCTCTACACCAGCGACACGACGGCCTCGACCGAGTTCTACGACGATGCGCGGATCGAGGCCTTTGTGCTGGCGACCGGCGAGCGCCGGGTTCTGGTCGAGGGCTCGAGCCAGGCGCGCTGCTGCGCCGGCGGCCGGCTGATCTTCGCGCGCGGCGGCACGCTCTTCGCCCAGCCGTTCGACGAGCCGTCGCTTGAAGTGTCCGGCTCGCCCGAGGCCGTCGTCCAGCAGGTCGCGACCGACGTCTCCACCGGCGCGGTGCAGTACGCGCTCTCGAGCTCGGGCGCCGCGCTCTGGGTGCCCGGCGGCCTCCTGGCGCAGTACGAGCTGTTCTGGATCGCGCGCGACGGCAGCGCGACGCCGGTGCCGCTCCCGCCCGCGCAGTACAACGAGTCCGTTCTGTCGCCCGACGGCCGCCGCGTGGCGCTGGTCGGTGGGCCGGGCGGCGCCTCCGAGCTCTGGGTGGCCGAGCTCGAGCGCGGCGTGGTGTCGAGGCTGACGCGCGACGAGTCGGTGAGCAACCCGGTCTGGACCCCCGACGGCAGCCGGATCGCCTACCGGTCCCGTGCCTCGAGCGCGCAGAACCGGCGCGAGCAGATCGCCTGGCGGGCGGCGGACGGCAGCCGCGAAGCGGAGACGCTCTATGAGTCCGGGGATCTGGCGTTGCCGAGCGGGTTCACGCCCGACGGCAGTCGCTTAGTGTTCAGCGAGCCGAGAGCCGGCACTCAGACTCGGGACGTCTTCCTGCTGCCGCTCGCGGGCGCCCGCAGGCCCGAGCTCCTCCTCGGCAGCGAGATGGCGGAGCGCGAGGCCGTAGTCTCGCCCGACGGCCGATGGGTGGCCTACGTCTCGAACGAGAGCGGCGCGCTGAACACCTACGTGCGCCCGTTTCCCGCCGGAGAGGGTCGCTGGCAGATCTCACTCGACAACGGCGCCGAGCCGCGCTGGAGCCCCGACATGAAGGAGCTCTACTATCGCCGGGCCTCCGACATTCTGCGCGTTCCGATCGAGACGAGCGGCGGATTCCGGGTCGGCAAGCCAGAGCTCGCTGTCGACCGCGTCTCGGTGGGCGGCTTCATCCACACCTACTCGATCACGGCGGACGGCCGAGTCCTCACTCCGCGCTCGCCGAATCCGCTCACCAGTGCGCACATCCTCCACCTCGACCTAGGTTTCGCGCAGCGTCTGGCGCAACGCGCCCACAGCGGACGCTGATGCGGTGCGCTTCGACCCTCCGTTCTGCGAGGATCGGCGCCTCGCGATCGGCCCCCGCGAGACCACAGCCAAGCCCGGCCAGGGAAACGCGATTGTCGCTAGAATCCGCTCGATGCGCCCGCAATCTGTGGACACGCCGCTGGAGATCGAGGCGATCCAGCTGCAGCGCTTCCGCGAAATGGGCCCGGGGGGTCGCCTGGCGGTTGCGGCGGATCTGAACGAAGCCCTCGACGATCTCGCCCGGGCCGGGATCCGTGCGCGCCATGGCGACCTGCCGGACGCCGAGGCCCGCTTGCGGCTCTTCGCGCTCCGCCTCAGCCGCGAGCAGATGATCCACGCTTTCGCCTGGGATCCCGGCCGCTCGTGACGAGCGACGGCAGGCCGCAAGAAGTCGCCGCTCGATCGGGGATCCTCGCGACGCTTCTTTCGGTGGCGGAGGCCCTCGAAGCTGCCCAGGCGCCCTATCTCGTCGGAGGCTCCCTCGCGAGTTCCTTGCAGGGGATACCACGATCAACCCAGGATGCCGACCTGGTCGCAGATCTCGCGACCGAAGGTGTCGTCAGCTTCGTGAAGGCCCTGGGCGGGTTCTTCTATGCCGATGAGGAACGGATCTGCGACGGCATCGCGCGGGGCGCCTCGTTCAACGTTATCGACCTGCGTAACGGCTTCAAGGCCGACATCTACCTCGCGGGCCGGGACGCCTTCGCCCGGGAGCAGTTCGCGCGCACTTCGAACAAGCCGCGATCGCGCGAATCGAGCCCGCGCAGCGGAGCCGCTCCCCGATGAACGGCACCCGCCTCGGTCCGTACGAGATCACCGCCAAGCTCGGCGAGGGCGGCATGGGTGAGGTCTATCGCGCCACGGACACCAGGCTCGAACGCCATGTGGCGATCAAGGTGCTGCCGGCGGCGTTTACGGAAGACAAGGAGCGGCTGGCCCGATTCGAACGCGAAGCGAAACTGCTCGCGCAGCTGAACCATCCCAACATCGCCCAGATCTACGGCCTCGAGACCAGCGGCGCCACCCACGCCCTGGTCATGGAGCTCGTTCCCGGCCCGACGCTCGCCGAGCGTCTCGGATCCGGGGCTTTTTCCATTGCCGAGAGCCTCTCGACCGCGTTGCAGATCGCGCTGGCGCTCGAGGAGGCCCACGAAAAGGGCATCGTCCACCGCGACCTCAAGCCCCAGAACATCAAGGCTTCCAGTGAAGGAA
>JBPOHI010000195.1:0-2497 GCA_052035735.1 Acidobacteriota bacterium
GCGCCGGGTGCGCTGGGTGGACGTCATGACGTCACAACGCTACAATGGGACTCATGAGCGAACCCCGTCGCACGACGATCTATCTCGACGCCGACCTGCATCGGGCGCTGCGCCTGCGCGCGGCGGAGTCGGACGAGTCGGTCTCGGCCATGGTGAACGACGCCGTCCGGCAGGCGCTCGCCGAAGATGCCGCGGACCTCGAGGCGCTCCGCAAGCGTGCCCGAGAACCGGTGCTCGACTTCGAGAGCGTCGTCCGCGATCTCGAGCGGCGTGGCCGGCTATAGCCTCGAAATCCGGCGCTCGGCGGCGCGGGAGCTCGAGGGTATCGAGCCGCAGACGCTCTGCCGGAAGCTCATCGAGCGTATCCGCGCCTTGGCTGACGAGCCCCGCCCGCCTGGCGCCCAGAAGCTCGCCGGCAGCAAGACCGCCTACCGCATTCGCCATGGCGACTACCGTGTCCTCTACGAGATCCTCGAGACCGAGCGCCAGATCGTCGTCGTGAAGATCGGCCATCGGCGTGAGGTCTACCGCTGAGGCGAGCGCAGCGCGGCATGAGCGCCCCGCGCTCGCGATGGCGCTTCGCGCGAGCTGCGTTCGAGCCGTCCCCCCTCAGGGCGCCACGGCCGACCAGCGCTCGGTGTTGCCGGAGAGCTCGAAGCCGTCCCAGAAGAGGACCTCGCGGTTCGAGAGGCAGAGCAGGCGGGCGTCCGTGCCGCAGGTAGTGATGTAGTCGTTCGTCCACTTCGCGTTGTAGGCGATGTCGGCCGAGCCGGCAAGTGCCTCCTGAAGATGGCTCTGGGAGGTCCAGTCGAGACAGGCCCCGTCTCCGCTGAGCGTTCCGTCCTCGTAGGTGGCGGTTCGGAAGACAAGGCGCTCGCTCAGATAGCGCCCGCGCTCGTCGACATGGAAGGTGTTGTCGTTGCCGTTAGCCAGGAGATCCGCCTTCGAGTCGGCGATGCGGAAGCCGTCGACACGACGGATCGGCACCCCTTCGAGCTGCAGCCGGTCGCGGGCGTCGACCGTCGCGCCGGAGAGCCAGGCGACGAACGACTGCGGCGAAGGCAGGTGAGCCGCGGCGGCGAGGTTGCGGCAGATGTCGTCACCTGCGGCGAAGCCGATCTCGCTCCCGGCCTCGGGCCAGCTGCCGAGTTCGCCGCCGCCGAAGGACGAGGTCGTGAAGGCAAGCGCCGCAGGGATCCAGGGAACGGGCGTCACCTCGCTCGCTCCCGGCTCGAGGCAGAGAAGTCTCCGGGTGTTGGAGCACACCGGGATGTTGAGGTCCGTCCACTTGCCGGCGGTGTGAGTTGGTGAGCCGGTGACGCCGTTGCTCTGGCTCGTGCCGACGACCCAGCCGACGCAGTTGGAAAAGCCCCCTTCGCCCGTGGCGAGGGTTCCGGTCCAGTAGCCGAAGCCGTCGGCGGAGCGATCTCCCCCCGTCTCGTCGTACCGGATCGGCTGATAGATCCGCAGCTCCGGCCCGACGAGGTCATCGAGCGTGCCGGTGAAACGGCCGACCCCGTCGTATCGGTACCACGGCCCGGCCGGCTCGGCCGTGCCGACGCAGCCGGTCGCCTTCTTGCCCGTCTGTCCCTGGACATGGCAGTAGGCATCCGTCGACGCCGTGGAAAGCCAGGCCCTGTAGGTGTTGGCGTTGGGCAACCCGGCATCGCCGGCGAGCACCCGGCAGATGTTGTCCCCCGCCGGGAGACCAAAGAGCCCGCCCGAGGAAGGCCAGGAGTTGAGGTTGCCGTTGCCGATTTCCGAAGTGACGAAAGCGCGCCGCTTCACCGCCTCCACAGGCCCGGTGGCGAGTTGCTGCAGACCAACGAGTACGACGGCGAAAGCGAAGCGAGTGACGAGCGTGCGTGAGTCCATCATGGGTTCCCTCTCCCCATAGCCGCCGTGACGGGGGAAATGGGGACAGGCGAAGAGGACGTCGCCCGCTGTCGAAGAACCCGCGCCCTCCCTCCTAGCGAATCCACACCTCGACGCGGCGGTTCCTGCCGCGGCCGGCCTCGGAGTCGTTCGACGCCACCGGGAGCGCCGACCCGAATCCGCGGCTGACGCCGGCGCGGATCCCCTCGGCGGCGAGCTCCCGCGCGACGGCTTCGGCGCGGCCGGCCGACAGGCGCAGGTTGGTCGCCTCCGCCCCCTGGGAGTCGGCGAATCCGAGCAGCAGGATCTCGCGACCGCGATTCGCCGGCGCGCTCAGGCTCTCGAGCAGCCGGCCGACGTCGCGCCGCGCCTTGTTGTCGAGCTGGTCGCTCCCCGACTCGAAGCGGAAGTCGAGCGGCAGCCGGGTCGCTCCCTGGGTGACACGGAGATACTCGGGCGGAGCGTTCGGAGCGGGCGCAGCCCGCCCCGCGGCACCGGGCTCGCCGCGCTCCGTCACCGCGTCGACGAGGGATTGGCCGACGAAGCCGATGGTGTCGACGATCGACTGGCCGTCGTGGGAGAGCGCGAACTCCAGGAACCGGCTCACCCACGGGTTGGCCGG
>JBPOHI010000283.1:0-4339 GCA_052035735.1 Acidobacteriota bacterium
GTCGACAAGCTCAGGTCGCGGATCTCGGACGTATCGGAAAAGGTCGACGACCCGAAACTCGACCAGGCATCGTCGAAGCTCGAAAAGGCGGCGTCAATGCCGGAAGGAGAGACCGATCCGGAAACAGCAAAGCAGGCGATGGATGATGTCCTCGAGGCGAAGCGGCTACTTGCGGAAGTCCGCAAGGCGAACGCAAAGCTCATCCGGCAGATGGACCTCGATTCCTGCATACGTTTCTTCAACGAGGTCGCGCGACAGTTCGCGCGCCCGACCGAATCAACCGCTTTCGACAGCCTCGCCAAGACTGCGCAGCGCGCGATCGACAGCCCAGGAAGCGATTTCGAGAACTATCTGGAGCAGCTTAAGGGCCGCAACTGGGAAATCCTGTGGCGGCAGGACGGCTTCGTCGTAGACACGTTCAAGTCGATGGCCGCTGAACCTTGGAACTTCGCCGACCGCGCCGTGCATACCCAGCTTGTCGAAGCGGGCAAGCAGGCAATCGCCTCGGACGATTTCGAGAAGCTCCGCAAGGTCGTGTTCCAGTTGTACTCTATTCGCATATCCGCCGGCGGCGACGACATGCTCGCCGCGGTGAATATCACGAGGGGCTGATGGGTATCGACGCATGGCTCCCTGTGGGCCACACGACAGAATCCGGCGAGCGATTCGGCCGCGCCGTCCACGGGGCAGATGACTGGCAGGTCTTCGAAGCTGCCGGAGGAGGCAGGATCCTGGTTGCGAAGGAGCCACTCGCGCGAAGGTGGGCTGAGCTCGGTCTGGTCGATGACGGCTGGATGTCCCCGCTGGTGTTCGGCGGGGAACGGTTCGCGACCATTTTTTCGGGAGCGGGATACGCCCTCTGCCCGATCGTCGAGTACGCTTCCCCTGAGAGCAAGAACGAAGCTCTGGCGTTCGCTTCGGCGCTCAGGGCGACCCGCGCGGTGGACGCCGCGAGCCCTCTACAGGACGCGATCTACGTCGAGAGGTTGTCGCGCCTACTGCCAACATTCTCCATATCGTCCCGCGTGCCCGACGACGTTGTCTTCGGCGCGTGGTTTACCGGCGGGGTGCCCGTTTCCATCGAGGCGTTCCGGCGGATTCGTTCCCTGTCTCCTTGGCTCGGCGCCAAGCACTTGAAGGACGTGATCGTCGGCGCCGGGTTCAGCGTCAGCGAAGTGCTCATCGATCAAGGGGAGGAATCGCGGAAAGAGGACGTGGCTGAGTCTCGCGACATCGCCGAGGTGGCAGCCCGTCCCGCGCAGCCGAAGAAATTTGAACTCGCCGGGCGTCCCGAGCTCGAGGCGTTCTTCATCGAGCACGTTATCGACATCGTTGAGAACGGGGCGCGCTACAAGGCGCTCGGGATCGATTTCCCGTCGGCGGTGATCCTGCACGGTCCGCCCGGCTGCGGTAAAACCTTCGCGGTGGAACGGCTGGTCGATTACCTCGGGTGGCCTAGCTTTCAGATAGAGGCATCGAGCGTTGCGAGCCCATACATACACGAAACCAGCAAGAAGGTTGCGGAAGTCTTCGACAAGGCAATGCAGAATGCGCCTTCGGTCCTGGTCATCGATGAGATGGAAGCGTTCCTCGCCGACCGCGAGTCCGGTGGCGGATCTAGTCACCACCGGGTCGAGGAGGTCGCCGAGTTTCTCCGGCGGATACCGGAAGCCATTTCCAACCGGGTGCTCATCGTCGCGATGACCAACCTCATCGAGATGATCGACCCGGCGATCCTGCGGCGCGGCAGGTTCGACCACGTGGTGAAGGTCGACATGGCGTCGGAGGCGGAAGTGCGGGCGCTGCTCGTGAAACTGCTCGAGACGTTACCCTGCGACGAGGGCGTCGACGCGACTTCGCTCGCGAAGTCCCTTTCCGGCAGGCCACTTTCCGACGTTGCGTTCGCGATACGCGAGGGCGCCCGGCTTGCTGCTCGCGCGGGCAAGGACCGACTCGGGCAGGAACAATTGCTCGAAGCCATGGAAGGCAACGCAGCGCGGGAAGGCGGGTCGTCCCGCCGGATCGGGTTCATATGAGGGAGGACGCCTTTGTCGGATAGGGAGTCACCAAAAGGTTTCGAGGGGCTATCGGGCATGGTGTCGGATGGAACGGTTCCCGCTGCGGAAACATCCGCGTCGGCGAAGTACCAGATGATCTCGCTCACGAAGAACCCGAGCATGGCCGCGCCGTGGTCGGGCGACGGGCCGGGCGAGGGCTGGAAGTGGGGCGACTTCTACGTGACCGTCCAGACCAGTCCGGAGACGTACTTCGACTTTTCCGCCAAGATGGCGGGAAAGAAGGAGCGCTGGGAAGGGCTCTCGTACCATTTCTCGGCCACGGTGTTTCGGGACCCGCAGAAGAACGAGTTCGGACCGTCGTCGCGCCCCGTCATGGTGATTGCCGTCGAGAAGTCCGATTTTGGAACGATGGTCGGCGTGTTCGATGGCGACGTCAGGTCGAACCTTGGCGAATACGCCGGTACCTTGGACGTCGAGTCGGCGCGGGCGACGTTCTTCGACTTCATCGGGAAGCGATTCGCTCTTGTCGGCGAACCCCAGCGGCTCGGGATGATCGAGGCCGTGCGGGAAAAGGTTGTCACGAGGAAAGTCGGCGAGATCATGGGTAACGGAAATTCCGGAAAGCCGGCAGCCAGTATGGCCGGGAAAGTCCGGGCGCTGCTACCGAAAGGCAAAACCGTCCCGATCGCAGTCGCGCTAGTGGTGTTCGTGACGTGGGGCTACTTTGCGAAGCCAAGCTTCCTTGCCTTTGTGTTCGGGTATGAGGACTTCGAGGAGTGCGTCCTTCACCGCATGAAGGGGCAGCCCTCCAACCTCATCGGTATTGCGCAGAGTGCGTGCAGAAAGTCGAATCCGCCGGAAACGTTACTCGACGAGGATCTCATTAAGATTGATTTTTCCGGGAAGAAAGCCGTCGTAACGTACGCCCAACCCGGAACTACCGTGACCAAGATTGAGACCATGGCATGGGAGAAAGATTGTCAAGTAAAGCTTAGCTCTGACCTTCCAGACAAAGTTTCTGAAGCACGGAGATCCCGCTTTAGCGACTCGTTCGATGTGGTTCCTCCTGAAGACAAGTACAAGTGTTTCAGCTTCAGATACTACGGAACGGTTCGAAACTGAGAGGAATGACGGACTTGGGGTTTGTTCATGGCTGAAAAACCGACGAACCACCACACGCCGCTCCATTCCAGCCCGTTCTACGTGCTTGGCGCGTCGGTGCGCGACGGCAGGAAGAGGATAGTCGAGCTCGCGGACGAACGGTCGCTGGTTGCCGACGCCGAGCTCTGCGCCAAGGCGCGGGGTGACCTAACCAACCCGAGGAACCGCCTCGCCGCCGAGATTGCCTGGCTTCCTGGATTGTCCCCGAGCGCAGCGAAGGTCCTGATCGAGAACCTTCCCAATCACGCCGAGATGCTAAAGCGTGCGAGCTCGGCGCCCGCGCTCGCGAAGGCCAACCTGATGGCTGCTGCGATCGGATTCCTTGGCGCAGACACGCCGTCAGATGAGTGGCACGATTGGATCATCGGATTCGCGGAGGCGGTCGAGGACGTCGATCCCGAAGGCGTCCTGCGGACCGTCAACGAGGATCGCTCAGTTTCCGGGTTTCCTGAGGTACGCGGCTTGGAGCTTGTCGAAACAGAACTCGCGGAGCGGCGCCGCGTCTACACCGAGACCGTTCGCAGCGCGCTGAACGAGCTCCCTTCAGACAAGCTCGTGGAAGTAGTGACGAGTGTCGTGGAGAGCACGACGGACTCCGGCGACGAGCACGCGCCCGCGCTGGTGCACGACATCGTCGATCGGTACGAGGCCGAAGCGAATCGCTTCCTTGTCCCGGAAGCGGAAAACATCAAGAAGCTAATTGACGCCTTGCTCACGGATGCCGCGAAGGGGGAGTCGGCCGTGAGGCCGCTCGTCGGCCGGCTGGAATCCATGCTCAAGCGCTGGGATTCTGTTGCGCAGCCGATCCAGCTTAGCAAGAAGGCCCAGGGGCTCGACCACGCGCTCAGCGGCGAGCTCGCGTGGGGCGTCCGCCACCTCTCGGTCGACCTCTTCAACAAGCACGGGATGCTAGACACCGCGACCCGTCTGAACGGTCTGCTGCGAGAGACTTTTGCCGAGCTCCCCGAGGTGGTCGATCGGCTCGGCGAGGATTCCGACGCGCTGGACTAATTCCACGAGCAGCGGCGCGACACGAAGAAGCGGGATGCCGAGTGGGCGAGGGAAATCACGTTCTCGACCGAACTCGGCATCGTTTTCAAGGATAGGCTCGAAATATCACCGCAGGGGGTATCGTGGAAGGGCGACACGATTCCGCTGGA
>JBPOHI010000080.1:0-1655 GCA_052035735.1 Acidobacteriota bacterium
GAGGAGTATGAGCGGCTGAGGAAGCCGCTGCAGCGTCGGGTGCTCGGGCTCACGGCGACACCAGGGAGATCGAACCTGCTCGACCCGGAGGAGAGCCGGCGGCTCGCGGAGCTCTTCGGACGGGTGCTCGTCGTGCCGCAGGTCGCCGGGCACGGCGGGGCGCTGTCATGGTTCCAGCGCGAAGGGTATCTCGCCGAGCTGCGGCACCGCAGTGTCGAGACGCCGTCGCAGGTCGCGCAGACTTTGGGCAAGCTGAAGCGCATCGACGAGATGGATCAGACCGGCTATCGCGACTTTACCCAGAGCTTTCTCGAAATCGTCGGCGAGGATTCGACGCGCAACCGCTTCATCCTCGAGCACCTGACGCAGCTCGATGGCGAAGGCCGGCACATGCTGGTCTTCTGCTGCAACGTCATGCAGGCGGAACTGCTGGCGCAGGCGCTCGTTGTCCAGGGGACGCCAGCAGGCGTGATCCATCACCAGATCGACGCCCGCGACCGCCATCACACGATCGCCCAGTTCCGGCGCCGCGAGCTCCGGATCCTGTTCAACGTCGAGGTGCTGACGACCGGCTTCGACGCCCCCAAGGTTGACACCATCGTGATGTGCCGGCCGACGCTCTCGCGCGTGCTCTACGAGCAGATGGTCGGCCGCGGCATGCGCGGCACGAAGATGGGCGGCACCGATTGGTGCGAGATCGTCGACTTCACCAGCAACTTTGGCAAGTTCCAGGAGCCGCAGGCCTGGGAGTACTTCTGGCAGGAGTGGAAGCGGCCCGAGAGCGAGAACTTCGACACGCTCTTCGAGAACCTGGGTTGGAGCGTCGTCGCCGCCGAACCGGAGGCGGAAGGGGCGCCGAACTAGGTCCCGCTCATGCGCTATTGGTGGGTCAACCAGAACCAGACCTTCCGCTACGAATTCGCCGGCGGCTATCTCTGGTCGCCCAAGCGCAACACCGGCGGGCGCAGGAACCCGTTCTACGACGCGATGCGCGAGGTCTCGCCCGGAGACCTCGTCTTCGGCTTCGCCGATACCCGCATCAAGACCTTCGGCGTCGCGACCTCCTACGCCTACGAGAACCCCAAGCCCGGCGAGTTCGGCAACGTCGGCCGCAACTGGGAGCAGGTCGGCTGGCGGGTCGATGTCCAGTGGCAGCAGGTGCCGACCGTCGTCCGGCCGGTCGAGTGGATGGAGCTACTGCGGCCGCTCCTGCCCGCCAAGTACTCGCCGCTGCAGCCCGACGGCCGCGGCCTTCAGGGCATCTATCTCACCGAGCTCCCCGTGCCGTTCGCGCTCCAGCTCGCGCATCTCGTCGGCAGCGTTGTCGAGGCGATCGCACGGGCGGAGACGGTCGCCGACGTTCTGCCGTCGAACGCCGAGTCGCTCCATCCCGAGCTCGCCCTTTGGGAGGAGCACTTGCGGCAGAAGATCGAGACCGACCCCAACTTGCCGGCGACCGATCGCGAGGCGATTGTCTTGGCGCGGCGGGGGCAGGGGCTCTTCCGATTGCGCGTGCAAGGGATCGAGCACCGCTGCCGCGTGACCGGTGTCGACCGGCCCGAGCACCTGCGCGCCAGCCACTGCAAGCCGTGGCGCGACAGCGACAACGCCGAGCGCCTCGACGGTGAGAACGGACTGCTGCTCACGCCGTCGAT
>JBPOHI010000259.1:0-2939 GCA_052035735.1 Acidobacteriota bacterium
GCCGTCCTTCTGGTAGGTGCGCTCGCGGAAGTGACCCTTGACCTTCACGCGGTCGCCCTTGCCGACCAGGCGGGAGAGGCGGTTCCAGTCGTCGCAGCGGATCCAGCGGGTGACGTCGTTGCCCTCGTCGTCCTTCTTGCTGACGGCGATCGAGAAGGTCCGAACCTCGCGTTCGGGGGTGGTGAACTCGCGCTCGATCATGTCGTCGATGATCGGCGCCATCAGATGGTGGAACTGCTTCGTGACTCCGCGGCCGGGGATGGTGCGGGTCTCCGGGTCTCCGCCGACGTTCCCGTAGAGGGTGATTGCGGTCTGGCTGGTCATCTGCTTTCTCCTTTGGTTGTGGTTTCCGTCCGGTATCGGATGCAAAGCGGCACGGTGGGAGCCCGGGGTGAACGAAGCCCGGACGGCAAGGCCGCGCCGCTTGACGTCAGTCGGCGCGCCGGAGGCTTGGCACCCATCGGATCGATGGGCCGGGCGCACCGCGGGCACGGTTTACGGGACGTTGGGCGCGGACCGCGACGGAAGGAGGCAGAGGACGAGACCGCGCTTCGCACTCTTGACGTCGGTGGAGGCTCGATGACAAAGAGGCAGGGGCCGCTCCAGGGTGGGTGGCTGGGCGAGCACGACGCCCCGGAGGAGACGAGGGGCTCGCGCGCAGACCGGTTGGGGGCACCCTGGAGCGTGGGGCGAGAGGCGTGACAGCGGCTTCTGGCTGGCGCGGCGCTCGCCTGCCCGGGCCTCAACTCACCGCAAGAATGGGGCAGACCTCCGGCCGACGGTCTCTTTCCCAGGGGAGTATCGTCCCGTGATGGAGAATCTCGGCCGTAAGCAGACACCGCCGGAACAACCCGCGCCCGTGGTCGTTGCGGCCTGGGTCGAGAACCATCGGCGGTTCCTCGCGTTTCTCGAGCGCCGGGTCGAGAGCCGGGCTGCCGCGGAGGAGATCCTGCAAGAGGCCTTTCTGCGGGGGCTCGAGCGGGCGGGCGAGATCCTCGATGACGAGCGGGCGGTGGCCTGGTTCTACCGGCTCCTGCGTAACGCCGTGGTCGACCACTATCGCCGACGCGGCGCGGAGGCGCGGGGCCTCGAAGCGCTGGCGCGCGAGCTCGGGGACGCGAGCGAGCCGCCGCCGGAGGTCGAGGCCGCCCTCTGCCACTGCTTCGAGGCGCTGCTCCCGGCGCTCCGCCCGGAATACAACGAGATCCTGCGCCGGGTCGACCTCGAAGGAACCCGGCCGGCCGACTTCGCCCGCGAGGCGGGACTCACCGCCAACAACGCCATGGTCCGGCTCCACCGGGCGCGCAAGGCGCTGCGGGCCGATCTCCAACGCTCCTGCCGGACCTGCGCCGATCACGGCTGCCTCGACTGCAGCTGTGGTGTAAGGGTCTCGCGGTAGCTGCGTCTGCACGGATCGAGGAGGGACCAACGACCATGAGCGATCACCACCAGCACCACGGCCCGGACCATGTTGCACAGCCCGGCGGAGGCACCAACGTCATCGACCCGGTCTGCGGAATGACCGTCGACCCGGCGACCTCGAAGCACCATTCCGAGCATTCCGGAGCGGTTGTCCACTTCTGCTCGGCGAGCTGCAAAGCGAAGTTCGACGCCGAGCCGGGGAAGTACCTCCAGGCATCGCCGGCACCCGCCGCGGGAAGCGGCCACGAGGCGTGCGCGACGACGAGCGGGCACGGGGCGTGTTGCGCGACGAAGCCCGCCCCGCCGGCAGCGCCGGCGCCGGTGGGTGGAACGAAGTGGACCTGCCCGATGCATCCCGAGGTCGAGAGCGACCGGCCTGGGGCCTGCCCGAAGTGCGGCATGGCGCTCGAGCCGGCGGTTCCCGCCGCACCGGCCACCAAGACCGAGTGGACCTGTCCGATGCACCCCGAGATCGTGCGCGACGCGCCGGGCAGCTGCCCGATCTGCGGCATGGCGCTCGAGCCGCGTGTCGCCACGGTCGAGGAGGGGCCGAGCGCGGAGTACCTCGACATGCGGCGCCGCTTCTGGGTCTCCGTGCCGCTCGCCCTGGGCACGCTCGTGCTGGTCATGGGCGACGCTTTCCTCCCGGGCACGCCGGTCGCGAGCAGCCTGTCGGCATCCACCCGCCTCTGGCTGGAGATGCTGCTGGCGATCCCCGTCTGCACCTGGGCCGCCTGGCCGTTCTACGAGCGCGCGGTCGCTTCGGTGCGGCACCGCAGCCTCAACATGTTCACGCTGATCGGCCTCGGCGTTGGTGTGGCGTTCGGCTTCAGCCTGGTGGCGACCCTGGTGCCCGGGATCTTCCCGGCGACCTTCCGCGACGCCAACGGGCACGTGCCGGTCTACTTCGAAGCGGCGGCGGTGATCACCGCGCTCGTGCTGCTCGGCCAGGTGCTCGAGCTCAAGGCGCGCGGCGAGACCGGCGCGGCGATTCGCAAGCTGCTCGGGCTCGCCGCCAAGAGCGCGCGGCGACTGCGCGAGGACGGCAGCGAGGAGGACGTGTCGCTCGAGGTTGTGGCGGTCGGTGACCGCCTGCGCGTCCGGCCGGGCGAGAAGGTGCCGGTCGACGGCGTCGTGCTCGAAGGCACGAGCTCGATCGACGAGTCGATGGTCTCCGGCGAGCCGATGCCGGTCGAGAAAGCACCCGGCGACCGGGTCGTCGGCGCCACGGTCAACGGCGCCGGTGGATTCGTGATGCGCGCCGAGAAGGTCGGCTCGGAGACACTGTTGTCGCGGATCGTCGCGATGGTGGCCGCCGCGCAGCGGAGCCGAGCGCCCATCCAGAAGCTCGCCGACCAGATCTCTGGCTGGTTCGTGCTGGTCGTACTGGCAATTGCCGCTGTTACCTTCGCGGCCTGGGGGATCGTCGGGCCGGAACCTCGGATGGCGCACGCGCTCGTCAACGCGGTCGCGGTGCTCATCATCGCCTGCCCGTGCGCTCTCGGTCTCGCGACGCC
>JBPOHI010000108.1:0-3300 GCA_052035735.1 Acidobacteriota bacterium
TTCCTGGCCGAGTGTAATACCTGGTTTGCTGATGGCACAAGGTCGGCTCGGGCGCGCGCATCGGAGCTGCGCGCTACGGTCGGCATTCTCTCTCGGGTGGATGGATTCTGAGATCGGAAATGGTGGAGCGGAAGGGATTCGAACCCTCGACCCCCACGTTGCGAACGTGGTGCTCTCCCAGCTGAGCTACCGCCCCATTTTGTTGCCGCCTGTCCCGGAATCGAGGACGAGGCGTTTCGTGCAGAAAAGAGAGTCTATCCGTCGAGGACGCCGGGTTTCAAGCGCAAGCGAGGGCGCTCGTCTTCCCGGAGAGCCGGCGGGAAGGCGCTCGCGGTAGGCTGGCGACTCGCGGCCCCTGCCGGCCGCCATCGCAGTCGGCCTGGAAGGAGGCGCAGATGCGGCTTTCGATGCCCGATCCATGGAACGCTGAGCGAGACCCTGCACGCCGCCCGCGGGCAATCGCAGGGATGACCCTCGCTGCCGGGCTGGCGGCTCTCGCTCCCGCTTTCGGCTCGGCTCCCGAGCCGCCCCCGGCGACCAGACCGGCGGGCAACTGGCAGGTGCCGGGGGAGATCCAGCAGCCGAAGGGGAACTGGCAGGTGCCGGGCGAGATCCAGAAGCCGGGGGAGATCCAGACCGTCGCCGAAACCTGCCGCACACGGCTCGTCGTCGGCGCGGATGCGCTGTTCGAGTTCGACAAGGCCGAGCTCTCGTCCTCAGCCGAAGCGTCGCTCGCCGCCCTCGGACCGCGCATTCGGGAGCTCTCGAGCGCCTCGAAGAAGACGCCGAAGACGACGATCGAAGGCCACACCGACGCCAAGGGGGACGACGCCTACAACGACGGGCTCTCCGAGCGCCGCGCGCGCGCCGTGCGCACCTGGCTCGCGGCGCGCGGTTTCGTCGCCGCGGAGACGCCGATCGTCGGCCGCGGCGAGCGCCATCCCGTGGCGCCGAACGCTCGCCCGGACGGCAGCGACGACCCGGAAGGCCGGGCGAAGAACCGCCGCGTCGAAGTCGTGCTCGCAACCTGCGAGCCCTGAAGCCATGGCGGTCCCACGGAGACAACCGATGAAGCCGATGCAAGTGGCCCTGATCGCAGTCGCAGTGGCCTGGCCACTCGCTGCCGAGGAGAGTGCTCCGCCTTTCGGCGAGCGGGTGGACGTCGAAGTGGTCAATGTCGACGTGGTGGTGACCGACAACTCGGGAAGGCGGATCATCGACCTCATCGCCGAAGATTTCCGGCTCGAAGTGGACGGCAAGCCGGTCGCGATCGACTACTTCGCGCCTCCGGGAGCGCAGAAGCCGCCGATGCCGAAAGGCGCCGGCGCCGCTCCCGACGCCATCGACCTGTCGCGCGCCAACCTCTTCGTCTTCGTCGACCAGAGCGCCCTCGAGTGGCGCACCAGCAAGGAGATCCTCGACGAGGTCAAGGACTTCGTTCTGCCGCGCACCGGCGGCAGCGAGCGCATCATGATCGCCGCCTTCGCCGAGAACCTGCGGATCCTGTCGCCGCCGACCGCCGATCGTGCGCGCATCGAGCAGGCGTTCGCCGAGCTCGAGAAGCTGCGCGGCCGAGGCAGTCTCGTCGCCGCCGAACGCGGCCAGCTCGAGCGCGAAGTCCGCGAGAACGGCCGTCCGCGCGCCCAGATCGAGGTCAGTAACCCGCCGGACAGCGGCCTCCCCGAGGGTGCGACGCAGGCGGCGAGGGAGGCCGGTCAGGATGCCACCGACACCGAGAACCTCCGTTTGCAGGTGGAGATCTACGGCGAGCAGCAGATCGACCGCCAGGCGCGCGCCGTGGCGGCGCTGCGCGAGTGGATCGGCGGCCTGGCGGCGATCGAGGGCCGAAAGTCGGTGCTCTTCGCCTCCGCCGGATTCACCTCGCAGCCAGACGCTTTTCTGACCGGCTACCTCAACCAGAAGCGCGGTGGAGCGCCTACCAGTGCCACGCCCTCGGGCCGGCTCGGCACCGCCCGCCTGACGCTGCTCGACGACTTCGAACGCGCCGTTCGCGCCGCCGAGAATGCCCGCGTCGCCTTCTACACGATCTCACCGCGCGAAGCGCCGTCCGCCTCGGTGGGCGCCGAGTTCACCAGCTCGGGCGCGGGCTCGACGGCACCGCCGCCGCGCGACCCGGCGATTGCCGAGGCGGCGTCTTCGCTGCAGCGGCTCGCGGGCGCCACCGGTGGCGAGGCCCTCTTCCTCGACGACGGCCTTTCCGACCGCCTTTCGGGAGTGTCCGAGGACGCCGCGGCGTCGTACTCGCTCGGTTTCACCACCACCGAGGCGGCGGGCCAGGGCGACCACGTCATCCGCGTCTTCACGCAGGATGAGGAGTTGCGCGTGCGTCACCGCGAGAGCTTCCGGCGCAGCTCGCTGCCGGAGCGCGCCGAGGCCGCCCTGGTCGCGGCGGCCACCTTCGAGACCACGGTCAATCCGCTCGGTCTGCAACTCGAGCTCGGAGCGCCGTTGGCGGAAGACCGCAAGGGCAAGGAGGCGCGCGTGCCGCTCCTCGTGCGCATTCCGCTCGCCCTGGTCAGCCTGATGCCGGAGGGCGCCGCCGGCGACCGGCGCGCGGCGCGCCTCACCGCGCGCGTCGCGGTGCTCAACGAGGCGCAGCACCTGCGCCTGGGGCAGAACGCTCCGATCTCGATCTCCATTCCCGCCGCCGATCTCGAGAAGGCCCTGGGCTCTTTCTGGGCCTATCGCGCCGAAGTGCTCGTGGGGAGAGGGCGCCAGCGCGTCGCCGTCGTGGTCACCGACGAAATCGCCGGCACCGTCTCGACGCTCGTCGCTACGGCCGAACGGCCGGCGGAGTAGGGGTGGCCGCTTCGTCGCGGACGCGGTAGAGCGCGGCGACCGCCGGGACGCGTCCCCAGTTGGCGAACAGCATCCGCAGCACGGGGCTCTCGCCCGCCATGCGGTCGCGGAAGGCGGCGACATCGATCGCCCCGTCGGCGGCAACGGCCTCCTCGGCCGACAGGCCTTTCGCCATCGCCGCCCGGGTCTGTTCGAGCACCGAGCGCAGGAAGTCGCGATAGAGCGCGAGCTGGGAGTCGCCGCGCAGCACGGCGCCGTGCCCGGGAAGGTAGGTCGTGGCGCCGAGCGCCTGCAGGCGGTCGAACGTGGCGATCCACTCCTCCACGAAGGACTGGTCGGCTCCGACGAGCGGGATCGGCGCCCCCAGCAGGTCGCCGGTGGCGACGAGGCGCTCCTGCGGCAGCCAGACGACGAGATCGCCACGGGTATGCCCCTTGCCGACCGACAGGATCTCGATCGTCCGCGGCTGGCCCCCGAACG
>JBPOHI010000185.1:0-4651 GCA_052035735.1 Acidobacteriota bacterium
CCAGCCACGAGCGCGAGTACTTCGCCTTCCGCGAAACGGCGGGGCTGCTCGACGTCTCGCCGCTCTTCAAGTACGAGGTTACCGGGCCCGACGCGACGCGACTCCTGGCGCGCATGATGACGCGCGATATCGGCAGCCTCAAGGTCGGCCGCGTCGCCTACTCCTGCTGGTGCGATGACGCCGGCCGGGTGGTCGACGACGGCACCGTGGCCCGCCTGGACGAGGAGCACTACCGCGTCACCGCCGCCGACCCGTCGCTCCATTGGCTCGAGGATTGCGGCCGCGGAATGAACGTGCGCCTCGAAGACTCGAGCCGGCGTTTGGCGGCGCTGGCGCTCCAGGGCCCGACCTCGCGCGACGTCCTGCGCGCCTGTGCGCGCTTCGACTCCGGCCCGGACATGGACTCGCTCAAGTTCTTCGGCGTCAACAGGGCGACCATCGACGGCGTCCCGGTCTGGATCAGCCGCACCGGCTACACCGGCGATCTGGGCTACGAGATCTGGATGGAGAGCCCGCAGGCGCTCGCGGTCTGGGACGCCCTCATGGCGGCGGGACGGCCGTTCGGCATCGAGCCGGCCGGGCTCGACGCGCTCGACGTGACGCGCATCGAAGCCGGCTTCATCCTCCTCGGCATCGACTACTACAGCGCGCCCAAGGTCGTGCTCGAGGCGCGCAAGTCGACGCCGCTCGAGCTCGGCTTCGGCTGGATGCTCGACGGTGGCAACCCGGCGAGCCGGGGGAACTTCATCGGCCGCGACGCCATCCTCGCCGAGAAAGCGCGCGGTCCGGCCTGGCATCTGGTCGGGCTCGAGGTGAGCTGGGAGGCGCTCGAGGCGCTCTACGAGAGCTTCAACCTGCCGCCGTCGCTCCCCGCGACCGCCCGCCGCGACGGCCTGCCGGTCTTCGCCGAAGACGGCCGCCAGATCGGCAAGGCGACTTCGCACACCTGGTCGCCGATCCTCAAGAAGTACCTGGTCATCGCCTCGGTCCATCGCGGCTACGAAGCCAAGGGGACCCGGCTTCTCCTCGAACACACCGTCGAGTTCGAGCGCCGCAAGGTCGCCGCCACCGTCGTCGCGACGCCGTTCTTCGACCCCGAAAGGAAGCGCAAGCCGTGAGTGCCGCAACCAATTCGTACGACGCCATCGTCGTCGGCGCGGGGCACAACGGCCTGATCTGCGCCGCCTACCTCGCCAAGGCCGGCCGCAAGGTCCTCGTCCTCGAGCGCCGCCATCCGGTCGGCGGCGCGACGACGACCGAGGAGATCTACCCCGGCTTCAAGTACACCTGCTGCTCGTACGTCGTCTCGCTGCTCAGGCCGTGGATCATCCGCGACCTCGACCTGCCGCGCTACGGCTACGAGATCCTGCCGCTCGACTCGACCTTCACGCCGTTCCCGGACGGGCGGTATCTCATGCGCGACGCCGACCCGGAGAGGAACCGCCGGGCGATCGCCGCCTTCTCGCCGCGCGACGCCGAGGTCTACAAGCGCTTCGGACAGGAGATGGCCGAGCTCGGTCGCCTGGTCAAGCCGGTGATCGACGACGTCGCTCCGGATCCGATGTCGCGCAATCCCAAGGAGCTCCTGAAGCTCGCGCGGCTCGCCAAGGGCATCCGCGGCCAGGGCGACAAGTGGCTGGTCGGCAACGCCAAGATGATGACGATGAGCGCGGTCGACTTCCTCTCCGAGTGGTTCGAGAGCGAGAACCTGATCGCGCCGATGTCGGTCTCCGGCATCATCGGCACCTTCCTCGGTGTGCGCTCGCCGGGCACCGCCTACGTCCTCCTCCACCACTACATGGGCGAGATCGACGGCTCTTACCGAGCCTGGGGTCTGCCCAAGGGCGGCACCGGGGCGATCGCCAACGCCATCGCCGCCTCGGCGCGCGATCTCGGCGTCGAAATCCGCCTCGAGGCGCCGGTCGACCACCTGCTGCTCGAGAAGGGGGTCGCGAAGGGGGTCGTGCTCGAAAACGGCGACGAGCTCCGCGCCAAAGCGGTGATCTCCGGCGTCGATCCGCACCGCACCTTCCTCAAGCTTGTGGGAGAGAAGAATCTCGACCCCGAGATCGCGCTGCAGGTGAAGCGCTTCAAGATGCGCGGCTCGTCGGGCAAGGTGAATCTGGCGCTCGACGGGCTGCCGGATTTCACCTGCCTGCCTGGCTACGGCCCGCACCTGCGCGGCGACATCACCATCGCGCCGTCGATCGACTACCTCGAGCGCGCTTACGACGACGCCAAGTACGGCGCCTTCTCGAAGAAGCCGTTCATGGACATCGTCATCCCGTCGCTCACCGACCCGACGGTGGCGCCCCCGGGCAAGCACACCATGTCGATCTTCGTGCAGTACGCGCCCTACAACCTGAAGGAGGGCGCCGCCGACTGGCCGAATCAGCGCGAGGCCTTCGGAGATGCGGTCATCGACACGCTCAGCGAGTACGCGCCGAATCTGAAGAACCACATCCTCCACCGCCAGGTGCTCACCCCCTGGGACCTGGAGCAGATCTACGGCCTCACCGAGGGCAACATCTTCCACGGCGAGCTGTCGCTCGAGCAGCTCGCTTTCCTGCGCCCGATGGCCGGCTGGAGCCGCTATCAGACTCCGGTCGAGAAGCTCTGGATGTGCGCCTCCGGCACCCATCCGGGCGGCGGCATCATGGGCGCCCCCGGAGCCCTGTGCGCGCGCACCATGCTCGAGAAGCGGGCGGTCTGAGATGACGACCACGAACCGCTACGACGCGATCGTCCTCGGCGCCGGCCCGAACGGCCTCGCCGCCGCTGCGCGCCTCGCCAAAGCCGGCAAGAAGGTCCTGCTCCTCGAGCGCGGCAGCCAGCCCGGCGGCCTGTCGGCGAAAAGAGAGTTCCACCCCGGCTACTCGGTCCCCGGCATCCTGCACGACGAGGCGCTGACGACAAAGACGGCAGCGAACCTGCTGGACCTCGAAAGGCACGGCCTCAAGTTCCGCACCGCTCCCGCGACCTACATCGCCGAGCAGGGCGGCCCGGGAATTCTGCTCTCTGCCGACGCAACCACCACGGCGAACGCGATCGCGCAGCGATCGCGCCACGACGGCGACAACTACACCCTTTACCGGTCTTTTCTGACCCGGATTCAACCGGTGTTCGAGAAGATCCTGAGTGAAGATCCCCCGCCGCTGACGCCTTCCGGCTGGAAAGAGGTCCTCGGCCTCGCCCGCCGCGGCCTTGTGGCGCTGAAGCTCAAGCGCAAGGAGATGATCGAGCTGGCGCGCGTCGCCCCGATGTGCGTCGCCGACTTTCTGAACGAAAAGTTCGAGACCCCACTGCTGGTCGAGGCGCTCGCCGCGCCGGCCGTCGCCTCCACCTGGAGCGGCCCCTGGTCGGCCGGCAGCAACACGAACCTCTTGCTGCGCGAGTGCACCGGCGGCGAGTCGCTCGCCGGTGGCCCGGCGGCGCTGGTCGCCGCGCTCGTCGCCGCGGCGAAGGCTGCGGGGGCTGAGCTGCGGACGAACTCGGAAGTCTCTCGTATCCGCCTGTCGAGCAGCGGCGCGGTCGCCGGGGTAACGCTCGCCTCCGGCGAGACGATCGACGCACCCGTCGTCGTCTCCTCCGCCGATCCGAAGAAGACGATGCTCTCGCTGGTGGCCCCCGGTTCGCTGCCGATCACGATCGAAGAGGAGTTCCGGCGCTTCCGCGCCCGCGGCAGCGCGGCCAAGGTGCACCTCGCGCTCTCCGGTCCGCTCGAGCTGCCGGCAGCCAGCGGTAACCACGAAGCGATCCGCATCGGCGGCGGCCATGTCGATGACCTCGAGCGCGCTTTCGACGCCATCAAGTACCGCCAGTTCTCGGCGCGGCCGAATCTCGATGTGCGCGTGCCCACGGTCGCCGACACGAGCCTCGCGCCGCAGGGCCACCATGTCGTCTCGATCCTCTCGAGCTACGCGCCCTACACGCTCGAAGGCGGCTGGACCGAAGCGGCGAAGAAGGCGCTCGGCGAGACCGTCCTCGGCGAGCTCGAGCGCCACGCTCCGACCGTGCGCGAGCGCATCGTGGCGATGGAGGTTCTGTCGCCCACCGACCTCGAGCAAGAGTTCGCGCTCACCGGCGGCCAGATCCATCACGGCGAGCTCGCGCTCGACCAGCTCCTCGTGCTGCGCCCGGCCCCCTCCGCCGCGCGCTATCGGACCAGCGTCCCCGGCCTTTATCTCGGCGGCGCCGGCAACCACCCCGGCGGCGGCGTCCGCCCGACGGCGGGGTTCCTCGCTGCGAAAGCGGTGCTCGAGAGCTAGCCCTTCTCCCCGCAGGGAGATGCCTCCTGTCCCTTTCGGGCCCGGGATGGCGATAGTAAGGGGTATGAAGCGACTCGCACGGTGTTCTCGGCGATCCTGGCTGCGCCTCCTTTCAGCCTGCGCAGCGGTCACCCTGGCCTCCGCCGCCGGCGCCCAGACGACGACCTACACCTATACTGGCGATCTCTACTCCGCCACGCAGCCCCCTTACGCCGCCAGCCAACGGCTCACGGGGAGCTTCACGGTGGCGGCACCGCTGCCGGCGTTCCGGGCGCTCGGCGACCTGACGCCGGCGCTCGTCGCGATGAGCTTCGACGACGGCGTCGAAGGGCGCACCCTCGCCGACTCCTTCATCTGCAAGTTCGAGGTCGCGACCGACGGCG
>JBPOHI010000242.1:0-4040 GCA_052035735.1 Acidobacteriota bacterium
ATCAACGGCAGTGCGAGCACCACGAACAAGAGTCCGGTGAGGAGGTCCGACAGTCCGACGAAGAATGCGCCTTCGGCCATGAGGGTCGCAGGATATCGCGGCGATCAGTCCTCTCGCAGCCGCTTCATCGCCGAATGCACGAACCTGCCGAAGTCCTTCTCTCGCCGACGCCTTTCGGTGTAGGACATCTGCAGGAACTCCGACTCGCTCTTGAGCTTGAGATAGCTCGCCAGCTGCTCCTCGGCCAGTTCCCCGGAGCGGAGCGCTGCGCGCACGGCACAGCCCGGCTCGTTGCCGTGCGCACAGTCGCGGAAGCGGCACCGGGAGGCGAGCTCCACAATCTCCGCGTAACTCGTTTCGAGCCCGCTTTCCGCCGCCAGCACTCCGAGCTCGCGCATCCCCGGGTTGTCGATGACGAGCGCACCGCTCGCGAGCAGGAGGAGCTCTCGGCGAACGGTCGTATGGCGCCCTTCTCCGGTGCCGCTGACCCCCTGGGTGGCCAGCCGCTCCCGGCCCAGCAGGCCGTTGATGAGCGTGCTCTTGCCGACGCCCGACGACCCGACGAAGCAGTAGGTCTGCCCCGGTTCCAGCAGATCGCGCAGCTCGTCGACCCCCTCGCGAGTGACGTTGGTCAGCGTCCGGACCGGAACGTCGATGCCCGCGTGGCGGATCTCTTCCAGTTGGCCGGCGAGGACCTCCGGCTCGACGAGGTCGGTCTTGGTGAGGAGGATGCAGGGCGTCGCCCCGCCGTCGCGGACCATCACGAGGTAGCGCTCGAGTCGCCGCAGGTTGAAGTCGAAGTGACAGGACTGCACGATGAAGACGACATCGACGTTCGCCGCGATCATCTGATGCTCGACAGCCTCTCCCGCCGCCTTGCGACGGAGACCGCTCTTGCGTTCGAAAACCCCGTGCACGACGCCAAACGGCTCGCCCGGGCCCTTCGCGACCCACACCCAATCGCCGACGCAAGGCCGCTCGACGGGAGCGCCTGCCTCGTGCAGGAACCTCCCCGAGAGCTTCCCCCGGAAGACGCCCTCTCCGTCGAGGAGCAGCAACTGATCGCGATCCACCGCCGCCACCCGCGCGACGTCGCCGGCCCGGTCGCACCCGCCCCGCGCCCGGGCTTCGAACCAGTCGTCCCAACCCAGAGCTGCGAGATGCGAGTTGTTCATGGCATCACTTCCCGTTCACCACTCCTCGACCGTCGCGGATCTCGAAGGCGAATCGAAGGTCGTGGTACGACGTGAGCTGCTCGCTTCCACGCATGATGGGGAAATCGGACTTGCCATCGCCATCGTTGTCCGGGCCGGGCTCGAAAGTGCGAATGAAGGCCGGCTCGAAGCGCCACTCGCGTACAGCAGTTCTGACCGCCGCGCCAAAAACGGACGCGTATTGTGGGTCGACCCGCGAAGGTACGGGACTGTCCTCGAACCGCAGGACCGCGCCGTCGCTGCCGATGACCACTCGCACCACCACCTCTTGTCTCGGCAAACCGAGCTGCAGAAGCTGGGGCGGGTACTCGGGGAGTGGATTCTCCGGCAAGGCGTAAGCCGCCCTGTACTCCTGCCCGCCCTCGAGCTTCGGGAGAGTGGGGCGAATCTCAGCTGCATATTCGAATCCGACGACCCCCGTACCCATGGCGCGCTCCGCGCTCGGAACGCCAGCGGAACGACAGCTCGCAGTGAGCAGCAGGCTCAGGCCGAGCACGAAGAAGCTCCGCCGAAGACCGCAGCTTCGCAGGCGAGGTGTCGTTCTGCGCGGCACCTCAGTGAACCGCAAGGCAGATCTCACGCTCGGCCCAACCATCGCCCGCGCGCCACGTAGCAGGGGTAAGGGGAAAGCGGGTCCTTCTCACAGACCTCCTTCGGCCAGGTCAGGCCATGCTCCTCGTCGTGCACCAGCCCGCGCAGATCGAGTGGAATCTGTAGCTGGATCGCAGCCTCCGCAGCTACGCGCCTCGCCTCGGAATAGTCCGCAGTCGACCGCAGGATGACGAAATCGACCCGCACCCACGGATCTTCTACGCCGGGTCTTGCAAGGCCCGGCGCGGTGAGCAAGAGGCCGGCACCGAAGATGACGGAGAGCGCCTTCAAGAGTCGAGCGCCTCGGAATGCCAGTTCAGATTACTCGAAGCCACGGTACAGGCGCTCACGCACCTCGGTCCAAGGTACCGCAACGACCGCACCGGACTCGAGCTCGGCCACCCGGCGCTCGATCTCTCGCGACCAGGCGGCCTCGACATCGGCGGCAGCGTCGGCCGGCACTTCGAGGCTCTCGATCAGAGCGCCAGCCACGGCAGCACGATCCCGCTCATCCAGGGAAAGTGCTTGCTTCAGCACCTCAGAGGCCGTGGGGCTCATGGCCGGAAAAGTATACGCCCCGAGAGGTTCAGAGCTGCTCGGCCTCCGCCCGTTCGAAGTGGAGCGCCAGGAGCTTCTCGAGGATCTGCCCATCGGTGAGGTCGCCCGGCCAGGCGCAGGCGGCGAAGGCCGCTTCGGCAAGCTCTCCGAAGATCGACGCCGAGACCTACTCGAGATTCGCCTGCTCGGCCCCGATGAACGGATGCGACATGCCGACGAACGGCTGCTGCTCCTCTCGCACGCGGTTCAAATCGACCTCCTCTACTTCCGCTCTCGCCAGTAGGACGGACGGCGATGGTGATGCATGACGGCGTAGATCCGCGTCTCGTCGCCGCGGAGGCCGTAGATCAGACTGTAGGGAAAGCCGCGAAAGAGCAGGCGCCTCATCTCACCCCGAAGGGCGGAGCCCGAAAGCGGATGAGCCTCGAGTTGAGCGAGTGCCGCTTCGAAGGCGGCCAAGAAGCGCTCCCGCAGCGCAGGTGATTCGAAGGCGTAGAACTGCGCCGCATCCAACAGCTCTTCCCGGGCCTGAGGGCTGAGGGAAGCCTGTCGCGTCATTCAGCGGATCGCGCCGACCGCAGGACCTCTTGGGCCGGAATGCCCTGGATCTCACCAGAGTCCCAGGCTGCCGCCCGACTCTCCGCCTCCTCGAGCCAGAGGGCCTCGACTTCGCCTTCCGAGAGCACATCGAGGCTCTCCAACAGGCGCTCCGCCAGACGCGCACGCGACCGGTGATCGAGCTCTAACGCCGCCTTTTCCAGCTCTGGAAGAGTCACGAAAAGAGTATATGCCCGGAGGCCACGGTAGCCTGCTCACTTCCATTTTCACTCCGCGGCCGCCCGCTCGAGGTTGAGCTTCAGGAGCTTCTCGAGAATCTGCTCGTCGCGGCAACCGCAACGTCCTGCCTCAAGGGAAGCGGGCGACGATCGCTCGACGCAGATCTCGGTAGACGGCGGGGTGGGCGAGCGGAGACTCTGCCATCCGCGCGAATGCAGTTCCGACCGCTTCGCGGAACTCGATACCGAGTCCCTTTCGCCGCGACTCGTACCAATCTTCTGCACCCTCCAGATCGCGCTCGGCGAGGGGTCGAACAACGACAAGAAGGCTCAACGGCTGCGGCGTTCGAGCCGCTCTCGAACCTCGGCCCAGGAGCTGCCCGCCTCTGGGTACGCTTCGAGGTCTGCAAGTCTGGAGTCGAGCTCCTGCTGGTGCGCGGGCGAGACTGGCAGCGCCCCGGGATCAGCGGAGAGGGTCTCCCAAATCTCCTCGACCAACTCGATTCGCTCTGCGACCTCGAGACGGCTCGCCTCTTCGAGTAGTGCGCTACGCTTCATGGCTCATCATTGTACCGCCGCCCGCTCCAGGTTGAGCGCCAGGAGCTTCTCGAGGATCTGCTCGTCGGTGAGGTCGCTCGGCCAGCCGTAGGCGGCGAAGACCGCTTCGTCGAGCTTCTTGTGCGCGAGGTCGAGCCAGGCGGGGCGTTCGTTGTAGAGATTGGTGAGCGTGCGCTTGGCGAGCTTCTTCGCCGCCTCCGCATCCCGCGCCACGATCCGCGGCCACCGCACCGTCCCGATCCCCCGCGCATCTGCCTCGTGCACGAACCGCTTCCACGGCCCATCCACCGACCCCGGAAACTCCAACACCTCCTCCCTCACCCACTCCGGCGGATTCAGCCAC
>JBPOHI010000273.1:0-4661 GCA_052035735.1 Acidobacteriota bacterium
GAGCGCCGCACGTCGGCGAACGAAGCCTGCCGGCCGCGCTGCTCGCGATAGAAGCTCGCCGCCCAGGCGCGGAAGCGGTCGTCGCCCATCTTCCGGCGCAGCATGTGGAAGCCCATCATCGTCTTGCAGTAGCCCACCGCCTCGGTCGCGGCGCTGTTGCGCGAGCGGAACTCGACGAGCGGGAAGTCCCTCCCCTCGCGCACGTAGCTCGCGTAGTCCTGCAGCCGGTCGCGGCGATGCGCCGCGCCCAGGCCGCGCTGCTCCTGCATGAGGTGATCGGCCATGTAGGCGGTCAGGCCCTCGCACCAGTTGCCGCTCGCGTAGTCGACGAAGACCGAGTTGCCCCACCAGTTGTGCAGGATCTCGTGCGGGTACGACGAGGTCAGGATGAACGGCATGCGGATCACCTGCGGCCCGAGCAGCGTGAACGACGCCATACCGAAGCCGGTCTCCCAGAAGTTCTCGACCAGCGCGAACTTGCCGTAAGGGTAGGGGCCGATCAGCCGGCCGTACATCTCGAGGTACTGCGCCGTCGCCTGAAGGTACTTCGCGGCGAGCGCCGCGTCTTCCGCGCGCAGATAGACCTCCGCCTCCACCGTCGCATCACCGGCTGCAGCTGCAGCGGCAGGGCTGGCTGCCCGGCCTGCCGCGGCCGGCACCGCGACAGCCTGGTGGTAGCGCACGAGCGGGCCGCCGACGAGGTAGATCTCGTCCAGCTTCCCGCCCGAGCTCCATTGGGCGAAACCGATCTCGTCGCGCGACGTGCCGTTGCCCTGGCTCACCAGGTGCCAGCCCGCGGGGCCGGCAGCCGTGAGCTCGAACTCGACGAGCTCGGCGGCCCCGCCGGCATGGCTGAACTGCGCGTACCAATGACCGTCGCCGGCGAGATAGACGCCCTCGGGCGAGACGATCCCCTCGGTATCGCGGAAGCCGCGCTGGTACTCCTCCTGCTGGGTGCCGAGACCGAAGTCGAACTTGCCGGAATAGGTCAGGTGGAGCTTCCCGCCCCCCTCCGGCAACCGCACGCGGTAGCGGCGCAGGCTCGCGCCCGGCTGTGCGGCGTTCGCGGCGGCGGTGGAGTTGTTGCCGAGGAACGGCGTGACCTCCCCCAGCGGTACCGTTTCGACCGGCGGGTCGGCGGAAAGAACCTCGAGCTGGCTGTTGAGCACGAACTCGACCGTGCCGCCTACGAGCAGCAGCATCCGGTCATCGACCGTCAACTGCCGCGCCACGGGATCGAGACCCACGGTAAGCCGGTGAGCGACCGTCACCGCTCCGTCCTGGCCCCGCGCCGGGCTCGTCGCTGCCACCAGGAGCAGCAGCGCGCAAGCGCTTCGTCCGACGCCTCTTGCGCCGCTCACGGGCGGCTCTTCAAGGGCGACACCGGCGTCTCGGAGCCTGCCGCAGCCGGCGGGGCTGTTGGCGGGGCTGTCGGCGGCGCCGGCGGCTTCTCGGGCGTGCGCCGGAAGTTGGCGGTGAGCGTCTTCGCCGCCCCTTCGCGCAGCACGTCGAAGCGCGCCGAGTCGCCCCAGCGCTTCCCCGACATCAGCTTGTTGAGCGTCTCCTGCTGGTCGATCGGCGTGCCGTCCATCGCCACCAACTGATCGCCGGCGGCGAAGCCTGCGGCGGCGGCGACCGACTCCTCCTCGACGCGGATCACCGTCAGCGGCTGACCGGGTTCGCGCTCCGGCGCCGACAGTCCGAGCACCGGATAGAGCGGATCCTGCTCCGGCGGCACCCCCCAGAAGAAGTCGGCGTAGGAGGCGCGCGCGGCGACGACCGGCGCGTGCGTCTTCGGATCCTCGATCCGCACCGGAATGATCGACGCCGTGCGACCCGCGAAGGTGAGGCGGGCCTGGCGCTCGGCGCCGAGGCCGTAGGCGACGTGGCCCTCGCCGATCAGCACCACCATGATCGCGCGCTCGCCGGCTTCGCCCGCGTGGCGAGCGAGCGCCTTGAGCGCGTTGTGCGCCATCGCTGCGTCCCAGGTGCACTGCGCCGTGAACATCCCCTGGAACATCTCGTCGGACATCCCGCCGTGCAACCCCTCGTCGGCGAAGAAGGCGCGGAAGAGGCGGCGATACTCGGCGCTGTCGGTGTCGATCTTCGCCGGCAGGAGATCGCGCTGTTCGGGGGTGAGCGCCGCGAGCCCCTCCTTGCGCGCCGTCTGCACGACCTTGCGCGGCACGTTGAGGCCGAACATGCGCAGGCCATGGCGGTGCGCGAAGTCGAAGATCGGCCGGTAGTACTCCCAGTGGTAGCCCCAGTTCTTGTACCACCGCGACTGGGCGAGAAAGTCAGCCTCGGAGTACGCCGGATCGGTGGACCACTTGTCGAGCATCGCCTGCTCGCCCGCCGGATACATCTCGAGGCCGATCAGGACCTTTCTGCCACGGCGCTGGAGCTCTTCGATCGTGCGCAGCTGAACCTGGTGGAACTCGTAGTCGGTGTGGCTCTCACCGACGAACAGGAGCTCGACCCCGTCGAGCCGCGCCGCGAGCTCGGCGGCGGTGATGACGTCGCCCTTCGCAGTATCGGTGACGCCGTCGAGCACCACCGGCGCCTGCCGGTCGCGCCGCGCCGGATCGCCCAACGGCAGATCGAGCACTTTCTCTTCGGCGCGCAGGCAAAGCGAACCGGCGAGCGCCGACAGGAGTGACACGAGAACCGGCAGGACGCGGCGCGAAGTCGGATGCACGATCGATCGGCTCATCAGTTCACCTCGGAAAGTCGTCAGAAAAAGCCGAGCGCCCGGCTCCCCGGGGCCACGACACCTGATCTTAGGCCGGCGAATCGGACCCGGTGGCCGTCTCATCGGGTGGGCGGCCTACGGTTCGCGCAGCGGCTGTATCTTGAAAATCCCTCACATGGGGGTGGATTTTCAGCATGTTCGCGAGAGAAACCATGAAGATCCACCATCGTCTGGTGGATTTTCAACGTTAGGACGGTCTCAGGTGGAGCGACGCTGCCTCTGCGCATCCCTCGATAGGTGCTGGGCTGACCCTCAGCCTTCGTCTCGCGTCGCTCCCTACTCCGCGTCGCGACGCAGCCAGGAGGGACGACGCAGGCGCAACGCCTCGATGCGCTCGTCGGCGAGCACCCGCGCGCGGCGGACGATGCCGAGCTGGCGCATGGCGAGGACCACCGCGACCTCGATGCCCAGCAGGGTCAACCCGAGCCAGCCCTCGCCGGTCATCGCCACCGCGACGGCGCCGGCGCAAAACAACAGCACGACCAGGTAGAGCACCGGGACGACGCGGCGATGCCGGCTGGCAAGATCGCTCAGCAGGTGATGGAGATGCTGCCGGTCGCCGCGGAACATCCGGCCGACGCGCCGGCCGACCGGCGCCCCGTCGCCCTCGAAGAAGCGCACCACCATGACCAGCAGGGTGTCGATGACCGGCAGACCGAGGGCGAGGATCGGGACGAGGATGGCGACCGCCGCCGGCGCCTTGATCGCCGAGTGCAGCGAAATCGCGCCGAGCAGGAAGCCGAGGGTGAGCGACCCCGAATCGCCCATGAAGACCCGCGCCGGCTCCCAGTTGTGGCGCAGGAACCCAATGCAGGCACCGGCGATCGAGGCCATCAGAACGACACTGCCGAGGTTTTGCTGAATGAGCGCGTAGACCAGCAGGCTTCCCGAGATGATCGCCGCCACGCCACCGGCCAAGCCATCGAGCCCGTCGATCAGGTTGATCGCGTTGGTGACCCCGACCAACCAGAGGACCGACACCACACCGCCCCAGATGCCGAGGTGGACCTCGCCGACGAACGGCAGGTTGAGCTCGGCAAAGCTCCAGCCGACCCGCACCAGGAGCCAGGCGGCGACGAGCTCGACGAGGAACTTCTTCGCCGGCGAGACGCCGAACAGATCGTCCACCAGCCCGACGAGGAAGACCAGCCCGGCAGCGATCGGCAGCGCCACCAGCTCCGGGCGCGGGATCCGCATTCCCCACTCGCTCCAGCCCGCCATCAGACCGACGAGCGCTCCGGCACCCAGACCGGCGGCGATCGCCACGCCGCCGAGGCGCGGCACCGCCGTCGCCAGCACCGCCTTGCGCTGTCCCTCCACCCCTCCAGCGACCGGGCGGTCGAAGGAGCGCAGGAACTGTGCGAGATTCACCACCGGTGGCACGAGCAGGCTCGCCACTACTCCAGCGAGCAGCGCGGCGGCGCCGGCGACGATGAACAGCGGATCCATGTCGGGTCGTGGCGATGCTATCGCAGCGCGAGCGGGTCGAAGGCGGGCACCTGCGATGCCAGCGCGTCGAGGGCGCGCGCGACTCCCGCAGCGTCGCCGACATCGACCCTGCGGTAGCCTGCCAGTCCGTCTCCGCGTGCCTCGCCGAGGCGCTCCGAGCACAGCAGATGGACATCCGAGGCCGCGCTGCCGACGAACAGCACCGAGCGGCCCGAGGCGATGCAGCCGTAGACCTTCGACGGCAGCACGTAGCCGACGAACTCGTCGCGCAGGGTGATGAGGTGCGCTTGCGGGGTCACCAACAGACGCGGCAGATCGGCGAGCGGCACCGGGCGCGAACGGTGGACCGGCAGCCCGCGCGCCCGCAGCTCCGCCTCGACCCGGTCGGCCTTGGCTCCCGTGGCGTTCAGCCAGAGGACGACCTTGCCGGTCTGCCCGGGATCGCGGGAGTCGCGCTCGT
>JBPOHI010000192.1:0-3839 GCA_052035735.1 Acidobacteriota bacterium
TGACCAGCGCTTCGCCGCCCCAGACCGTTCCGTCCGGGCCGTAGCCGGTGCCATCGAAGCAGAGCCCGAGAGCCGGGCCGGCAAGCGCTCCTCTCGCTCCATGGTTCTCGACCAGGCAGGAGGCGAGGTGCGCGTGATGATGCTGCACCGCGATCAGCCGGAGGTTGCCCTCGGCCAGGCCGGCGCGGCCAAGGAGCCCGCCGCCTGGGCTCGCCGCGCGTTGCGCCCAGCGCGTGGTCGGGTAGTCGGGATGGAGGTCGTGCGCGATCGCCGTCGGTGTCGCGGCATAGAGGGCGAGCAGATCGAGCACGACGCGCTCGAAAGCGGCGTGGGCCTCCGGCGTCTCCATGTCTCCGAGGTGCTGGGAGAGAAACACCTGCCGCCCGAGACTCATCGCCACTGCAGCCTTCTGGTGCGCGCCGGTGGCGATCATGCACGGGACCTCCCGGACGGTGACGACCGGCAGCGGTGCGTAGCCGCGCGCCCGCCGCAGCACCTGCGGCCCGCCGCTCATCAACCAGGCGACGCTGTCGTCGACGTGACGGGCGATCGGCCGATCGTGCAGGAGGAAACGGTCGGCGATGCCCGCGAGGCGATCGAGCGCTTCACGGTCGGCGATCGCGATCGGCTCATCTGTGAGGTTGCCGCTGGTCGCGACCAGCGGGAAGTCGATTCCCTCGAGCAGCAGGTGATGCAGGGGACTGGTCGGCAGCATCACCCCGAGCCGCGGGTTGCCGGGCGCGATCCCGTCGGCCAACAGGCGACCGGGAAGGGTGCGCCGTCGCAGCAGCACGATCGGCGCCTGCGGCGAAGCGAGCAGCGCCGCCTCCTCCGGCGAGACTGCGCACAGATCGCGCGCCGCAGCGACGTCGCGCACCATCAACGCGAGAGGCTTTGCCGGCCGACGCTTGCGCTGCCGCAGCTGCGCTATCGCCGCGGCAGAGCGCGCGTCGCAGAGCAGTTGGAATCCGCCGACACCCTTCATCGCCAGGATCCCCGCCGCAACCAGCGCCGCCTGGGCGTCGGCGAGCGCCGCGGCCCCGTGTGCGCGCTCACTGCCGTCCGGTTCGGTCGAGGCGAGCTGGGGTCCGCAGTCCGGACAGGCGTTCGGCTGCGCGTGAAAGCGCCGGCTCGACGGATCCTCGTACTCGCTGCGGCAGGCAGGACAGAGCTCGAAAGCGCGCATCGTCGTCGCCGGCCGGTCGTACGGCAGGCCGAGGACGATCGAGAACCGCGGTCCGCAATGGGTGCAGTTGGTGAACGGATAACGGTAGCGGCGATTGTCGGGGGCGAAGGTCTCGCTCCGACACTCGGCGCAGGTCGCCAGATCGGGCAACACGATCGCGCTCGTGCCGGCTTGGCGCTCGCTCTCTCGAATGGCGAAACCTGCATGCCCGACCGGGTTGAGCCAAAGCGCCTCGACCGACTGCAGAAAGGCCGGCGCCGGTTTGTCGAGAGCCAGCCGGGCAAGGAAGGTCTCCAACCGCTCGCGCGGGCCCTCGACCTCGATCTCCACCCCGTGCGAGTCGTTCCGCACCCAGCCGGCGAGGGCGAGCTCGTGGGCCAGACGATAGACGAAAGGCCGGAAGCCGACGCCCTGCACCGCGCCGCGCACCGCCAGGCGCAACAGCGACGGGTTGGGTCGCTCCCCGGTCTGGTGCCCGGAAGCGGCGGCGCTGGGTGCTTCGAGCGTCATGGCGCCGGGAGCTTACTCTCGCCGGACCGTGAAGCTCCCACCCGGGAGGCCTCTCTCTGCGCCCACCCGCCAGGGCGGCGTTGGGGAGGGCGAAGCACGAGGATAATCGCGCCGTGAGCGAGAGCGGGCCTCCGGCTTCCGGCGGCAGGATTCTGGCGACGCGCCGCGAGGCCTTTGCGCGCCTCTTCGGCCTGGCTGGCGCCTCGAGCATCGGCGCGCAGACCACCGGTTGCGCGAGCGAGCCCGTGGGACCGCTGCCAGCCCGCCTGCCGCTCTCCGCGCTGCCGCCCAACGGGCGCCTGCGGGTGCTGCATCGGGGCGATCCGGTCGAGCTGCGGCGCGAGGGCGAGACGGTCCGCGCGCGCTCGCTGCTGTGCACGCATCAGGGATGTGAAGTTCGCTGGCGCCCCGATCTCGACCGCTATCGCTGTCCCTGCCACCAGGGGCTCTTCGACTCCTCCGGTCAGCCGTTCTCCGGACCGCCGCAGCGGCCGCTGGCAGAGATTCAGGTGCGGGTCGAAGGCGGCGAGATCGTCGTCGGCGAGGGCTCGCCCGCCGAGCCCGGTTCCGGCACGTAGCCGCGGCGGGCTAGCGCCACCAGACAGCGGCGGCTGCCGGAGCGAGTCGCGGCGCCGCCCCGACACCCAGCCGGCACAGTTCGGTCGCCGCGGCCTCGGCTGCCAGGGGGAGCGCGGCAGCCACCTCGGGAGAGAGCTCCGTCCCGAGCTCGATCTCCTTCGGCACGACTCCGACCAGCAGCACTTCCCTCGGCGTTTCGCCGAAGAACTCGGCCGAGAGGAGGGCCTCCCGCAGGCCAGGATCGTGCGGCGACAGGCGGGGATTCAAAAGGGGGGCGGCGAGGATTTCGCTCCGGGTCAAGCACCGGACGGTGCCCGGCGGCGACTGCACACGGAGCGCGTCGAAGACGATCAACGCGTCGTAGCCGCCGATGATATGAGCGAGTTCCGGGCCGGGAGTGCCGATATCGAGCAGCTCGACTTCGGTGGGCACATCGTAGAGCGCTTCGAAGGCGGCGAGAGCCGAGGGACCCACGCCGTCGTCGCGCATCAGAATGCAGCCCATTCCCAACACCAGGGTGCGCATCTTTGCGCGCCCGTCCTCGGCCGCCCCCGACAACTTCAACCTCCCAACACCTTGACCGACGCCGTCTCGTTGCCTTCCGGATCGAAGGCATGGATGGCGCAGGCGAGGCAAGGATCAAAGGAGTGGATCGTGCGCACGACCTCGAGTGGCCGCTCGCTGTCGGCGACCGGATTGCCCATCAGACAGGCTTCGTAGGGTCCGAGTTGCCCCTGCGCGTCGCGCGGCCCGGCGTTCCAGGTCGAAGGTACGACCGCCTGGTAGTTGGCGATCCGGCCGTCGCGGATGACCACCCAGTGAGACAGCGTGCCGCGCGGCGCCTCGTGGAAGCCGAAGCCCTTGACCTCGCCCTTCGGGAACACGGGCTTGTTCCAGATCGTGACATCGCCCTTGCCGATGTTGCCGACCAAGAGACCCCAGTGCTTGAGCGAGAGATCCGCCAGCACCGCGCAGCGGATGGCGCGGGCGAGGTGGCGGCCGAGCGTCGAATGCAGCGCGGTGAGCGGGATCTGGACTTTGGCGATCGACGAGGCGAGCGCCACCGACTCGTTGACGCGCTTGGTGATGAGCTCGTGGCCGGAGGCGTAGCCCATGAGGATCTGGGCCAACGGCCCGACCTGCATCGGCTTGCCCTCGAAGCGCGGCGCCTTGACCCAAGAGTACTTCCCGTCGTCCTGGAAGTCGGTGTACTGCGGCTTCGGCAGGTCCTCTTCCCAGGGGTGTTTCTGCCAGTCGCCTTCGTACCAGGCGTGCGCGACCGACTCCTCGACTTTGGCCTGGAAGAGCGGGTCGTTGAAGGTCTTGATCGGACGATAGGAGGACAGGTCGCCGCCCATGATGACGCCGCCGGGCAGATCGAACTCGGTGCCCTTGCCGTCGAGCGGCAGGTCGGGCACCGCCATGTAGTTCGTGACGCCGGCACCGTATCCCAGCCACTCGGGATACATCGAGCCGATGGCGATGACATCGGGGAGGTAGACCTGCTCGACGAAGGTCTTGACCTCTTCGAGGGTGTCCTTGATGAAGTACAGCTTCTCCATGT
>JBPOHI010000151.1:0-12379 GCA_052035735.1 Acidobacteriota bacterium
TGATCGCTCCGATCGCGATGGAGAAGGGCGTGCGCTTCGCGATCCGCGAAGGCGGCCGCACCATCGGCGCCGGAACCGTCACCGAAGTGGTCAAGTGATTTCGCAGGACTCGACGGCTTTCGGGTTCGCCCTGAGGGCGCTCCCGGAAGCGGTCGGGTCCTCAGGAGACTTGCAGCTGGGTGTAGCTCGGATGCGGACGATATCTAGGCCAGTAGCTCGAACTGGTAGAGCGCCGGTCTCCAAAACCGGATGTTGGGGGTTCGAATCCCTCCTGGCCTGCCAAGCACGGATTGCGGGAGCGAAATGAACTGGTTGGAAAAGGTCAAGAGCTTCTTCTCGTCGATTCCTCGGTTTCTGGGTGAGGTCAAGGCCGAGATGAAGAAGGTCTCGTTCCCCACTCGCGATGAAGTGGTCGGAACGACGATCGTGGTGCTGGTGACCAGCGTCGTGTTCGCGGTCTACCTTTGGTTGGCCGACATGGTCATCGTGCAGCTCTTCAAGATGGTGGGCTCGTGACCGGAGGATCGTTCTCCTTCATGGGCCCTGGGGAGTCCGGTCTGGGTGGCACGCCTGCCGCCGCTAGGCCCGAGAATCGCCATTGGTACATCGTCCACACCTACTCCGGCTTCGAGGAGCGGGTGCGTCAGCATCTGCGCCAGCGCGCTGATGCTCTCGGGTACGGCGAAGCGATCGGTGAAATCCGGATTCCGATGGAGACGATCGTCGAACTGAAGGGCGGCAAGAAGCGCGAAACGCAGCGCAAGTTCTTCCCCGGCTACATTCTCGTCGAGATGGAGATGAACGAGAACACTTGGCACGTGGTCAAGAACACGCCCAAGGTGACCGGTTTCGTCGGCATGGGCAAGACGCCGACGCCGCTCTCGGCGGAGGAAGTGACGCAGATTCTTGAGCAGGTGGTGACGGCGAAGGAGAAGCCGAAGCCGAAGCACGTTTTCGAGAAGGGCGAACCGGTGAAGATCGTGGATGGCCCCTTCAACAACTTCACCGGCGTGGTCGACGACGTCAACCTGGACCGCAACACTCTCAAGGTCATGGTGACGATTTTCGGGCGGCACACGCCGGTCGAGCTCGATTTCCTGCAGGTCCAGAAGCTCTAGTCGGGAAAGGTTGGATTCATCATGGCGAAGAAAGTTACCGGGTACGTCAAGTTGCAGATTCCGGCCGGCAAAGCGACGCCGGCTCCTCCGGTTGGTCCGGCGCTCGGTCAGGCTGGCGTCAACATCATGGACTTCTGCAAGACGTTCAACGCCCGCACGCAGGCGCAGGAGGGGCTGATCATCCCGGTGGTGATCACGGTCTACTCCGATCGCAGCTACACCTTCATCACCAAGACGCCCCCGGCGGCGATCCTGCTCATGAAGGCAGCCGGCATCCCGAAGGGCTCCGGCGTGCCGAACCGCAACAAGGTCGGCAAGGTCTCGAAGCAGCAGGTCGAGGAGATCGCCAAGTCGAAGCTCCCGGACCTCAATGCCGGCAGTCTCGCGGCTGCGGTGCGCATCATCGAAGGCACCGCACGCTCGATGGGCATCGACGTCCAGGGCTGAACGGCTGCATAGTGCTGGGAGCTCGACAGCCGTCGAGATCCTGGCCGGAGACGAACTCGGCAGGGATCGAGTTCTAGGGAGATCGGCTCCGCCCAACGACGGGCGGCGCCAGACGGATCTGGGAGGCCGCCGACACGGCCGTTCGGACCAGAGGGAAGAGCGAATGAGCAAGCACGGCAAGAAGTACCGCAGCTCGGCAGCCAAGGTGGAGCCCAGGCTCTATCTGCTCGCCGATGCCATCAAGCTGGCCGCGGAAACCGCTTACGCCAAGTTCGACGAAACGGTCGAGATCGCGATGCGGCTCGGGGTCGATCCGAAGCACGCTGACCAGATGGTGCGCGGCACCGTTCTCCTGCCGCACGGTCTGGGACGGACGGCGCGCGTCCTGGTCTTCGCCCAGGGCGAGAAGATCAAGGAAGCCGAAGACGCCGGCGCCGACTACGTCGGCGGCGAAGAGTTGGCGAAGAAGATCGAAGGCGGCTGGCTCGACTTCGATTCGGTCGTCGCGACCCCGGACATGATGCGGGTCGTCGGCCGGCTGGGAAAGGTGCTCGGCCCGCGCGGCCTGATGCCCAATCCGAAGACCGGCACGGTTACCCCTGATGTGAAGCGGGCGGTGGAGGAGATCAAGGCCGGCAAGGTGGAGTTCCGTGTCGACAAGACCGGGATCATCCACGCGCCCTTCGGCAAGCGCTCTTTCGGCGCGGAGAAGCTCCAGGAGAACGCGACCGCGCTCGTCGCCGCCGTGATCAAGGCCAAGCCTCCAGCGGCCAAGGGTAAGTACGTGAAGTCGGCGACGGTGTCGTCCACGATGGGTCCCGGGATCCGCGTCGACGAGAACGCCCTCGCGGGCGCTGAGGAGTAAGGGAGCTCGACATGCCACTCACGAGAAGCACCAAAGAAGAGATTCTCGGCGGCTACGAAGAGGCGATGGCCTCGGCTGAGCATGCCTTCGTCATCGGATTCAAGGGCATTACGGTGAATCAGGTCAACGATCTGCGCAACAAGGTTCGCAAGTCGGGCGGGCAGTACGTGGTCATCAAGAACACGCTCGCGCGCCTTGCGGTGGCCGGAAAGCCGCTCGAGCAGGTCAAGGAGCACTTCACCGGACCGACGGCCGTTGCCTACAGTCTCGAGGATCCGGTCGCACTGGCGAAGGTCCTGACCGATTTCGCGAAGGACGCGCCGGTCATCGAGTTCAAGGGCGGATTGGTCGAGGGTCGCCCGATCGCAGCGTCGCAGGTGAAAGAGATCGCGTCGCTTCCGGGGCGCCAGGAGCTTCTCGCGAAGCTGCTCTTCCTCATGCAGTCCCCGATCCAGCGTTTCGTTCGCGTCCTCGCGGCGTCCGGGCCTCAGCGCCTGGCGATCGTCCTGGACCAGGTGGCGAAGAAAAAAGAGTAAGCCGGGCCGGGGAGAATCCCCGCGCCGCAAGAATAATCAGGACTTCGGGTCAGAAAACCCGAGACGACGGAGGAAGAGATGGCAATCCAGGTCGAAGAGTTCATCCAGAAGATCGACGGCATGTCTGTGCTCGAGCTGAACAACCTCGTCAAGGCGCTCGAAGAGCACTACGGCGTGTCGGCAGCCGCGGCGGTCGCGGCGGCCCCGGCGGCGGGCGGCGGTGCGGCGGCTGCGGCCCCGGCCGAGGAGCAGACCGAGTTCGAAGTGATCCTGACCAGCGCCGGCGACAAGAAGATCAACGTCATCAAGGTCGTCCGCGAAGTCACCAGCCTCGGCCTGAAGGAAGCGAAGGACCTCGTCGAAGGCGCCCCGCAGAAGATCAAGGAAGGCGTCTCCAAGGCCGAGGCGGAGTCGATCAAGAAGAAGTTCGAGGAGCAGGGGGCTCAGGTCCAGATCAAGTAAGAGGGTGGCCCGTACGCGCACCCTTTTTCGCGAGGCCGGACACGGGCGCTCGTCGCCCGTCCCGGTCGCAAAGCGCGCAACCCGTCCAAGCCGCGATTTCGCGGCTAGGGCGGGGTGTCGGCGCTTGTGGCCCTAAAAATTTGCAGCAGATAGCTCCTTGATCGACGGGGTGGACAAGATCGAACCCATGGAAAATCTAGCCAAGACCGAAACCCGCGCCCGCAAGAACTTTTCGCGGATTCAGAGCACGCTCGCGATCCCGAATCTGATCGACGTGCAGAAGCGCTCGTACGATCGCTTTCTGCAGATGAACCTGCTCCCCGAGGAGCGGGCCAATCAGGGATTGCAGTCGGTGTTCACGAGCATCTTCCCGTTCTCCGACTTCCGCGAGACCTGCTCGCTCGATTTCGTCAAGTACACCATCGGCGAATGGCAGTGCAAGTGCGGCGAGATGAAGGGTCTGGAGTACCTCCGTACCACCTGCACCAACTGCGGCTCCAGGGTCATGACCGACCATCCCCACGAGGAGACGGTCACCTGCACGCAGTGCGGCTTCGTGAACAAGAACCGCGTCACCAAGTGCGACACCTGCGGTAACCCGGTCGATCTGCACCTCGATTATTCGATCGCCGACTGCCAGGAGCGCGGCATGACGTTCGCCGTTCCCCTCAAGGTGACGTTCCGGCTTTTCGTCTATGACAAAGACCCGGAAACCGGCGCACGGATGATGCGCGACGCCAAGGAGGAAGAGGTCTACTTCGGCGAGATCCCGTTGATGAGCGATCACGGTACCTTCATCGTGAACGGCACCGAGCGCGTGATCGTCAGCCAGTTGCACCGGTCGCCCGGCGTCTTCTTCACCAAGGAAGGCCCGCGCACCTATCTCTCGAAGATCATTCCCTACCGCGGCTCGTGGGTGGAGTTCGAGTACGACCAGAAGGAAGTCCTTTCGGTCCGGATCGATCGCAAGCGCAAGTTCCACGGCACGGTGTTCCTGCGCGCGCTCGGGCTCGAAACCGACGAGTCGATCCTGCGGCAGTTCTATGCCGCGGTCGGCGTCGACGTTTCCGATCCGTCCGAGTTCACGCTCTCGATCCCGCCGTCGGTGCTGGAGCGCGAGCGCCATCGCGACCGCCAGACCCGCGGCCGGCGCGAGACCTATCCCATCTTCGCGGGCCTGACGCTGTCGAAGTCCATGGTCGCGGAGCTCGAGCAGGGCCGGTCCGTCAGCGCCAAGGTCAAGACCTCGGACTTGGAGAGCGCCCTGTTCGCCGCCGACGTCGTCGATCTCGAGACCGGTGAAGTCCTCTTCGAAGCCAACGACCTCGTGCCGGCGGATATCTCGGAGCGGCTCAAGGGCAAGAGCCACACCGGCGTCGACGTCATTTTCCCGGAGTGGGACCTGTGCGGCGCGGTGCTCTCGAACACGCTCGCCAAGGACAGTACGCGGAACTCCAAGGAGGCGCTGCTCGAGATCTACCGCCGCATGCGTCCGGGCGATCCGCCGACGCTGGATTCCGCGCGGTCGCTGTTCTACGGCATGTTCTTCGACGCCAAGCGCTACGACTTCTCGCGCGTCGGACGGTTCAAGTTCAACATCAAGCTCGACTCGGAAGTCCCGGTCGATCAGAAGACGCTGTCCGAGTCCGACTTCATCCGCGTCATCGAGTACCTGCTGCGGCTGCACAAGGACATCGGCCGGGTCGACGACATCGACAACCTCGGTAACCGCCGCGTGCGCGCGGTGGGCGAGCTCCTGGAGAACCAGTTCCGCATCGGCCTCGTCCGTATGGAGAGGGCGATCAAGGAGAAGATGTCGGTTCATCAGGACATCGACTCGGCCATGCCGCACGATCTGATCAACTCCAAGCCGGTCATCGCGGCGATCAAGGAGTTCTTCGGCTCGTCGCAGCTGTCGCAGTTCATGGACCAGACGAACCCGCTCTCCGAGGTCACGCACAAGCGCCGCCTTTCGGCCTTGGGACCGGGCGGCCTCTCGCGCGAGCGCGCCGGCTTCGAAGTCCGCGACGTCCACGCTTCCCACTACGGCCGCATCTGCCCGATCGAGACGCCGGAAGGCCCGAACATCGGCCTCATCTCGTCGCTCGCGACCTACGCCCGGATCAACGAGTACGGGTTCATCGAGAGCCCCTACAAGAAGGTCGAGAACGGCCGCGTCCTCAACCATTACAAGGTGGTCAAGGTCGGCGACGGCAAGTTCAAACTCGGGCAGCTGATCACCGAGGACGACCTGCTCGAGGAGAATGCGCGTCTCGAGAAGGCGGGCAAGCGGCTCATCGAGCCCGAGCCGCAGGCCTTCTACCTCACCGCCTGGGAGGAAGAGAAGTACATCATCGCGCAGGCGAACCAGCGCACCGACGCCAAGGGACTCTTCCGCGACGATCGCGTCATCGCCCGCGCCGGTGGCGACTTCGTCACCGTCGAGCGCGATCGCGTCGACTACATGGATATCAGTCCGAAGCAGCTGGTTTCCGTCGCCGCGGCGTTGATCCCGTTCCTCGAGCACGACGACGCCAACCGCGCCTTGATGGGCTCCAACATGCAACGCCAGGCGGTTCCCCTCCTGGTCGCCGATGCGCCGATCGTCGGCACCGGACTCGAGGGCACCGTCGCCCGAGACTCGGGTGCCGTGGTGCTCTGTCAGCGCGGCGGCATCGTCGATCTGGTGGACGGCGAGCGGATCATCGTGCGCGTCGAGGGTGAGGATATCGAGACCGGCGAGCAGAAGGAGTTCGGCGCCGACATCTACCAGCTCACGAAGTTCCGGCGCTCCAACCAGAACACCTGCATCAACCAGCGCCCCGTGGTCCGTCAGGGCACCCGGGTGCGCAAGGGCGACGTGCTCGCGGACGGACCGTCCACGGACATGGGTGAGTTGGCTCTCGGACGCAACGTCCTCGTGGCCTTCACGCCGTGGCGCGGATACAACTTCGAAGACGCGATCCTGATCTCCGAGAAGATGGTGAAGGAGGACTACTTCACCTCCATTCACATCGAGGAGTTCGAGATCGAGTCTCGCGACACCAAGCTGGGACCGGAAGAGATCACCCGCGACATTCCGAACGTCTCGGAGTCGGCGCTGAAGGACCTCGACGAGGCGGGCATCATCCGCATCGGCGCGACGGTCAAGGCTGGCGACATTCTCGTCGGCAAGGTGACTCCGAAGGGCGAGACGCAGCTCACGCCGGAAGAGAAGCTCCTGCGCGCGATCTTCGGTGAAAAGGCCGGCGACGTGCGCGACGCCTCGCTGAAAGTGCCGCCTGGCATCGAGGGAACCATCGTCGACGTCAAGATCTTCTCCCGCAAGGGAGTGGAGAAGGACATTCGGGCCCAGGAGATCGAGAATCAGGAGATCGACCGGCTCGAGAAGAACGCCCGCGACGAAGTCCGGATCTTCTCGGAAGAGCGCAACAAGAAGATCAACGACCTTCTGCTCGGGCAGGTAGTGACCGCCGCGGTGAAGTCCCGGACCGGAGACAAGGTGCTGGACAAGGGCGAGCGCATCACACGCGAGGCCCTGCAGGCACTTTCCCGCCAGGAAGTGCTTCGTCTGCCTCTCGCCGAGAAGAAGCTCACCGACCGCGTGGAGCTGGTCTACCGCAAGACGGATTCGCACATCGAGATCCTGCATCGCGTCAACAAGCAGCGCATCGAGCTCCTGCAGAAGGGCGACGAGCTGCCGCCGGGCGTCATCAAGCTGGTGAAGATCTATGTCGCCATGAAGCGCAAGCTTCAGGTCGGCGACAAGATGGCGGGCCGGCACGGCAACAAGGGCGTCATTTCGCGAATCCTTCCGGAAGAGGACTTGCCGTACCTTCCGGACGGCACTCCGGTCGAGATCGTCCTCAACCCGCTCGGCGTGCCCAGCCGAATGAACGTCGGCCAGATTCTCGAGACCCATCTCGGATGGGTCGGAAAGGTGCTGGGTCTCGAGTTCGCCACGCCGGTGTTCGACGGTTGCACCGAAGAGGACATGCGTGCGTTGTTCGATCAGGCCGGTCTGCCGCACTCGGGCAAGACGCTGCTCTTCGACGGCATGACCGGCGAGCCGTTCGAGCAGCACGTGACGGTGGGTTACATCTACATGCTGAAGCTCTCCCACCTCGTCGACGACAAGATCCACGCCCGTTCGATCGGACCGTACTCGCTCATCACGCAGCAGCCGCTCGGCGGCAAGGCGCAGTTCGGCGGTCAGCGGTTCGGAGAGATGGAAGTCTGGGCCCTCGAGGCCTACGGCGCCGCCTACACGCTGCAGGAACTGCTGACCGTGAAGTCGGACGACGTCGAAGGCCGCAGCCGCGTCTACGAAGCGATCGTCAAGGGAGAGGTTCCGGAAGAGCCGGGTCTGCCCGAGTCGTTCAATGTGCTGGTCCGTGAGCTCCAGAGTCTCTGTCTCGACGTCGAGCTTCTGAAAATCTGATTTGGTTCCACTCGCGAGAGTTTGAGGAGGAACGATATTGCAACCCCTTCGCAGTTTTGACAAGCCGAGGACGTTGAAGGATTTCAACGCGATCAAGATCTCGATCGCGTCGCCGGAGAAGATTCGCGCCTGGAGCCGCGGTGAAGTCACCAAGGCCGAGACCATCAACTACCGGACCTTCAAGCCGGAGCGTGACGGCCTCTTCTGCGCCAAGATCTTCGGGCCGATCACCGACTGGGAGTGCCTCTGCGGCAAGTACAAGCGCATGAAGCATCGCGGCGTGGTCTGTGACAAGTGCGGCGTCGAAGTCACGCGGTCGCGAGTGCGCCGCGAGCGCATGGGCCACATCGAGCTCGCCAGCCCGGTGTCGCACGTCTGGTTCTTCAAGGGACTGCCCTCGCGAATCGGGCATCTGCTCGACATCTCGTTGCGCGATCTCGAGCGGATCCTCTATTTCGAGAGCTACGTCGTCATCGATCCGATCGACACCGAGCTCAAGGAGAAGGAGCTGCTCTCCGAGGAGCGCTACCGGGAGCTTCGCGACCAGTACGGAGACGGCGGCTTCGTCGCCAAGATGGGCGCGGAAGCGATCAAGGAACTGCTGCGCCGGATCGAAGTCGACGACCTATCGGAAGAGCTGCGCGTCGTCATGCGCACCGAGACCAGCCAGATCCGCCGGCTGAAGGCCGCCAAGCGGCTCAAGGTCGTCGACGCCTTCAGGCGTTCGGGGCACAAGCCGTCGTGGATGATCCTCGATGTGCTGCCGGTCATCCCTCCGGAGCTGCGGCCTCTGGTGCCGCTCGACGGCGGACGCTTCGCGACCAGCGATCTCAACGACCTCTATCGCCGCGTCATCAACCGCAACAACCGGTTGAAGAAGCTCCTCGAGCTGCGTGCGCCGGAAGTCATCGTGCGCAACGAGAAGCGGATGCTCCAGGAGGCGGTCGATGCCCTGTTCGACAACGGCCGTCGAGGCCGGGTGCTCAAGGGTTCGAACAATCGCCCGCTGAAGTCACTCTCCGACACGCTGAAGGGCAAGCAGGGACGCTTCCGCCAGAACCTCCTGGGTAAGCGGGTGGACTACTCGGGCCGTTCGGTCATCGTCGTCGGTCCGGAGCTGTCGCTTCGCGAATGCGGCCTGCCGAAGAAGATGGCGCTCGAGCTCTTCAAGCCGTTCATCTACAACAAGCTCGAGCTCAAGGGCTTCGTCGGGACCATCAAGGCTGCCAAGGAGATGGTCGAACGCGAGGAGGACGAGGTCTGGGACGCTCTCGAGGAGGTCATTCGTGATCACCCCGTGATGCTGAACCGGGCACCCACCCTCCATCGCCTCGGAATCCAGGCGTTTCAGCCGAAGCTGATCGAAGGCAAGGCGATCCAGATCCATCCGCTCGTTTGCGCGGCTTTCAACGCCGATTTCGACGGCGACCAGATGGCCGTGCACGTGCCGCTGTCGCCCAAGGCGCAGATCGAGTGCCACGTCCTGATGCTCGCGGCGAACAACATCCTCTCGCCCGCGCACGGCCGGCCGCTGGCCGTCCCGTCGCAGGACCTCGTGCTCGGCGGTTACTACCTCACGATGTCGAAGAAGGGCGCCAAGGGCGAGGGTAAGTCGTTCCTCGATTTCGACTCGGTGCTCCTCGCTTTGCACGAAGGAGTGGTCGAGACGCACACCGTCATCCGGGTGCGCTACTCGGGTCTGTACGCCAATCTCGAGACGCAGTTCGACAACCAGGACGTCGTCCACGCCGAGGTCGAGACGCTGGACAAGGCGCTGATCGAGACCACCGTTGGCCGGGTCATTCTCAACATGAACCTGCCGGCGGAGATCCCGTTCATCAACGGACTGCTCAAGAAGCGCGGGCTGCAGGATCTCGTCGGCTACTGCTACATCAAGCACGGCAACGATCTGACGGTCAAGATGCTCGATGACCTGAAGAAGATCACTTTCCTCTACGCGACGAAGGCCGGCATCTCGATCGGCGTCGAGGACATGGTGATCCCCGAGGCCAAGGGCGCGATGCTGGATCAGGCCAAGACCGAGGTGCTCGAAATCGAGAAGCAGCGGTCCGCCGGTGTCATCACCCAGGGCGAGCGCCACAACAAGATCATCGACATCTGGCACCGCGTGACCGAGAAGGTCTCGGAAGAGATGTTCCGCGAGATGAAGAAGGTCGAGAGAGAGCGCGACGAGTTCAACCCGATCAACATGATGGCGGACTCCGGCGCTCGAGGTTCGCGTGAGCAGGTCCGCCAGCTGGCCGGCATGCGCGGCCTGATGTCGAAGCCCTCGGGTGAGGTCATCGAAACGCCGATCACGGCGAACTTCCGCGAAGGTCTGTCGGTGCTGCAGTACTTCATCTCGACCCACGGCGCCCGCAAGGGCCTCGCGGATACCGCGCTGAAGACGGCCGACTCCGGCTATCTGACGCGCCGACTGGTGGACGTCGCGCAGGACGTGATCATCAACGAGCCGGATTGCGGCACGATCGACGGTATTCACGTCTCGGCGATCATGGAGGGCGGAGAGATCCTCGAAGCCCTGCGCGACCGCATCGTCGGCCGCGTCTCGCAGGAAGACATCTACGATCCGATGACCGGCGACGTGCTGATCGAGGTCGGTACGGAGATCACCGAGGAGCTGGCGAACTCGATCCAGGGGGCGGGCATCGAGCGGGTGAAGATCCGTTCCGTGCTCACTTGCGAGACGCGCCGCGGCGTCTGCATCGCCTGTTACGGCCGCAACCTGGCCTCGGGCCGGCGCGTCGAGATCGGCGAGGCGGTGGGCGTCATTGCCGCGCAGTCGATCGGCGAGCCCGGCACCCAGCTCACGATGCGTACCTTCCACTATGGAGGTACCGCATCGCGCGTTTCCGAGCAGTCGAAGCACGAAGCCAAGAACCCCGGTACGGTGCGCTTCCTCAACGTCTCGACGGTCGACGCCAAGTCCGGCGACCTCATCGTCGTCAACCGTAACGGCAAGCTTCTCATCACCGACTCCAAGGGTCGCGAGAAGGAGCGCTACGCGCTGGCCTACGGCTCCCGCCTCCATGTCCGCGAGGGTATGGAAGTCGAGCCGGGTGCCCAGTTGGTCGAGTGGGACCCGTTCACCTCGTCGATCCTCTCCGAGATCGGCGGCACGATCGAGTTCCGCGACATCGCAGAAGGCGAGAACGTCCGGGAGGAGACCGACAAGGTCACTGGGCTGTCGCAGCGCATCATCGTCGAAGCATCGGCGAGCGAGAAGCGGATTCCGGCGATCGTGGTGAAGGGGGCGGGTACGGAGCGACGCTACATCCTTCCCTCCGGTTCGCACCTGATGGTGAACGAGGGTCAGCTCGTCACCGCCGGCGACGTGCTGGTCAAGATCCCGCGCGCCGAAGCTGCGAAGACCAAGGACATCACGGGCGGTCTGCCGCGCGTAGTGGAGCTGTTCGAAGCCCGGAGCCCGAAGGAGCCCGCGATCATCACCGAGGTGGACGGTACCGTGCGTCTCGGCGAGATCCACAAAGGCATGCGCCGGGTGACCGTCGAAGGGGACACGCAGGAGAACCGCGAGTACCTCGTTCCTCGGTCGGTGCACGTCAACGTCCAGGACGGCGAGCGCGTGCACGCGGGCGACCCGCTGATCGACGGACCGATCAACCCGCACGACGTGCTCCAGGTGCTGGGAGAGAAGGAGCTGCAGCGCTACATGACCGACAAGATTCAGGAGGTCTACCGGTCGCAGAGCGTGCAGATCAACGACAAGCACATCGAGGTCATCGTGCGGCAGATGATGCGCTCGGTGAAGATCGAGGAGGTCGGCGACACCGAATTCCTCGTTGACGAGCAGGTCGACCGGTGGCGTTTCCAGGAAGAAAACGAGCGCGTTCTCGCCGCAGGCGGGCGGGCCTCGATCGGCCGGCCGCTGCTTCTGGGCATCACCAAGGCGAGCCTCTCGACCGACAGCTTCATCTCGGCCGCGAGCTTCCAGGAGACGACGCGGGTGCTCACCGAGGCCGCCATTTCCGGCCGGGTCGACTACCTGCGCGGCCTCAAGGAGAACGTGATCGTCGGACGGCTCATTCCGGCGGGCACGGGCATGGCGCCGTACCACGACTTCCACATCGCGGAGGATCTGCCGGAAGTCACCCCGCAGGCCGACGACGAGATGTACTTCGACTTCGGCGACGACGAGATCCGCACCCTCCCTCAGGAGGTCGCGGAGACCGAGTAGGGCCGGACACAGGCAGCAGAGCGTCAAGGGCGGCTTCTGGCCCGGATGGAGGACGAGGTCCCCTTCCGGTCTCCAGCAGTCGCCCTTGCCCCTTTTGGGACTGAGCTGCCGGCTATCCCTCGAGGCCGGCGTAGAGGCGCTGCCGGAAGTACAGACTGACGTGGACCAGGCCGATCAGCACCGGCACTTCGACCAGGGGGCCGACCACGGTCGCGAAGGCGATCGGCGAGGAGATGCCGAAGACCGCGATGGCGACCGCGATCGCCAGCTCGAAGTTGTTGCCGCTGGCCG
>JBPOHI010000033.1:0-5455 GCA_052035735.1 Acidobacteriota bacterium
TGTCGCTTGGGCGACCACTCTTGGAAGGTTACGTTCGCGGCTTTTGGTTGCTGAATTGCGCCTCGAACGACCAAGTTGAAAGCTTTCTCAATGGCAAATGCCCCAAGTTTCCTGGTCTCTTGGCTGCAATCGGTAAGAATCCGGAAACAGGGGGCGCATGGATTCATGCAACAACCGCTAAGAACCTGCTCGCTTTTCATGACCTGACTCACGGTGGTTACGAGCACGTCAAGCGCAGAATTAGAGAGGTCTCGGTGGAGCCACGTTATCCTGAAGACGAATTGCAAGGTTTGGTCAAGATTGGAATCGAGATTCGCATTCGAGTTGGCGCTGAGTTGCTTTCCCGATTAAAGGATGAGGAAGCTCTCGGGGAATTAAATGAAATGGCAAGAGCCTTTCGGCAGGAACCCTAGGAGCCGTGTCGATTTCCACGCTCGCCCATTGGCTCGTGCGGCTCACGAGGAATGATTTCGGCGATGGTTTATTGCGCTGATTGAGCACCGGTCTCTCGAATTTCCTGGAAGCCTGTGGGACGCAGGTTCGAGGGGGAACTACTACTTTCGTCTAATATTGCCTCCAAACGGCGCGAAGCGGATAATTCCCAAAAGTGCAGAACAGATGAATGGGGAGAAGCGGGGAATGGGAGAGGAAACTGCACAACCCGCGGGCGTCGCGTTGTCTGCCCTCGTCGACCTGTCCGTCGAAAGTTGGCGGTTCAGCAGGCTTTTTGCAAGACTTCTTACGAAACTGGACGCCGGCGACTCTGGCAGGTACGTCAATCAGTACCGTTTCTACGTGAAGAGACTGGAGGATGGCCTTGCTTCGGCGGGTTTGCGTCTAGTCAACGTCGAAGGCCACCCCTACGACCCTGGCATCGCGGCGACGGCGCTCAACGTGGGCGATTTCGGTCCCGAGGACGAGCTCGTGGTCGAGCAGATGGTAGAACCCATCATCATGGGGCCTGACGGGCTGGTCAGGACAGGCACGGTAATGTTGAGAAAGGCTGAAGCGTGAAATACTACGTCGGCATTGATTTGGGGACCACCAACAGCGCAATCTGTTCGTTCGACGGAGAAAACGTCAGGCTCTACAAGAGCTCCGACCAGCACGACGTGACACCTTCGGCGATATTCATCGACCGCCGGGGGAACAAGTACCTCGGCAGCCGGGCGTATGACGCGGCGGCGAAGAACCCGGACAACTCCGCGACGAAGTTCAAGCGGATCATGGGAACGAGCACGCCGATAAAGCTCTCGGCGGTGGGGGTGACCATGACTCCCGAGGAGTGCTCCGCCGAAATTTTGCGCGTCTGTTTCGGATGCCTTCCGGAGGAGATCCGCAACGATCAGGATACGGGGACCGTCATCACGGTCCCGGCGGCTTTCAATCAGATGCAGAAGGACGCCACGATGGCGGCGGCCGAAATGGCCGGCCTCGGCAAGGTCGCGCTGATGCAGGAGCCGGTGGCAGCTGTCATGAGCGTCATGCGGCTCCGGAAGGGAGACGGGGTCTTCTTGGTCTACGACCTCGGCGGTGGGACGCTCGACATCGCGATCGCGGAAAGCATATCGGGACGGGTGAGCCTCCTGGCCCACGGTGGCATAGCCATGTGCGGGGGCACCGATTTCGACCGTTTCATCGTCGACAACGTCGTAAAGCCTTGGCTGTTCGACAACTTCGATTTTCCGGAAGACCTCACCGTAAATCCGAAGTACAAATCCCTGATGAGGATGGCGCTGTGGGCTTCCGAGAAAGCAAAGATCGAACTTTCTTCGAAAGAGGAATCGATGATCGCGTTGACGGAATCCGACCTCGGCGTGAAGGATGAAAGCGGGAACGAAGTCTATTTGGACATTTCATTCAACCGCGCCGTGCTCGACGACCTCATCGCCGAAAAAGTCGACGAATCCATCGTTGCCGCCCGCGAAACGATGGAGAAGGCGGGACTCACCGCCAATGACATCGAACGCGTGGTGTTCGTTGGCGGTCCGACGAATTACAAGCCGCTGCGCGACAAGGTTGTGTTTGAGCTCGGTCTCGCCGCCTCGACCGAGGTCAATCCGATGACGGCGGTTGCCGAAGGTGCAGCCGTCTTTGCGGAGTCGATCGACTGGACGTCGCAAAGTCGGGGGCGCAAGAGCAGCCGGGGAACGGTAAGTGCCGGCGGCGGTCTCGACCTCGCGTTCAACTATCATGCGCGCACACCCGACACGCGCGCTAAGATTGCCGTCGCTCTAAAGGGCACAGCCGTTGAAGGCGCAGAATTCCAAGTCGATAGTCTCGACACCGGATGGTCGTCTGGACGCGTGAAACTCAAGGACGGCGCCACGGTCGAAGTGAGCCTGCCGAAGCCGGGCGAGAACGCTTTCAAAATATTCGTGTTTGACGCCTCCGGCGGCCCGATCAACATCCAGGATCCGAGAATTGTGATCACGCGGACCGCCGCAACGATCGACGCGATCCCTGCGTCTTCCTCAATCGGCATCGAGGTCAGCAACAAGGGCAGGTCGGAACTCGTCTACATCGTTAAGGAAGGTGACCCGCTGCCGAAGAAGGGCACGGAGAAGTTCCGAGCCGGCGAGTCGCTGCGCGCTGGATCATCGAACGCGCTCCACTTCTATCTGTATGAAGGGGAAATCAAGGACTCGGTGATCGACAACCGCATGATTGGCGAGCTTCCGATACGGGGGTCGGATTTCGACGAGGGTGCCATTGCCCAGGGTGCCGAGTTGATTTGCGAGTATGAGGTCCTGGATTCCGGTCAGGTCGTGCTCGAGGTCTCGGTGCCGAGCATCGGGGGGACGTTCCACAGCGGACGCAACTTCTATTCGCGACAGGCCGGACAGATCGACTTCACCGACGCGTCGAAGCAGATTGCGGAGGAAGTCGACAAGCTCAGGTCGCGGATCTCGGACGTATCGGAAAAGGTCGACGACCCGAAACTCGACCAGGCATCGTCGAAGCTCGAAAAGGCGGCGTCAATGCCGGAAGGGGAGACCGATCCGGAAACAGCGAAGCAGGCAATGGATGATGTCCTCGAGGCGAAGCGGCTGCTTGCGGAAGTCCGCAAGGCGAACGCAAAGCTCATCCGGCAGATGGACCTCGATTCCTGCGTACGTTTCTTCAACGAGGTCGGGCGCCAGTTCGCGCGCCCGACCGAATCAACCGCTTTCGACAGCCTCGCCAAGACTGCGCAGCGCGCGATCGACAGCCCGGGAAGCGATTTCGAGAATTATCTCGACCAGCTCAAGGGCCGCAACTGGGAAATCCTGTGGCGGCAGGACGGGTTCGTCGTAGACACGTTCAAGTCGATGGCCGCCGAACCCTGGAACTTCGCCGACCGCGCCGTGCATACCCAGCTCGCCGAAGCGGGCAAGCAGGCGATCGCCTCGGACGATTTCGAGAAGCTCCGCAAGGTCGTGCTCCAGTTTTACTCTATTCGCATATCCGCCGGCGGCGACGACATGATTGCCGCAGTGAATATCATGAGGAGCTGATGGCTATCGACGCATGGCTCCCCGTGGGCCACACGCCAGAATCCGGAGAGCGATTCGGCCGCGCCGTCCACGGGGCGGATGACTGGCAGGTCTTCGAAACGGCCGGAGGAGGTAGGATCCTGGTCGCGAAGGAGCCACTCGCGCGCAGGTGGGCCGAACTCGGTCTGGTCGATGACGGCTGGACGTCCCCTTTGGTGTTCGGCGGGGAACGGTTCGTGACCATTTTTTCGGGAGCGGGATACGCCCTCTGCCCGATCGTCGAGTACGCTTCCCCCGAGAGCAAGAACGAAGCTCTGGCGTTCGCTTCAGCGCTCAGGGCGACCCGCACGGTGGACGCCGCGAGCCCTCTACAGGATGCGATCTACGTCGAAAGGTTGTCGCGCCTCCTGCCAACATTCTCTATATCGTCCCGCGTGCCCGACGACGTCGTCTTCGGCGCGTGGTTTACCGGCGGGGTGCCCGTTTCCATAGAGGCGTTCCGGCGGATCCGTTCCCTGTCCCCTTGGCTCGGCGCCAAGCACTTGAAGGACGTGATCGTCGGCGCCGGGTTCAGCGTCAGCGAAGTGCTCATCGACCAAGGGGAGGAATCGCGGAAAGAGGACGTGGCTGAGTCTCGCGACGTCGCCGAGGTGGCAGCCCGTCCCGTGCGACCGAAGAAGTTCGAACTCGCCGGGCGCCCCGAGCTCGAGGCGTTCTTCCTCGAGCACGTTATCGACATCGTTGAGAACGGGGCGCGCTACAAGGCGCTCGGGATCGACTTCCCGTCGGCGGTGATCCTGCACGGTCCGCCCGGCTGCGGTAAAACCTTCGCGGTGGAACGGCTGGTCGATTACCTCGGGTGGCCTAGCTTTCAGATAGAGGCCTCGAGCGTCGCGAGCCCGTACATCCATGAAACCAGCAAGAAGGTCGCGGAAGTCTTCGACAAGGCAATGCAGAACGCGCCTTCGGTCTTGGTCATCGATGAAATGGAAGCGTTCCTCGCCGACCGCGAGTCCGGTGGCGGATCCAGTCACCACCGGGTCGAGGAAGTCGCCGAGTTCCTCCGGCGGATACCGGAAGCCATTTCCAAACGGGTGCTTATCGTTGCGATGACCAACCGCATCGAGATGATTGACCCGGCGATCTTGCGGCGCGGCAGATTCGACCACGTGGTGAAGGTCGACATGGCTTCGGAGAAGGAAGTGCGGGCACTGCTCGTGAAACTACTCGAAACGTTACCCTGCGACGAGGGCGTCGACCCGACTCCGCTGGCGAAGTCCCTCTCCGGCAGGCCGCTTTCCGACGTCGCGTTCGCGATACGCGAGGGCGCCCGGCTTGCTGCTCGCGCGGGCAAGGACCGACTCGGGCAGGAACAACTGCTCGAAGCCATGGAATGCAACGCAGCGCGGGAAGGCGGGATGTCCCGCCGGATCGGATTCATATGAGGGAGGACGCCTTTGTCGGATAAGGAATCACCAAAAGGTTTCGAGGGGCTATCGGGCATGGTGTCGGATGGAACGGTTCCCGCTGCGGAAGCGTCCGTGTCGGCGAAGTACCAGATGATTTCCCTCACCAAGAACCCGAGCATGGCCGCGCCGTGGTCGGGCGATGGTCAGGGCGAGGGCTGGAAGTGGGGCGACTTCTACGTGACCGTCCAGACCAGTCCGGAGACGTTCTTCGACTTTTCCGCCAAGATGGCGGGAAAGAAGGAGCGCTGGGAAGATCTCTCGTACCATTTCTCGGCCACCGTGTTTCGGGACCCACAGAAGAACGAGTTCGGACCGTCGTCGCGCCCCGTTCTGGTGATTGCCGTCGAGAAGTCGAATTTCGGGACCATGGTCGGCGTGTTCGACGGCGACGTCAGGTCGAACCTCGGTGGATACGCCGGTACCCTGGACGTCGAGTCGGCGCGGGCGACGTTCTTCGACTTCATCGGCAAACGGTTCGCTCTTGTCGGCGAACCCCAGCGGCTCGGGACG
>JBPOHI010000014.1:0-3094 GCA_052035735.1 Acidobacteriota bacterium
ATCATGCAAGTGGGATAACCCGTGGACCTGCGCTCGATTCTCTCGCGGCCTTTGCAGCCAGCTGGTCTGCCGAGGGCTGCCGGAAGAGCCAAGCGGTGGTTGCTGCTGATCGCGCTGGCGATCTGCCTTCGTGCTCTCTCCCTGACGCCTGGTCTGCCCTATCAGGGATACATGGATGAAGGGCACGTCCTTCATCCCACGATGGAGCTCCTGCGTAGCGGCGGGTGGGATCCAGGCTGGTACGGATACCCGCCCCTGACGTTCTATCTCACTTCGATCGCGGCGAGAGGTGTGGACTTCTTTCAACGCCATCTTTCGTCGGGGCGGTCGATCGTGGCGGAGATGCCCTCGCGCGAGGAAGTGTTCACCCCTGCTGCGCGGCGTTACGACATCGTCGGGCCGCCAGGTCTGATCGTGACCGGACGGGTCGTCATGCTCATTCTGGGTCTCGGCACGGTTGTCTTCACAGGTCTCCTGGGAGGAGCCGTATTCGGCCCGAGAACGGGCTGGGCCGCGGCGCTGATGGTCGCCTGCTGCCCCTCCTTCGTCACCCGCGGCTCGTACGTCATGGTCGACACGCCGACGACCTTCTTCGTTACCTTGGCGCTCTATTTGGTCGCGCGGCTTTCGGAGGTGGATGCGAAAGGGGAAGACGGCTCGGTCCGTTCCTCGCTCGCGCTCGCGTTCGGCGCGGGTCTGGCCTGTGCGCTCGCTGTAGCTTCGAAGTACTCGGTGCTCGCGCTCGCCCCCGTCGCTTTCGTCGCCGTGCTCGTCGCAGCGTCGACCGTTGCGCGCGCCCTTCGCTGGTCCCTCGCGTTCGTTGCGGGACTCCTCGCCGGCCTCGCCCTCGGTGCGCCGACGCTCATTCTGCGTTTCGGCGTCACCCTCGTCTCGCTGCGCGAACAGACGGCGCTCTATTCGACCTGGCCGGCCACGCCGACTTACTTGCAGACGGCGGCCCGGGACTACGAGCTCGGCGTGCCGCTCCTGCTCTGCGGCGCCGCGGGCCTGGTGCAGATGCTGCGCACGCGCGCGCACCGCACGAAGGCCTGCACCTGGCTGGCCTTCGCGATCCTGCTCGTCGCGCCTTTCCTCAGATATGCCTTTCAACCCTTGCGAAACCTGCTGCCACTCTGTCCGCTCCTGGCCGTCGCGGGGGCCCACTTCGTCGTCGGCCTGCTCGACAGGCCGGCAAGCAGCAGGACCGCGGTCAGCGCTCGATGGATCGGAGTCGTGGCCGGTGGCGCGATAGCTCTCTCGTTCCTCGTCGGCATCGTGCGCTTTCACCACAGCCTCGTCTGGCGTGACACGCGCGTCGAGGCAATCGATTGGCTGGTGCGACGGGTGCAGCCGGGAGATCGGGTGCTGATTCAGGAGGAGCTCGCCTTTCTTCCCTCGGAGATTCGGCGCCTGCCGGCAGCGACCACCATCGTGACCTGCGAGCGCCTTGCGCAGCTCGCCGCCACCGACCGGTCCACCTATCTCGTCGTGGGCGGGCGCCAAGGAGAATCGTATGTCCCCGGTGGGGCGCCTACCGGCTGCGTGCCCCCTTCCTCGACAAGCGAGCTCGTCGCTTTCGGCGCCGTGCTCACGCCGCCGTCGGCGGACTACTGGCGCACGAATCTGCAGGCACTGCGCATTCTGAATACCACCGACCCGGCCTCGCTGAGTCCGTAGCCCCTACTCCCAGGCTCTCAGCGCCCCTCCCGACCTTCCCGCTCACGCTGGGAACCGGCTTTCATCCCTTCGCGCGGTACTTCACACCCTCGACGCCGGCGAAGTCAGCGTCCTGGGTCCAGAAGGTGGCGGAGCGGGCGCGGGCGGTGGCGAGGAGGATCGAGTCGGCGAGCGGCAGGTGGAGCTCGAGGCCGAGGCGGCCGGCGAGGGCGGCGATGCCGAGGTCAAGGTCGACCATCTCACCGGCCTGCATGAGGGCGATGGCGTCGAGGGCGGCGGCGTCGCCGCGCTGCTGACAGACGCGGCGGTAGACCTCCACGATCGAGATCGTCGGCACGAGCAGATGCGCCGAGTCTTCGAGCGCTGGTGCGAAGAACGACGCGTTGGGGCCGTCGGCGAAGTACTCGAGCCAGCCGCTCGAATCGACGACGTTCAGACGCGATCCTCGTCGCGCGGCACGGACGTATCGATGCCCTTGAGGAAGCCGCGCATCGAGCGCAGCTTCTTCACCGGCACCAGTTCCAGGCGGTCGCCGGAGGAGAAGACGCGCATTTGCTGCCCCGGCTTGAGCTCCATCGCCTCCCGCACCGCTTTCGGGATCACCAGCTGAAACTTGGACGAAATCGTGACCGTGGACATAGTGCTCCTCTGATCTTAGAATTGTAAGTCGATGGACCGATCGATGCAAGATCGGGTGTGCTCGAGTTCCTGAGCGGAGGGGTCGCTGGCGAAGACGGAGGGTCTACATCTATGAGATACAAGCGAAGGACTCCACCGTCGCCACTCGAGGTCGAGCGGAAAGAAGTCGCCGAAAATGCTGCGACTCCACACGGTGGAGCAGCGGCCTCCGCTCGACTCGATCTGCCGGTCTCGACTCTCGGTGGTGGGCTACTCGCTGGCGTGCGGCTCGAAGCCAGCGCCGAGTTGGAAGACCTCATGACCGGAGCGCTTCGGCCCTCCTCGAACGACGACCGGGCGCCGCGGGAGAATCCGCGCTAGCTGGCCGGCTCGGCCAGGAGCTCCTCGATCCGGCGTTCGAGCTCGGCTTCGCTCATCCGGGTCGGGGTGTAGAGGCGGACGCGGCCGGCGCGATCGATGAGGACGAGCGTCGGAGTGGCGGAGGCGCCGTAGCGCACCATCGCGGCCTCGCTCACCGGCACCGGGATCGCTTCGAATCCCGCGTACGATTCGGCGAGCACCTCGGCGATGCGGGCGCGTTCGCCCTCGGGAGTCGCCTCGGCGTCGTCCTTGCCGGTGCCGTAGAGGCGGGTCGGAGCGAGCACGGCGAGGCCGCGCGGCGCGTACTTCGCCGCCAGCCGCGCGATCGCCGGCGCCTGCGCCTTGCAGTCGCCGCACCAGTGCGCCCAGAAGAAGAGCAGCACCGGGCGGCCGCGGAGGTCGGCGAGCGCCGGCGGAC
>JBPOHI010000135.1:0-6918 GCA_052035735.1 Acidobacteriota bacterium
GTTTGGTTCTGGGCGGGCTGGTGCTGGCCGGAGTCCGTGAGCGGGCGCTCCCAGTCCTTGGCCAGCGTGTAGATTCGCGGGTCGCGATTGCGGCTGCGCTCGAGGCTGACCGCGGCGCCGAGGAGCATCGCCGCCTCCCAGCTCGCGGGCTCGGCCCGCAGCGCTTCGCGGGCGAGCTCGCGGGTCGCCAGCAGGCGCTCGGCCGAGGCCGGCGATCCGGGCTCGCGGCTCGCCACTTCGAGGTCGAACAGTCGTGCCGCGAGCACCAGGCGGGCGGCGGTCGGATCCCCCTCGCGCCGCATGCGCAGGCCGAGCTCGGCGAGCTCCGCTCCCGCGAGCTCATGACTGCGCGCCTCTGCGAGGAGCTCCGACTGGGTGGCGCGCCAGCGCTCGTGATGGACCCAGGCGAGCGTGGCCAGAGCTGCGATCAGCAGCGTCGCGAGCGCACGCCAGTAACGGCGCGGATCTGCGGACCGGGACGATCCGTCGCCCCCGAACATGTCGGAAAGAGTGCGCATTCGGGTTACCATCGCAAGACTATCCGGATCATGACCCATCGCGACACGAGCTTTCACGCCGAGCCTGCCCGGTGAGCGCGACGGGCTTCCGCTTCGATCCGCCCGAGGTCGCGGCATCGCCGGCATTGCGCTGGGTGCTGGCGCGCGCCTATGCCAGCGGCGACACCGCGCTCGGGGAGACTGAGGGCGGGGCGGCTGTCGAGCTGGCGCAGCACCTGGCGCTCGCGGCGCGAATCGCCTCGCTGCAGCCGCAGGAACGGCTGGCCGGCGAGCTCGGTCCGGAGGGGGCCGCGCAGCTCAAACGACAACGCGCGCTGGCGGTCGCGCAGGAGATGCGGCTGGGCGCGGCGCTGGCGGCGGTCGACACCGCGGCGGCCGACCTGCGGATTCCCTACGCGCCGCTCAAGGGGCAGGCGCTGGTGCTCGGCGGTTTCGCTCCCGATGGCAGGCGGCCGTCCTCGGACCTCGACCTGCTGGTGCCCGAAGCCCGGCTCGATCTGCTGCAGAAGGAGCTCCTGCGGCGCGGCTTCGTCGAGAGCGGCGAGGCCTACGAGCATCAGGCCGCGGGCCTGCGCCACCCCGAGGGCGGTCTGGTCGAGCTCCACCGGGTGATTCCCGGCGTCCGGCTCTCGCCCAAGCGCTCGGCGACCTACGACGTTCTGCTCGCCGCCGGCCTCATCGGGCCGCCCGCGGGCTCGGTCGGTTTCCGGCCGAAAGGAGATCTGCGGCTGCCGCGGCGAGAGCTCCTGACGGCGCACGCGCTGGTGCATGCGATCGCGCAGCATGGACTCGCGCCGGCGGTCTTTCCCGGATTCCTGTTCTTCGGCGACCTGGTGGATCTGGCCTTTCGCGGCAGCGGCGGCCGGGCGGCTTTAGCCAGCATCGCCCCCTGGATCGAGGCCGAGGTGAGTTTCGAGGAGGCCTCCGCAGCGCTCGATCTCGCGACCGCGCTCGCCGCTGGCGACGAGTCGCTGTTTGCCGGGACCGGGAAGTCGCGCTCTCCGGCGCGCCTGCTGCTCGACCACTTCTACGCCGGGGTGGTCGATCCCGCTTATGCGATGTCGCTCAAGAAGCGTCTGCTCGAGCGGCCGCTCTCGGACAAGCCGCAGGCGGTGGCGAAGGCGGAGCTGCTGGCGAAGACCCTGGCGCCGCGACAAGGGGAGTCGTTCTTCACCCGCCTGGGGTTCCTCGTTCGGCGTCTGTTTTCCATCCGCGCGGCCAAACGCCGCGGCTAGCCCGACCTAGCCGGTCCGGATCCTCCGTCCACCGGAAGAAGGGCTCGAAAACGCGCCTCGATCGCCTCGGGCTCACCGATCGCTGCGCCAGAGACCTCGATCCAGGCGTGCGCGGCGATCGTCGCCGACTCCCTCCGAACCCCGATGCGCAGCGCTGCCGGGATGCCGCGCCGCGCCATCATCCTCTGCAGAGCGAGTGCCCGCGGCAGGCAGGTCATCGGTCGAAGGTGATGTGCGGCGGCGCGGGCGATGGCGAGGGCGAGCCGCCGCGAAAGGGCCGCAGATGGCGCGGTCGTCGGCGCCACCGCAGGGTAGCCCGCGAGCGCTGCGGTCAACGACCGGCGCGGCGACAGGCGGAGTCGCAAGGACGCCGCGAGCAGGCGCCCCCAGGCCTCGGCGAGCAGCGCCTTGTCTCCCGCCGGGAGGTCGAGAAATCGGCGCAGATTCGAAGCCGCGGGAATCCTCGCCATTCCGGCATGCTACGACGCGTGGCTCGCCGATCTTGACCCGGAAGCAAGTAAGACGTTATCTTACATCGATGAAGACGACCGTTTCGAGCAAAGGGCAGATCGTGCTGCCGGCCGAGGTTCGCCGTCAGGACGAGGTGGTCGCCGGCGAGGAGTTCGAGGTCGAGCGGCTCGGTCCCGGGGACTATCGTCTGATCCGGCGCTCACCGCCGCGGAATCGGGGTCTGGTCGATCTCCTCCTGCGCTGTCCGGAGAAGGGCTACTTCGTGCCCGTCGATTCGGAATCGACCGACTCTCTGTGAGCTTCCTCGTCGATGCAAACGTCCTCTCGGAGGTGACGAAGCCCGAGCCGCAGGCCGCCGTCGTCGACTGGCTGCAGCGGCACGAGCCGCAGCTCGCCGTCAACGGCATCGTTCTCGGCGAGATCCGTTTCGGCATCCTTCTCCTGCCGGCGGGGAAGCGGCGCGATCGCCTGCAGTTCTGGTTCGAGGAGGTCGTCGCGCGGATTCACTGTCTTCCCTGGGAGGCCGCGACCGGACTGCGCTGGGCCGAGCTTCTCGCCGATCTGCGGCGAAAGGGCCGGGCCATGCCGATCAAAGACAGCCTCATCGCCGCGACGGCGCTCGAGCACGACCTCCTGGTCGTCTCCCGCAACCGGCGCGATTTCGAGCTCGCGGGCGTCGAAGTCCTGGATCCGTTCGCGTGAGTCCTCACCGTGTCGGAGAGAATCGACCCCTCCCGCCGACCGCTCGATTCCGGCGCAAACCGAACGTGCTGGTGCGCGACCTCGGCGGCGAGGCTGTGCTGCTCGATCTCGACAGCGGGCGCTATTTCGGATTGAACGCGACGGGCGTACGGATTCTCGAGCTCGTCGACGGTGATCGGTCGGTGGCGGAGATGGGCCGGCATCTCACCCGTGAGTTCACGGCGCCACCCGACGAGATCGCCGCGGACCTTCACGAGCTCCTGGCCGCACTCGTGGGCGAAGGACTTCTACTTCGCTGCGAGTGATCCGAGTTCGACGCCGGCGCGCTTCAGGCGCCAGAGCTCGGCGTTGACGCACTGGAAGAAGCCGGTCATCCCCCAATCTCTTCCGACAGGCTCGAGCAACCAACGCTCGACATCGCGCTCTTCGACGTAGGGGCGCCAAAGAGCGTCCGGCGAGCGCAGGAGCGGACCGGCCCACGAAGCCTTCGCGGCCGCGATGCCGCGTTCGGCGATCTCGTAGAAGGAGGCCTTGCCCTTCCGCAGGCGCACCGATTCCGGCACCAGCCCGCGGATCGCGGCGCGCAGGACGGGCCGGGTTTCCGTTCCCTGTCGCAAGAGGTGGTCCGGCGATGCGAGGACGAACTCGACGAGGTCGAGGTCACGCAGTGGTGTGCGCGCATCTAGACCGAGGTGCGAAAGAAAGTAGCGCTCGCGATGCCCGCCCTGGGCGTCGAGTAGGGCGAGCAGTCGCTTGGCCTGCTGCGGACGGCGCGAATCGAGAATGTCTTCGGGGAACCAGGGTCTGCCGGCGAGCCGCTCGACGGCCCCTGGCGTGAGGTAGGGCGCGTGGGTGTCGCCTAGCAGACTCTTGGCGCGCGGGATGAGCGGCGAAAGGACATGCGAGCGAATGGTGCGTTTCCAGCCGATCTCGGCCGCCAACGTGCGCAGACGGTCGATCATCGGGCCGGGGCCTTGCACGGCGAGCAGGTGCCACGCCCACCGCCGCGCCGAAGTGTAGAGCGAATCGCCGCTGAAGCCGGTCAGTACGACGGACAGTCCGCGGCTCGCCGCCCGCTCGTAGGCACGTTGATGGAACCACCTGTAGGGCGTCTCCTCCGGCGACGAAGGTTGGAGCGGCCAGTGCGAGAGGTCCGAATACGGAAGGGCATCGCGACAGTCCACCCATTCGAGGTCGAGGTCAGCGTGCGCAGCGGTCGCTTCGACCAGCGCGCGCTCGTCCGCTTCGATGTCGTCGACCTGCCATGAGAGCGCCAGGACTCGCCCCGGATCTCTCAGGGGAGACGAGCGCAGATGCCGCGCCGCGAGGGCGGCGATCGGTGTTGAATCGAGGCCGCCACTCATCATTACCGCGACGTTCCCGACATCGAGAATCTGCCGCCGCACCGCCTGATCGAGCAGCCCGGCGAAGCGTTCGACATACTCCTCCCAGCTCCCCAGGCGAAGCCGCAGGTCGAGCCGCGGGCGGCGGAGGTGGCGCTTGCGGAGGCTCTCCGGCTCGATGATCAGCATCTCGCCCGGCAGGACGATGCGGATGCCCGCGAAGAACGAGCGCGACGAGGTGACTTCGACGTTGGCGAAGTATTCGGCCCAGCGCACCGGGTCGAACGCGTCGCTCACCCTGGGCGAGGCGAGCAGGTCGGCGTCATTCCAGGCGGCGGCGATCGCGTCTGCCGAAAGGGCATAGCTCACCGAGCGATCGCCGACGCCGTCCCGGGCAAGAATCAGCTTGCCGCGCGCCGGATCGTGCAGCACCACAGCAAAGCCGCCGGGAAGGGCATCAAGAAATGCCTCGCCCAGCTCGTCGTAGCTCGCCGCGGCAAGGGTGGCGAGCGCGTGCTGCCCGTCTTGGCTATCCGAATGTCCAGTGAGGGCCGCGGCGGCGGCGGGTGAGAGATTGACCCAAGCGCGCACGGCTCCTGAGCCCTGCAGTCCGTTCCGGCGTTCAATCCTGATGATGGGCTGCGAGCAGGATCTCCGTCTCAGCGGACTAAGGTGCCCGCCGGGTACCGACGTTGCCGCTCTCGCCTGCCGGCGGGCTGGTACCCATGGTGAGTTGGCGGACGTCACCATAGACGGTGAGGACAGGTTTCGCCCAAGGTGCCACCTGCGGCGCTGAGCTCGTGGAGGTCGACGCCGGAGCGGAGTCCGTTTCGGCGGTGGGGGTGGCGACCTTTAGGTAGCTCGGCATGGGTTTCATACTCCGGTTGAAGATCAACAAATTAGCAGAATGCAATGAAAACTCCAAGGTGGACGGGCAAACCCGGAGAGCGAGGTTTTACTCCTGCCTGGACGCCGGTGAGGGGGGCAGCGCGGAACTCTGCTCAAAGGAGGCGGATCCTGCGCGGTCCTGCGGTCTCGCCAGTGTCTGCCTAAGGCTGTGCGGGCCCGAGTCCGGGATCTGGACTGCGGACGGTGGAAGCCGCTGTCGAACTCAGCACACGCCGCACGAAATCCTCGACAGGCGCTTTCCTTGCAGGCATTTGAGTGCGCTACGGAACGGCTGCCCGAAAGTGGCATCGGCCCTGCTCTCTTCCCTGACGTGACGAACTGAATCCGTCCAGGAGATGAGCCAGATGACCTCCAGGAAGCGACTCCCCAGCGCTCTTTCCGCCCTCGCCTGTGCCGCCCTGCTGACCGGTGCCGCAGCTCTCGAAGGCGCAGTCCAGCCCGTCGACCGGCCGATTCCCGAGAGCTTCATCGTGGTCTTGAAGGCGGACGCCGGCGCGCAGGCGATTGGCGCGCCCCGCACGACCGCCCAGGTCGCGAGCGATCTCTCGGGCTTCTTTGGTGGCCGGACGGAGCGGGTTTTCCACACGGCCCTCCAGGGCTTCCAGTTCCGCGGCAGCAGCGCGGCGGCCGAGAGCCTGTCGCGCGATGCGCGGGTCGCCTACGTCGCCCAGGACGGGCTCGTGGAGCTCGCCTCCGTGCAGACGCCATCTCCCTCCTGGGGCCTCGACCGGATCGACCAGCGCGGGCCCGATCTCAATACCGAGTATGCCTACTATTCAGACGGCACGGGCGTCGACCTCTACATCGTCGACACCGGAGTCCGCAGCACTCACGAGGACTTCGGCAGTCGGGTCGACACGGTGAACGCCTTTACGGCGGTGAACGACGGAGTGGGCACCGAGGACTGCAACGGCCACGGAACTCACGTTGCCGGGATTGCCGGTGCCGCAACGTTCGGTGTGGCGAAGGGCGTCACGATCCATCCGGTTCGGGTCGTCGGCTGCGACGGGATGGGTTCGCTCTCGAACACGATCGCCGGCATCGACTGGATCACCGCCCGCCATCAGGCGCCGGGGACGCGCCGCGCGGTGGTCAACATCAGCCTCAACAACGGCTTTTCCTTCCCGCTCGAAGATGCCGTCAATGAGTCGATCGCGGCGGGCGTGATCTTCGTCGTCGCGGCCGGAAACGATGGCGTGGACGCGTCCTGCTACCTGTCTCCGCAGCGCGTTCCGGGCGCAATTACGGTCGGAGCGAGTGACGCTACTGGGGCCCGGTGGGCCAGCTCGAACTATGGCGAGTGCGTCGATCTATTCGCGCCGGGCACCGAGATCGTGTCGACTTTCATTCGCGACGACGCAGATTTCCTGGCCATGACCGGTACCTCTGTGGCCGCACCCCATGTCGCCGGAACCGCAGCGCTGGTCCTCTCTTCCCACCCGGAGGCCACGCCCGACGAGGTGCAGGCGCTGATCGTCGCCGCCGCGACCGAGGGTAGGCTCGCCGATGTCGGCGCTGGATCGCCCAACTTGTTGCTCTACTCGGCTTTCGAAGGTGAAGGTGCGCCCCCCCTGCCGATCTTCATCGACGGCTTCGAGAACGGCGACCTGAGCGCCTGGATAGGAGATATCCCTTGATCTAGGGACCCTTGCCCCCGAGTCGCCTCTCGCTGGGACCCTGCGCAATGCCGACTCCGCCTGCTGCGGGCCCTGGAGTGGCGGAGTCGGTCCTTCTTGAGCT
>JBPOHI010000208.1:0-23360 GCA_052035735.1 Acidobacteriota bacterium
TCGATGTTGCTCATCGCCTGGAGGATCGGTTCTTTCCAGGTGGTGGTGCCGTGCTGGCGGAGCCACTGCAGGTAGCCGATCCAGACGGTCATCTGCGCGAGCTCGTGGGCGTACTGGTTGATCTCGATGCCCTAGAGCTGCCACGGCCCCACGCCGACACGGAGCGGCGACTGCTGTCCGCGATTCAGCATGAAGTCGTAGATCTCGCTCTCGAGGTCCTTCAACTTCCGCAGCGTGACGTAGAGGAAGTTCCCCGAACCGCAGGCCGGATCCAGGACCTTCACCTTCTCCAGCCGGTCGAGGAACCGCAGCGCGAAGATCTCAGCCTCGGCTTCGGCCTTCTTGAGCGCCTGCCCGGCGAGCGGCTTCTCCGGCAAGGGCCCCTCGACCTTCTTGCCCGTCGCCAGCAGACGCTCGACCATGGTTCGAACTTCCGCCCACTCGCGCCGCAAAGGCGCCATCACCACCGGCTCCACCAGCGTCTCGATGTCCTCGCGGCTGGTGTAGTGCGCCCCCAACTGCGCCCGCTTCGCCGGGTCCAGCCCGCGCTCGAACAGCGTGCCGAAGATCGACGGGTCGATCGCACTCCAGTCGAGCCGCGCAGCGGAAGCGAGAAGCCCCAACTCCTCTTCGGTCAGCGCGATCGTCGCCGCGTCGTCGAAAAGACTGCCGTTGATGTGCGGGATGCGGTCGACGCCGAAGAAGCCGCCGTCCGCCATCTTGCGGAAGAGGTCGCCGATCAGCGTCTCGAAAAGCTCAGGTTTCCCGCGCGTCGCTTCGAAGAGCTTCGAGGCGACTTCGTTCGGCAGCAGGCCAATGTCCTCGGCGAAAAGCGCGAAGAGCAGCCGGTCGAGGAAGCGCGCCACCGCCCGCGGCTCGAGACTGCGCCCGCGCAGGCGCTGTGCGAGCTCGCCCAAGGCCTTCGCGGCGTCGGCGGTGACCACCGGGTTGATCTTCCCTGGGCGAAACCGTTCCGGTTCGAAGAAGACCCAGCGCAGGAGCTCGAGCTTCTCCGGCTGGACGAGCTCTTCGAGAGCGATGGGGTAGACGACGTGCTTGGCGTTCTGGAAGCTGGTGTGGATCTCGATCCGCGCCGTGTCGCAGGTCACGAGGAGCGGCGGGTTCTCGAGATCCGCCCGGTACTCATCGAGCTGCTTCCACGCGGCCTCCAAGTCCTTGTGCTTGCCCTTGTACTCCAGGGCGAAGAAGCCGCGCTTCCAGACGTCTGCGAAGCCATCCGAGCCGCCGCGCTTCTCGGCCCCCTTCTCGAAGCAGAAGTACTCCCCCTGCGGATCGAGCGCCGCCGGCTTCCCGTGCCCCACCAGCTCGCAGAGGTCGAGAAAATGCTCCTGCGCCGCCGAGCGTTCCTTGAGCGTCGCGGCCTTCCACTTCTTGACGAAGTCGCGCGGGGTCACAGGGAAGCGGCTACTAGGCGTACTGCAGACGCCGGCCCTTGGGCTCCGGGATCGGGTCGCCGAACTCCCGGGCGGTGTCGAGCCAAAGCGAGATGGCTGCCTGCGCTTCCGCCAAGGCCAGCTCCGGCGAACTGCCGTGCGCGGCACAACCGGGAAGCTCAGGCACCTCGGCGACGAAGATCTGATCCTCTGTGCTCCAGTAGATGATGACCTCGTAACGATGCATCAGAGCCCTCCTCCGAGGCGATACCGCAACAAGACGGCGCGGACCTGTCGTACTTGGTACACCTTCGCATGCTTCCCGTCACTCTGGAGGTTGATCCGTTCCTCCACGTCCGGCCGGCGAAAAACGTGATGGCTACCCCGAACGCGCTCCTCGGAGCCGAGGCGGAGCAAGAGTCCGCAAAGATCCTGAAAGCTGATGTTGGCGTCGCCAGCGCCCTGCAAGATCCGTTCGAGCAGTTCGCGATGCCGCGCCACGCTCCGATCTTAACGCCGCGCCTGAGGAAATTGGGCGCGCTCCTTCCACGGGTCTAGAATGCCCCCATGCCGCCGTCACCGTCCGATCGCATTCTGTCCGGGGAGCTCGAGGGCAGCCTCCTGGGAAGCGAGGCTTCGGTCGAGCAGACGCTCCGGCCGCGGCAGTTGACGGAGTATGTCGGGCAGGACCGGATCGTCGAGAATCTGAAGGTGTTCATCCGCGCGGCGCGGGAGCGCGGCGAACCGCTCGATCATGTGCTGCTCTTCGGCCCGCCCGGGCTGGGTAAGACGACGCTCACGTCTTGCTGGCGAATGAAATGGATACACCGTCCCGCCCTGTCGTGGGCTCGGAGTTCCAGCGCGCCAAGGGCTTCGCAGAGATCCCTATCGATCGGTCGCCGGGCGAAGTCCTCAAGGGTCAGCCGCCGACCACTCCAGAAAGTTGCCAGTTTCGAACGCTGACCAGAAGATGGACGCGCTCCGATCGTAGAACGTACCTGCTGGATCGGCCCTGACCTCAATTCTGATTCGCGGAGAGCTCGAAGGCGGGGCCATCGTGTAGTGAAGTACAGCTCCCGGCTGGGAAAAGGACTCTACGATTGCCGCTCTGCAATAGCCCACTGGAGGTTCTGGAGTCGAAGGCGCGAACGCCAACTCGACCTCCGCGTTGGCACAGTCGAATTCCAGGGCTAGATGGATGGTGTAGTCGTCGGCGGTAGCTGCAACTCGATCTGCTCCGGTCATCGCGAATCGCACCATGTTGACATCGTCTGCCACGAGGCCGGAGAGACGTGTCCCAGAGCCAATCTTCGAGTACATTAGAGACTGCGTCCCAGGATGCGAAAGCGAGGACGCAACGAACTCGTTTGCGGAGGCAGCGTAGTTGCTGCCTGCTGGAAGTACCGTTATCGAGCGGGAGAAGGATGCCTGCTGAATGACGGTGTTGTCGATCAAGACGGGGTTGTTGTCCGAACGCCGGAACCAAGAAACAGACTGTACTTGCATGGGTTGAATGGGACAGTTTGCGCCGGGGCAATCGGGGCAACATGGTGTGCAAGCGAGTGAGCTCGACACTTCAGGGGCCGCAAACGTGGAGGATTCGATTTCCTGAACTGCCGGAATAAACGGGCAAGCGTTGTTGTGAATGTCCGTTCGGTCGCCGGGTGTCGTTCCTTGCGAGACGTTTGTGGCATTGACGGATGCGGCAAGACTCGTCAGCTGACCGCATCCGCTCGGCACGTCAAGGTCGCAGACACCAGTTCTCCAGTACTTTGCATCCTTGTAAAGGCCTCCATCTTCCGTCTCGTCAAGCTCAACGAGATTTGAATGGCCGAGCCCCAGCGCGCAATGGCCGAGTTCATGCAGCACTACCCATTGCAGACTGGCTTTCCCTGACGGTGGTGGCTCGTTCGAGGTCCAACAGTCGAAGCAGTTTCCGTATCTTGGGTTCAGTTCGTTCCAAACGTCGATTGCCGAAAAGAGCGGCAGGAGTAAGCCCTCGCTCCCAGCTTCGACACAAATACCAATTTCTATCGCCCCTCCGGCCTCTAAGTAGCCCACGGGGTGCACGATCGCGAACGGCGCAACGTAGTTAGCATCCGTTGAGGGAAGCCGCCGGGTGAAGCGATCGATGTCGAAGTAGGTGCCGGCTGAAAGCGTGGAAGCCACAGCGGTTGCATAGGCAACTCCCATGAGCGCTCGTCGGATTCGAGCCATCAAGCGGGCTTCTCTGCAGAACGGAGTCGCTGCAGCCAATCACTGAGCTTCTCTCCAAATCTGGCGATTCCTTCGAGAGCGCGAATGTCTGGGCGCTTGTAGCGGTGGCTCGTATAAGGCTCTAGCGCAAAGGAAACGGCACGCGATCCCCATCGCTTGCCGTCCACGGTGACTGACTCAAAGTTGACGGTCACCACACATCCGGTGCCGGGCTCAGAAACTCCCGTATGGAACCTTCGACCGTCCGGAAGTATCCCATAGCTAGGTTCCAGCTCTTCGTGAATTCGAGCGAGGTCCGCACTTGCGACGTCGTAGTCGACAAGATCACCAAGAGCGCCAACCAGCTCTGCGCGATCTAACTTGATTCCAGAAGAGTTCGCTGCTCGCGCGCCTCCACTTTGGCTGCCGCGCCTCTGGAGCCAGCCGTCGCCAAAGAGCTCGAACTGCTCCAGGCCTGGGGCAACGATGTCCTTGATCTGGATCGTCAGCACGACAACCTTCGGGTCGCCAGAGACAGAGAAGGCGCTTGCAGATGGGTCCGGAGCGCTTGAAGCGACCAACACCAGCGCTAGAATCCCCGTGCAGCAAAATCCGATTGCGACGGGCGCGTGCTTCATGGTCCGCTCCTTTGCTAGCAGCTCATTGTACGCCTGCGCCAGACTCGCTCTCTCCGAGGGGATGTTCCGCTCAGTGTATGCGGTTCAAATGTTCCCAGGCCACGCTGGCTGAGGTCCGTTTCGTTTGGTTATCAGCATGCGGCGCGGATCCTCCCCCAGGGCATTTCCGCCACCCGCGGGTCTAGAATGCCCTCATGCCGCCGTCACCGTCTGACCGCATTCTGTCCGGGGAGCTCGAAGGGGCGGAGGCTTCGGTCGAGCAGACGCTGCGCCCGCGGCAGTTGACGGAGTATGTCGGGCAGGACCGGATCGTCGAGAATCTGAAGGTGTTCATCCGCGCGGCGCGGGAGCGTGGCGAGCCGCTCGATCATGTGTTGCTGTTTGGGCCTCCCGGGTTGGGGAAGACCACCCTCGCGCACATTCTGGCGAAGGAGATGGATGCTCCGCTCCGCACCACTGCCGGGCCGGTGCTCGAGCGTGCCGGCGACCTCGCAGCGATCCTCACCAACCTGCAGCCGGGCGATGTCCTCTTCGTCGACGAGATCCACCGCCTCGGGCCGGCGGTCGAGGAGATCCTCTACCCGGCGCTCGAGGACTTCAAGCTCGACCTCGTCATCGGCCAGGGGCCGGCGGCGAGGATCGTCCAGATCGACTTGCCGCGCTTCACGCTGGTCGGCGCGACGACTCGCGCGGGGCTCATCTCGTCGCCGCTGCGGGCCCGCTTCGGTATCGTCCACCGCCTCGATTTCTATCCGCCGGAGCAGCTGGCGCGGATCGCCAGACGCTCGGCAGAGCTCTTGGGGATCGCCTCCGACGCCGCCGGCCTCGACGAGCTCGCGCGCCGGAGCCGCGGCACGCCGCGCATCGCCAACCGGCTGCTCCGCCGGGTGCGCGACTTCGCCCAGGTCGACGCGCACAAGCCGGGGATCGACCTCGCCATGGCGAAGAAAGCACTCGCGCTGCTCGAAGTGGACGACTTCGGCTTCGACGAGCTCGACCGGCGGATCCTCTCGGTGCTGATCGAGGTCTACGGCGGCGGCCCCGCCGGGATCCAGGCGATCGCCGCCGCGGTCGGCGAAGACCGCGGGACGATCGAGGATCTCTACGAGCCGTACCTGCTGCAGGAAGGCTTCCTGCAGCGCACGCCGCGCGGCCGCGTCGCCACCCAGCGCGCCTACCAGCATCTCGGCTACCCGCCGCCGGCAGCGCCGTATTCGCCGAGCGGCACGCTGTTCGATCCCGAATAGGACGGCCTCACGGGCAGGTCGCGAAGGCGCCGCTGTCGAGCACCGGCGCGAACGGCACGCCGAGCGGACGGCGGTAGGTTTTCGTGACGTCGTGCTGCGTGTCCGTGACGTTCAGGGTTACCTCCACGTCGGTCGTGCCGCCGGCGAAGACCCAGTAGTTCTCGAAGCCGGCGAGCCCGCAGGCGTCGATCGTCTTCACCACCAGCTCGATGTTTCCGGCATTGAAGAACCAGAAGGTCCCGGTGTCGTCGGTGAGCGGCACGGCGCGGGCCGCGCCGGAGGCCCCGGCGGCGGTCCGGTAGTCCGCTTCGACACGGAAGCGTCCGCCGTCGAGACAGAGCGTCTCCGGCCCCGGCGAACAGCCGGCCCCGCCCAAGGGCAGCACCGTCGGGAGAGGCGAGGGAGAAGGCGGCTCCGTCGCTGCGGCCGCCGCCGACTCCGCTTCGCATTCGAGGTAGGAGGAGTCGAGGATCGGCGCGAAGTTGGTCGCCTGCGGATTGCGGTAGGTGCGTCCCCGTCCGGTCGCGGTGTCGAAGACGAAGAGGTCGACTTCGAGATTCGTCAGCCCGGCGCTGTACGACCAGATCCGCTGGTTGAGGCCGCAGCCGTCGACCACCTTGGTGAGGATCTCGACGTTCGCCGAATCGAAGAACCAGAAGTAGCCGCTGTCGCCGGAGAGCGGCACGGCGCGCCCGCGGCCGGCGGCTCCGGCCGGCGTCTTCCAGTCGGCCTCGACACGGTAACGCCCGCCGCCGCCGAGGCAGAGCCCGTCGCCGTCGGCGGCGCAGCCCTCGGGGCCCCAACGATCGTTCACCCGCTGCCAGAACTGGGCGAGTGTCAGACCGGCGAGCCCATCGAGCCCCAGCCGGGAGCGTTCGAGAGCCAGCGTGCGGCGGAGCGCCGGCGAGCCGTTGGCCTCGAAGCCGTCGAACAGCCGGTTCAAGTCCGCCGCCATCTCGGCGGTGACCACGGCGCTGCCGTTGCCGGTGACCAGGGTCTCGAGAGCGTCGATCCAGGGGTCGGCCGAAGAGAAGAGATCGACGAGGAGCGCAGGACTCCCGACCATCGCTTCGACGATCGCCGGCGACAGGGTCTGGTAGAGCGCCGCGTAGTAGCGCCCGGCCGCGGTCGCCGCCATGACGTCGTCGCGCAGCGCCTGCAGCGTCGCGATGTCGCCCGCCGCGCTGCGTACCAGCCCGCGCAACGCCTGCACCACTCCGGTCCCGGAATCCGCACCCGGCGGAGCCGCGGTAGGCACCGACCCCTCTTCGGTGAGGGCATAGCCGAAGCGGCGGAGGTCTTCGCGCCAGGTCGCGAGCGCCGAGAACGAGCAGCCGGCCTTGACGTCGCTCACCAGGTAGGCGAGGGCTCGCGGCTCGGCGATCGTGGCGCCGTCGGCCGACAAGAGCTCGAGCACCTTCGCGTAGTACGCGCGGGAGAAGTAGTGTGGCACGTCGCCCTTCGTCTGCCCGGCGTTCACGACCCCGGAGATGGCGGGCTCGCCGACGAACCCGACTTCGAAAGGTACCGGTTCGGAGGCGGCCTGCGACAGCCGAACATCACTCGAGACCAAGGTCGCGAGAACCTCGGCTTGCACGCTGCGATAGGGGATCGGTCCGCGCTCGGTCGGCAGCTCCGGGCCCGCGCTCGCGAAGTAGATCGCGAGCGGGCTGCTGCCTCCTGGCAGCCGATAGTCGACCCGGAAGTCGTCGAGGTCGATCGCGAACTGATGCACGAAGGGCTGCTCGCTGCTCGACTGGAACCCTGACTCGACCGCGAGACCGATCGTCATCGGGCCCCCCTGGGCCGAGAAGTCGGGGCGCCCACCGCCCGGGAAGGCGGCGAAGTCGCTGGCACGCAGGGCCCCCTGCGCGGCGGGAAACCAGACCCCGAGCGGCACCGCCGCGTACCAGCTGAACAGTGCGAGGTTCGAACGATAGACCGTTCCGCCTTGCACGATGACTGCGTAGACGTTCAGCGCGCGCCCGGAGTAGTAGGAGGGAGCCGCGCCCTCGAACTGCGCCCGGAAACGGCCGGAGATGGCGAAGCTCACGACGGCCCCCAGCTCAGCCGGATCGTAAACGGCAGTCGGCGCCGCCTGGTAGGAGGTCAGAGCGGAGAAGAGCAGCCTCTCGTGGCGGTGACGGACGCTCAGATAGGGCGCGCCTTCGTCGATCCGGAGAAGCTCGACGCCGGGGCCGCTCGGCGGCAGGACGAGATCCCAGTTCTCGAAGCTGCTGTCGGCGAAGAGCGTCCCGGTCGTCTGGGCGACCAGCGGTCCGGCGAGAGTGGCGGCGACGAGACCTGCCAGGGCGATTCGATGAAGCATGCATCCTCCCGCGGCAGAAGGGGGTGATCCCGGGGGCGCCGCGGCAGTGATTCTCCGGCCCGCAGGCCGAAAGGTCCCGAGGTCCGGCTGAGGTCGGCCGCAGGGATCGCCAAGGTCGGACCAAACCGACGCCTGCGAGTGGAACAGTTCACTCGCTGCGCCCCTTGCCCGGGGCCGCGCGCCGTAGAATGCAGCGGAAGGCGCCTTGCGGAACGAAATGTCCCCCTCCTCCAGCCCCACTCCCCGGCAACCGCTGCAGATCGGCGAGTTCCTGGCCGATCCCGGGCTCAACGTCGTCGTCGGCCCCCAGGGACCGGTCGCGCTCGAGCCCAAGATTCTCGAGGTGCTCCTCTGCCTTGCGGCGCGGCCGGGCGAGACCGTCGCGCCGGAGGAGCTCCTGGCGACGGTCTGGGAGGGGAAGTTCGTCGTCGATGCGGTGGTCACCCGGGCGATCTCCGAGCTCCGCCGGGCTTTCGGCGACGACCCCAAAGCGCCGCGCTACATTCAGACCGTCGCCCGGCGCGGCTATCGGCTGATCGCACCGGTCGCCTCGTTTGCCGAGGCCGCACCGGTCACGGGCAACGCAACGCTCCTGGAGTCGCCCGCCGTCAAGGCGGCAGCGCCACCGGCGCGCCCGCGCGCCGTCTTCTGGAGCTTGCTGCTTCTCGTGCTGGCGACGGCGCTCGCGCTGCGCTGGGCCAACCTCCAGACTTCGCCGGCCGGCCCGGCCTCAGGGGTCGCGACGGTTCCGCCCGAGGCCTTTCGGCTCTACGCCCAGGCGCAGAAGGCGCTCGCCGGAGGCAGTTGCGTCGCGCATCAGGCGATCTTCGATCTCGAGCGGGCGATCGAGCTCGCCCCGACCTTCGCCGAGGCGTGGGAGCAGCTCGGTTGGGCGAAGTACAACCTGGTCTCCTCCTGCGGCGAGTCGGGTGCCGCCTACGCCGAGGCGCTGCGCGCCGCCGACCGCGCCCTCGAGCTCGCCCCGGCGAGCACCCAGGCGCTGGCGCTGAAGATCGCCGTGCTCACCGAGACCGGCGAAGCCGAGAAGGCCTGGGAGCTCGCCGCCCCGCGCCTCGCCGCCTCGCCGCAGATCGCCTTTCTCGCTGCCTACGCCGAAACCTACGCCGGCCGTCTCGAACGCGCCCAGGCGCTGATCGAAGAGGTCGCGCGGCGCGACGCCACCTTCTTCGGGCGCGAGGGCTGGACGCCGAACGCGCTGCTCTACCTCGGCGATCCGGCGCGCTTTCTCGCCCTCTTGCCGAGCGGCGGCGCTCCACTGGCGCGTTTCTACCGCGGTTACGCGCACTGGCGCGACGGCCGCGCGCAAGCTGCCGTACAGGAGCTCGCACCGGCCTTCCGCGAACGCCCGAGCGACCCGTTCTCTCGCCTCGCCGAAGCGCTGGTCGCGATCCTCGAAGGGCGCGCCGACGACGCGCGGCTCCTGCTCGGGCAGCTCGCTCTCCAGCGCTCGCGTCTTGCGGCAAGCGACGGCGAGCAGACCTTCCGCGTCGCCGAGCTCCTCGCGGCCGCCGGAGACCGCGAACGCGCGCTCGCCGAAGCCGAGCGTGCCGTCGCCCAGGGGTTCTTCTGCTCGCGCTGCTTCGCCGGCGCCCCCGCTTTCGCCCCCTTCGCCTCCGACCCGCGCTTCGACGCCCTGCTCGCGGCGGCGCGACGGCGCGAAGCACGGCCTTCGTCATGAGCCGTCGCCGCGCCGTTCTCATCTGGAACCCCCGCGCCGGGCAGCGGCGCGCGCGGCGCGCCCTGCCGGAGATCCGCCGGATCCTGGAAAGCGCCTTCGAGCTCACGCTCGAGCCGACCTCCGGTCCCGAGCACTGTCGCGAGATCGCCCGGCGCGCCCGCGCCGAAAGGCTCGACGTCTTCTTCGTGCTCGGTGGCGACGGCACACTGCGGGTCGCGGCGAGCGTCCTCGCCGGCAGCCCGACCGCCATCGGCACGCTGCCCGGCGGGACCACCAACGTCGTCGCCGGAGCGCTCGGCCTGCCCGCGGATCCCGTCGCGGCGGCGCGGGCGCTGCTCGCCGCCGAAGCGACCGAGATGGACCTCGGTCGCTCGGCGCACGGCGACCAGGGCGAGCCGTTTCTCATGCAGCTCTCCGGCGGCCTCGATGCCCAGGTCATGGCGCACGTCGATCCACGCACCAAGAAGCTCCTCGGCAAAGGGGCGGTCGCGATCGCGGGGCTGCGCGAGTGGTTCCGCTATCGCTTTCCGCGCTTCGAGCTCGAGATCGACGGCGACGCCAGCAACCCCGTCGCGGCGACCGGCTTCGTGGTCGCGAACCTGCCGCAGTATGCCGGGCAGTTCCACATCGTCCCCGGCGCATCGGCGCGCGATCGCAAGCTCGAGCTGCTGCTCTTCCACGGCCGGAGGCGGCGCGACGCCGCCGGCTTCGTCCTGGCGCTCGCCCGCGGCCGGCATCTCGAGCGCCGCGACGTCGAGGTGCGCGCCTTCTCCCGCCTGCGCATCGCCTCGCCGCCTTCGTTGCAGCTCCAGGCCGACGGCGACGCTTTCGTCGTCGCGGCTCCACTCACCGTCACGCTGGCGCCGGAGCGCCTCTCGATCCTCGCTCCGCGCAGCTGAGCTCCACCTTCAGGAGATCCCATGCAAGCGCTCGATCCCGTCTTCTCCCCCAAGACCGTCGCCGTCGTCGGCGCCTCGCGCTCCCGCGACTCGATCGGCTGGTCGATCGTCCACAACATGATCGAGGCCCAGTTCACCGGCGCGATCTATCCGGTCAATCCGAAGGCGCAAGCGATCCACTCGCTCAAGTGCTACGCCAGCCTTTCCGAGATTCCGGACGCCATCGATCTCGCGGTGGTCACGGTGCCGCGCGTCCTCGTGCAGGGGGTCGTCGAGGAGGCGATCGCCCTCGGCGTGCGCGCCTTCGTCGTGATCACCGCCGGCTACGGCGAGACCGGCGAGGAGGGCCGCGCGCTCGAGGCGAAGCTCCGCGCCACCATCCGTGCCGCCGGCGCGCGCATGGTCGGCCCGAACTGCATGGGGGTGATCAACACCGACGCCGCCGTCTCGTTGAACGCGACCTTCTCGCCCACTCCGGCGGTTGCCGGGTCGGTCGGCTTCGTCAGCCAATCGGGGGCGCTGGGGGTGGCGATTCTCAACGTCGCCGCGCAGCTGGGTATCGGGCTCACGCAGTTCGTCTCGATGGGCAACAAGGCCGACGTCTCCGGCAACGACCTCGTCGAGTACTGGGAGAACGATCCGGCGACCAAAGTGATGTGCATGTACCTCGAGTCGTTCGGCAATCCGCGCCGCTTCACCGAGATCGCCAAGCGGGTGACGCGCAAGAAGCCGATCCTGATCGTGAAATCCGGCCGCACCGCCGAGGGGGCGCGCGCCGCCTCGAGCCACACCGGGGCGATGGCCGGCACCGACGTCACCGTCTCGGCCTTCCTCGATCAGTGCGGCGTGCTGCGCGCCGACACGATCGACGAGCTCTTCGATGTCGCCCGCGCCCTCGATCGCTGCCCGCTGCCTTCTGGCCCGCGAGTCGCGATCGTCACCAACGCCGGCGGTCCGGGGATCATGGCGACCGACGCCTGCGTCAACCTCGAGCTCGAGATGGCCGAGCTCTCGCCCGCGACGCGCGCCCACCTCGCGAGCTTCCTGCCAGCGGCGGCGTCGCTCGGCAATCCGGTCGACATGATCGCCTCGGCGACCGCCGAACAGTACGAGCGGACGCTCGCCGCAGTGCTCGCCGATCCGGGAGTGGATGCGGCGATCGTGGTCAACGTCACGCCGCTCTTGGGCGATCCGCGCGACGTGCTCGAGGCGGCGGCGCGCGCCGCCCGCGCCACCGCGGAGAGCGCCGACGGCATCTGCGGCAAGCCGGTGCTGGCGGTGATGATGGCGGTCGAGAGTTTCTACGAAGGCCTCAAAGGGGCCGGCCACCTGCCGCCGGTCTATCGCTTCCCCGAGTCGGCGGCGCGCGCCCTGGCGCAGCTGGTGCGCTACGGCGAGTGGCGGCGACGCCCGGAACAGGAGGCCTCGCCGGCTTTCGACTTCGACCTCGAGGCGATCGCCGCGACGCTCGCCGCGCCGGGCGAGGACGGTTACCTCAGCGCCGGCGACGCCTTCCGCCTGCTCGAGGCGTTGCGGATTCCGGTCGCGCGCTGGGCGATCGCCGCCGATCGCACGGAGGCGCTCGCCGCAGCCCGGCGGATCGGCTTCCCGGTGGTGGTGAAGGCGATCTCCCCCGGCCTCGTGCACAAGAGCGAGGCCCGGGCGATCGAGCTCGATCTCGCCAGCGAGAACGAGGTTGCGCGCGCCTGCGACGCCCTCTCGCACCGCTTCGGCGCCGCCGGTCGCGCGATCTCCGGCTTTCTGGTGCAGGAGATGGCCCAGGGCGGGCACGAGACGATCTTCGGCCTCTCGACCGACCCGCGCTTCGGACCGGTGCTGATGTTCGGACTCGGCGGCAAGTACGTCGAGGTCTTCCGTGACGTCGCCTTCGGCGTCACCCCGCTCGCTCCCTCCGAGGCGCGCGAGCTCGTGCGCCGGATCCGCGGCGCGAAGCTCCTCGAGGGCGTGCGCGGCGACGCGCCTTCGGACATCGTGCTGCTCGAGACCGTGCTGCTCAAGCTCGCCTGGCTGGTGCAGCGCTTCCCCGAGATCGTCGAGCTCGACATCAATCCGTTCCTCGCCGCCCCGGCTTCGGTCGCCGGCGAGGCGCCGCGCTCCAAGGCGGTCGACGTGCGGGTGCGAGTGCAGCCGGCGACGACCTAGCCGCCTCCTGTCCCCTGGGCGGGCGGAAACACGGTCTAAGGGGTGAGGGAACGCTCATGCCTACGCCCGCTCCTGCACGACTCCGACTGGCGCCCAGGTCGGCGCTGCTCTTTGCCGCCGCTCTCCTCGCCGCTGCGACGCTCCGCGCCGGCGACGGCGATCTCGACCCGACCTGGGGAGGCGACGGTATCTCTCACGGCATGAGCAACAACGTGCCGCGCGCCTCAGGCGTGGCGCCGGACCAGCAGCTGTACTTCACCGGTCGGACCACGCTGCCCGACGACTCCGAGTTCGAGTGGTGGCGGGACGGGAACTCCGGCAACGGCCAGTGGTGGGGCAACTCTCAGGCGATCCCTTTTCTCGACAATTTCGACATCCGCGAGGTGCTCTTCGACTCCTCCGACCGCCTCCTCTTCGTCGGCACGATGACCGCCTTGGGCACCGAGAGCGTCGCAAGGGCGTTCGTGGCCCGGTTCGAGAGCTTCAGCGATGGCGAGACCGGCACTCTCGACTCGTCCTTCTCCGGTGCCGGTTGGGCGTACTTCGACGACGCCCCGTATTGCGACACCGAAGACTGCCGGCTGATCGATATCGAGGAGTCGCGCGATGCGACGACGAAGTACATCGCCCTCCTCGAGCGCGTGACCGGGGTGGTGACCGCGGATTACATTCTCCTCGGCCTCACCGCCACGGGCGCGCTCGACGCGAATTTCGGGATCGACGGACGCTCCTATGTGCCGGCTCCCGAGTTCGCTTTCACCGGTGGGGGGGCCGATCTGGTCGTCGACTCGCAGAACCGGCCGTACGTTCATCTCTCCTTCTTTGATCCCAATGCGAGCGGCGACCTCGACACCGTGCTGGTGCGCTTCGCTTCGGACGGCGACCTCGACCCGACGTTCCCGGGCGGCGGGCTCCTGCTGATCGACACCGGCGACGCGCTGGACTCCGTCTCCGGCGGGCTCGCCATCGGCAGCGATGGCCGTATCGGTGTCGCGGCCGTGCGGCTCGACGGCGACAACTCGTTCGTGCGGGTGTTCGACCGGACGTTCGCGCTCTCGGCCCAGACGACCGTTTCGCCCGCCCACATCGGGGCCCTCGCCTTCGACGGACTCGGCAGGCTCCTCTACGGCTGGGACAGCGCCGTTAGAGACGGTGCCGGTCTCGGACGCTTGCTCGTGCAGTTCGGCGTCGGTCTCGACTCCGACGACACCTTCGGCCAGGGGGGCTCGCGCTTCTTCGACATCGACGCCGGCGGCGCCGACGGCGAGACTCCGGTCGACATCGAGTTCCCGGCCGGCCAGCCACTCCTGCTCGTCGAGGCCGATCAGGCCGCCAGCGGCAAGCAGACGAACCTCGTCCGGTTCGAGAATGCCCTCATCTTCGCCGACGGCCTGGAGTGGGGTTCGACGAAGTTCTGGAACTGAGCCCCCCACCCACGCGCGGAAAATGGCAGAAGATGGGGAAAATGGGGACAGTCCCCATTTTCTGCTCCGGGCGCAGCGAGGGCGGGGGAAGAGGCGCTTAACCGGCTTGGAACCAGCGACTTACAACCAGGCGAGCGCGAGGCGGTGGGACGGCGGCTGAAAAGTGGGGACTGTCCCTCTTTCTTACCGCATGGTCTTGCGGAAGGCGCGGCTGCTCGCGGCCACCAGCACCAGGGCGATCGCAACCAGTGCCGCGACGTGCTCCCAGAGATCCTCGAAGGTGGCGCCGCGCAGGATGATGCCGCGCGAGATGGCGATGAAGTGGGTGGCCGGGAGAATCTGCGAGATCGGCAGCAGGAAGTCGGGCAGCGATGAGAGCGGGAAGATGTAGCCCGACAGCATGATCGATGGCAGGAGGACCATCTGCGCGCCCTGCACCGCCTCCATCTGCGAGCTGGCGCGGGAGGAGATGAGCAGGCCGAGCGAGAGCAGCGCCGCGAGGTAGACCACCGACAGGCTCAGGAGCAGCGGCAGCGAACCGTGAATCGGCACCTGGAAGATCCAGGTCATCAGGCCGAGGACGAGCAGCAGCTGCAGGAAGGCGAGCGCGAGATAGGGCAGGAGCTTGCCGACGACGACGGCGATCGGCGACACCGGCGTCACCATCAGCTGCTCGAGCGTTCCGCGCTCGCGCTCGCGGACGATCGAGAAGGCGGCCAACAGCGTCCCCGAGAAGGTGAGCAGGATCGCCACCAGGCCGGGGATGAGGAGGTTGGCGCTGCGCGAGTCGGGATTGAACAGCATCACCGGATGAGGCAGGAGGGGCGGCTCTCTTCTCCCGGCCTCGCGCATCAACTGGTCGAGCGAGCGCGAGAGAGCGAGGCCGGTCGCGGCCGACAGGGCCTGCGAGGCGATCGACGAGTCCGAGCCGTCGATCAGCACCAGCACGTCGGCGCTCTCGCCGCGGAGTCTTCGCCGCGCGAAGTCGGGCGGGATCTCGAGCCCGACCTGGGCATGGCCGGCGACGATTTCTTCGCGGAGCTCGTCGCGCGAGTCGACGTAGCCCACGACATCGAAGAGGCTGGTGTTGACGAAGTCGTCGACCAACTCGCGCGAGGCCTGGGTGCGGCTCTGGTCGAAGACCTTGGTCGGCACGTGGCGGACGTTGCTGTCGATGAGACCGAAGAGTATGAGCTGGAAGGCCGGGATGGCGAGCGCGAAGCGCAGCGTCGCGCCGTCGCGCACCATCTGGCGGGCCTCCTTGGCGAGCACCGGCGGGATGGATCTCACTCGCCGGGTTCTTTCTCATTCGGCGCTGCGCGCCGCAGCGCTGGCACGCTGGCGCCGCCTGCGGCGGCGAGGGCCGGGGCGGTCGGTTGCGTCGCTCCTCCTTCGACCTGGAGGCGCGTGAGGCGGACGAAGACATCCTCGAGCGACGGCGCGATCGGACGCACGTCGACCTCCGCGCCGGCCGCCGCCGCGAGATCGGCCGCGACCTGTGCATCGGCGACCCCGGCCTCGAGCAGAAGGTGCAGGGCGTTGCCGAAGATCGTCACCTCGCGCACGTAGGCGAGCCCCCGCGACCGCTCCATGACCGCCGCCGCGCCGCGGGCGCAGGCGGCCTCGACGCGCCGCGTTCCCAAAGGCGTCACCGCCGGTAGCCCGACCAGCTCGTCGGGCGTCCCCTGGACCAGCATCTTCGAAAGGTAGAGATAGGCGACGCGCCCGCAGCGTTCGGCCTCGTCCATGTAGTGGGTGGTGACGAGGAGCGTCACCCCTTTGCCGGCGAGGGTGAAGAGGAGGTTCCACAGCTCGCGCCGGGCGACCGGATCGATGCCGGCCGTCGGCTCGTCGAGAAACAGGATGCGCGGCTCGTGCATCAGCGCAGCGGCGAGCGACAGGCGCTGCTTCCAGCCGCCGGAGAGCCTGCCGGCGAGGCGCCGGCGGTACGGATCGAGCCCGGTGAGCGCGATCGCCCACTCGCGGCGCTCGACGTGGCGCGCCCCTTCGAGGCCGTAAACGGCGGCGAAGAAGTCGAGGTTTTCGAGCACCGTCAGATCTTCGTAGAGCGAGAAGCGCTGCGGGACGTAGCCGATCCGGCGGCGGATCTCCTCGCCGGCGGTCGCGACGTCGAGGCCGTCGACGAGCGCCCGGCCTTCGCTGGGCGCGAGCAGGCCGCAGAGGATGCGGATGAGCGTCGACTTGCCCGAGCCGTTGGGGCCGAGCAGGCCGAAGATCTCGCCGCGCGGCACCGCGAGCGAGACCCTGTCGAGGGCGCGAAACGTCCCGAAGTCGCGCGACACCCCCTGGACCTCGATCCCGAGCGGCGACTCGCCGGAAGATGAGGTGGCGGTCACGAGCCTCCCGTCGCCATCGCGGCCGCGTCCGCAACCGGCGGCACCGTCTGGATCTTCACGAACGCCGCCATCCCCGGCTTGAGCTCCGGCGCCTTCGCGATTGCCACCTTGACGCCGAAGACCTGGTCGGCGCGCTGGTCGAGCGTCTGGACGTTGCGGGGGAGATATTCGGCGCGGTGGCGGATCTCGACCACCTGGCCGGCGAAGTCGCGCTGCGGGAAGCTGTCGACGCGGAGACGCGCCGCCTGTCCGACCTGAACCCGCCCGAGCTCGGTCTCGGGGACGTACACCCGCACCCAGAGCTCGTTCGGCTCGAGGAGCGTCGCGACCGGCTGATTGGGCGCTACGAGATCTCCCGGCCGCAGGTCGAACGACTCGATCCTGCCGGCCGCCGGGGCGGTCACCGTGAGCTCCTGCCGCTGACGCTCGAGGAAGGCGAGCTGCGCCTCCTGGCGCGCCAGCGCCGCGTGCGCTCCGGCGCGGTCCTCGCGGCGCGAGCCGCTATCGGCCTCCTGCCAGTTCTGCCGGCTGGTCGCCTCCTGGACGAGGGCGCGGTCGTACTCGGCGCGGCCGACGACCCCCTCGCGAAAGAGCGGCTCGACACGGCCGAGCTCGGTCTTGGCGGCCTCCCAGGCGATGCGCGCCCGCGCCCGCGCTTCGCTGCGCGGCCCGGCGTCGGCGAGGGCGACCGCGGCAGCGGCCTCGGCGACCGCCGCCCGCTGGCCCTCGATCTGACGGTCGATGAGCGCGGACTCGAGCACCACGAGGACGTCCCCTGCCGCGACCTCGGAGCCCTCTTCGGCGCGAACCTCCGCCACGCGTCCGCCGACGAGCGAACCGACCTCGACGAGGCGCGCCTCGATCGAGCCCGAGAGCATCAGCTCGCCCGGCCCAGCGGCGCTCCAGTGCCAGTAGAGGGCCACCGCCGCGGCGATGGCGAGCAACAAGACCAGGGGCAAGAGGACGCGTTTCATGACCACTCCTCGAACGACCGCGTGCCGCCCGGCGGCAGGCCCGGCGTTCTGCGACGAGCGCACAGCGTATCGGGATTCCCGGCCGACGCGGGAGAGCTTCCGCTTCGCGCGGCGCCCGCCGGCAACGCGCACCGTAACCGAACAGCGGTTACAATCATGGCTCGTTCCGAATGGAGGCCCCTTGACCGCCCTCAACGATCCGAATCTGCTCGGCGAGATCCCGCTCTTCCGGGGCATTCCGGCCGAGCGGCTGAAGCGCCTAAACGAAGTGATGCACAAGAAGTCGGTGCCCGCCGGCACTAACATGATCACCGCCGAGCAGCCCGGGGAGGTGGTCTACGTCCTCCTCGAGGGGACAGTCAAGATCCTCATCGAGCAGATGGACGGCCGCGAGGTCATCCTCGCCTTCCTCGGCGCCGGCGACACGGTGGGCGAGATGAGCCTGGTGGACTCGGCCGGGCGCTCCGCCAACGTCATGACGATGGAGAAGTGCACCTTCCTGTGGATGGATCGCGCCACCTTCCAGGACTGTCTCAAGAACGTTTCGGAGTTCACCCAGAATCTGGTGCGGCTCCTGGCCGGCCGCCTGCGCATGGCCAACGAGCAGATCCAGTCGCTCTCCTCGCTCGACGTCGCCGGCCGGCTGGCGCGCCAGCTCCTCGCCTTCACCGAACGTTACGGCACTCCCGAAGAGGCCCAGGGCGGCGGCGTGCGGATCAACCTCCGCCTCACCCAGACCGACCTCGCCGAGCTGGTCGGCGCCTCGCGCGAGCGCGTCAACCAGGTGATGGTCGAGTTCCGCCAGAAGGGCTACCTGTCGGTCGACAGCTCGCACCACATCCAGGTCCATCAGCCCCCGGCCCTGGCGCGCCTCTGCCGCTGAGCACCGCCCGGCCCCCCGCGGGCCGGCCGCGGTGCTTGGCGTGTTACGCTCCCGCCTCCGATTCGAGCGAGGTTGGACCCATGCGTATGGACCTTGGATTCCGCGTCGTCGCGCTGCTGCTGTCGCTGGGCATCCTGTCCGCCGCTCGTCCAGCCTCCGCAAACTGGTCCGACAAAGTCGATCCATGGGTGCTCGACCGGCTGGCGCTCGCGCCCTCCGGCGAGGCCGAGTTCCTGATCGTCTTGGCCGAGCAGGCCGATCTCTCCGGCGCCGGGGCGCTCCGCGGCAAAGAGACCAAGGGGCGCTACGTTTTCGAGAGGCTGCGCGAAACTTCCGCTCGCACCCAGGCGCCGCTTCTCGCGGAGCTGACGCGCGCCGGGGTGGCGCACCGGTCGTTCTGGATCGCGAACCTCGTCTGGGCGAAGGGCGACGCCGCTGTCGTCGCTGCGCTCGCCGCGCGGCCGGACGTGGCCGCTCTGGCCGCGAACCCGATGGTCGCCCTGCGCGGGGCCGAGCCGTGGACGACCGCTGCCGAACCCGCGGCGGAGTCGCCCGCTGCCGTCGAGTGGAACATCACCCAAGTCAACGCGCCGCAAGTCTGGGCGCTCGGATACAGCGGCCAGGGGGTCGTCGTCGCCGGCCAGGACACCGGTTATCGCTGGGACCACGCCGCGCTCAAGGCGAAGTACCGCGGCTGGAACGGCACCACCGCCAATCACGCCTACAACTGGCACGATGCGATCCACGCCAGCGGCGGCAGCTGCGGGGCCAACGCCGTCGCCCCGTGCGACGACCATGGCCACGGCACCCACACGATGGGGACGATGGTCGGCGACGACGGCGCCGGCAATCAGATCGGCATGGCGCCGGCGGCGAAGTGGATCTCCTGCCGCAACATGAATGTCGGCGCCGGGACGCCCGCCACCTACACCGAGTGCTGGCAGTGGTTCTTGGCGCCGACCGACCTCGCCGGCCAGAATCCGGATCCGGCGGCGGCTCCCGACGTCATCAACAACTCCTGGGGCTGCGATGTCGACGAGGGTTGCGACGCCTTTGCCACCGAGGCGATGCGGCTGGTGGTCGAGAGCGTGCGTGCCGCCGGGATCGTGCCCGTGGTCTCGGCGGGCAACAGCGGCTCCGCCTGCTCGACGGTTTCGAATCCGGCGGCGATCTATGACGCTTCCTTCACCGTCGGCTCGACCACCTCGACCGACGCCATCTCCTCCTTCTCGAGCCGCGGACCGGTCACCGTCGACGCGAGCAACCGGATGAAGCCGGATATCTCCGCGCCGGGCGACAACATCCGGTCGAGCACCCGCACCAGCACGACGAGTTACGAAGGGGGCTGGAGCGGCACCTCGATGGCCGGCCCGCATGTCGCCGGGCTGGTGGCGCTCCTGCTCTCGGCCGATCCGGCGCTCGCCGGCGAGGTCGACCGGATCGAGGAGCTCGTCCGGCGCTCGGCCGTCCATCCGGTCTTCGGCGGCGGGTGCGGGGTCGCTTCGGGCGTCTTCCCCAACAATACCTTCGGTTCCGGCCGGATCGACGCGCTCGCGATGCTGCAGCAGTACATCCTGTTCCGCGACGGCTTCGCGAGCGCCGACACGAGCGCCTGGTCGGCAGCGCTCCCCTGAACGGCTCTCAGGCCCGGCGGCGGGAGAGGGCCCACCAGCCGGCCATGGCGAGGGCCAGTGCGGCGATTCCGAGACCCGCCGGGGAGAGCGCCGGAATCTCGACGATGCCTCCGCCGGTCACCGCGATCGACTCCTCGTTGCGCGCCACCTCGATCTCGATCGGGTCGCCGTGGGTCGTTTCGGTCCAACCCTTGGTCATGACCAGCGAGCGCCAGGCGCGGCGATAGAGCAGCACCGCGGTGACGTCGACGGTGGTGCCCGGAGCGGTCCCGGGAGGAAGTGCGAACTCGACCTCGGTCGTATCGACGGTGCCCGAGGGGATGGTGGTCAGCGAGTAGACGTTCTCGGCGTCGATGAACAGCACCGGCCGCACCACCGGCCCCTGACCGTTGATCCGCCCTTCGAGCACCTTGGCGAAGCCCTTTCCGGGCTGCCCGGCGAGGTCGCCCGGCTGCTCTCCCGGCACGTCGTCCGAGGCCCAGAACGGTACCGTCGGGCCGGAGGCCTGCGCGAGCGGCTGCCCGTTCACGCTGGCGGTGATCCAGAGAATCGCGTTGCGCAGCGAGATGCCGGTCGGGAAGTCGTGGCCGGCGCCGAAGTTGTCGACCGCGCTGGTGACGCGGACGCGGCCGTCCGTGGTCTCGGCGACGGCGGTGGTCAGCGCGATGTTCGCCGACAGCGTCGCCGGCGTCGAGCCGATGAAGGTGTGCGCGTGGCGCTCGGCGCTCTCCCGGTCCGGGCCGCCGAACTCGCAGTTCTGACCGATCCCGGCGAGCGTCCCCATGTGGCAGTCCTGGCAGGTGCGGTAGTTCGGGCCCGGCGTTCCGTACGGCGAGGACTGCCACTCGAGGAAGGTGTTCTGCCCCGGCGCGTCGGTCACCGGGTTGTGGTACTGGTGGCAGGCGGCGCACAGGTTCGACGTGCGATGCAGCATCGAGAACGACGGCCGCATCAGGCTGAAGGTGACGTCGTCCATCGGCCCCCAGACGAACTGCGAGGTGCTCTCGCCCTGGCCGGCCTGGGGAAAGCGGAAGGTCGCCTTGCCGCGATGGTTGAGCGCGTTGATGTGGGTGGCGTCGATCGAGTCCATCTGATGGCAGGCGACGCAGAGGATCCCCTGCGCACCGTGCGGCTCCGTGGCCTCGTCGAGCGGCACCCCTTCGGGCCGCGGATCCTGCAAGTCCTGCATCGGGGCGTGGCAGGTGGCGCAGAAACCGGTCTCGCCCGGGTCGTGAAGATCCTTGAACACGTAGCCGGCGCCGCCGCCGGGCGTGCCGGTGCCGGCGAAGACGTCGAGGACCCACTTGTTCTGTGCCGAGTAGGCGTGGTGCGAGGTCGACCACTGGGTGTAGCGCTCGAAGTGACAGGCGCCGCACTCGGAGACATCGGCCGGGACGTAGGCCGGATCGTCGTTCGCCGGCAGCACCGCCATCCGGATGTCGACCCCGGTTTCGCCGGCGACCGCCGGCGCCCAGCCGATAACGAAGTTTTCGGCGGCGCTGCGCAGATAGGGAATCGAGGCCGCGAGCACCACCTGCCCGATGGGATCGGCGGCGATCGTGAAGCTGCCGTCGGCGGCAGTGAAGTCGCCCGGCGTCACGAGATCGGCCTGGATGTGCACGTAGGCGCCGGCAATCGGCGTCCCGGGAATGCCGCTCCCCTCGACGGTGACGAAGCCGGAGATGTCCGCCGAGGCAGATCCGGCGGCCATCACGACGGCAGCGGCGAAGAGCGAAGCGACGGCAGTTCGGCAGGAGACGGACATCAGCGCATCCTCAGAGAGTGAACGGATACCCTATTCTCCGCCATGCCCCCCGGGAAGACCAGTCCGAACGGGTAGGGAGCTCGGGCTAAGATCGCCGCGCCGCGAGGAGGACACGGCCGTGACGCCAGCCGACGCCAAGGAGCCCCGATGAACGCCCCCGACCTGCTGGATCGCATCGCCCGCGGCCGCACCAACCTCGTCTTCCAGCTCCTGCTTCTCCCCCAGTGGCGGACGCTCCTCGACGCGGGCGAGACGAAGTTCCTGCAGTGGTTCGTATACGACAACGACGTGACCGCGCTCAAAGCGGTGCTCGCTTCGGGCGGCGACCTCGCGAGCCTCGATCTCGATTCCGAGCTCCGTCACGCGCCTTCTTCGGCCACTGGAGGGTCTGCGATGAGAGCCATCACTACCGACCACGGCGCCGGCTGGGGCTACGGCATGGAGCGGAACTTCCTCGGCGACTACCTGCCCGAGAGCCGGAGTCTCGACTGACCATGGCGAAACGACTCGCAGCCCTCCTCGTCGCGAGCGCGCTCAGTTGCGATGGCAGCTCGCCGACGGCCTCGCTCGGCGCCCCGGACTGCGGCCCCTGGCCGGAGGCATCGACCTCGCCCTACGTCTTGCCGTACGCCGCGGGTGAGGCGTACCTGGTGATCCAGGGGAACTGCACCCCGGGGACACACGCCGCCGGCACACGCGACGGCTACGCCTACGACTTCGCCATGCCGATCGGCAGCACCGTCGTCGCCGCGCGCGCCGGCATCGTGGCCGAGCTCGAAGAGCGCTTCGCCGACGGCAACGGTGTGGTTACGGAGTCGAACTACGTCCTCGTCCAGCACGACGACGGCACCGCCGCGGTCTACTTCCATCTCACCCAACAGGGCGTCCTCGTCGCGCCGGGACGCGCGGTCCGCCAGGGAGAGCCGATCGCCCTCTCCGGCCAGACCGGCCGCGCCGGCATCTCCCCCCACCTCCACTTCGGCGTCCTCGGCCGCGGCGGTCTCACCATCCCGGTCACCTTCCGCAATACCGAAGCCCATCCCAACGGCCTGCAGCGCGGGATCACCTACCTCGCTTACTGACCACCCCACCCCACCCCACTCCACCCCGCCCCGCACCCGCGCCCAGCACCCCGGCAACCCACGCCAACCCGACGCCTCTCCGCGCCGACCGAAGGAGACCGAAAGAGACCGAAAGAGACCGAAACCAACCCGGTCCCTCGCGGATTATTCGACCGAATTCCGCCAGTTCCCCAACCAGCCTTACGCCCCCGAAACCAGCGGATCCCAAACCACCCATTGACCTTGTCAGCCCCCTCACGCAGATGTGCCACAATCCAAAACGCCCAATGTCACACCAAACGTCCACGCGCCGTGTCGCGACCAACGGTAGTTAGCCCGCAAAAGGTCGTTGCCTGTCGCTCAGCGCTCTCTTCTTGTTTTTCCCCGCCGCACCTCGCTGAGCTCTGCGCAGCGGTGTCGTCCCGCAGCGGCGCTTCGAGGCGCTCCCGCGATTCCCAGCTTCAGCACGCGGTACGTCCGAAGTACTCGACCGGCGCTGGCTTCGGCGAGCGGTGGCGCCTTCCGGCGTCGCCCACTTCGAAGCGCGTCGCCGCTCGGGGAGCCTGGTGGTAGCGTGTAGGCGATGCGCGACTTGCGGGCTAACCAGTCGTTCGAGCGGACGCGGGGGAACGCTTCTGGCTCGCTGCGCTCGGCAGCAGTCGCGTACCGCGCCGCTCAACTCCGGATCCGTTAGCCG
>JBPOHI010000050.1:0-2810 GCA_052035735.1 Acidobacteriota bacterium
CCGCCCGGCGCGTGCGGCGAGCGGCGACGGTGCGCCGCGCGGCGACCGGCCTGCCCGTCGCGTGCGGCCTGCCGGTGCGGCGCGCGGCGAGAACCCCCGCGGCGCCGGACGCGGCCGAGCGGGCTCCGGCCGGACGCCCAGGACCTCCCGCCCGCGGTGAGCGCAGGGATCGCAGTGGGCGTCGGCCGGGCTCCCATCGTCGTCGCCATCGACGGACCGGCCGGGGTCGGCAAGAGCACCGCCGCCCGGCGTCTGGCGGCGCGGCTCGCGGTGCCCTACATCGACACCGGCGCGATGTATCGCGCCACCGCGCTGCACCTCGCCCACGGCGGGATCGACCCCGAGGACCGGCCCGCCGTCGCGGCGGCGGTGGCGGCCATGCCGCTGCGGCTGGTGCTGCACGCGGGAGGGGCTCGCGTCGAGCTCGCCGGCGAGGAGCCGGGGGACCGCCTGCGACTTCCCGAGGTGAGCGCCCTGACGTCGCGCGTCGCTGTGCATCCGGAGGTGCGGCGGCGCCTGGTCGCCCTGCAGCAGGAGTTCGTGCACCTTCACGGCGGGGTGATGGAGGGGCGGGACATCGGCACCGTGGTCGTGCCGGAGACGCCGTTCAAGTTCTACCTCGACGCCGCGCCCGAAGTGCGCGCCCATCGCCGCCACGCCGAGCTCGAGCAGGGCGGCCGCGGCGTCGATCCCGGCGAGGTCGCCCGCCAGCTTGCCGAGCGCGACGCGCGCGACAGCTCGCGCAGCGAGTCGCCGCTTCAGGCGGCCCCGGACGCGCTGCGTCTCGATACCGGCGAGCTCGCTCCCGACGCGGTCGTCGAAGCGATGCTCGCCGAGATCCGCCGGCGCTCCGCCTGACTCAGCTCGACAGCCGCTCGACGACCGCGCGCTCCCAATGGCGCGGTCCGAGCTTCTTGACGTCGGCGATGCGCGCCTCGGCCATGCGGTCGGCGGCGACGGCGGTCGGCACGCCGTCGCGCCCGGCGATCGCGAAGACCCGCAGCACGTTGTCGTAGATGCCGCGCGCCCGGCGCAGGGCGCGATCCTGGTCGTAGCCGATGAACTCCTGGAAGACGTTGATCAGGCCACCGGCGTTGATCACGAAATCGGGCGCGTAGAGGATGCCGCGGCGGGCGATCTCGGCGCCGTGACGGGCGGGGTCGGCGAGCTGGTTGTTGGCGCCGCCGGCGACCGCTTTCGCCTTGAGGCGCGGCAGCGTGTCGTCGTTGAGGATCGCACCCAGCGCGCAAGGCGCGAAGATGTCGCAGTCGACGTCGTAGATCGCCTCCGGCGCGACGATCTCGACACCCAGATCGCGAGCCTTGGCGATCGCGCCGGCGTCGATGTCGCAGCCGACCAGCTGCGCCCCTTCGTCCTTGAGGTAGCCAGCGAGGTAGCCGCCGACGCTGCCGAGACCCTGGATGGCCACCCGGCGGCCCTTGAGGTCGCTCGCGCCCCAGAGGCTCTGCGCCGAGGCCCGGATCCCCTGCAGGACGCCCAGCGCGGTCACCGGCGAGGGATCGCCGCCGCCGCCGAGCTCGGGCGCGACGCCGGTCACCCAGGCGGTCTCCTGCGCGATGAGCTCCATGTCCGAGGTGTTGGTGCCGACGTCCTCGGCGGTGATGTAGTCGCCGCCGAGCGAATCGACGAAGCGGCCGAAAGCGCGGAAGAGCGCCTCCGACTTGTCCTTCTTCGGGTCGCCGACGATCACCGCCTTGGCGCCGCCGAGGTTGATCCCCGCCGCCGCAGCCTTGTAGGTCATGCCGCGCGACAGGCGCAGGGCGTCGGTCAACGCCGCGTCGAAACTCTCGTAGGGCCACATCCGGGTGCCGCCCAGGCCCGGGCCGAGGACCGTCGAGTGGACGGCAATGATCGCCTGCAGTCCGACCTCGGGGTTCGAGCACAGCAGCACGCGCTCGTGCCCCATCTCCTTCATCTCGGCGAAAGCGTCCATACGATCTTCCTCTCGTGCCCGTAGGGCCTGTGTTCCAGGGGGAGGCGAAAAAGCCCGGGGAGTCTACCGCACGCTCCCCGTACAATCGGCGCATGGATCGCAGCGCGCTGGCCGGGTGGATCAAGGAGCTGGCGCTCGCCGCCGGCTTCAGCCGTGCCGGCGTCGCCACGCTCGGCGAGACGAGCACCGGTCAGGCTTACGCGCGCTGGATCGGCGAAGGCGGGCACGCCGGCATGGGCTATCTCGAGAAGCATGCCGCGCTGCGCCAGGATCCTCGCATCCTCCTTCCCGCCGCGCGGAGCGTGCTGTGCGTCGCGCTCGACTACGCGCCGCCCGCAGAGCGCGGCGCCTCTGATAACCAGAGTGACTTCTGGCAAGGAGTGGCGCGCTACGCGCGCGGCGAGGATTACCACGATTCGATGCGCGAAAAGCTCGGTGAAGTGAGAGCGGCGATCGAGGCGGAGCTGCCCGGAGTCGAAGCGCGCATCTGCGTCGACACGGCGCCGCTCCTCGAGCGCGAGTGGGCCGCGCGAGCGGGGCTGGGGTCGTTCGGCAAGAACACGAACTTGCTGCACCCTGACGCCGGCTCTTTTTTTCTCTTGGCCGAGCTTTTGCTTTCTCTCGACTTGAGTCCCGATCTGCCGGTCGCCGATCTTTGCGGTTCGTGTACTCGCTGCCTGGACGCTTGCCCTACCGGCGCGCTGAGTGCCTACCGGCTCGAAAGCGCGCGCTGCATCAGCTACTGGACGATCGAGCAGCGCGGCGACATCCCGCCCGCGATCCGGGCGGGGATGGGGCCGTGGGTCTTCGGCTGCGACATCTGCCAGGAGGTCTGTCCGTGGAACGGCGATCCGGT